>JBEKHO010000054.1:0-29681 GCA_050012215.1 Steroidobacteraceae bacterium
TCCGCAATCTTGCTCAGCGCCAAAGACACTACACAACGTCGCGCCTGACAACTGGCGATTTTCGGCTGTCTATCGATGATGCGCCAGCTCCATTGTTATCGGCTCCAAAACCTCGACGGTTCAGCGACAAGCCTCGGGGATGAGGGAGATGAATGACGTGCGGCAGGACAGCATCTCGATCATTTAACGCTGCGCTACGATTACGGACGATCTTATGCGGGGTAACGCACAGAGTAAGTGAGAGGGGATCGAAGTGCGTTGCACGCATCGTGCGAGCGAAGTCTTACGTGATGTGAAGCTTGATGCCCATTGTGCAGTGGAAATCAAGCGCCGATTGTCAATTAGGGGAAAACCCCTGAACGATCACTATAATCTGTGGCCGATCGTTAGGGAACGCCTGAAAAACTGCTGCTGAAGACGCATGATCTAGGGCGTCATAGATTCGGCTTCGCCACCATCAGATAGAAAATGAGCATTACGCCGATGAATGCCGGGTAGCCGAGTGTGAACCACAGATTATAGTAGGGCTGGTAAGCGACGGGTAGGCGTAGATCGTGTGTAGCCGCTTCGATAGCCAGATCCCGCATTCGAATCTGCAGCCAGACTACTGGCAACCAACAACAGCCGACGAGTCCATAAAGAGCGATCGACAACAACAACCACGGCGCTGTAAGTGGATACCCTGCCATCCGCGCAAGCGCGACGCCTGTCACCGGCTGCAGCACTACGGCAGTCGCCGTGAAGACTATATCAGCCGACACAACCTCGCGACCCACCGCTGCTATGATCTTGGGCTCTCCCGTGCGCTTCGCCCGAATGAAAAAGAAAGCAATCCCTGCACCGGTACCAAATAGGACGGTCGACGATAAGATGTGCAGCCACTTCGTCAATAGATACCAAGTCATATGTCGTTTATCACTCGAGTCGAAATGTTCCACCGGGAGAATTCCGGTTCGAAGTCCGATAGGCCAAGAATACCCATGCAGACCTTCGCGCCTGCTGAGAATCGATTGCCGCGGGCAAGCTTGGTGGCGAGAATGACCGCCGCCATGCAGGGAATTTCCGGCCCGTGATTGCATTTGGCAACCAGCTCCCACGTGCGGCTCAGCCTCCGGCCCTCATGGGTTCTTCCAGTGACGTGGACCATCATCCCGCCCGTCTGGCTTCCCAACCAATTGAGCCAGGTCCCGAGCCGGTCTAAAGAAGAACCCCAATCGGCCATATGAATTGGGAGCTCCATCCTCCGACAAGCTCCGATCATCCACAATCCGTAATGCTGCAGGGACACCTCGAGCGAAGCCCGAAAGCTGACTGACTGAACACCGGCGTAACGTGCGGGAAATAATTCAAGGTCCGGTACATCGCACGCTGCCGATAATCGGCTACCGAAGGAGAACCGCTGACGTTTGAGCGCTTGCCATCCATACACGGTGCGCCATTCACCGCGTTCCCACCACAGAAAGGGTTTGCCGGCATATCCCAACACGGCCGTGACTGTGGCAGTACCGCGTCGAGCACGTTGACCCGGCGCGATGACCACACCGATCGCGCTTAGCTCGGCGAAGGAGCCCTTGAGGAAATCTACGACCGCAGACGAAAGCGCAGGCAACGTGCTCGCCCCCGTGATCGCGATGCGCTTAGCAGCTTCTGCCGCCGGCCCGACCGCGGCTATGAAACCTGTCACAAACCCTCTGCCATCCGCGAGGTCTACATAGTGGGCGCCGCAAGCGAGACTCGCGAGCGCAACCCGGTAGTCCTGGCCCTGGAAGGGCCCCGCGCAATGAATCACGAGTTCCGGGGTAAGAGACTGAATCTTAGAACACAAATCGTGCGCGTTGATGTCGAGCATCGCGGTTTGAATGGATGCCGGGTCTCCGCCTTTGCTCATGTGGCGGCTCGTGGCGACTATCTCGATTTCGGGCTCGAGTGCCAGCCGCGTACAGATTCGCGCACCGAAGTTACCGAGGCCGCCGATGACCACCACACGCATTATCTACTGCGGCAAATAGCATGTGGTACGTCGGCCGAACCACCGGTAGCGATTTCGAGCAATTAATCGATATAAGGCATTACGCCAAGGCCGGGGAATAATTCGGGCGGCGTGGATGAGCCACCAGAAGCCACCTAACGTCGACACCACATGAATCCATGCGTCTGATTCCGTGAAGCGTCGACCGCTGTCCAGCACCAGAAAGGTGGTGGGATCGTCTGGATCAAGACTGTGTTCGACCAGAATCGCCTTTCCTTCGATGCTTTGCATGGGAATTAGCGCGAATGGCGGACTCGCTTGACGGCGTTCCAGGAACCCGGCCCCTCCGGAGCAGAGATTGCAGATGCCGTCAAAAATGACGATTCTCGCATTCAGGTCAGGCTGTGACACATAAGCTCTAGGACAGGTCTCGGCTCTTCTTTCCGCCGCGGTCCAACAATCGTGCGATTCCGCCACCCATTTTCATGAGTGCCACGATTGTCGATCGCGGCAAGGTAATCATCTGGTCGTACCAACGGCCAAGCCGTTCGACGAAATCCAGCATCTCTCGCAATCGAAGCTGCACGACCGGATCCACGCTCTTGTCGTCCCGTGACATTTCGACGCAGTCGCGTAAGGCTGCCGTCGCTGGGTCTAGTTCGCGGGCTTTTCGCCCCGCGGCGATTCGCGAGACCAGATTCCAAAGATCTGTTTCTGCAGTGTAGAAGGTCCGTCGGTCACCGAGAATGGGTACTGAGCGGATGATGTTCCATGATTGCAGTTCACGCAGAGAATTGGATACATTGGACCGGGCGATTCCCAATACCTCCGCAATCTCCTCGGCCGCCAGCGGCGCCTTAGACGCGTACAACAAGGCATGAATCTGACTCACGGAGCGGTTTACGCCCCAGCGCTCCCCTAAGTTTCCCCACTCCAAAACGAACCGCCTAACGGCGTCTGGTAATGTATCGGTTGCATCAGTCATTTCTGTCATGACAGATATTACAGATCAAACGGCGACTCCTGTCAAGTGGCCGCATAGCAGAGCAAATTTGACAGCCCCGCTTTTCAAATCGCTCACATCGCAAATGGTGGAATAAGGATCAACAAGATGGCCCTCATCGGTCAACGGTTGTTTCCATGCTCGCCTTTCCACTCGCGGCTGCTTTGATCAAACAGTCCGCCATCCAGGATCATTCTTTTTTTTGGCTCATCTTCTGCATGGCGTGTTGCATGTCCGCTGGGCTGACATCCCGAACGTGAGTAGCGACGGACCAGCGATGGCCAAACGGATCTTCCAATTGACCATACCGATCACCCCAGAACATGTCGTCCACGGGCATCGTGATTTTCGCTCCCGCCGCAACCGCCCGGGCCGTGAACGCATCAACGTCTGCCACATATAGGTGAATGGTAACCGGAGAGCCCTTGAGTGCCTTCGGACCGTGCGATCCCCATTCTGGCATTTCATCGGTTAGCATCACGGCGGAGTCACCGATGCGGATGCTGGCGTGCATGAGCTTTCCATTGGGGCCCGGCAGCCGGGAGGTCTCGCTCGCTCCGAAAGCCTTTTTGTAAAACTCGATCGCTTCGGCCGCGCCGCCGCAAATCAAGTGGGGCGTGACACTGTGCATGCCATCAGGAATGGGTTTTACAGATTTCGTGGTCATGTTGGCTCCTGTTGAGTATTGATGCATAAAAGAACTCACGTATTGAAAAGAGCCCAGACGTACGGCCGCATTCCAAAAACTACGCGAGCCCTCACCAGTTTCGCGTGGTCAGTTTGGAATCTCCGGTTCAACGAGTTTGGCGAGATTCTCGAGCGATTGCTGCCAGCCGAGGTAGCAAGCCTCCACTGGGATAACGTCCGGCAACCCTTCCTGAACGATGTTCACGTCCGTGCCAACCGACACCTTGTTCAAAGTGACGGTGACCTGAATCTCCCCTGGCAAATGCGGGTTATCGAATTTGTCCGTAAAGCGCAGTCGTTGATGGGGAACCAACTCGCGGTATTCCCCGCCGAACGACTGGCTTGATCCTGTCGTGAAGTTGGTGAACGACATCTTGTAGGTACCGCCGACCTTCGCATCCATGTGATGGACTTTGCCGGTAAAGCCATTGGGCGGCAGCCATCTCGCCATGGCATCCGGCTCGATGAAAGCTCGATAGACCTTCTCGGGTTTGGCGGCCAGGACGCGATGCAAGGCAACGGTGTTTTTTACGGCCATGATTACTTCTCCTTGCGCTGTGTGTTGGACGGTTGACTGAAAAGTGTCCCTAGATATCGGCGCAGATGCTCCAGGTTCTCACGCACGACCTCGGGACTTTGAGTGGCCTTCGCGAAGACGAAAGAGCCCTGCAATACTGACTGAATGAAATAGCCGACACTCTCGGCGCTCCAGCGGGCTCTGGGCGCATAGCGCCTTCGGGCCGCCTCCACGTCCCGAGTCAGCTCGGCGATGTGCGACGACATTCCGCGATCGCAGGCCGCGCGGATATTGGGATGGGTGTCGTATGTTTCCTGCACCAGGGTGCCGAGCAGACAGGTGTAGTCGGCCAGTTCACCGGTGAGAATTGTGCCGCGGAAGTCGACATAGCCCAGCAACCGATCTAAGGGGTCTTTCGCAGCGTGATACGGAGCGGTTCCGAAAAACTTCTCAGTCATCGATCGCCAATGCTCGACCGCACCTAGCGCCAGCTCATCCTTACTCTTGAAATGATGAAAGAAACTACCTTTGGTCACACCCGCCTGGTGGCAGATATCATCGACCGTTGTGGCCGCGTAGCCCTTCGCCCGGATGACTTGCAGGGCTGCGTCAAGCAGCTTGGTCTTCGAGTCGCGCTGAGGTTGAATCGACATCAAATGCTCTCTTCCATACGACTGGTTTGGACCATACCGTGTAGTCGGTATAGATGTCAAGCGGCGGAAGAATTTGAAGGCTGTGGGATCGGATGTGATCGACACCATCACTATAAACGAGCTTGATCGCGCCAGTGATGATCCCCACATCGCCGATGACCTGAACACGCTGGTCGGAGGTTTCAACGGACTTATATACAATCTCGCCCGTGCTAAACAGCGGGAAGATCTCGGCCTTGGTCTGACGTACACCGCTGGAGTGTGCGCAAGGTTCTGCAGTTGGATGGGTGCTCCCGAGCTCTAAATGGCTTTACGCATGGCGCAGCAGTCGCAGGCGTCAAATCGCATAAAAGGCGCCGTTTTCTGCAACCCCCTAAGTCGAAAACGGCGGTCAGCGGCGGGTGCAAAATTATTTTTGCCCTTATGAGGGGTTTCGCCCCCTTTTTGCACATTACTCAGAGAGAGCGCGATAGTCAGCGGCGCTCGGTCGGTCGGATTTACCTATGGGTCAGAGGCCCATTCGAGCAGCTTCCCGGACTTCGTTCTTAATATTTCCTCCGTTTGGAACAAAGCGGAGTTCAATGTCGTCGGCAACGGCGGTGGTTCGCGAGCCGATTTCAACGCCGGCTCCTCGATTACTGCCGTACTTTACCTGGTCGATGAATCCAACTTCGCGCCAACGTGTGTCCCAGATGACGGGACCGCCGGAGAGTCCAATAATCTGAATTTGGGTCCGTGCAAAACCTCTGGTGGTGCGAATCCTTACATTCAGTTCACCGAATCGCTATCAACCGCGAGGCGCTAGGCGTCCTCCGGTCAATGGAGGGTCCGACATGATTGTTGAGGGGGAAGCCCCTCCTAGTCGCATCCCTCCAATAAGTTTAGATAACCGTCATATCAGATTGATTTAAATGATTATTATTACGCCAGTTAGGCTGCGCACTGGCCCACCTAGTACGCCTAGCGCCTCTGCCTTGGATCCGCCTACGAGCGGGCACTCCTACCGCTGCGATACAAATAGACCATGAAGGCAATCACAATTGCCGCAGTAATCAATCCGATCGGGCCATATCCCCAACCCACGCCCATGCCCCAATACAGACCTCCGCCACCACCGAACAGCAGTAAAAGCAATATCAGAAGAATCAGCACATCCACGGGTCTCTCCTACGGGTTCAGCAGCATGCAGTGGAGCACGATGACCTTATTCGGTCTGTACGCTGGCGTACTCGTGTTGTGCCGCATAAAAGAGAACCGTATGAGGCAAGCGACTCGCCGGTTACCGCATCGCCCCGAATGCTTCGTACGTGACGTTCCGGTCTTTAGTCATGCCTCCTAACTCGGCAAGCAGTTGATTCGCCTTCATCGTCATGTTAAGAATCGAGCTTCTTCAACCTGGGCGTCTTCGGCGTCGTGTGCCGCATTGGGAGTGAGTGATATGAAGCTGGCCACCGCAGTCCAATTGATTTCGCCCATCGTCGTCTGCGTGGCACTTTCGGCCTGCGCGACCGATTACGTTGAGCAACTTGCTGAACCCAGCTTTGGTATGGGTCACTTGAAGTTGACGGAAGGCAATGTGGACCCGACGATGTTGATGAACGGTACATATGCCTCGAAACAGCTGTACGGTTCTTCATTCGGGACTTTCTGCATGACGGATCGTTGCTCGCAACAAGCGCCACTGTGGTCTTCTGGATGGGCACCGTAGGCCGGAAGGCCATAGGCGAGCCGTAGTCGATCTGGCTTAATTCTCGTTTGGACGGTGGCGGGACTCTGCGGAATTTGCCGGAGCGCCCCGCGCATCCAGTGGGAGGGCCGCGGCTGTTGGACCTCATAAGGCAGTTCAAAACAGTCCCGAGCCTTCGGCCAGCTAGATACTGATGACCTTCACATATCGTACATGCGGCAGGTCCCGTATCCTGCCTTGAATCTCCTCGGGCAAGACCTGATCCACTCCCACGATGGCTATCGCGTCCTGCCCCGGCGCCTCGCGCCCCAGATGAAACGTGGCAATATTGATGCCTGCTTCCCCCAGGATCGTACCCAACGCGCCGATGAATCCGGGCTTGTCGCGGTTGTTGATGAGCAGCATCACCGGGTGAAAGTCCGCTTCCAGCGCCATGCCCTTCACTTCGACGATCTTCGATGTCCCCGCATTGACCGCGCCGGCGAGAGTGCGCCACCGCCCGCCCGTCAAAACCTTGATTCGGATCAACGATCCATAGATCGGCGAGGAATCGCGCCGCGACTCCGTCAGCGGTGCTCCCTTCTGTTTTAGGACGACCGGCGCCGACACCATGTTCACGTCCGGCATCAAGGGGCGCATCACGGCGGCCAGCGCGGTTGCAGTCAAAGGTTGCGTGTTGAGCTGCGCCACGTCCCCCTCGTACTCGATCTCGATGGCCTCCAGGCCTTCATCCGCGATCTGGCCAGCAAAGGTACCGAGTTTGTCGATGAGTCCGATGAACGGTTTTAGACGCGACGCCTCCTCCGCGCTCACGGAAGCCATGTTAAGTGCGTTCGTCACCGCCCCGGCGAGCAAGAAATCCGAGATCTGCTCCGCCACCTGCAGCGCCACATTCTCCTGCGCCTCGTGCGTGCTTGCGCCCAAGTGCGGGGTCGCAATGAAATTCGGTGCTCCGAAGAGCACGCTCTCACGCGCTGGCTCGGTGACGAATACATCGAACGCGGCGGCCCCGACTTGCCCGCTCTCGAGCATAGCTCGCAGCGCCCTCTCATCCACGAGTCCGCCACGCGCAGCGTTCACGATGATCACGCCCCGTCTGGTCTTGCCCATCGTCTCCGGCGACAGAATGTTCTTCGTCTTGTCCGTCAACGGTGTGTGCAGCGAGACTGCATCTGCCCGTGCCAGCAGATCATCGAGCTCGACCTTCTCCACCCCGAGCTTGACCGCCCGTTCCGGCGATAGAAACGGGTCGTACGCAATCACTTTCATCTTGAGCGCGAGCGCCCGCTCGGCAACCAGCGCGCCGATGTTACCGCACCCGATGAGTCCCAGGGTTTTGGCATAGAGCTCGACCCCCATGAAGCGGTTCTTCTCCCATTTCCCAGCTTGCGTCGAGGCGTCCGCCGCAGCGATTTGTCGAGCCGCCGCAAAGAGCAGCGCAATCGCGTGCTCTGCCGTCGTGATCGAATTGCCGAACGGCGTATTCATGACCACGATGCCGCGCGCCGTCGCGGCCGGAATGTCGATATTGTCGACGCCGATACCTGCACGCCCGATCACCTTGAGACTCTTGGCGGCGGCAATCACCTCTTTGTCCACCTTCGTCGCCGAGCGCACGGCGAGGCCGTCGTAACCGCCGATGACCTTCACGAGATCGGCTTTCTTGAGACCGACTCGCACGTCTGTCTCCACGCCGCGGCTCAGAAAAATATCGAGGGCCCTGGGACTCAGTTCATCGGCGATGAGCACTTTCGGCATGATCCCACTCCGCTGCGCCCTATGGCGATCTCTTCAATTCCGCGAGACTCGTGGCAAACGCCCAATCGAGCCACGGCGCCAGTGCCGCGAGGTCAGAGAGCTCGATCGTCGCCCCACACCAAATCCGCAGTCCAGGCGGCGCCGAGCGATAGGACGCTGCATCCAGCGCCACCCCTTCTCGCTCCAAGAGGCCGACCAGGCTTTTTGCAAACGCCCCCTGCTCCGCGGGCACGAGGGCAGCCACCCGTTCATCGACCACCTTCAAGCACACGCTGGTATTGCTGCGAATGGCTGCATCCGACACGAGAAAATCGACCCACGGCGTGCGCGCCACCCACTCCGCCAGCAGCCCCGCATTCGCATCCGCGCGCGCGTGCAAGGCCGGAAGGCCCCCGATCCCCTCCGCCCATTTCAGCGCGTCCAGAAAATCCTCCGCCGCGAGAAGCGACGGCGTATTGATCGTCGCCCCCTCGAAGAGCTCCTGATCCAGTCGCCCGTTCTTGGTCATCCGAAAGATCTTCGGCAACGGCCGCGGCGGCACATAGTTCGTGAGGCGCGCCACCGCACGTGGCGACAAGATCAGCATCCCATGCGCCGCCTCACCGCCCAGTACTTTCTGCCACGAGAACGTCACCACGTCGCACTTCGACCACACGATCGGCTGCGCGAACACCGCGCTGGTCGCATCATTGATCGTGATGCCTTCCCGGTCCGCGGCAATCCAGTCAAAATCCGGAATCTTCGCGCCCGACGTTGTGCCATTCTGCGTGAACACGGTGTCCGCCTCACGACGCGCCAGCGACAGATCCGGCAGCATCCCGTATGGCCTCCCCACGTGAATGCGGCAGCTCGAGAGCTTCAGCTGCTCCACCGCATCGGTCACCCACTCCTCGCCAAAGCTCTCCCACGCGAAGACATCGACCGCGCGCGCCCCCAGCATCGACCAGAGCGCCATCTCCACCGCCCCCGTATCCGACGCCGGCACGATCGCAATCAGGTGATCCGCCGGCACCTCGAGCAGCGCGCGCGTGCGATCGATCACCTCTTTGAGCTTTGCTTTTCCTGCCCCTGAGCGGTGCGAGCGGCCCAGCAACGCGCCCTCGAGCGCGTGCAGAGTCCAGCCAGGACGTTTCTTGGTCGGGCCCGACGAGAATCGGGCATCAGCCGGACGGATGCCCGGCGGCGGTATGCGTGTCTTCACATTGCTCTCCCATCCTTACAGATGAGCGTCCGCCGTTGGGAGCGGATGGCCCGCGGGAAAGGATAAAGATAATTTCCGCGCTGTCAATCAATCCCGAGCCTGAATCTATGGCGCTCACATCGCGCTGCTGCCGGAATGGAACGCACGAGATCTTTTCACCGGCACCCTAAGGATCATCACTTGACGCTCGAAGGGCCTGAATTTCATCGAGTTCTGCACGCGCGTCTGTGAATGGCGTCACGATAGAAATGCCAACGCCGAGTCTCCATAGTAGTGCACCGAAATCGGGTACGCTTACTTCCCGCAAGATCGGCCGCGTCCGCTTGCCCTGGGGACCGACTCCCAGGGTCTGAGTAGTCTCTTTGGCGTAGCGCCGCCCCGCTGGCTAGAGGTGAGAGTATGGTTCCATGTTGAGATCGCTGCGCCGTTTTTTAATGAAGAAGTTCGTTGCGCGGGTGCCGCGTGCAGCGCGGTCCGGCGAAACGGGGCGCAGTCGATTTCTTGTGGGACATTTCAAGGATCCGCGCGCCTCGGCTGTACGCTCGTTGGGGACAGCCGGTGCGCTCGCCTATCGTCTTTATCTACCGGCAGGTTCCTCGCGCCGCGACAGCATGCCACTCATTGTCATGCTGCACGGATGCAAACAAGATTCGCTGAGCTTTGCCGAGGGCACGCGCATGAACATGCTCGCAGAGGAATACCGCTGCGCAGTGCTGTACCCAGAACAAAGCCCGCGCTCGAATCCGCTGCGCTGTTGGAATTGGTTCGAATCAACGTCACTCGCGGGACAGGGTGAGGCCGCCTTAATTGCTCATCTAATCGATCAAGTCACACAGCGCCGGCCGATTGATCCCCGACGCGTCTATGTTGTGGGAATGTCGGCCGGGGGTGCAATGGCTTGCCTGTTGGCCGTGCGCTACAGTCGATTGTTTGCCGCCTGTGCTATCCATTCGGGAGTAATGTACGGCGCCGCAAGTTCGCCCGCACAAGCGCTTGCCTTGATGCGGGACGGACCGTCGCCCAGTTCAATCGAAAGAGCGTGGCAACTCGTGTGTGATGCCAGCGAATTCGCGGCCATCGTACCGACGATTGTGATCCACGGTGACCGGGACATGACCGTCAATCCGGTGAATGCGGATCAAATCATCGCGCAGCTAAAGGCGCGGGTGGAGGAGCTTGCCGATCCCCGTGCCGGCCCGTTGTTAGCGCACGATGAACGGCGGATAGAAAGCGGAGGCCACACCTATCGACAGCAGGACTCGACGAGGACGGGGGAGCTCGTGCTTCGAAGGATTGTGGTTGAGGGACTGGGTCACGCCTGGAGCGGCGGCAACATGAACTATGAATTCAACGACTCCAACGGACCAGACGCCAGTCGGTTCATCCTGGACTTTGTGATGGCGTATCGGACCCAGCGAGCAGCACCGCCAATTTACCGAAGCAGCTGACCGAAAACGTCAAGGCAAATTCGCACCCATATGGGACTCGGTGCCGAAGGATCTGCCCGCGCGCGCGGTGCTAGCCTATCTCTGCGCATTCATCTGCCTGGCATGTGGCATGGGTCTATTCTGGCGACGAACGGCTGCCGCGGCTGCCCGCGTGCTGTTCGCTTATCTCTTGCTATGGTTGCTGGCGTTTAAGACGCGCTTCATCTTCACCGGGCCGCTCGTCGAGGGCTCCTATCAAAGCGTTGACGGCCGCCGGCTGGGTGGTCGCGGATTCCTATTGCGGCATGCCTTGGCTTGCTCGCCGCGCACAAAGGATCGCGCCGGCGCTGAGCCAGAACTGACCGGCTAAGCCGGACCTGCCCCGCAGCCTGATCCGGAAGAGCAATTCTGCGCGGCGAAAGGCCGCATCTCCAAAGGAGACGCGGCCTTCGCTCAAGGATCAACTCGCCTCATGGCCACGCGTTCACGACATTCGTGACGTTCAATGTCCCGAGGCCGCTCGTAAAGTCCCACCCCGGATGGGCTAAGAAGGCTGGTTTGAGCGTCTTGTCGCTCGTCGACAGCGCGCCGTAATCCGTCAGCGGATTCGGGTTGTAGCAATTCACCGGTCCGTAGCACGGCACATCATTCGTGCCGACGGTGACGTCATGAAACATGCAGGCGCTCGAACCGATGGTGCCGTTCGAGGAGTTGCATGCGGCGATGTTCGCCTCGTGCGGCTTCGAGGCGCTGCCGTATTGAGACTTGGCGAGATCATAGTAAACCGGATTCGGATTACCCTGCGGGCCGCCCGCCTTCTGATCGATCAGCGCTTGAATGCTGGCAAGCTGCGGCGCCGTGAACGAGGTTCCACCGGCGCTGTTGAAGAACGCATCGGTCGGGTTGCTATAGTTGCACGGAACGCCGCCCTGCGCCGCGTCTGACATGCACAGCAAGATTGCGTGATTCCAGAAGCCATTCGATGCGAACAGCGAGATGTCCGGCAGATCGCGTGCGCCGTCATTCGGCATGCCATACGTGCCCTGCTGCCAATAGGGCTTCGGGTAGACCGCGCTCGGGGCTCCGCTGCCGCCGATAATGTCCAGGAAGCTGGCGCCGGTCGTGCTATTGCAGAAGCTGATCGGACCGGTGAATCCTTCGAACTCGTACAGAACCGAGCCGGCGCAAGAGTCGTTCCACGGCGTCTCCGGAATATAGGATTTCGCGGAGCCGCCATTGGCGGCGTTGCTGGCCTTCCAGTACTTGGGGATGGTGTTGGTCGCGGCGTCGAGGAAATCGGTGCCGCCGGTCGCAACGTTATAAGGCGTCGAGGCAAAGCCGTTCGCCGCGATACCGCCGACCGCATATTGCGCCGTATCGAAATTGTCGCAACCTGCGGCAGCGCCGTCGCCAGCGGAAACGAATACGGACACGCCTTCCGCCGCCGCCTGCTGCCAAAGCGCATTCAAGTAACCGTTACCGTTCGGACCCGGCCCGTCGTCCGCCTCGCAGTTGCCATAGCTCAAACTCATGATTGCCGGCGGCGCGCTATCGAGCAAATTTTGGGCCGCGATGAATCCGCCGAAGTTGGTCGTGGTATCCGAGCAGCTCGCCAGATAGACATCCGCATCCGGAGCAACGGCCCCTGCCCACTCCGCATCGAGCGCGGCTTCGCCCTCGGCGCCATTCGCCGCCGGCGCCGCACAGCCCGGACCCGGATGGATCTGATGGAACGTGCCGGAGTAGGACGACAGGCCAAATGCCTTGCGGAACGTCGACACATCGGACGATTTTATCGCCCCATCTTCCAGCACAACGACCGACACTCCCTTGCCCGTGATCGGCTTCTTCGCCGTGTAGAGAGGCGCCACATTGTAGATCGTCGCGAGATCGGCGGGAGCCACCAGATACAGCTCGGCATTGTTGAAGCCGTCGGGACAGCCCGTGCACTTGATCGTGAAATCCGGCTTGATGCGCTTGACCAACTGCGGCTTCGGCATGAAATTGTTCAGCGACACCATGCCCGCCACCACCGGCGCCAGGGCCGCCGGAATCATTGGCGCGCTCGCATTGGCAATGTGGCTGCTGCCATTCACGAGATAGCGATGAATCTCGGTATGAAAGGTGTTACGCACCTCACCCGCCGTGCCCGATAGGTCAATGGTGAGCCCGCTCTTGAATACCCCGTTGACCTTGAAGCCGGCGGACCTCAACCAGTCCAGCACCGTGTCGATGTCCGCGCTTGCGGGGCCGAAGCGCTCGCCAAGCTCCTGCGCCGTCAGCCATTGGTGATAGCGACTCGAGTTCGGATCGGTGAGATCTCGCATCAGGCTCTCCAGGGCCTGCTCCTCCCCAGCAGGTCTTTTCAACTGCAGATACAGGTGATCCATCGGCATGCTATCGGAAACCAGGCCCTCGTCGAGGCTGCCAGGCGCAAGCCGTAACGTGCTGCCCGCGGCAACCAGGTTCGTCTCGTCAATGGCTTGCGTGATGCGCACCGCCGCGCTCGATGACCCCAGTGCAAAGGAAACACCGGTGCAACTCAACAGAAGCAAGGAATACAAAGCACCAAGATAGGAAGCCCTCATCATGATCTCCCCTTATTTTTGCTGTTGCTCGTTAGGATCGCGCTCTGGGCGTTTCGGCCCAAGTGTGCGCAGACATTACACCAAGCGCTGGGTCAAATCAGCCGCTGACTTGGCCCGCGAACTCATCGGGCCGGGAACAGAGTTTCACCTTCTCGCCGTTATGCGAAGTTTTGAGCATTCCTGCGTCGCTGAACGCGATATTGAGCTGCACGGCGGCCACCTCACCGGCGTAACCGCCAGCGGCGCTGGTGGCGGGATCGAGCAGATTGGCGGTCAGAACTCCCGGAGCGCCGGTCGCCGGTAAAAACGTAGTGAGATAACCCCGGTTCCACAGCCTGCCCCCATGCAACCTGGGAATGTGTAATGAAATCATTGCTCTGGGAGTCGTGCGCGAAAGCAGCTCCCGCGGCTAAAAACACGACGTCGCGAGACGTCTCCAGCTCACGCACGCGGTGAGAAATGGCGCGTATTGCCCTGCACAACGCGAATGGACATCAACTACTGAAGGATCGAGCGCGGACCGCTGAAATCGACGGTCGGCGCGCCTCAACGTACGTCATGGCCCTTTCTTGCAACGCCGTGTTGGCGGGTTTCATCACACATTTGCGATTTACGGATAGAGCGTCGCGATTTTGACCAGCGACACCAGACATCAACCGAGGGACATCTCATGAAAAGAATTATTGCACTCGCCGCTGTTTCCGCATTGGCTTTGCAACCAGTGGCTCATGCTGCCTACATTTACGAGCCGCAGGTCAGCGTCTACACGAGCTCCACCTTCGACGAGGCCTATGGGTCGATTGGGGGCGCGATTAACGGGCCAGGTATCCTCCAATTCATCGGTTGCCAGAACGGTGCCAACGCCGCTGGCAACTACACGTACCTCTTTTGCCAGGCCGAGGATGCCTCGGGTGCCAGCTTGGGCTGCTACTACCTCGACCCTCCGGAAGGTCTGATTCAAGCGGCGGCGTCCATCAATATGCAGAGCTACATCGCTTTCTCGGCCAATCCGAGTACCGGTGAGTGTACGGATCTCACCGTAGAGACCGGCTCGCAATTCTACAATTGAAGGTGCAGCCATGATCAAACCCTTGCCCATTGGTACCCTCGCCCTCGGTCTCGCGGCGGGCGCGTGGTGGGGACATCACGTCCCCGCTGAATCTCCGGCGAGCTCAGTAGCCGCGGCACGCGTCCTACCGGGGGCGCAGCTTGAGAACTCTTACGTGCACACCGCCGGCGGCGGCAGCGAAGCGACCTGCGCCGCGTTCCGCCAGGAGCTGGCGCAGGCCCTGGAGCACAACAAGGGCCCGCAAGCGGCGCCGACGGCTAGAGAGCCAGCGCCCGAGTCAGCACAGGCGGTATCGGTGCGGCAAAGCGCACAGGCGGATATCGACGCTCTAGTCACGGGAAGCGTCTGGGGCGACGAGCAGCGGGATGAGTTCCACCGCAAGCTCTTCGCCTTGCCGCCTGAGCAGCAAAAGCTCGCGTTGCAGAAGCTGGTACTCGCGTTCAACAGCGGCGCAATCAAGGCGCAGACCAGCGGTCCGCCGCTCTGACACCCACCTACGGTCGGAACAGTTTCCAATCACACTCAAGGAAATCATCATGATCAAGAACTTCGCTCTTATCGCCGGGATCTCGGCTCTTGTCCTGCAGTCAGTCGCTCACGCCGGCGCCGCCAACATCCAGTATGTCTACGTCAACGCGGCCAACGGCTACGCGAGCGGTGGGCTCGCGGCCGCCTCTCGAGGGAGCGGGTCGCAGTACATCACATGCGCCTCCTCTGGCAGTCTCCCGAGCGGTTCCTATGTCTTTTGCGCGGCGCGTGACGCATCCAGCAATGTGACTTACTGTTACGACTTCAACCCACCCGCGGGCGTGCGTGATGTCGTTGCGGGGATCAACTACAACAGCTACATCCAGTTCAATTCCATCCCCTCGACGGGAGACTGCACCTTTATTTTCGTGAACAACGGCTCCCAGTTTCGCTGAGTGGCTGCAAATTGCGCGGCAGGGATTGCAGGTAACGTCGCATACAGGCTGCCCGGTGCTCACTGCACCAGGCAGCTTGACCCCTTCGACATTCTGCCCTCGCTGCCGGCAAAGGGTTGAACTCCGACAAGAAACGATCAAGTATATAGGTGCGATCTGAAATCGTCGAAGAACGATCGATCAGCCATTTTCCTATGTTCGATGAGCCAATTTGGAAGCGTCAGCGCCACGTTGCGGCCCGCTCCCACCACATCGATGGACGAGGCGCTTCCTTGTGGGGCATTGCGCCGTACGCATCGGCCACCTGCTGCATCATGCCCATGTTCGCCAGTAGACGGGCAAGCGTGGCGCGACGATAGCGCCAGTCCTTCCACGCGGAATCCGGCCAATCCTCCTCGCGGGCACGCTCTGCTGCCGCTGCGAAGCGCGAGAAGGCCTGCAAGAGTTGCGCATTGCGCTTCGCCGGGTCCGGCTCGGCGAGGGCATTTCTCTGGTCGCGCTCGGCAAAGCGCGCGAGGGCATTCGGTTCGCCGGCATCCGCGCCTTTTTGGTACCACGACCATGCTATGGAAGCCTGTACGTTAGAAGCGCCGCCGGCGGCGGCCGGCCGCGCTCCGTATTCGAAAAGATGACCCAGCTTGTAAGCTCCGATCAGCACGCCGTCCGTCCACGCCTGTTCGTAGAGCGAAAGCGCACGATCAGAATCCCCCTTGCCGGTTGAAGCATTCACCGACAGATCGGCGAGATCGATGCGTGCCACTCGGTATCCCTTTGCCACTGCGGCCTCGAAATGACGCTGGGCCCCATCCGAATCGCCCTTGGCGAGCAACGCGCGCCCCATTTGGTAGTCCGCACGCCCAGCATGTTCCGGTTTGGCGGTTTCCGCCGAGCACGCGGAGCTGGCGATTACCGCCACAATGTCTTCCAGCAAAATCCCAGGGGCCATGCGGTCCGGATCATACACGGCCGCGGCAGCCCGATCGCACGCAGATGCTTCGGCCGACCATGCCAACTTGGCCCGAGAATCAGGCGGCAGACCTAACTGTGTCCGGTCGCTGCCGGGCAACGGATCAGTGATGGCTGATGCGTCCCACAAAATTTGCGTAGCAAGATCGGCCGGCACCCGCGCATCCCATATTCGGGCGGTTTTGTCGAACGAGGCGGTGACGATGCGTGTACCGTCCGGCGAATACGCGGCAGAGTACACGTAATCACTGTGACCGGATAACGCAGCGAGCTGCACGCCGGTGCGCGCATCCCAGATGCGCGCGGTTTTGTCGCGGGACGTGGTAACAATCCGTTGGCCATCGGGCGAATACGCGGCGGACTCGACGCGGTCGCCATGGCCGGCCAATACTGCGATCTGTGCGCCGGTGCGCGCATCCCAAATGCGTGCGCTCTTGTCCACCGACGCAGTGACGATGCGTGAGCCGTCGGGCGAATAGGCGGCGGTAACAACCGGATCCTCGTGCCCCGAAAGCACTCCAAGTTGCGCCCCCGTGCGGGCATCCCAAATGCGCGCTGTCTTGTCACTTGAGGCTGTGATGATGCGTCTACCATCCGGTGAATACGCGGCGGAGAACAGATAATCTCCATGGCCGGACAACACCGCGAGCTGCTCGCCGCTTCGCGCATCCCAGATGCGTGCGGTGTTATCGAACGAAGCCGTCACGATGCGTGCGCTGTCGGGCGAATAGGCAGCAGAATGAACCCGACCTGTATGACCAGACAGCAACGCGAGTTGTGCCCCCGTCCGCGCATCCCAAACGCGCGCGGTCCTGTCCGCCGACGCGGTGACAATGCGGCTGCTGTCCGGTGAGAATGCAGCGGAATAAACGTCATTGCCGTGGAGCGACAGCGCGGCGAGCTGGATGCCAGTGTGCGCATCCCAGATGCGCGCGGTCTTGTCATTCGACGCGGTGACGATGCGACTGCCGTCCGGCGAGTAGGCGGCGGTGTAGATATAGCTGTCGTGCCCCGAGAGCACAGCGAGTTGTGGCCCCATCCGCGCATCCCAGATGCGCGCGGTCTTGTCATTCGACGCGGTGACGATGCGGGTGCCGTCCGGCGAGTACGAGGCAGAAACGACGATATTTCCATGACCCGATAGCACGGCGAGCTGCATGCCGCTGCTAGCGTCCCAGATGCGCGCGGTTTTATCTACGGACGCTGTCACGATGCGAGTGCCGTCCGGCGAATAGTGCGCGTTGTATAGGCCACTACCGTGCCCGGAGAGGACGGCGAGCTGCGCGCCTGTGCGCGCATCCCAGATGCGCGCGGTTTTATCGAATGACGCGGTGACTATACGAGTACCGTCGGCTGAATATTCAGCGGTACCAACACGGTCGCCGTGGCCGGACAAGATGGCGAGCTGTGCGCCCGTGCGTGCATCCCAAATCCGCGCAGTCTTATCATCCGAGGCGGTGACGATGTGTGTGCCATCGGGTGAATAAGCGGCGTCGTAGACAAGACTGCCATGACCGGAGAGGACGGCGAGTTGCACGCCGGTGCGCGCATCCCAGATACGCGCGGTCTTGTCGAACGAGGAGGTAACTATGCGGGTGCCGTCGGAGGAATAGAAGGCGGAGCTGACCTCATCCCCATGACCCGAGAGGACGGCGAGTTGTTGGCCCGTACGCGCATCCCAAATGCGCGCGGTCTTGTCGGTAGACGCAGTGACGATGTGGGCGCCGTCGGGGGAGTAGGCGGCATTATAAACGCTGCCGCCATGTCCGGAGAGCACCGCGAGCGGGGCGCCGGTCAGCGCATCCCAAATGCGCGCAGTCTTGTCGTTCGATGCGGTGACGATGCGGGAGCCGTCCGGTGAATAAACAGCGAAGAAGACGATATCGCCGTGCCCGGACAGCACGGCCAGTTGCAAATCAGCCGCGCGAATATCCTGAAACACGCTATTGGCTGCTGGTGTGCGCGCTGCTGCGAATCGAGGGTTCGTGAGCAATTCCAGGATGATCCCCTGAGCGCTGCTAATATCTCCATCCTTGAGACGTTGGGCGGCTGCCTGTATGAGCAGCCGCGACTGCGCTTGCAGCGCTTGCGTCGCCTGAAATTCCGCCTCATGTTCCTTGCGGAAAGCAACCACCGCGGATCCTGACGCAACGGCAGAGAGCACTATCACCATCCCGATGAATCCGGCGGCGATGCGGTGGCGGCGGATGAATTTGCGGATTTGATACCCGGCACTGGCCGGCCGCGCCACCACGGGCTCATGGTTCAAGTAACGACGCAAATCGGCCGCGAGCTCGGAAGGCGAGCCGTAGCGTCGGTCGCGGTCCCGATCCAACGCCTTCATCGTGATCCAGTCGAGATCCCCGCGCAGCAGCTTGGCGAGTTGTCGGGGCTCGACGCCGCGCGCCATGGCGCTGACGGCGGAGTCCTCCCGATCCGCACTGACCATGGTACTGGCGCGCGGCGGCTCCTCCTCGCGCAGCCGGCGCAGAAACTCATCGAGCGGCGGATGATCGTGCCGCTTGATCGCAAACGGCAGCAGCCCGGTCAGCAGCACATACAGAATGACCGCAAGGGAGTACACGTCGGTTCTCGTGTCGATGATCCGCACCCGGGGGTCGGCTTGCTCTGGACTCATGTAGTCGGGCGTCCCCATGAGATTCCCGAAGCGGGTCAGCTGCGTGTACTCCGGAAGGGTGAGTGTGGTCGCCTTGGCCAGCCCGAAATCGATGATCCGCGGAACGGGTCGGCCGTCCACTTCAGCCACCAATATATTTGCGGGCTTCAAATCGCGATGGATGATCGCATTCTGGTGCGCATACTGCACGCCTTCACAGACTTGAATGAATAGCTCCAGGCGCTCCCGTATCTTAAGCTTCTTCTCATCGCAGTAGTCCGTAATTGGCACCCCCGATACGTACTCCATGACGAAGTACGGTTGACCCTGAGGCGTGCGGCCGCCGTCCAGAAGCTTGGCGATATTTGGGTGATCGAGGCTCGCCAGGATCTGGCGCTCGATCTTGAAGCGACTGACCACCGCCGCCGAATCCTGACCGCTACGGATCAGCTTGACGGCGACTTCCTGATCGAACTCGGCGTCGACCCGAATGGCAAGGTACACTTCGCCCATGCCGCCGGAGCCGATTTCCCTAACGAGTTGGTAAGGTCCGATACGCCTGCCAACCCACGGATCAGCGCCGCCCAAGTCTTGGAAGGCGTCAAGACCTGCAGCGGGAGTATTGAGGAACTCATCGCGCACGTTATCGTGCGCCGCGAGCATCGATTCAATTTCCTTGCGAAGCTCCGGATCCAACGCGCAGACTTCCTCGATGTAGCCCAGCCGCTCCAGCGGACCGAGCTGCAACGCCTGGTCGAATGCGGTCTTGAGTTGTTGCCATCGCTCGGGATTCACGGCAAATCCTAGTTCTGCAATTCGCGGCTCAACCAGGTGCGCGCCATCGTCCAGTCGCGCTTGACCGTCGACTCCGAAACATGCAAGACAGCCGCTGCTTCTTGGATAGACAACCCGCCGAAAAAGCGCAGCTCCACCACCCGCGCCTGTTGTTCATCGAATTCGGACAGACGCGTCAGCGCTTCGTCGATCCCCAAAACGTCGACCTCATCGGCCACATCTGCCGCCTCACTCAACGTGACGCGAACACCGCCCTGGCGTTTTGCCGCGAGCCGGCCGCGCGCATGGTCGACCAGCACCTGGCGCATCATGCGCGAGGCGAGTGCCACGAAGTGGTTGCGGTCCCGAACGCTGACGTCAATGCCCCCGGCGAGGCGTAGATACGCTTCGTGAATCAGGGCGGTCGTTTGCAGGGTGTGATTTGCACGTTGCTTACGCAGATGCTGGCGTGCCACATGGTGCAGCTGCTCGTAGATTAGCGGCAAAAGTTCCTTTAGCGCCTGCTCATCGCCGGCCCGCCATTTGGCGATCAGATCGTGGGTAGCTCGATCGTTCAATCACATGCACCCGGCGCCCGTTCGATACGGTGTCGGCCAACAGTGTGGCGGCTGTCTCAGACAATCGCAACGCCAGATAGCCATTTCTGTAGTTGATTTGATGAAAGATTTATCGACCTGAGGCCCGAGCGGGTCGCCCGCGGAGCGATCGCGCTCCTCGCCTCAACAATTCTTTCTTTGGGATGACCCAATTTCGAGCCGCATCTCGTTTTACTTCTGAGAGGTAAAGAAATCAGAACCACCGTCAGCGCTCGAAGGGGATCATCATGTCGCACAACCAGGTTAAGTTTCGAGCTTGTACCCACACCGTCACCCGGATCGGACCCGCGATCCTCGCCGTCCTGGCATCCGTCAGCCAGATCGCTCCGGCGGCGGCCGATGAGCACCGTCATGACAGCGACGAGCAACAAATTCGAGTGGGGTTCGAAATCGCTCCCGTGCCCCTGAATATGCGAGGTAAGGATCCTGCGCTCGTGGGACTCGGCAGCTACCTTGTCAATGCGAGCGGCGGCTGCGACGACTGCCATACCGTCAGTCCCGCCACGGAGTTTGCACCCGGCGGCAATCCGTACTTCAAGGGCAACCCGCCCAAGGTCATCAATCAGACCGCTTACCTGGTCGGTGGGCGCAATTTCGGCTCTCTTTAGCAATTGCTTCCCACCCGGCCAACCGTTCAACGGTGACCTGCTTCAGATCATGCCGTGGCCGGATTTTCAGAGTTTAACTGAGCATGAATTGCGTGCCATCTATGAATATCTCGGTGCGATACCGTGTCTCGAAGGGCCGCCGAGCGGTGTGTTGCACAACGACTGTACGTGATTTTTTGTTGCCCGGTGCAGGCCGGGCTCTCGCGGGGCCGGGAAATTAAATTTGGGATGCGCATGGCTAGCTTACGAAGTCTATCGAGCAGCGCGCCCACCGCAGACCGGTGGATGATCGCAGTCGCCGGGGCGGCCGTGATGCTGACGATCGGCACGATTTACTCCTGGGCGATTTTCACGCAACCCCTGCTGGTGGCCTATGGTTGGAGCCTGACCTCGACCACCTGGGCCTATGCGATCGCGAATTTCTCACTCGCCGCCGTGGGAGCAGTGATCGGGGGTTTCTGGCAGGACAGAGTCGGGCCCCGAAGAGTGGCCCTTATCGGGGTGACGCTTTGGGGTTGCGGCAACGTGCTCGCCGGTCTTGGAACCCCGTTCTTCGGCGCGCCCTGTTTGTACGTGAGCTATGGGGCCCTCGGCGGCATCGGCGCGGGCATGGCGTACATCACTCCGCTCGCGATGGTCACCAAGTGGTTCCCGGACAAAAAGGGCCTTGCCGGAGGTCTGGTCGCCGGTGCCTTTGGCTTGGGTGCCTTCATTTATAACCAAGTGGTGCCGCGTATCGCCGGTTTTCACGCTGCCGCGGTGCATGCCGGCGGCTACATCGCGGCGCGGGCGGCGGCTCAGGCCGCGGGCGAGACGTTCGATCCGAGCACCCTGACGGTTGCGCAAACGCTCAGCGTCGCCGACATCGGCGCGGTGATGCGGGTATTTGTCGTCTCGGGCCTGATCTTTCTCATCGTCGGCCTTGCCGGCGCCTCGCGGTTTCGTAATCCTCCATCCGGTTACACGCCCCCCGGCCGACCGCGCGCCGCGACGACACCCATCACTGACGGCGGCTACTCCCCGGCGCAAATACTCGCGATGCCCCAGTTCTACTTGCTGTGGCTGCAGCTGTTCGTCAACGTCATCGCCGGCATCACCATCATCTCCAACGCGGCCTTCATTCTCGCCGACCTCACCAAGCTCTCGGCCGCCTCGATTGCTCCGCTCTTCGGCCTCGCGAGCATCTTCAATGCGCTTGGCCGATGCTTCTGGGGAGCGATCTCGGACCGCATCGGCTGCAACCACACTTTCGCGGCGATGTTCGCCGTGCAGGCCGCCACGGTGCTGGTGCTCGCGCACGTGCACGGACTTGTACCCGCGCTCGGCGCGGTCTCGGTGATCCTGCTCTGTTGCGGCGGGGGGTTCGGAATGATGCCCTCGTTCAACGCGCGCTGCTTCGGCACGAAGTTCATGGGATTGAACTACGGGTTGATTCTATCGGCGTGGGGCTTCGCGGGCTTGATCGGCCCTCTGCTCATCGCTCGCGGCAAGGATCTGACCGGCTCATTCGAGGGGATGCTGCCGTTCATTGCGATCGTGCTGGCGATCTCGGTGATGCTTCCCTACCTGACCAAAAGGCCACCGCCGCAGCCCGGGGACGCGGATAGCTCGAGCAACCTCGTGCCCACCATCGCGAGCGCGCCGGTGGCCGCGTCGTTCTCCACCCGCACTCTGCGGTCGTTTCGGGCTACGGGGCGAGGGCTTGCCGCTTTGATCTTGGTGTCCGTTACCGCGGGATTCGGCTCCTGCAGTGGGGGTGGGGGCGGCGGCGGCGGCCCGCACTATGTACTGCAAGGCTCGATCAGCGGTTTGCTCCCCGGTCACAGTGTCGTCCTGCAGAACTACGGCAGCGATTCCACCACCGTTTCGGCGAACGGCAGCTTCGAGTTCAGTAGGCCCCTTCCCGGCGGCGCGCCCTACTCCGTTACGGTGCTGACGCAGCCCAGCGGGGAGACCTGCGCGACCGTCAACGGCAGCGGCACGGGTACGGTGGGGCCGGGGGTGAACGTCGATGTGGCCTGCACCGTCGGTAATTATGTAGTCAACCTCGAGATCAGTGGTCTTGGCACGTCGACGCTGGTCTTAGAGGTCAATAACAACACCGTTTCAATTGAAGACACCGGCGGTAGCCCTACCTTCCCGTTGTCCTTGAGCGGTAACTGGCCCATTGGCACACCCTATGCGGTCAGCGTGGCCAGCCAACCTTTGGGAGAGGACTGTACCGTCGGCAACGGCGGCGGTACCGCCACGACCTCTGCGGTGAATGTCGTGATCAATTGCGTTGCCGCGAGCTACACGATCGGCGGCACCGTGACGGGATTGTCCGGGGGGTCCCTCTTGGGGCTTCAGGATAATGGCGGCAGTGGCGGCAACATCACGACCGTGTCGGCGAGCGGGAATTTCCACTTTGCTACACCGCTGCCCGCCGGCGGCCCATACTCGGTGACGGTGTCGGGTCAGCCTGCGACGGAGAGCTGCGTCGTGACCCATGGGTCTGGTACGGTGCCCGAGGCGAACGTCACCACCATCGCCGTCGCCTGTACGGTCACGGGCTATGAGATCAACCTCGAAGTGAATGGGCTTAATGGCACTCTGGTCGCACAGCTCAATGGCATCGACCTTCATTTTACTGACACGGCCGGCGGTGCGGCCATCACAGTGACCGCGTTCCAGCCTATAGGTACCCCCTACGCGCTCACCGTGACCAGCCAACCTCAAGGGCAGTACTGCGCCGTCACCAACGGCAGCGGTCCCGGCACATCGAACGCGAATGTGGTGATCAATTGCGTGGCGAGCTACACCATCGGCGGCACCGTCTCGGGATTGTCCGCCGGCAACAGCGTCGTGCTCAAGGATAACGGCGGCAACGCGACCACTGTCTCGGCCAATGGTCCGTTCACCTTCAGCGCGGCGATCGCCAATCAATCGCCCTATGCCGTCACCGTGTCAACGCAACCGACGGGTGAGAGCTGTTCCGTGAGTAACGGGTCGGGCACGGTGGCCGGCGCGAACGTCACCCACGTCGCGATCCTCTGCACATCGACGGTGGCTGCCGGATTATGGACTTGGGAGAGCGGGTCTAACACACCGGACTATATCGGTGTGTACGGAACACTGGGAGCCGCGGCGCCGGGTAATACACCGGGAGGACGCGAAGCGGCCTTCTCCTGGACGGACAGCACCGGGAATCTTTGGATGTTTGGCGGCATCGGGGCCGGCAACTCGGGCGTCGGCGGCTCCTTCAATGACTTGTGGCGCTACAGCCCGAACACGGGTGTGTGGGCTTGGATGAGTGGTGCCGATACGCTCGATGCGCTGAGTGTCTACGGCACCAAGGGCACCCCTGCGCCAGGCAATGTCCCGAGCGCACGTTCCGCCGGCGTAGCCTGGACCGATGGTGCCGGCGATCTTTGGATGTTTGGCGGCGGGGGTTTTGACTCGATGGGGAGCAATGACCTCGGCCTCAGTGATCTGTGGCGATACAGCCCGAGCGCTGGAATGTGGACCTGGATGAACGGACCCACCGTGGGAAACTTGGCGGGCGTGTACGGCACGCTGGGAACTGCGGCTCCCGGCAATGTGCCGGGAGGACGCACCGCGATGGTGTCCTTTGAGGATAGCGCCGGGAATTTCTGGCTGTTCGGTGGCGCCGGGTTTGACTCGATCGCCAATGGCAATAGTAGCCTTAACGACCTTTGGCGCTACAGTCCCAGCACTGGGATGTGGACGTGGATGGGCGGCTCAAATCATGGCAATGCCGCGGGCGTGTATGGCACGCAGGGTACTGCGGCCGCCGCGAACGTACCCGGAGCGCGCGGCGGGGCCGTCTCATGGACCGACGGCGGGGGCAACTTCTGGCTGTTCGGCGGCCGCGGCTATGACTCGGCCGGTAATGTCGGCGTGCTCAATGACTTGTGGCGCTATCGTCCTAGCACAGGTGAGTGGACCTGGATGAGCGGGTCTATGACTGTGGGCGCCGCCGGGGTGTACGGCACCCTGGGAACCGCAGCAGCCGGCAACGTGCCGGGCGCGCGGCAGGATGCGGCGGCTTGGATCGACAGCGCCGGAAATCTTTGGTTGTTCGGCGATGGGACGTTCGACTCGAACGGTGACCTCATCTCCGTCGGCAATGACTTGTGGCGATACACCCCAAGCACAGGCCTTTGGACCTGGATGGGGGGATCGACCGTGCAAGGGGCGCCGGGTGTGTATGGCACGCTCGGCATCGCCGCCGCGGGCAATGTCCCCGGAGGACGCGATATCGGGGCGCCCTTCAGCGATGGCTCCGGCAACCTCTGGCTATTCGGCGGCTACGTTCCTGCCGGCGCGCTCAACGATCTTTGGAAATACGTGCCTCCTGTTCCGTAGAAATCAACCTTGAACCAACCACTTCCAAATCTACAGGCGCATGGAATCAGGAAGCCGCGTGAACGTCACATGATAATCGCGTTCGCGGTCGCCGTAGTTGTCGCCAATGTATTGGGTGTTGCGGGTGCCGTGGCGCACATGCCTGACCTCGTCTACTACGCCGGAAGCCTCGGTGTGATCGTTGGCACCGTCACATTCTTTTGCCTGTACTTGCGGGCAGCAGCCAATCGGCGTCTCGCTGAGGCCCATCCGGATACTCGGTTAGCGGCACCCGCTCCACCACGTCGCTTGCCGCCGGCAGCGTGACTGTTCTGCACCTGAGTGCCGGGCGGAGATTGCTCAACTCGCAGTAGGCCTTCTGTGAATTGCCTTGCGCGGTGGGCCACTCACCAATTGCGGTTGAATCAGCTTGGTGAGCCAGGCTTCAGCGGCTCATCGATACCGACCGCGCAATGCAAGCACCGGGGTGCGGGCAGGTGATTCGAACCAATTCCAACAGCGTAGCGAATTCGAGTGCTTGCTTTGTTCTGGGTACAGCACCCGGTTGCCATTTGTCATTGCTTTTACAAGAGATTTGTCGAATTGCCGCCCGGGCGAGTCCTGAAACGGAGCACCACGCTCGTGGGTTGCAGAATTTCTATCATTGCGGTGACCCAATTTAGATCCCCACCTCGTTTTACTTCAGGAAGGCAAAGAAGTCAGCACGATTGGTTAGCACTAAAAGGGGATCAGCATGTCGCGCAATCAGTCGCTAGTCCGACCCGCCTCGCCGCACGCACGCGCGACACTCTTCGCGCTCACAATCGCGGCCGCCGCCCTCGGCGGCGGGAGCTGGAATCGTTCTACACGACCGATCCGGGCAAAGCGCTGATCTCCGGGCTGTGCAGCGACTTCAATCGCGGCAAAGGTCCTATTCTGCGTGGACTTGCTGCCCGCGCCCCATATTTCCATAACGGCGCCGCCGCGAACTTGGACGAGCTCGTGAATTTCTACAATCAGCGTTTTCAGATGAATTTGACGGAGGAGCAAAAGAAGGATCTGGTTGCGTTCCTCAATTCACTGTGATCGCTCGCAGTCACGTAACAAGGGTAATCCACACTATGATCGAGCCGAGCGAAATGCGCTTAGCTTGCTGTGCGTCCTCAGGAACTCGCCCGGATCGCCGCCAGTCCGAGCTGGCGAATACGTTCTCGGCTGCAGCCCGCCGATACCGGGACCCATGGGCACCGCGTTCGAAAACTAGGTCAGCGCCTGAGGCCCCTGCCCTACCGGTACGGTGGCAACCACGCTATTGGTGGCGGTATCGATAACCGCGAGCTTTCGGTCTTGTCGTCGAGGGCGGCGACGTAGTGAAGAGCCGGGCGGCCGACCGCGAGGTCGACGACTTCATGACCGTCCCACGCTCGCGCCCGGGCACCCGCCCGCGCTGTCGCGTTAACTATTGCCCTAAGGCCACTAACTTCGATCTGCTCGATGGCCGCCTCGCGACAGCGGCAACACGCGCAATATACCGTCGCGATAGGTGACGCCCGAGTGCAGGCATGCGCCACTGGCCAAAGTGAACGCATACGAGCCGTGTCCGGCGAGTTCGACGTATGACACCGCTCCGATATTGACGAGGAGGGAGCGTTCGATACGAACGAATCCGTGATCCGACAACGCGAATGATAGACGCTTGATGGAATCGCGACTGAGGTATTCGGTGCCGCCACTGCGGATGGTGACATAGTTGCCATCCGATTCGATGTAGTCGATCTTCGACAGCTCGAGCGGATACAGGCGGTGCAGGCGCTCTCCGACCAGAAATTGGGGCTGAGGGAATCGGGAGGCGTTGAACAGCCCGACCGATGGCAACGGCCCGCGACATGGCTGCGCGGACGCGCCGCTGCCGATCGAATCGACGCGTTGACGGGCCCGTTCCATGGCCTGGTCGAAGCGGTGGCTGCTCACCGGGTCGAGTAGATAATCGAATGCGCCCTCCGCAAAGGCTGTCACCGCTTGGTCGGCGCGCGGTGTGACGATAATGCCGAGCGGACCGGGCTCGCTGTGCACAGCGCGCAACACGTCGAAGCCGCTCATATCCGGCAATTCGGAGTTGAGCAGCAGCACATCGGGCCGCAGCACCCGAGTCGCCTGGATGGCGGCGGCTCCGAATTCAGCCTCGCCAATTACCTTAAGGTCAGCTGCGCGTGCGCAGTGGCGAAGCAATGCCGATCGCCCTGGCCCATCTTGACCTATGACCAAGAAACGCATTGATCCGATCCCCAGCGCGTGCCGAAAAATTCTCTGGTTGCGGTCATCGCATGGATATCTCACCGCAACGCCCGGACGGAATCCAGGGGCATGCATTGAGTTCGTCCCTACTACCGACTCAGTCGTCCCAAGACTAACCTCCGATTGCGGGCGTTACGTAATAATGGCTCGGTTGATGAGTGCCATACCGTTATGCTTGTCGGGTATGAATGCCGAGATCCTACCTCCCGCCCCCAAACCGATCGCGCTACCCACGCTCCTCATGATTTCGGGACTCTTCTGGGTGTATGTGACCCTCTCCGATGTCCTCTACGCCAATAACATGCAAGCCCTGGCCGCGCTGTACCACGCTGATCTGTTTTCCCCCTGGGAAGTACGAGTGGTGCAGCACGTGCTGTTGCTGCCGCTGCTGCTGACCTGCTACTGGGCGTCGAGCCGAGTCGGTTGGGGTATGCGGCGCGGTCTGCCGCTACAGCTGCTGCTGGCGTTGATTTTTGCTGTGCTTTGTTACCCCGCGATGATGTTGGCCGAACACCTATGTACCTGGTATTTCTGGGGTCAATGGCAGGAAGTTGGGGGGGATGAGCCAAGCAACTCCCAGCAGCCTCTTTGGAGCGCGAGTTTTATCAGCTTTTTTCTCACCTACGGATTCGGCGCAGCCCTGGTATCCGGCTTCAACTGGTATCAGCGCCACCGCGACTCTGAGCTCCGTAGCGCAGCACTCGAACGGGGATGGACCACGGCTCGGCTGACCGCGCTGCGCATGCAACTCTCGCCGCACACGCTGTTCAATCTTCTGCACACGATCCGTGGCCAGATCAATCCGGAGCCCGAGATCGCGCGCTTGATGGTGGTGCAGCTTGCCGATCTTCTCCGGCGCCTGCTGAGCGCGGGTCAACGGGATTTTTCGCTTCTATCCGAGGAGCTCAGCTTCGCGCGCATGTATCTCGAGCTGCAGCGAGAGCGGTTCGGCGACCGCCTGACCGTGAGCTTGCCCGACGCCGGGGCGCAACCCGCGCTCTGGGTGCCGAGTCTGATACTCCAGCCGTTGGTCGAGAATGCCGTGCTGCACGGGCTCGCAGGCCACGACGGGCCGGTGGAGATTCGGCTCGAGGTGTGCCCCTCCGCCGACATACTCACCTTGCGAATCGTCAATACGACCGCGAGTCTTGCCGCCGCCGGCGGTGAAGGCATCGGACTCAGTAACGTCCGTGAACGGCTCGCAATACAATTTGGCGCGCGGGCGAGTCTCAGTGCATGTCGCGCGGGGCCCAGCTCTTGGATCCAGGAAATCACCATGCCGGCGCTCCTCGAGCGCGTCCCGGCAACGCCCGCTGGAGGCACGTCGTGAAGGCGTTCATCGTGGACGATGAGCGCATCGCCCGCAGGGCACTGCGCGAATGTTGCGAGGCAGAACCCGATCTCGAGGTCATCGGCGAGTTCGCGAGGGCCGCGGATGCACTCGAGGCGATCCGCCGCGATCCGCCACATCTGATTTTTCTGGACATCGAGATGGCCACAATGTCGGGCATGCAACTCGCGCGCGCGCTCGACGCCGCTGCCGCACCGCTGATCGTGTTCGTGACCGCGCACGATCACTATGCCCGGGAGGCTTTCGAGGTCAGTGCGGTGGACTACCTGCTAAAGCCGTTCGACGAGACGCGCTTTCGTACGATGCTCTCCCGCGTCCGACAACGCCACGGCGCCAATACCGCTGCAGAGCGCCGGGCCGCCGTGGAGACGCTACTCGAGCAGTTGCAGCGAGCGACACGCAAGCTGGCGGAGACGCGGCCGAGGATCCTCGCCGACGCCGGCGGGCGAATGCAGATGATCGATGTCGCCCAGGTCGAGTTGCTCGAGGCCGACCGGAACTACGTGCGACTGCGGGTGGGCAAGGAGAGCTTCCACGCGCGCACCACGTTGCGACACGCCGAAGAAGCGATGGGCTCGCAGCCGATGCTGCGCATCAGTCGATCTTGCGTCGTCAACATGAATC
>JBEKHO010000055.1:0-29069 GCA_050012215.1 Steroidobacteraceae bacterium
ACTCCCCGGGGGTGGGAGTCGACTACTACCTCTGGTCCCTGCAGATCTCGGGCTTGGGAACGCTGCTTTCGGGCATCAATCTCTTGACCACCATCTTGAAGTTACGCGCGCCAGGCATGGGGTACCGCCAAATGCCGATCTTTTGTTGGACCGCGCTCGCATCGAATCTGTTGATCGTCGCGTCTTTTCCGATCTTGACCGCGACGTTTGCGATGCTGCTGCTCGATCGCTATTGCGGTTTTCATTTCTTTACCAACGATCTGGGCGGCAATCCGATGATGTACATCAACCTCATCTGGAGCTGGGGGCACCCGGAGGTTTACATTTTGATACTGCCGGCGTTTGGGGTGTTCTCCGAGGTGGTCGCGACTTTTTCGGGTAAACCGTTGTTCGGTCGCCGCTCGATGGTGATGGCGACGATGGCGATCTGCGTGCTCTCCTTCCTGGTTTGGCTGCATCATTTTTTCACCATGGGCGCCGGCGCCGACGTGAACGGCTTCTTTGGCATCATGACGATGCTCATTGCCGTGCCGACGGGTGTGAAAATCTTCAATTGGCTTTTCACTCTCTACGGTGGCCGCATTCGTTTCACGACGCCCGTTTATTGGGCCGTCGGATTCATGGTGACCTTCGTCATCGGGGGCATGACCGGCGTCCTCATGGCGATTCCACCGGCCGACTTTGTGCTACACAACAGTCTGTTTTTGATCGCGCACTTTCATAATGTGGTGATTGGGGGCGTCGTTTTCGGTGTCATGGCGGGCATCACTTATTGGTTTCCGAAGGCGTTTGGTTTCACGTTGAATGAGCGGCTTGGTAAAGCGGTGTTTTGGTGCTGGTTCTTCGGCTTCTACCTTGCCTTCACGCCGCTGTATGTGCTGGGACTCATGGGTGCTACGCGGCGCTTGCAGCACTATGCGAACCCGCATTGGCAGCCGTTCATGCTCGTCGCCTTCGCGGGCGCCCTGCTGATCCTCTTGGGTATCGCACTGACGGGCGTGCAGCTCGCCGTGAGCATTCGCCACCGCGATCGTAATCGCGATGTGACGGGTGACCCGTGGAACGGTCGTACGCTCGAATGGTCGACCCCATCGCCGCCGCCAGTGTGGAACTTCTCGCATCTGCCGCAAGTGGACCGGCCTGATGCATTCTGGGCCATGAAGCAGCAACGTGGGACTGCGCAGGATCGCAGCATCCAGCGAATCTATGAAACGATCCACGTCCCGCGGAATAATCCGACGGGCTTCTATCTCGCGTTCTTTGCCGTATTGCTGGGATTCTCCCTGATCTGGCGCATTTGGTGGGGAGCCGGATTAGGACTTCTGGGGGCGATTGTGGTGGGACTCCTGCAGGCGTGGCGCACCAATGGCGAGATCGAGGTGCCCGCGGATAAGGTCGCCGCCTTTGAGCGGCTGCACGGGCCGAAGGAGAGAGCAGTATGAGTGCCGCGGAGCAAGCGCTCGCGACCGACGATGCAGTGCCGGTCTCGCTTCGGGGGCCTGCGCCAACCCGCGTGGTCGCGGGATACGGCTTTTGGTTGTTCTTGCTGTCCGACATCGTGATATTTGCCGCGCTCTTTGCCGCCTACGCGGTGCTTTCAGGCGAAACCGCCGGCGGCCCAACGGCCACTGACCTCTTTGATAAGAAGCACGTGCTGATCGAGACTGCTTGCCTGCTGGCCTCGAGCGTCACCTGCGGTTTTGGCTCGCTCGCAGTGCAAAGCGGGGAAAGACCCTCGACCTATTTTTGGATGTCGATCACGTTTATTTTGGGGATCGCGTTTCTGAGCCTCGAACTGAGCGAGTTCAGTCACATGCTCGCGATCGGTGCAGCGCCCTCCCGCAGTGCCTTCCTCTCGGCCTTCTTTACCTTGGTGGGCACGCATGGACTGCATGTAACCATGGGCCTGTGCTGGCTGATCGTCATGCTATTGCAGGTGGCTACGCTCGGATTTCAGCCGATGGTGAGCCGCCGCTTCTTCTGCTTCGGCCTATTTTGGCATGCGCTCGACATCGTTTGGATCGGCGTATTCACCATCGTGTACTTGGGAGCTCACTTATGAGTACCGAAATCGAAGCTCAAGGCGTGGCTCCGGGTGCCAACGTTCGCACCCACAGCACCCACCGAAGTTACCTGATCGGCTTAGGGTACGCGGTCGTTTTGACGCTGGCGTCCTTTTGGGCTTCCTCAACTGACCTGATCTATCCGCATGGCGTCCCCATTCTGTTAGGTGTTCTCGCGATTGCTCAAATGGGTATTCACCTGGTGTTCTTCCTGCACATCTCTAGCGCGCCAGACCAGACCAACAATATTCTCGCGCTCGCCTTTGGCATTTTCGTTGTGGGTCTGCTCGTATTCGGATCGATGATCATCATGGCCCATTTGAATCACAACATGATGCCCATGGATCGACTGATGCAGATGCAACGCTAATGATCCTCTGATGAGCGTACTGGCAACGCCAGGGTGGCGCGATTTCGTGGAGCTCACGAAACCCAAGGTGAGCTTGCTGATCGTGTTCACGGCGATTGTCGGGATGGTTCTGGCCTCCCCCGGCATGGTGCCGCTGCCCGCGCTGGTGTTCGGCACGCTAGGCATCGCCATGGCGTCAGGCTCTGCGGCGACACTTAATCACATCCTCGACCGGCGCATCGATAAACAGATGGCTCGCACTAGACGGCGACCGCTGCCGGCCGGAAGCCTGCGGACCAGTCAGGCCATTGGCTTCGCGGGCCTCTTGGGCGTCGGCTCAATGCTTGTGCTATGGCGGTCAGTCGGAGGGCTCTGCGCTCTGCTGACATTCGGTTCACTCATCGGCTATGCAGTCATCTATACCATCTGGCTCAAACACGCAACGCCCCAAAACATCGTGATCGGCGGCGCTGCTGGCGCAGCGCCGCCGGTGCTCGGCTGGGTGGCCGTGACTCACTCCATCGAGGCGCAGGCATTGGTGTTGTTCCTGATCGTCTTTACATGGACACCACCTCATTTCTGGTCGCTCGCGATTGCGCGACGCGAGGAATACGCGAGGGTGGGGATACCCATGCTGCCGGTGACCCACGGCATTCCGTACACGCGCCTGCAGATTCTGCTGTACACGGTCTTGCTCGCTCTATGTACGCTGATTCCCGCGGTCATTGGCATGAGTGGCTTGATCTATCTGGCGGTCGCGCTCGTGCTCGATACGCGCTTTCTTTACCTCGCCTTGGCTCTTCACCGAGGCGTGCGGGCCGATCTTCCCATTCGAACCTTTCGTTTCTCCATCACTTACCTTATGGCTCTTTTCGGGGCATTCATCGCCGATCATTATTGCAGGCTGCCGGTGCCATGAACCCGATACTCATTTGTCGCGATTGCGACACGGTGTATCGCGCCATTGCCCTGCACCTAGGTGATGTGGCTGTCTGTCGACGCTGTGACGCGGTTCTGGCACGCTATCTTGTCGCCGATGTGGAGAGTGGATTGGCACTCGTCAGCGCCTCGGCCATCTTCTTCGCCATCGCCAATCTCACACCCGTTTTGAGCATCGAAGTGGCTGGGGTGGAGACAAGGGCCAACATCTGGTTTGCCGTGCGCTCGCTGCAGCAAGGCTGGATTTCCCTCGCTGCCATGGGTCTTGCGTTCACTACCTTCCTCATCCCGGCGCTGCAGATAGCGCTGCTCTTCTGGGTGCTGCTGTTCGCGCGCTTGGGGCGGAGGCCGCCCGGCTTTGGACCGGTCATGAGGCTGCTCCACCGGATGCGTCCCTGGAGCATGACCGAGGTTTTCTTGCTGGGCGCCTTGGTCGCCATCGTGAAACTCGCCAATTGGGTGCCCATTACGGCGGGCGCCGGCCTCTGGGCGATGGGGGCCCTGACGGCGGTGCTCGCGCTGCTCGGGCGCTGTGACCCGGCGTCTTGGTGGACGATTGCGCCTGCGGTCGAGACATGGCGCCCTTGAAGCGATCACTCGAGCTCGGCTTGATCCTTTGCCGAATCTGCGGTGACGCCGTGTACCGTTCGAATCTTGGGCCCAGCCGGCGCTGTCCGCGCTGCCACAGCCGTATCGAGCATCGCACGCCGTTCAGTACCGAGATGACGCTCGCGTGGCTCTTGGCAGGCATGGTCCTTTACATTCCCGCGAACCTCTTGCCCGTGATGCACACCAGCGGATTGCTGGGCGAGGCGGACAGCACCATTCTCGGCGGGATTGTTGAGTTCTGGCGGGCGGGGGACTGGGATATCGCGCTCTTGATATTCATCGCGAGTGTCGCCGTGCCCTTTACCAAGTTCATCGCGATCGGCTTGCTGCTCTTCACGGTACGCGCGAATAGCCAATGGGAGCAACATCAACGGGCCACACTCTACCGGGTCGTAGAATTCATCGGTTACTGGTCGATGCTCGATGTCATCGTCGTCGCGTTAACGTCGGCGTTGATGCAATTTCAGGTATTGGGCACTGCCGAGCCGCGCGCGGGGATCGCCTTCTTTTGCGCCGTGGTGGTGGTGACCATGCTGTCGGCGCTGAGCTTTGACGCCAGGTTGATCTGGGATCGACACGCATGAGCGAGGCACCGACGCCAGAATCCTCGCGGGAGCTGCCAACGCCAGCGGTGCGCAATCGACGTTGGCTTCCCCGATTGGTGTGGGTGGTGCCGATCGCGGCGGCGGTCATCGGCATTTCACTGCTTGTCAGGAATTGGGAGAACACGGGTCCGCGTATCAGCATCAGCTTCTTGAACGGCGAGGGGGTACAAGTGGGCAAAACCCTGGTCAAGTACCGGGACGTCACGGTCGGGCACGTGTCGGGCGTCGTGCTGAGCGCGGATCACCAAACAGTCCTCGTGAGCGCCGATTTGTCGAAGGATGCGGCGAGCTTGCTGAAGGCGGATACCCAATTCTGGGTCGTGCGACCACGCATCGGCATGGGCTCTGTGTCGGGGCTCGAGACGTTGCTATCGGGGGTGTATATCGGCATGAAGACCGGCGCCTCCGGAGCGAGTGCGCGTAAGTTCGTCGGGTTGGAGAGTCCGCCACCTTTGTCGCACGGGCCGCGCGGTCGCGAGCTCCCGTTGCACGCTGCGCGCGCCGGTTCCCTCGCGATTGGTGCGCCTGTCTATTTTCGACAGTTCCAGGTGGGTCGCGTGATCGATGAGAACCTGCTGTCCGACGGTAGCACGCGAGTTACCGTGTTTGTTGAGGCGCCTTACGATGGGTTCGTGAAGCCCGTCACGCGCTTCTGGAGCGCGAGCGGGGTCAATATCCGTCTTGGTGCCGATGGCCTCATTGTGCAAACCGAATCGTTGGCGGCGGTGCTCGCTGGTGGCATTGCCTTCGACGATGGACCGGCCGAAGCGATCCCCACGGCGACCGGAATATCAGGTGAATTCACCCTGTACAAAAGCGAAGCCGAGGCGATGGCGCCGCCCGATGGCGACCCGCACTACGTCCGGATGCGCTTCGCGCAAGCGCTTCGGGGCCTCGAGGCGGGCGCACCCGTGGAATTCGTCGGGGTAAACATCGGGTCTGTCGTCGCCGTCGACTTGGGCTACCGGCATCGAGACAGATCCTTTCCGGTCATCGTGACAGCCAAACTCTATCCCCGCCGTATGGGTCAAGCCTATGAGGCACTCGCTGCGCAGGGGAAGACCGAGAGCGAGGAGACGCTCGCGGAGTTCGTGGGGACCTTGGTCAATCGGGGCCTGCGCGCGCAGCCGCGATCGGGGAGCCTGCTGACCGGGAAGCTCTATATCGCGCTCGATTTTCTGCCCGCGAGCCCTCCTGCCACCTTTGACGCGTCGGTTCGGCCGCTCGAGCTGCCGACCGTCAATGGGGCTTATCAAGAACTGGAAGCGAATATCGTCCGGATGGTGAAGAAGGTGAATGATCTGCCGCTCGAGCAAATTGCTACACATTTGGATACGGACCTCCGGGATCTTCATGGAACCCTGAACGCGCTACATAACCGCGTGCTGCCGAGCGCCGTGGATACTTTGTCGGCGCTACATACCACGCTCGATTCTGCCGACCGCACCTTGGATGTGGAATCGCCCCTGCAACGAAGTCTCACCGAGACCTTATCGGAGACCCGCAGCACCTTGCAGGCCGTGCGCGAATTGGCGGACTATCTCGATCGGCATCCGGACGCGCTGCTGCACGGGAGGCGACCGCAGAAGATGCCGAAGAGCCCTGCGGCGCCCTTGTCGGACGCCAAACCGTGAACGCCAACTGCATGCGGTTTGCTCTAGCCTGGCTCGTCAGCGTGGGCGCTGCCTGTACATCTGCGCCGATTCGCTACTACACTCTGATTCCGCCCCCAGATAAGCCCTTGATAACCGTGCAGGCAACGCTCGCGATCGACGTGCGAGTCGTGCATATCCCGCCACAACTCAACCGCTCCGAGCTGATGGTTCGCACCGGGCCATCCGAGACCACGCTCCTCGATAATGAGCGATGGGCGTCCCCCGTGAAGGAAGAAATCAAGGATGCGGTGCATCTCGAGCTGCAGCGCCGGTTGCACGGGATGACCGGATTGCCCTCCTCGTTGACCAAGCTGACGCTCGACATCGACGTCCAGCGTCTCGAGGCGCAGCTCGGGCGGTACGCACTGCTCGAGGCATCCTGGAGCGCGAGCTTATCGGGTGCGGGTCAGCCGCCCAATGGCGCGCGGGCTACAACCTGTACATTCCGGGCCGACGGAGAGATCCCCAGCGACTACGCGGGAATGGTCGAGGGGTATCAACGAGAGGTCGTGGCGCTCGCCGACGCCATCGCGCGCGCGTTGACGAGCTCCGCGAGTGGTATCGACACTCCGTGCCAAACAGCGCCCGGAATTTCTGGATCGGGCTCGAACGGCCGTTAGGGATTCACCAGCAAGGGGGCAAACATGTTTCGCCGAGCTCACCGCATCAAGTCGATTCTTCAGTTCCTGCGTGAGCGAGCGCCGCACTACGGTCCGCTCGCCCGGGATGATCTACACAGGTTCCGCGATGAGATCGTCAAGGCGTCGGTGGGCGCGAGCATCTCGGCAGCGGCAGGGCTCATCTTTGCATGTTTCTTGTCGATCGCCGTGATCGTCTCGGCATGGGATGGCCTGCATCGCACCGCGGTGGCGTGGGCAGTGTGCTGCGCGTGGGGGACACTCGCACTCGGCGGTTTATGGTATGCGCGAAAGGCCATCTCGGGTCCGCCCCCATTTCGGCTCATGGGGGCGGCGCTTGCGCGCGATTATGCGAGCCTCCTCGAGGTAGCAGACCGTCAGGAGCCGTGAGTCTTGCTGTCGCGTGAGATTATTTTCGCTCGAGCGAAGCGGCGGAGCTGCCGGGACTGAGTACACTCATTGCGAGGTCCTTGCGGCAAGCCTCGCCAAAATCGAGCAGAAAATTCATGCCCCCTTCGTGTGCCAGCGCTCGAAGTTCCCGAAGATCGCGATTGGGCGCAAGGTACGTGGCGGTAATCACATCCATGGCCCGCTCTGCCGCAGTGACGACCTCGCGTGAGGTCAACAGACGCAACTTCCCGATGATTGCATAAAGCTGCACCAAGCTAGTCACGTCGTCTTTTTCGTGGCTCAAGGCATCCCCGTAGAGCCGACTCGCTTCGCTGATAAAATCGGCATACAGTACCTCGCGTTTCGCTCTTTCCGCGTGACGGTAATTTTCGCGCCGCTCGGTACGTTGCGTGAGCCACGCCGTCGTGATGGACGTAAGACCGCCGATGGCGGCGCCCAACAACCCAAAAAAGGCTGAGAAATAAGCCGAGTTCACGATATTGGGCATATCTGTCATCGCACTTTAGCCATCCCGGCGCGCTGAGTATGTTCTTGCAGAGGTGCCCCGACGACGCGTTAACGCGCGACCCCGGCGCCAACGCTATCAATCGCTCCCATGGAAAGCGCTAACGCGGCCGCCGCCGTATGTGCATTGGCGCGCGCATCTTCGACCTGCGTGTCGCCTTGGACGACGGCGTTCTCTTCGGTGGCCAGATCCGTATAGGTCCCCACCCCTTGGCGGTAGGAGCGCAGGGCAGCATCGTAGGCTGTGTGAGCGGCCCGACTTAAGACAATGGCGGCGTCATATTCGGCCACGCTCGTGACCAGGCCGTTATAGGCGCGCACAACTTGTTGCGACGCGGAGTCCTGCGCGGCCGTCAGTTGCTCCTGCGCCTCGCGTAATTTGGCATCGGCCATGGAGATGCGATTTCGTCGCATACCGCCATCAAAGAGAGGAACGCTGAACGATAGGAGTATGCTCTGGCCGGGGCGGTCTACATTCGAATAGCGGCTTCCGTCGGAGCTCAAGGACCCGATGTTCTGAAAGGCCTGCCCTGCGAGTTCGATCACGGGATAATAAGACCGCCGTTCGCCCTTGAGGGCGGCTTCGGCCGCGTCCACTTTGCCGAGTGCCGCGATGACATCGGGCCGATGCGCAAGGGCTTGTTCGATTGCCTTGGACACGCTGTCGCCTGGCGCGGGCGGTAGCGGTAACTCTGCGCTATCCATCACATCGATTTCCGTCGCTGCGGGCACTCCGAGGGCTGAGATTAGATTTGCGCGTGCGGTCCTCTCGGCGCCTTCGGCTGCCGCCAGCGTATAGCGTGCTTGAGCCGTTTGCCGCTGCGCCTGCGCCACCGCAACCACTGTGGCAAGGCCGTTATTCTGCTTGGCGGTTGCGGCATCCTGAGTCGTAATTGCAGTGCTCAAGGCTTTCTGCGCGGCGTGGAGTCTTCCGCGCGCAGCGCCCAAATCAAAATACGCTTGCGACACCTCGAATATGAGTTTCTGATGGGCACCGGTGAACGCCACGTTAGCGACAAAAGAGTCTGCGCGCGCAGCTTGCAATTGGGCGTCGCGGCGGCCGAAATCGAAGAGCAGCCATTTCAGAGCCAGCGCGGGAATGACTTCTCGGGTATCGGAAACGAAATAGCCGGCCGGCACCAGGTTCTTGGGCGCGGGCAACGGTATGTGCTGAAACCCGCCGATCGCTTGCAGGGAAAGCTGCGGAAGGTACGCGCTTTCGGCGAGCCCGATACCCGCAGCCGCTTGCCGCGCGACTTGCCAAGCCGCCCTGGTATTAGGGTTTTCTCTCTCCGCCAGATCGACCAGCGCGGCGAGATCGTACTGCTTATGCGGAACCGCAAATCCGCGATCACCCAGAGCGGCGGCACGGCGGCTGGCCGATTCTGGAATGGTCCAGGGCTGCTCCGCGCCCGGCGGCGCCTGCGCTACTGCCGCAGGACCACTCAGCAGGCTGGCGATAAAAAGAGCCAGTCCAATCGTCGGGTGTTCAAAGCGTTGCCGAAGCAACATGCTGAACCTCCGACCCGAGTTGTTCGAGGGCGCGCTGTGCTCGGCGTGCGCCGGGTTCCATAGCCGCGGGTGTCGGCGAGGAAGCGGCAGGCACAGGGTTCGGGGGAGCCGGCCGATTTCGTGCGACGTTGTCTGCTGCGGACTCCGCCCATTGCGCCAATCGGGCAGTCGATTCTGGTTCGGCGTAGGGAGCAATCGAATCCGTCGTCACGACGAACGCCGCCCCCGCGAGCCGCTCGATACCCGAAAGGGCAGGTTCATTCCGGTTCTCCAGCGCATGGCTCGGCAGCATTCGCAATTCAAACAGGCTCAAGGTACGCAAGTGATCGGCCCGCACCAGGGCTTGAACCGTGCGCATGCGAGCCTCCGCCGCATCACCGGGTCGACGGATCACTTCCCCAATCGCGCGCAGCGCTTCCGCCAGCGCCGCACGAACACCGGACCTGGCGGATTGAGGCCAGAACGAGCTGAATACGATGGTTATTACGATATTCCCGAGCAGAATGCCGGCGACGCGATCTCGAAGCACCGTGAGATCCGTCGCGGGCGCATAGCCTTGTAGAATTCCCAAAAAGAAGGCGAATGCGATCTGCATTCCGGCATAGGAAAGCAGTTCACTGCTCGTCGCTACCCAAGCCGCGCCCACCGATACAGCAGCTATCAGCAGGGTCAGCTGTCCGATATCCGTGAGATGTGGGAGCACAAAGACAATGCTCAGTCCGGCGATGAGTCCGCCAATGACGGCTCCGGTGAGCCTGAGGACCAACTTGTGCACGGTCTCGCCCAGGCTCGAGAGCGCCACGAAAAAGCACGTCACGATCGCCGTGCGCAACCCCGGCCAGTTGAGAAGCGTATAGATCGCGTAGGAAATCATGACGGCCATCGTGGTCTTCAGCGCAAATTGCCAATGCGCCGGGTTGCTGAACGCGTCGGCGAAGAACAGTTGCCGAGGTGAGTGGTGCGCTTCCGTCGTGTCCAGCGGCAAGTCAGAGCGGCCTATCACACGGTAGAGCACGGATAGCGTGCTGAACAACGCAATGACTGCCGGGGGGTGCTCGACATTGGGGGCCGGCGATTGCGCGAGGGGCCCCATGGATTGATCCGCTTGCGGGGCGCCAACGTCGACGTTGATGGCCCGCCGGCAGTCGCGAATGCGGGCCGCCAACTCTGTGCGGACCGCCTCCGGCAGATCGTCGGGTGCTGCTTCCAGGATCACCAGCGCCTCGAGCATCGCACGGATCACAGGTACCGTGATTCGACCGACATGCGGCGCCTTTTTGGTGTTAGGTCGAGCGGTCTCGAGTAGTGGAACGAGCCGCGCGCGCCATGCGGGAAGGCATTTACGGTGGTCGCCGCGAGCGAGCGAGGCTTCCATCTCCTGCAAGACCCTCCGGACGGTGCGTTCCACGAACGTCACAGCGCCCTGGCCAAATAGTAAATTGACGATGACCGTCACGGCCACTGGTACGAATATCACCACCCAGGTCCACAAGGTCGCGCGCGTCAGGGCCTCCGGGCTTGGTACGTCATCGACCAGCGACTGCAGCAACACGACGACAAAGCCAGCCAGGAAGGAGATGGGACCCAGCGCAAACGTGCGCGCGGTAAACATGGCGGCGAAGGTAGCGACTGCCATGAGCGGCACCCGTAGCGCCGGTTCGGCGGTGTCGATGAGTTCCAGGCCCAAGGTCAGGATAATCGCCAGGGTGGCGGCAACCAGACCGCCGAGTGCCGACGTCACGGTGGCATTCTTTTCATCTTTACTGATCAGAAAGACGATATACGCCATGTAGGTCGGCTGGGGTATTCGAAAAACCATCGCGATGACCACTGTAATCGCGGACCCGATCGCGATGCGCGCGACAGCCGCCCATCGGCCCTCGCGCGACGCGAGCTCGACGGCGAGCACTTCAAGGAGCGGGCGGCTGGAGGGGTGCGACTCAGCGAGCGCCGTCATGGTGCACTTTTACGGATGCGGTTAATCCCACGTGCATGGCAAAGGCGGGCGGCCTGTCGAGCCGCACCCAGACGGGAAATCGCTGCGCGACAACCACCCAGTTGAGATCGCGGCCGACGACCGGAAGACCGGGACCGTCTTGATCAGTGGATTGCACGCCCGCACCCAAGCTTTCCACACGCCCTGAGAAGGCACTATTGCTCTCGGACATGGTCCACACCGTCGCTCGATCGCCGATGGCGATTCGCGGCAATTCGGTTTCTCGAAAGTCGGCGATGGCATACCACGCATCGGACTTGATAAGACTGAATAGCGGATGCCCGGCGACGGCAAAGGTGCCTTCGGCAATTTGCAATCCGACTACCTTTCCCGTAAACGGGGCACGCAGAGTCGTCAAATCGTAGTTGCGCGCAGCATTGGCCGCCGCCGCTTCCGCGCCTTCCAGTTGAGCTTCGAGGCTCAAGGTGTCGCCTACCGCCTGGCGGGCCTGGGTGGCGCTTCGGGTGAGCGCCTCCAAGGATGCCTCGGCAGCGGCTTCGTTGGTCCTCGCTTCATCCAACTGCTGTTGAGTCACGAAGCCTGGCACGACCAGAGGCTCGAGGCGCTTGCGCGTGTCTTGCGCGTACCTGAGCTGCTCGCGCGCCCTTTGTACTTGGCTTTCCGCCGCTTGGGCACCGGAACCCTGGGAGGTGACTTGACGTCCCGCGAGAGCGATCTGGGCCTTGAGAGCGGCTACCTGGGCGCGCGCCTGGCGCAGTTGCAATTCATAGGGCACCGGATCAATGACGAGGAGTGGCGCACCCTTGGCAACATCTTGATCATTGGTTACCAGGATCTGGACAATTCGTCCGCTGATCTCCGACGCCATTGCTGCGCTATAGGCGAAGATGCGCGCGTCGTGGGTGCGGGGCCGCCGATCGATCGCGAAGACGACGAGAATGCCCAGCACGACGGCCAATCCCATTGCCGTCGCGGCGATGACTTTTCCCCGCAGCGATTTGCCTTCACTCATAGTCGTTTTTCAAGACAGCCATATCAGCCACATCGCGAATGTGCCTGCACACGCAATCGACAACATGACGACGAAGGGGACCGGTAATTCCTCGAGCAGCCCCGAGGCCTTAAAAATCGCGCGAGCGACCAGTGACAGCGCAATGCCCACCAGGGCGCAAACCATCCATGACGGGAAATATGAGCCCAGGATGTTGCGGGAGGGCGCCCCGTCACAACCACCCACTAAAGCCAGCATCGGCGCCGCGTACCACAACCGAGCCGCCGCCGCAGGGCGGTAGAACGCGCCGTCTCGTTCCGGATGACTTATCACGATAGTCATGACAGGGCAGTGTCATCGGTTTATCCATCGCCAGCAGTCCCCCCTTTGGGGGAGAGCGCCTTCGTCACTGGTTAGGAGACCATGCTTCAGCGGTCATATGGCTTTCAGGAGTGCCCAGCATGCTGCACGGATTCGCTGCTCCTCTGACGCCGCAGGGCAACTCTGCATTGGCCTCACCGCCGCCCTGGCATTACTCGAGCGACTGCCTCGCCATCGAATACTGGGCGGATCCTGCCGCGATTGCAGCGCTGTTACCGCCCGGCGTGACGCCGGACGAGCAGTCTCGGGGCCGGGCATTCTTTTGGTTTCTCGACTGGCAGTTCACGGGTTCAAATGATGAGGTCACCGATCCCGCGCGCTACCAGTACCGTGAAGCCTTTGTGCTGGTCGAGGCCTTCTTCGAGCGGGCACCCATCAATTACTGTCCCTACATATTCGTCGACAATGACGCGGCCATTGCTCGAGGCTGGGCGCAAGGCTTTCCGAAGAAACTCGGCAGCATCTACCAAACGCGGACCTTCTCCGCACCCAGTGCGGCCGCCGCCCCCCTCGTGAAGGGAAGCCGCTTCGGCGCCAGTGTTGCGGCGCATGGCGAGCGATTGGCGACTGCGCGTCTGCAGCTCGAGGAGAAGGTCACCGATCCTGGGACGGTGTTCAATCGGCCGACCGTGATGCGTCGGTATTTCCCGCAGCTCGCGGCCGCCCGCCAGACGAAGCCGCCGGTCGATGAGCTCACGATGTCGCTGACCGACAATCTGACCATCATTGATGTGTGGGCAGGCTCGGCGGAGCTGACGATTCCAGAGGTGCGTGGTGAGGACATGCATTCGCTCGCACCATCGCGAGTGGGGCGAGGTTATCGGCTCGGCATGTCGTATTCGGTCACTGATCTTCGGATCTTGAAGAACTACGTCGCTTGAGGCATCGGCCGCGCACGCGGCCGATGGCGAGGTTCGGAGGCGTTTCGATGCCCTTGTATACGATCACGACGCAAGCCGGCGTCCTCGATGGTCCTGCCAAGACAGCTGGCGGACAAGCTCACGACATTTCACGCCGAGTACGCCGGAGTGCCCACACACTGGGTGCATATAGTCTTTCATGAGTACCTCAGGGGAAACGGGTTCACCGCAGGCAGGCCTTCCCCGACGGCGGCCCTCACACTGCTGATCCGGACCGGGCGTTCCGCGGACTATAAGCGGGAAATGCTTAGGCGCCTCTGGTCGTTGGTTCAAGCCGCGACCGGCGCGCCCGACGATGAGATTGTCTTGGGCATTCAGGAGTTCCATCCAGTCAGGCAATGGAAATGGGACAGATCATGCCCGACATCGCAAGCTCCTGAGCGACCCCTCTAATGACGCCGACCAATCTGGGAGCGGCTCACCCGATCGGGGGATACGATGTCTGCGATGTGCTGCGGCATGATCTTCATGGCCCGGCGGCGAATCGATAGTGTTTGCGGCGCCACTTTTCTGCGACGCACAATGGGAGGCTCGAGATGGCCAATGTTGCGGACCGGATAGTTGAGACGCTCGAAGCCGCCAACGTGCGCCGTATCTATGGACTGGTCGGCGATTCGCTCAATGGCATCACCGAGTCACTGCGCGTGCGCGACAAGATCCAGTGGATTCCCGTCAGGCACGAAGAAGTCGCCGCGTTTGCCGCCGGCGCACAGGCGCAGCTGACGGGCGAGCTCGCCGTATGCGCCGGAAGCTGTGGCCCCGGCAATCTGCACCTGATCAATGGGCTCTTTGATTGCCATCGCAACCGGGTACCGGTAGTGGCCATCGCGGCGCATATCCCTAGCACCGAGATTGGTTCCAGTTATTTCCAGGAAACCCATCCGCAATCGCTCTTCAAGGAATGCAGCCATTACGTCGAGCTGATCTCCGATCCGGTTCAGGTGCCCCGAATCGTCGAAACGGCGATTCGCGAGGCCGTGGCGAAGCAGGGCGTTGCCGTCATCGTGATTTCCGGTGATGTTGCCTTGAAGGAGGCTGGGCCCGCGGCCCCTTCGCCCAAGCCGGTGTCGCGATTGCCTCGCGTGTGTGCGGCCGAGGCGGATATCGAGGACTTGGTCGAATTTCTGGACAGGGGTGAAAGAACGACGATCCTCTGTGGCGCCGGTTGCGCCGGCGCTCACGATGCCGTGGTAGCCCTTGCGGCCAAACTCAAGGCACCCATCGTGCATGCCATGCGTGGCAAGGAGCACATCGAATGGGACAATCCCTACGATGTGGGGATGACGGGGCTCATCGGATTTTCCTCCGGATACCACGCCATGGAGGCTTGCGATAGCCTGCTCATGCTCGGCACCGATTTCCCTTATCGGCAATTCTATCCGACGAAGGCTCGAATAGCCCAGGTCGATATTCGCGGCGAGAACCTCGGTCGGCGTTGCCGGCTCGATCTCGGCGTGATTGGGGACGTGGGCGAAGTTCTGTCGCGACTGACCGAGCGCGTGTCAGCGAGGCTCGACGATTCGTACCTGACTGCTGCAGTCAACCACTATGCCAAAGCCCGGAAGGGTCTCGATGATCTTGCCAAGGATCATTCCAAGCACAAACCCATCCACCCGCAGCTGCTCGCGAAAGTAGTGAGCGACCTCGCCAGTGAGGATGCGATTTTCACATGCGACGTAGGTGAGCCGGTCGTGTGGGCGGCACGATATCTCAAGATGAACGGCAAGCGCCGACTGCTGGGCTCGTTTCTCCACGGATCGATGGCCAATGCGATGCCGCAAGCCATCGGCGCGCAGTTCGCGATGCCTGACCGGCAGGTCATTTCGATGTCGGGTGATGGGGGTTTCGGCATGCTCATGGGTGATTTGCTGACCGTGCGCCAGTCCAAACTGCCGATCAAAATTGTCATCTTCAATAACGGTCTCCTGGGCTTCGTCGACATCGAGATGAAAGCGGGCGGATTTTTGCCAACCGGCACGCGGCTCGACAATCCAAATTTTGCAAGCATGGCCGAATCCATGGGTATTTATGGCGTGCGCGTGGAGGACCCGGGCGAACTGAAATCAGCGATCTCGGCTGCCTTCGCACACGAGGGTCCGGCCGTCATCGACGTGTTGACTGATCGGCAGGAGCTCGTGATGCCACCCGAGATCAAGGTCGAGCACGCGAAGGGCTTCAGTGTATGGATGCTCAAGGCCGTGCTCAATGGGCAAGCGAACGAGATCGTGGATGTGGCGAAGACGGCGATCTTCCGCTGAGTCGATACGAAATGGTTGCTCCCACCGACATCAAGGACGCTTCTGCTTGAATGTAGCCACTGATCTGCCGCGATCCCAGAGCGAGGCGACGCACGCTTTCATCGTCGCCTGGGTTTTCTCTCTGACCTTCTACTTTCTCGAGTATGCGGTGCGCTCCTCCCCGGCGGTGATGATTCCCGAATTGGCCAAGACCTTCGGTGTCTCGACGCTTGGCGTCAGCGACATTCTCGGGACCTACTACTACACCTACTCGACCGCGAGCCTCGTGGCCGGAGTCCTGCTCGACCGATTGGGCGCCAAATACGTGGTTTCCACGGGGATGGCCATCCTGGGGATCGGGTGCCTCTTGTTCATGGCCCCGAAAGAAGGGGCCGGGTACCTCGGACGGCTGCTGCAAGGGGCGGGCTCCGCCTTTGCGTTCACCGGGGCGGTGTATCTGGCCTCCCACGGCTTGCCGGCGCGGCGTCTGGCAACCGCCATCGGCGTCACGCAGTGTGTGGGTATGCTCGGCGGAACGGCTGGTCAGCTCGTGGTCGGTCACTGGATCGCCGACGGGCTGTCGGTCCCGCAATACTGGGGCCGCGCGGGGGTCGTCGTGCTTCTCGTAGCGGCAGGTTTGTTGTGGATCACGCCAAAGGAAACGACTCGCATACCGACGGGGAAATCGAGTGGTGGAATCCTGTCCACGTACAAAATCGTATTCTCGAATCCGCAGTCCTATCTTTGCGGGCTTGCCGCCGGGTTGCTGTTTGTCCCGACCACGGTAGGGGACATGGTCTGGGGCGTGCGCTTTTTCCAGACCGATAAGTTGTTTTCCTTTGCAGATGCCGTCTTCGCCATTTCGATGGTGCCGCTCGGATGGGTGTTCGGGTGTCCGCTTCTCGGCTGGCTTGCAGACCGGCTCGGCCGCCGTAAGCCTGTCTATCTAGGGGGTGCGGCGATCATGCTGATCGGCTTCGCCCAACTGATTTACTCCCCGACGCTCCTTCCCACATGGCTCACGCTGTTCATCCTCGGTGTGGCTTCCGGGGCTGCCATGATCCCGTACACCATCATCAAGGAGGTGAATCCCGACGAGGTCAAGGGGAGTGCGACCGGTGCAATCAATTTCTTGACCTTCGGCGTCACCGCAGCGATCGGGCCGATTTTTGCTGAGCGCTTCGGCAAAACTCTGGGCGCACAAACCATCGACGCGGGCTCGCATTTCAGGCACGCCGGTCTTTTCTGGATCAGTGTTCTGATTGCGGCATTGGTGGTGGGATCGTTGCTCCGGGAGACCGGCCGGGTTCATCCTAGTCAAACGACTTAGGGGCACGGTCACGTCGTGCTAGGGGCAATGTAAGTGGCCTCCTGATGGTCCCGCGACCGCGATATTGGATTGTGTGCTTGTGCTTACGGATTCCTTGCCCGCGATGCGAAATCGCTGCAGAGGCCAGAGTAATCCGAGGCATCGCTGACCGAGCTCTCGTCATCGGATTTTGTGTCGCGATCGTCGATCGAATAACAATTAAACGCAAAACATCGTCCTTATGAGAGTGGCTTTGGCGATCGTAAGTGACTATTTTTACGAGAGTTTATGCCGAAAGACCTCGCATATGTTGCATTGAGTTGCGGGCCTGCCGCGATGCCGACCCGCAGTTCAAAGGCTGCGGGCGGGGACGCAGGAATCGGGCAGGCCGGTAGTGCATTTGCTATTCAAACAAATGGTCAGGGAGGGCAAAAGCCTTGAGTCCGATGCTGACGGGACATGGCCGCCCCTTTGCTTTTCGCTCAATCAGGGTGACCCTAGATTTCGAAGGGATCGTCAAAAAGAGCCGCAAAATTCGGCTCTTTCGCACCAGCGGCCCAAACAGATTTGCATGCTGTAGCCGACCTGATACGATTCCCGCCCCCTTGCGATCGCAGGGGGACCGGCACGGGGCATGGCGCAGTCTGGTAGCGCATCTGCTTTGGGAGCAGAGGGTCGGGGGTTCGAATCCCTCTGCCCCGACCAATTCCGGCGACATGGGTAACACATAATCCGGGCGCCGACGTATTGCTGCGCCGACATGTACTATCCTGGGCAGTTGGCTATAATGCGCGTCCCCGAACGCGGTGTGCACGATTTCCGGGCATGGACCTGATAATACGTTTGGCGCGTGGAACCATCGATCACGGCGCCCGTAGCTCAACCGGATAGAGCACCGGCCTTCTAAGCCGGCGGTTGCAGGTTCGATTCCTGCCGGGCGCGCCACCTGTCGGGCATAAACGATGGTGGACGTAGCTCAGTTGGTAGAGCCCCGGATTGTGATTCCGGCCGTCGCGGGTTCGAGTCCCGTCGTCCACCCCACCTCATGGTGGTGCGTCGAGGGAAGCGTTTGGTTTGATTGGTTGAAGTTTGCAAGGGCCGTTAGCTCAGCTGGTAGAGCAGTTGACTCTTAATCAATTGGTCGTAGGTTCGATCCCTACACGGCCCACCACTCAGTCGAGCCCGTCCGCCAACGGGGAACGAGGCTCGATCGAGTCTCTTCTCACTTGAACCGCACGCGAGCGTCGATTCCTGCCGTCCGCGGCTGATTGATCACGAAATGCGGCTGGCCTGGAATTTCCGCTCCGATCATAACGGCGTCTGCGAGATTGGCGTGCTCGTTGGTGAGATTCTTGACGAACAGGGCGACCTCGTAGCGTTCGTTGCGCCCGCCGAGCCGGACATCCCCAATGTTGTAAGCCGGCCGATAAAGCGGCGTCACCTGAGTATTCACGGAATAACTACCGCTTACATGACTGTAGTCGAGGCGGGTGAATCCGGTCCAGCTCGCGGTCAGGGGCCGCTCGTATTCGACGTTGCTCGCGACGGTGATCTCCGGCACGTTGTATACGGGGCTACCCACCGTCTGCGGACTGCCGGCTCCTTGCTGGGTAATGCGGGCGTTCGTGTAACCGACTCCGAGGCCGAGCGTGAGCTCTGGAATCGGCCGCCCGCTGAATTCAAGCTCGAATCCGGTACTGCGAGCGGCGCCCGAATTGCCCGTGATGCCATAGCCGCACAGCGGCAGTGAAATCTGCTGCTGAATGTTGCTCCAATCGATCCAGAACCCGGCGCCGTTCAGCGTAAACCGACGCTCGGCGAAACTCGACTTGAATCCAACCTCATAGCTCCAGAGCTCGTCGGACTTGAAGGTCGCCACCTGCGAGGCGGTCAAGTGGTCGTTGGCGAGATCCTGGTCGCATCCTGTCGGCGGTGGCCCGGGAGGCAGCGCGATGTTGTTGCCGCCCTCGCGGAAACCCTTCGCGCCGCTTGCGTACACCAACAGATCGGGCGTCACCTGATATTCCAACAGGTACCGGGGTGTGAAGCCGCTCTCGGTGGTGGACGGGGCGAGGTAGGTGCTCGGGATGAATCCATAGAACGCCCCGTTCGTGTACTGGTGGAAGGTAGCGATGTCGCGAAACCAACGCACACCAGCCGTCGCCTTGAGATTGGGCAGTATGTCGTACGATAGATCGCCGAATACGGCCTCCTCGGTGGCCTTTCGCGAGTCAATGAAGGACAAAATAAGATCGCTCGGAGAGCCCGTGGCCGCGCCGAACCCCGGCGCACTCCACTCGTAGTCTCGCGGGCGCGTGCTCTCCGAGTAGAAGGCTCCCAATATTGTCTGCAAGGGTCCGGAGAAGGTGGACGCGAAGCGCACTTCTTGCACGAACCGCCGCAGATCGATCTCGCGCGTAATAGGTGACGCAATCGGATTCGCCAGGCCGAAGGCATACGCCGTAAAGTCGGTGTCATCCTCGGTCTCGAACGTCTTGCGATCGAAGTAAGCGGTCGAGGAGACGAACGTGCCGAACGGCGCCGTATAGTTGATTGCGAGGCTGTCGAGCCACCATTTGTCCGTTCCCCCCTCGCGAACGTCGAAGACTTGACGCTGCAGGAGATTGTCGGCGTTGCCGAGTGCATAGGGGACCCCATCCTCGACAGTCTCTTGGTACATGACTCGTGGGGTGATCGCAAGCCCCCCGAGAGGCTCCCATCGGAGGGCGATCTGGCCGCCGTAGTATTCCATGCTGCCGATGTCGTGGAGAATCGATGTCGGAGGTGCCGACTCGGGGCCTAGGCCTTTGTCGAAATACCCACTGTCGAACTGATAGAACCCACTGGCCCGCACGGAGAGGACGTCGCTGACGAGCGGCAGGTTCACGTCGCCTTCCGTGATCCCATTCGCGGAGCCGTGGTCGGTGTCCGACGTGCCGACATGCACTTGTCCGCTGAACGCGCTGGCGTCCGGCTGCGCCGTGATGATTCGGACCGTGCCACCCATCGACTCCGCACCGTAAAGGGTGCCCTGCGGGCCGCGCAGCACCTCGATGCGCGCCACGTCAACAATGTGCGGATCGAGGGTCTCGAGCACCGGTATATCGTCGATGTAGACGCCGGTTGTATTCGAACCCTGAATGCCGCGCAGCGCGATGCCTCGGGCCGCGAGCGAGCCATCTGCGGAATCGATCGCGAAGGAAAGATTCGGAACGGAATTTCCGTAGTCGAAGAACTGCTCAACCCCTTTCGACTCGAGCTGCTGCGCCGTCAACGCGGTGATGCTGAGACCGACGTTCTGCAGGTCCTCGGAACGTTTGGTGGCAGTGACAACGATTTCCTCGAGCGACTCACTGCCCGCCGTTGCGGCCGTATCAGCTGCCGTCTGCGCCCTGATCGGAGCGGCGCCGAGCGCGGCGACAGCAAGGCTCAACGTGATCGAGCACGGTCGGACATATCGAATAATGCTCACCCGAATTCTCCCAATTGCGTCGTTATACGTTGCACCTCGGGAGTGCAATCGTTCGTTTGGCTCAGGCAAGGTACCGGAGGGAAAAGCAGCTCGGAAGTACTTTTCTGTCATCTGCATATACGACCGAAGTATCGAAATACAATTTCACGGAGCCCGGGTGACACCATTGCAGGCTCGGGACGACGCGACCGCTGGGAGCTTGTATGCTTGCCTGCCCAGCTTGGAGAATGTCATGTCGACCGACGAACTACCTTCGCTAACGCTCGAGCGCATCCAGCAGTCTCTGGATGAATCACCTTTTCAACGGCCGTTTCGTTTCCGCGTTCTCAGCTTCGACAGCGCCGTGGGAGTCGTGGAGATACAAATGGATTTCGTGCCCGCCGCCGAGCGCACCGCCGACACGCGGCAGTTTCACGGGGGCGCCATCGCCAGCCTCATCGACATCGCGGGCGACTATGCGCTGTTCGCGCGGCTCGGTCACGGTGTTCCCACCATCGACTTGCGCATCGACTACTTGCGTCCGGCGATCGATACGGGCCTCATCGCACGCGCCGTGGTGCGCAGGGTAGGCCGCACGATTGGGGTCGTTGATATCGAGGTGACGGCCACCTCCGGCAAGACGATCGCCCTCGGGCGCGGAACTTACGGTGTGCAGGACCGATGAGGCCGGACGCAGGCTCAGCGCACCGCGCCACTCGTCGATGGTTTGCGTGACTCTACGGTGCCGAGAAACTGAATGACCTTGCCCCAAGCATCGTAGGAGCCCTCGCAGTTCTCGTTGGGGAGCCCGCCGGTCGCCTCGAAGTCCTTCGCGACCGGATGAAAGACGAAGGAAGAGAGCGGCCCGCCGGTTCCGACTCGCGCGATCAAGTGACCGGCGCCCGGATAGATATACACATGCGCGAATTGCGCCTTTCCGTGTGCCGCGAGGCGTCGGCGAATCTGTTCCGCGCCGATGAATGAGGGCCACATCTGGTCGGCCCCGGCGCCGATCGCGATGAGCGGACCCGACATGCGCTCGAATGGTATCCCGGCAAACGCAGCGGCTTGAGGATCACTCCAAGTGTTTAGATAGTATGGCGTGCCGACGAATCCGGGCGGTTCGTGAGCACTCATCTCGTCGTCCGCATTGTTCGAATCCGTCTCTCCTCGATCTGCGGGCAGCGGCTTGCCCTCGAGTGTCCAAGCCGCCTCAAGGGCTTTGAGTCCTGGTGCGAATGCCCCGTTGCTGAGATGCGAGGGGACGTAAAGGAGCGCAGCGGCGAAAACGTCGGGAAAATAGCTCGCCGCCAGTCCTGCCGCCTCGGAACCACGCGACGTGCCCATGATAGCCACCCGCTTTGCGCCCGTGCGTCGCGCGAGCCATGCGCCGCCGGCGCGCACCGTCTCGAGCGGGATCGCGCGTAGCGTCGGGGGCAGATCCTTGTAGTCGAACAGCCCTTGGGCAAGCGCCGGATGTCCGCGTGCGGCCAGCAGAGCCGCTTGCGCGAGCGGCAGGCCACCACCGGACCCTGCGAGCACGAGCACCGGGATGTCGGATGCCGCGCCGGCGGGCGGCAGGTAGAACACGCCGCGCACACCGCCTTCCTCGTGCACTTCTTCGGCGCGTGTGGCAGGCCCGTAGCTGCGTGTCGCCGTCGCGGAGGCCACGAGCTCATCTTGGATGCGGGCGCTCAGCTCGACGCGGTACTCGGCGGCGACGTCGAGCTGAGGCGCGGTTCCGAGCTCCGGATGGGTGGGCAGCTGTCCGAGGTAGTCGGCGAGCTCGGAGGGCCGCACCGGCAGTGCCGAGCACCACAATCCGTGCGAGCTCACGCCCTCATAGCTGCCGCCGAGCGACGGCGCGACATCCGTATCGACTCGGCCGTCGGCATCAGCGGCAAACTCGCCCACCGCGGTCCAGCGCCGGCCATTGACATCGAGCCGCTCGGCGGTGAGTGTCACCCGTGAGCCGGGGAGGGCGTCCCGAAGGACCACATGAAAGGGTGCATCGATGAGGCCCGCCTGCGGAGAGACGGACAGTTGTGCTGCGCCCGCGATGCCCACGAGTCCGGCGGTGAGTGCGGCGCAGGCTGATTTTTTCATCTCATCACTCCAGTGGTGCAGGGGGAGAACCTTTTAAGATCAAAGCGCGACTCGGCCCTTCGGGGTTTCGAGGACCAGCACAAATCCCGGGCTCTCGGCCTGTACGGTGTCGATGGGAGTTCCGAGCTCCGCCAGGATCGCACGCAGTCGAGCCGCTTCGGGATGTCTGACAGCAAACTCCTGCAGTGTAAGGGTCTCCTGTTTGCCCGCTTGCGTGATGGTATCGGCGGGGTGAGGCGAATCGAGCCAATCGATGAAGAACGGAAAGGCGAGGTCCAATCCGTCGACCTTCGGTGCCAGCCATTGCCAGTGCAAGGCGATGCCCTCGGGCGTCGTTCGACCGTTGGGGGCGACCTGCGCATCCTTCCATCCGCTATCCAGCGCCAGGCTGGCAAGACTAGTCAGCGGTCGCGGGCTTCGTAAGCAATAGGTCAACACGGCAAGCTCGCGCGTCGCGTGGGCAATTCGGCACCACAAGTCATCCGCGGCATTGGGCGGCCCGGTGGGCGCCAGGATCTCCAGATAGCAACGCGGGCCGATCCGCGCGAGCGCATTGTGGGTGCGCCCGCCTGCATGCACGCCACCGAGGCGCGGGCGCACACCGGTTAACGCCTCGAAACGACGCGCGCCCGCATCGAGATCGCGGCAGACCAAAACGATGTGATCGAGATAGGGGTACATAATGGCTCTAGAGGAAGGTCAGTGGCTGCGGCCCGCTTGTTTTGCGAGCCGCTCGGCCTCCGCTGTCAAAGCGGTGCGATCGATCTTGTGCGTGCCCGATACGGGAAGGTCGGCGATAAATTCGATAAAGCGCGGATGCGCATAAGCGGGGCCTTCCGCCAGAGTATATCGCTTGATCTGCGAAGCCGTCGGGTGGCTGCCGGTGCGCGCCACGATGAACGCGACCGGAATCTGCCCTTTGATGTCGTCGGGCGCCGCGACCACGATAGCTTGGGCGACATCGGGGTGCCGTTCGAGCAGTTTCTCGATCTCGCCGGGATAGACGTTCTCACCGCCGCAGACAAACATGTCGTCTGCGCGGCCCACGAAGAAATAAAAGCCCTGCGCGTCGCGCCGCATGACATCGCCGGTGACATACCATCCCTCACGCATGCGTGAGGCCGTCGCCTGTGGAAGATTCAGGTAACCCTGCATGAGCGCCCGGGTGCGCAATGCGAGCACGCCTTCATCGGCGGATTCTCCGTCGACCAGCGCGCAATCGATATCGGAGAGCGGATAGCCGATCGAGAGTGGCGGACGCGCCAATCCTTGTGGGTGTGGTCCGAAGACCGCCGGACCGGCCTCCGTTGTGCCATAACCGTTCTCGATATCCGCGTTGGGAAACAAGGACTTCACCTGCCCGAGAAGCGCATCCGTGAGCGGCGCCGAGCCTATCGTGACATGTTGCACGCTGGTCAGATCGAGCCGCTCGATCAACTCCCGTTCCCGGACCATGAGCGCGAACATGGTCGGGATACCCGACAGAAGCGAGCAGCGGTATCGGTCCACAGTCTCGAGATAGCGACGCGCCGCGAAGCGAGGCAACATGATCACCTCGACTCGCTCGGCGAGCGCCACGGAAATATTGAAGAGCGCGTTCATGTGGTAAAGCGGCGCCACGATGAGGGTCTTCGCGGTGGGGACCTCCGTGCCGAGCGGGACAAGATAATGCTCGATCGCCCAAACCTGACCCGCATGGGTGAGTGGCACGCCTTTCGGCCGTCCGGTCGATCCCGACGTGTAGAGGATCTCGGCCAGCAAGGCCTCATCGGGTTGCACGGCCTCGGCTGTCCCCGCGTCCAAGAAGTCATCGAACCCCTCTTTTCCTGTGGCGTCGAAGTCGATCGCGGGTATGCCCGGGGGGACCATCGAGCGGCGTGTGGCGTCGCAGAAGCTCAGTGTTATCTCGCTGTCCTTGAAGATGTACTCAATCGTCGCCGCCGGCAGTTTGTGGTTCACGGGTACTGCCACCGCGCCGAGGCGCATGATGCCAAAGTAACAGGCGAGGAACTCGTAGCGATTTTCGGCCAGGATCCCGACGCGCATCCCCCGTGCGATCCCGCGTCGCGCAAGTCCGCGGCTCACCGCCTGACACAGCGCGTCGAGCTCGAACGCGGTCAATCGGCGCGGACTTGCCTCGTCGCGCAAATCGATGATCGCCCCGCATTGGCCATGCGTCGGTAGTCGCAATAGATCCCCGAGGTTGCCGGGAGACGACATAATCATTACAACCGTAGGATCACTTTGCCGACGACCTCGCGTCGCTCGAGCAGACTCTCACCCAGCGCCGTCTGGTCGAGCGGCAAGACCCGATCGATCACCGGCGATAGGCGCCCCTCAGCTACGAGGCCCAAGAGGGTCGAGAGATCCTCCTTCAGCCACCCATCCGAGCCGATCAGGGTGTGCTCGTAGGTCCACCAGTAGCGCGCATCGAGCGAGAGATTGAATCCGGCGGTCGCTCCACAACAGAGGATGCGGCCGCGCAGTCTTACGCAGCGTTGAGTATCCGGCAACGTATCCCCGCCGGTGAAGTTCACCGCCACATCGACGCCCCCCGCGCCGCTGGTGCGCGGCTTACCGTAGATCTGCTTGACGAACTCGAGGAATGGGCGGTCGGCATAGTTTCCGACGTGGGTTGCACCGATTTCCCTGAGCCTCTCGAGCTTCGCGTCGCTGCCTGCAAAGGCGAGCACCTCAGCGCCCACCAAGCGCGCGATCTGCACGCAGGCGACGCCCACCCCCCCACTTGCGCCGAGAACCATCACGCGCTCGCCGGCGGTGAGCGCACCCCGGGTGATCAGCATCCGATAGGCGGTACCGTAGGCAAGGGGAAGGGCGGCGGCCTGCTCGAAAGTCACTTCGGGGGGAATCTCGACGAGCATGGAGGCGCCCGCGATGCAATACTCGGCCCGGCCGCCGTCGGTGGTTTCACCCAGCATTCCCATGCGGTCGGCATCGCGCATCACCGGATCGATCAGCACTCGCTTGCCGAGCCAGTGGGCTGGCACCCCTTGGCCGAGGGCATCGACCGTGCCCGCGATGTCAGAGCCCACCACCACGGGCAGCTGGATTTTGATGCCGGGCATCCCGCGGCGCGTGAAGACATCGTGGAAATTAATCGCCGTGGCGGCCACCTTGACGAGCACTTCGCCCGCTGCGGGCTCCGGGCGAGGGTAGTCGGACCGCAACTGCAGAACCTCGGGACCGCCATGGGCGGTGGTCAGGACGGCTCTCATCGCATCAACGCCTCGCTCATACCGGGCGCATACGATATCACCGCAACTCTTGACGATCAGCAGATCGCTTGCGCTTTTCGGGCATATGCATCGACCGGAAAAGCATTAGCTCGGTCGAATCGCTCATGGAATCATCAGACGAGAACTATATCGCCACAAGTTCGGAGCTCTCCATGCACACTCGACTGTGCGCGATCACCGCGTTTCTGACGCTCGCATTGCCCGCGTTCGGCGCCAAGCTGGTCATCAGTGACGTTCGAATCCTCGACGGCAACGGCGGGCCGCCGATCGAGCAGGGCGTGATTGTGATCGATGGTCGGCGCATCGAGGCGGTCGGGCCGCGGTCCGCCGTCCGGATACCCGCGGGCGCGAAGCACATCGCGGCGAACGGCAAGACGGCCCTGCCGGGGCTTGCTGACATGCACGTGCATCTGCTGGGCGGCACGAACGGCGTCGGGCTCGATATTCTCGGGTATCAGAAGTACCTGAATGCATTGCTTTACGCAGGCGTCACCACCGTCATGGATACCGGCAACGTGGTGCCCTTCATCTTGCAGCTGCGTGCGGAGGTCCAGGCGGGACGGGTACTCGGCCCTCGGATCTACTGCGTGGGTCCCCTGGTGGACGGCGCCGACCCGGTATGGCCGGCGCTTTCGGTCGCCGTTGCCTCCAAAGATCAGGTGCCGCGGATCGTGGCGACGCTTGCCGAGGAGCAGGTCAATTTTGTGAAGCTGTACGTCGGCTTGTCGGATCCTCTGGTACGTACGCTTTCCGCGGAGGCCGGCAAGCACGGCCTGCGGACGATCATCGATCAGTGGACCCGAAACGGCTCGGCGGATATTGCGGGCGAGGGCATCGCGGGCTTCGCGCACTTCCCCTCGCATCGGATCAGCGACGAGACGATTGCGACACTGAAAGCGCACCAGGTGTTCTTCATCTCGACCCTCGCGGTCCAGGAATCGGCTCTCGGCCGCCGGTTTCGCGATCTGAGTTTCCTCGATAATCCGCTGATCGCGGACACCACGCCGAGGGCCGCGCTCGACGGGTTGCGCCAGGAGTATGGGAGCCTCACCGCCGAGCAGCTCTCCGAGAAGAGCACTTTCACGAATCTTGTGGATATGAAGGGTGCGGAAAGCAACGTCCCCCGCCTGCGGGATGCGGGAATCTTGTTCGCGGCCGGCACCGATGCGGTCTATCCGGGCGATTTTCAGGGAGAAGGCTTGCATCGCGAGCTGGAGCTTCTGGTAGAGTCCGGCTTGTCGCCGCTCGAGGCGATTACAGTCGCCACCAAGAACGCGGCTGCGATCGTCAAGGCCTCGAGCGAGTGGGGCACGATCGAGCCGGGCGAGCTCGCCGACGTCATCCTCGTCGATGGCAAGCCAGATCAGACGATCGGGGATACCCGCCGGGTGGTCACCGTCATCAAGGAGGGCAACATCCTTGACCGCGTCGCCTTGCGTCTAGACCACAGCCACATTCCCGATTATCAGGAGACGGGCTCATCGATGGCGCCGGTGTGGCAGACCGCGCCCGAGCCCGCGAAGCGCGATTGACGGGCCAATGACACCCGAAATTCCGCCGACCATCGAGCGTTCATGACCCTTGCTCCGCCGACCACCGTGGGCTCGCGGCCCTGGCAGTTGCCGGCCGGTGCACGCTTGGTGATCGGCTTCGAATTCGCCGAGCGGGTGGGCTTCTACTCCATGGTGTCGCTGCTCGCGCTATTCCTTACCGCGAGCCACGCGGCCGGCGGATTCTCGTGGCAGCCGGCACCCGCCCTGACACTGGTCGGCGTATTCAGCGGGCTCATGTACGCGCTGCCGATGGTCGGCGGCTGGATCGCGGACCGCGCCCTAGGCCATCGTCGCGCCCTGGCGATCGGAGGCTCGCTGCTGTTTGCCGGGTACGTCGTGCTTACGGCATCCACGTGGATCGCGGGCACCTTGCTGCGCTCGGCAGATCAGCCGCTCGGGCTCTGGCCCACCCCGGCCGGCGTGGGGCCTGCATACGCATGGGCGCGGATCGCCTTTTGGTCGGGGCTCGCAACGCTCGTGATCGGGAACTCGCTGGTCAAAGCGACACTCGTGGTCGTGCTCGGCGACAGCTTTGCGGGCGACGATCAGCGCCGAGAGTCGGCCTACGCGTACTACTACGCAGGCATCAACTTGGGCGGGCTCGTCGCCGGATTTTTGGCCGGCAGCGTTGCCGCGACAGCCGGCTGGCCGATGGCCTTCGGCATGTCGGTACTCGCGATGGGGACGGCTTTGGTCGCGTATTTCGCCCGCCGCCATCAGCTGACGCACACTTCTTCGCGTGCACCGTCGCCGCAGCTGCTCGCGGCCGTGCCCGAAACTGACGAAGGCGGCAAACTCGTGCGTTTGAGCATCCTCGCCGTGTTCGCGATCTTGCTCCTCGTGTATGCGGCGGGCTCCTTCCAGCTCTGGGGTACGATGTCGCTGTTCATCGAGCGATCCGTCGATCGTCACCTCGGCCCGCTGGAGATTCCGACGCAATGGTTCACTTCCGTGGAATCGGCGGCGCTGATTCTCGCGGCGCCGGGCTTTGCGCTGTTATGGGCTTGGCTCGCGCGAAAGGGCCATGAGCCCGACACACTGTTAAAGTATGTCCTGGCGCTCGTGTTGGGTGCCGCGGGCCTTTTCTTTTTCGCCGCGACGGCCGCGAATATTGGCGGGGGCGCGAAGCCGGGGTGGTTGGTGCCCGCCGTGGGAATTGCCATCCAGGCCACGGGCGAGGTGGCGGCCTGGACGGTCACCTATGGGCTCGTCTATCGCCTCGCACCGCGGCGCATGGTCGCGGCCATCATGGGTGCCTTCTACGCGCTGACGCTTGGACTCGGCGCCTACCTGGCGGGTTGGCTCGGCACGTTCGCCGAGCGCCTCGGTTACGGGCGCTATTTCTTCCTGCTGGGGCTGGGCACTCTGGGCTTTGCCGTGCTCGCGCTACTGATCGGCCCGCGGTTGCGTGCAGTGGCTGCTCGGCACGGGGCCGCACTCGAGGCCGTCACGGGGCAAAAATAATCGCGCCTCATCGCCCAGGCGAGACTGATCAAAGCGTACGAGCAGAGCCGCCGGCGCCCTCGGACGCCCACGCTTCCGGAGCTTTTGACCTATCCGACGGACCAGCACCGCCTCACGCGGACTCAGTTCGCCGAATTCCTGGGATGCCCGGTCGGGTC
>JBEKHO010000056.1:0-27431 GCA_050012215.1 Steroidobacteraceae bacterium
GCAATTAATGGATGCCGAGCATACGCTGCTCGGATATGATCACGTACAGCTCGGGGTCCTTGTTTGCAGACGCTGGTCATTGCCGCAGGTGATTGCCGAAGTCATCAAGCTGCATCACGACTATGCGGCGCCCGACGTCCAATCAAGCGTGCCGATGGGAACCCTTATAGCGATCGTGCAGCTCGCAGACCTGTTGAGTATGTGCCTGATGAACTCGCCGGAGTTGGGCGATCAGGAGCCGGTCGATATCGCGGCCACGCTTGCCGCTAGCTGCATGCGCCCCGAGTGGCGACACCCACCTGTTGCACCTAGTGTGCTCGCGCAGCGGGTGGGCACGATCCGCGATGAGGCAGCGGAGGTTGCCGAGCGCCTCCTCGATGCGCGCACCGTCTCATCGAAGTGATTTCGTGAACGCGTGAGCTTGGGCGGGAGCGATCTACATCTCGCTGATGCGCCACTCCCCGTTCACGTTCTCGAAGTAGACGATGCCGCCGAAGCCACTGTTCATGGACACAGCCGCTTCCGCCATGTTGCCGAACGTCGTTCCGGTGAGGACGAACGAACGGACGGCATCCGCCATGCCACGCAGCTGCGCGGGCGTCGATTGCTCGAGAATCGGCCGGAATTTGTCCCGGGCCGTCGACGTGAGACACCCGATGGCGCTCCTGCGATCGCCCGCGCGCAACGCCCCTAGGTAGCGGTCCCAGGTCTTATGGGGCGTCGCGAGCCCGGGATCGGGGGCAGCACCGGGCACTTTTGCGAGCTCATCCAAGAGCTCGCCGCGGCAGGTGCCTTCCAACTCTTTCTCCTGCTGCCGCTGTGCAGAGGCTGCACCGCCGGCCGAGGCCTCCTGCGATTTGATCTGCCCGATCATTGCCAGGAACTGCGGGCTCTTTTCGGTCGCATCGACCCACACCGCTCGCGGCTCCCGCCAGCGGCGGTAAGCCGCGGCAGCTTCCTGTTGGAAGCCCGGGATGTACGCATCGCACATCCGTTTGGTGGTCAACACCATCTGGATCTTCAGAAGTTCCTCCGGCCCACCCGGTGGGGGCCGCTGCGCCGCCGTGGGCGGCTTCGCCGCGGCAATCAGCGCGCTCACTTCCGCACTGCTTGCATAGGCGCGCGCGGTGTTCCCCTCATCGTTGGCGATGTCCGGATTCGCCCCATGCGCGAGCAACAACTTGACGAACTCGATTTGCCGTTCAGACCTGAGGAGAACGGCCTCCAACAAAGCCGTGTTCTGGCGCCGGTTAGGGTGGTTCACGTCGGCACCGACATCGATCAGCAGCCGGGCGGTATCGAGCTCGCCGTAATACACGGCACAGAGGAGCGGCGTGCCAATGAGGCTGGAATCGGTCAGCCGCTCCGCATCGACCTTGACACCGTGCTCCTTCAGTAGCGCGAGTATGTCGCGATTGCCTCGCTTGGCGGCGATGTATATGGGGCTGTCGGTGGGATTATGGCTGTATTGATCTGTGATCCACCCGTTGGGATCGGACCCGTGCCGAAGCAAGAGCTGCACGACGCCCGTTTGTTCGGAATCGATGGCGAATTTCAAGAGGCTCGGGCTGCGCACATCGACGCCCTGATCGATGAGAGCCTGAAGACCCTGTGTATCTCCGCCGCGCACGGTCTTCATGACCTTGGCATCGGTGGCGGCGTCGGCTTCGGCAGAAGGCGGCGCCAGCAGGAGGAACGCGTTCGTCAGCATGAGAGCGGCAGCGAATTTACCCAATGCCGTGAAAGAATGTGGGGTCGCCCCGGCCTTGATGTTCATTTCAGGAGCCTAAACTGAACCTGGCTTCCATTATTCGCAAAACTTCGCCTGTTACCGACCGAACTTTTCATTGGGGTGGTTATTCTAGTCTTAATCCATCACATGGATGTGGCCTCATGTTTCATTCTCGCCTGGCAATCCTGCCGCTCGTGCTGCTTGTCTGCTCGGGGTGTTCAGATCTGGCGGTTTTCCTCGGACTGCGCACGCGTTTGGACAAACTGCCTGTGACATCCATCACCGCGTCGTTGGTCAGCAAGGGCAGCGTGCAGCCGGTCAGGGCATTGGCACCGGGGCATGCCGCGCAACTCGTCGTCGTGGCGAACACAGCGGACGGCAAGCAGCTCATCACCGTTGGCGCGGGCCACGGCAAAGTTCTGCTCGATAGTTTTGTGTTCACCGCGACGCTGGTACAGATCGATGCCCACGGCAAGGTCTCTCTTCCGTCTGATCCGAGGATCAGCGAGGGCAAAATCGCAAATTTGCATATCGCGACTGTGGGACATCCGGACGCGCTCACCGACCTGCAAATCGCGGTGCGCTACGATGTACCCTTCCTCGCCAATTTTTCCGGCACTGCTGGCGCGAGGGGATTCGATGGCATGGACGGCCTGGATGGTTCGCAAGGGTCTAGTGCGATGCCCTCGCCACCCGATCCCACCACCGGCCTGCCCGGTCCGGAAGGGCCGGGTGGCAACGGCGGGGACGGCGGCAATGGCGGAGATGGCAGCAACGGCGGGGACGGTGCGCCCGGCACCGCGGTCCACCTTTGGCTGCGCCTCGAGTCGACTTCATCCCCCTTGCTCCAGGCCAAGGTTTCCGGTGGGGGTCGTGATCTGTATTACCTGATTGACCCCACCGGCGGAACGCTCAAGGTGTCAGCGGATGGCGGCGCTGGCGGTCCTGGGGGTTCAGGAGGCCGGGCGGGCCGCGGCGGATCGGGTGGATCCGGAAATCCCAGCGGCTTTAATGGGCAGGATGGCCGGACCGGCTCGGACGGACAAGCGGGCCAAGGGGGTGCCCCCGGCACGATCACAGTATCCGTGGATCCAGCTACAGAACCGTACAAGAATCTACTGATCCTATCTAATCGCAGCGGCTCGGGGCGGGCCGGACCTGCCCCGACGATCGTGATCGAACCGGTGCCGCCGCTTTGGTGAGAAACTGCGCGCCGGTGGCAATGCGAGCGAGCAGCGGCGGATCCCGTGGAAAGATCTCGGATTCGAGAGAAGCTTCCGTTCGATCAAGCCGATCTATTGAACGCCGCGGTGCTTCGCCTTCGCGGTAAAGTGGAATACACATCGCTGCAATCTTGCTAAGCGGCCTCCAATAACGGCGTCGCGGTAACTAGTGCGCAAGTCCCGTTGGTAGTTAACGTGTACACGGAACCGGACTTTCGCGGCATGGGATTGGCGCGTGCGCTCATGAATACGCTGCTGAAGTGGGCGACATCCCGGGGTTACGATCGCGTGATCCTACATGCCTCCGATGCCGGCCGGTCCTTATACCAGTGCGTGACTACTTTCGAGGTGTCGGTTTCGTGGCAATTCCGGAGACTTCGAAGTGGGCTCCACGCACGAGACCGCTCACACCAATAAAGGCGCGCGCCGGAAAATGGCGGTGAAAATAGGTTTGGTAAACGGCGTTAAATGCATCGTAAAGGCTCAAATCGGTGCAATAAACGGTAACCGAAACGAGGTCGTCCATCTGCATCCCGGCCAGTTCCATCGTGTGCTTTACGGCATCCATCACTGCGCGCGCTTCCGGATTAATTTGGTCAACGGCCTTTTGGGTCTTGGGATCGAGACCAATGTGGCCGGCCACGTAGAGCGTGTCCGCGACCATGACGGCCTCGCTGAAAGGCAGTGCGGTGCCTGCAGCGGAAGGAGTTTGTTCGAAATACTGACGTCCAGATTCGTCCGCAAGGGCGCTCGATGCGCCAATGAGTCCAACGACGGCCACGACCACGATCCTGCTCCACATACTCTCTTCCCCTTCGAATTGATAAACCCCGAATTTACGCCTTATGCACCGCTCCGCCTACCGATCTGCCGCCTCAGTGTGCCGTGGCGTCCGCGTTGTATACGATTTTGCCGCCTACCAGGGTGAGCAGCGCGCGGGTCGTGCCTATGTCCGATGCAGGGGCCGAAAAAATGTCTTGCGACAGCACGACGAGGTCCGCGTATCGACCTTTCGTGAGCGTTCCCACCCATTGATCGGAAAATGACGCGTGCGCCGCGCCGCGCGTGTAGCAATCCACGGCCTCACGCAGGCTGATGCGCTCCTCGGGATAGTAAATCTTGCCCGCTTGCGGTACCGCGCCGGCTTGCCGGGCCCCATCGAACGGCGCGGTCTCGATGCCGGCGGTATCCGGCGAGCGCCAGATTTGGCGCGTTACGGCCTGTTGCATGTTGATGAAAGGGTCCGGCGGCCACATACACGGCCAATCACTGCTCATGGCAAGTTCGGCTCCGTCGGTCAGTAACGTGTGCCAACGGTCTGATGGCGTTGGATCGCCGGGGTCGAAGCTGGTGCCGACATCGCTACAGCAGAAGGCCGGCTGCACTGCCGCGATCACGCCAAGCCGCGCCTGTCGCTTTGCGTCGGCATCGCTGATGACGAAATCGTGCTCAATGCGCAGGCGCCTATCCCGAGGGCCGTTCACGCGCTCGGTATCCTCGTAAGCGTCGAGCGCAAGATGGATGGAGTCGCGACGCTCCGCGTGGGACATGAGTTGATACCCGCGTTTGTCGAACTCGAGCACCAGCGCACGATATTCGAAGGCGCGATAGACAAGCGGTGGGTACATGCCCGAACTGCCGTCGACGAAAAACTTGACGAGGTTCGCCGAGATCCATTCATCGTGGAATCGCGTGCGCGCGGAGTCGAGCTCGCTGAGTAGCTCAGGTGTCAGATGGTGCGGCACCGCGACCGCACCGAAGGCCGTGCGAGTGCGGACGGTAAGCTCGCCTCGATCGCGCAGCATTCCGTATAGCTCGATCTCCTCGAGACTGCCGGTGGCATTGACGATGCTCGTGATCCCAAACTGATTGAGGTAATGCATGGCGTTGCGGAGCAACGCGAGCTTCTCCTCCAGACTCAGCGTGCGCAGCACTGCACGATTCGCAACCTCCTGTGCCGCCTCGAACAGCAATCCCGTCGGGTGACCGCTGGCGTCGCGAACGACATTTCGCTCCTCGTCCGGATCGGCGAGCGGCTCGTCGGTGAGTCCCGCGAGCTCCCGTGCGCGGCTGTTCAGCCACAAGGAGTGTTCGGTCGAATTATGGATGACCACGGGCCGATCACTCACCGCCTCATCGAGCAGCGCGCGCGTGGGTGCGGCCGGGGGCTCCGAGCTGAAATCGGCGCGGCCGACCAGTACGCGATTACTCGGGTGGGTCGCTGCATAAGCCCGTACCGCTTCGATGAGAGCTTGTGGTTGCGCGGGAGTAATGCTGCGCTCAGGAGTCGATAAATTGAACCCAGCGATCTCGAGCGCGCCGAAAAACAAATGCAGATGCGCGTCGATGATTCCCGGAATGACGGTGCGGCCTTTCAGATCGATGGTGCGCGCGCGAGCGCTCCAACGCGCGGTCAGCGCCCGATCGGTCCCTGTCTCTGCGACGCGCGCACCGTCGATGGCAAGAGCCTGAGCCCACGGCCGAGTGGGATCGCCGGTGTAGATGTGGCCGTGCACGAACAGCAGAGCCGGTTCTGCCGCTCGAGCCATGGCGCTCAGCATGAGCAAACCGGCGAGAATGCCGAAGTGGGTTGGTCGCTGAATGATCGTGGTATCCCGCAGGCTCGCGTGCTTCTTGTCCGACCCCGAAAGGCGCGTCAGGTTTTTATCTCACCCCACCGGAGGCGGGTTACGCGACAGGAAGGTCGCCCGCTGATGCCAGTACGGGTATGCCGGCCGGACTTGACTCGCGAGGTCGAGCTTTGCGATCTGATCGGGGCTGAGCTTGACCTCCGTGGCTGCCAGGTTGTCCCGAAGTTGCGTGACATTTCGGGCGCCGATGACGATCGAGGAAATCGTCGGCCTGGAAAGCAGCCACGCCAGTGCGACGCGCGGGATCGAATGGCCAATCTCCGCAGAGATCGACTCCAGCACGTCCGTGACCGCGAACAGTCGCTCCTCCGGAACGTCCCAGCTCGCATCGGTCGCAGATCGACTGTCCGCAGGAGGCTTCTTCTTCCGCCCTACTTTCCCGCTGAGCTTGGCTCCTGCCAGTGGACTCCAGACCAGGGTGCCGATGTCCTGATCGAGTCCGAGCGGCATCAACTCCCACTCGAAGTCGCGGTCGGTCAATGAGTAATACACCTGGTGGGTCACCGGTTTGGGGAGCGAATGCTTTTCTGCGAGTGACATCATCTTCATGAGGTGCCAACCGGAATAGTTGGACACCCCGAAATAGCGAATCTTGCCGGCCCGGATCAGTTCATCGAGGGCGTGCAGCATCTCCTCGATCGGTGTCAGGGCGTCGAACGCATGCAGCTGGTAGAGGTCGATATAGTCTGTACCGAGGCGCTTCAGGCTGGCCTCACAGGAGCTGATGATCTTCACCCGCGAAGTGCCTATGTCGTTCGGGCCATCACCCATGGCCATGCCCGTCTTGGTCGCAAGCAATACCTTGTCGCGTCGCCGCTCGACCGCTTTGCCGAGGATCTGTTCCGACAGGCCGGCTGAATAAGCGTCGGCGGTGTCGAACATGGTGCAGCCCATCTCCATCGCAGCGTCGACCAGCGAAGTGGCCTCCTTCACATCGGTGTTACCCCATTTCTTGAAGAACTCGTTGCCACCGCCGAAGGTGGCGGTACCAAAGATCAGGGCCGGAATCTTGAATCCGGAACCCCCAAGCCTGCGGTATTCCAATTGATTGCTCCTACTACAGATGTACGGACTGGTGTGTGCCGAGTCGAAGACACAGCGTCCAAAAACAGGGGATCGATACGGGTCAATAATACACTGCGAAGGGCATTGCAATCGCAGACAAAACGCCCATTAGGTCTTCGGGCACAGTGTGAAAGCTAGAACCGGGATCAGAGGAGCGCGACGGTGCTCGTTAGGCGTCGACGCCTCTCCTGAAGGTTTCCGGCAGAAAAAACAGACCAATGATCAGGGTCGCACCCGCGATGGCAATCGGATACCAGAGTCCGTAGTAGATATCGCCCGTCGCCGCCACCATCGCAAACGCCGTCGTCGGTAGAAAGCCTCCGAACCAGCCGTTGCCGATGTGATACGGGAGAGACATCGCACTGTAGCGAATTCTGGCGGGGAATAATTCCACCAGCATGGCTGCAATGGGACCGTAAACCATGGTGACGTACAGCACCAGTACGAACAATATCAACACCACCATCGGCTTGTTGATGGCTGCGGGGTCTGCCTTGTCCGGATATCCGGCCGCGGTCAGGGTAGTCTTCGCAGCGGCTTGAAACTTCGCGATCGCCTCCTTGCGATCCTTGCCGGTAACGGTCCTCGGATCCGGTGCAGCCAGCGTGGTCGTGCCGCTGCGGATTTCCGCCACCGCGCCGCTCGGCGCATCGATTCGCTTATAAGAGACCCCGGCCTTGGCGAGGAAGCTCTTGGCGATATCGCATGAAGTCGAGTCAAATTTGTTCTTGCCGATGGGATCGAACTGAAAAGAGCATTGCCCAGGATCCGCATACACCGTCACCGGCGCCGCCGCCTGCGCCTGATACAGGGCCGGATTGGCGTAACGAGTCAGTGCTTCGAACAGCGGGAAGTAAGTCACCATGGCGAGAAAACAGCCGCACAAAATGATGGGCTTGCGGCCGATCTTGTCCGACAGCCAGCCGAAAAGCACGAATCCCGGCGTCGCCAGGACGAGTGCGATGGCGGTCAGAATATTGGTGGTTGCGCCGTCGACCCGCAGCATCCGTTCGAGGAAGAACAGCGCATAGAACTGCCCTGTGTACCACACCACCGCCTGCCCCATGACACCGCCGAACAGGGCGATCAACACGATCTTGAGGTTGACCCACTCCCCGAACGCTTCCTTGAGCGGCGCCTTCGACGTGGTTCCCTGTTTCTTCATGTTGAGGAATACCGGACTCTCGGCCAACTGCATCCGGATCCATAAGGAGATGCCGAGCAACAGGATGGACACCAGGAACGGTATGCGCCAGCCCCAGATTTTGAAGGCATCCTCGCCGACATACGTACGTGTGCCGATGACAACCAGAAGTGCGGCGAACAGGCCGAGGGTCGCCGTGGTCTGTATCCAGCTGGTGAAAAAGCCCCGCTTGCCGGGCGGCGCATGTTCTGCGACGTAGGTCGCCGCGCCGCCGTACTCACCGCCGAGCGCCAAGCCTTGCAGCAGCCTTAGTGCCACCAATAAAACCGGCGCCGTAACGCCGACGGTTGCATAGTTCGGCAGCAGGCCGACCGCAAACGTCGCGCCACCCATGATGCTCATGGTGATCAGAAACGTGTATTTCCGGCCGACCAGATCGCCGAGCCGCCCGAACACCAGCGCCCCGAAAGGCCTCACGGCGAACCCCGCCGCGAATGCGGCCAGCGCAAAGATGAAGCCCGTGGTGTCATTGACGCCCGAGAAAAACTGCGCGCTGATCACCGTGGCAAGCAGGCCGTACAGATAAAAGTCGTACCACTCGAATACGGTGCCAAGCGAGGAGGCGCCAATCACCAACCAATCGTGCTGCGATGTCGCCTGGCCCGTGGGCAAAGTGTCCACAGTTGTGCTGATAGCCATGTCGTCCCCTTCAGATCTTGATACGAAGGCCCCACATGATGGTGGTCTGGTTCTCGCTTCCAGAAGTCCCCACGGTGGTGCCGACGAAGCCGTTGGCGAGACCGTCGGTGACTTCCGACCAGTTCACGCCTCCGTACACGTCGTAATGCTTGTTGATGATGTAGTCGGCCACGAACGACACCTCCTTGAAGGCGCCGGCGCACAGCAAGCCCGCCGTAACGCAGCCAATGTTGTCTACGGCGGTAGTTCCGCCCCCGATGGTCCAGCTGTTCTGAGTGGTGTGATAGACCGCGCCGGTGAGGTTCAAGCCCGAGCTCATGGCATATCGCGCGCCGAACCACTCCATGTTGTAGACGGCCGCGTCATTGATATTGATTCCGACGTTGATCTGGTAATTCCCCTGAGCGCTGCCGACCGTGTAGTCACCATGTTCCTTCTCGATGTGGGAGTAGCCCGCGTAGAACGTGAGCTTGTCCTTGTGACCCGTATCGCCGAACTCCAGGGTGTACTTGCCCATGAGATTGTACGACTTGTCGTCGGAGATGTAGGCGGCCAAACCCGGCGTGGGAAAGGGATCCGCCAGTGTCGACACCGGATCCAGAGGGTTCGGACCGTTGTCGAAGGCGCTTCTCAGGTTGACCGCGCCCTTCTCGTTTTCGTAGACGGCATCGACGGAAAGCCCATTGAAGGTGGCCCCGAGGTCGAAGGCGTAGGATTTTCCCAGCAGACCCGTGTCCTGCCCACCATTGGAGTACATGACCGTCACGTGGGCCGGCCCGCTCACAAACGCATACTTGGCCGAGTTATCCCAGCGCGCCGCTTCCGTGCTGCCCGCGCCGGCGTTGAAGCCCGAGTAGCCGAGAAACGAGAACGCATAGGAGAGCGTCTGCGGATCGTACAGAGCGAGTGCGTCGAGCTGCAGCGACTGTTGGCGGCCGATGCTGAGCGTGCCGTAGAGCGGGTGGCTCACCCCGCCCCAGATGACGCCGTTGAACGCCTGACCGCACCGGCTGCTGTCCGCGTTCGCAGTTTGCTGACCTTGCTTCACGCCGCTATTCGTGGCGATGCTCCCGCACGCATCGGCCAAGTGACCCGACAGCGGATTGAATCCGGTGTCGGTCCTCGCCACGAGCGAAAAGTCGTTGGCGATGGGTTCCGACACCCGGATTCCGATCTTCGACTGCTCGAGGCCGCTTTCGGCGATCGTCGACTGGGAGCCCGAGAAATTTCGCGTGGTGGTGAAGGCCTGATATTCGAGTCCATCGATATACTGGCTGCTGAGGGGAACACCGTTGCTTTGATAGGCGTAGCCCACATCGATGGTCGCATACAGCGTGACGCCGCCCAGCGACAGGCTGTCAGGCAAGGGGTCTTTCACCTCGGCCTGCGCCGGCCCCCACATCAACGCCAGACCGAGCACCGCTCCACCCCAGCAATTGTGCATTTTCATTGTCGCTCCCTCCACAAATGTATGCGCACAGCGCGCCGGTCCACCGCCGGTCGCCTCCAGCCCGCAGAGAAATCCCCCGTTAATAGTAGGTCCGCCCCCTCCCCGGCACCATTCGACCTTGGTCGATAGCAATGGCACCGGCTCGCGCGCCATTTGTCTTAGCCCAGTCGCCGGCTTAGAGTGGCTGCCCAGGGAGGGGCCTATGTTTTCCAGCTGGCTTTTGTCACTGCTTGCATTGACATATCTCGGCTGTTTGTTCGGCATCGCTTTCTATGGCGAGCGCCATAGAACCTACCCCAACCAACGCCGGCTGCGCCCGCTCATCTACGCGCTCTCACTCGGCGTGTACTGCACGTCATGGACTTTCTTCGGCGCCGTTGGGTCCGCCGTCCGTGAAGGCTGGGCCTATCTGCCGATTTATCTGGGGCCCGCGCTGGTATTCCTGTTCGCGTTACCCTTCCTGGAGCGCCTGACGAGGATCGGGCGGGCGCACAAGGTCAGTTCGATCGCAGATTTCATCGCCTCTCGATTCGGCAAGAGTCGCGCACTCGCCGTGCTTGTCACGCTGATTGCGCTGGCGGCTGCCATCCCCTACATCGCTCTGCAATACAAGGCGGTTGCCACCAGCGTCGATGTACTGACGGCGGCGAGCGCACGCCATGTGCCGTGGTATCGGGATACCGCCCTCGCCGTCGCGTTGATGATGGCGCTGTTCGCGGTGCTGTTCGGCGCCCGCCGCGTCGATGCCACCAGACACCGTGAGGGGTTGATGCTGGCGATTGCGTTTGAATCCCTGCTGAAGCTGCTGGCCTTCGTGGCGGTGGGCGTATTCGCCTGTCTGCACCTGCGCGGCCGACCTTGGGTGCTGCCCGCGCAGCTGGCCGAGAGCGGGACCCTGCTGAACGGCAATACCGCGATGATTACCTTGCTGGCGGCAGCGGCGATCTTTTGTCTGCCGCGGCAATTCCAGGTCGCGGTGGTCGAATGCGCGCGCACCGAAGATTTGAAGACCGCACGCTGGCTGTTGCCAGCCTATCTTGGAATCTTTTCGGCAGTGGTCATTCCCGTGGTCGCCCTCGGCACGATCGACGGACTCACGCTGCATACCGCGTCGGACTCGCTGATACTGACGCTGCCCATGAGTTATGGAGTCCCCTGGCTTACCGTATTGGTATTCCTAGGGGGTCTGTCGGCAGCCACCGCGATGGTGGTTGTCGCCAGCACGGCACTGGCCACGATGATTTCGAATGATATCGCCGCGCCGCTGCTGTGGCATCAGCGGCTGGAGGACGGCGCCAGCTTGGGAAGGCGCGTGCTGTGGGTGAGGCGTGCCGTGATCGTATCGCTCGCGCTGCTGGCTTTTGCCTACTACCGCAGCGCGTCGGGCTCGATCAGCCTGGCGGCAATCGGTCAGCTGGCCTTCGCCGCGGTGGCACAGTTTGCCCCCGCCCTGTTCGCTGCGCTCTATTGGAGAAGTGCGAGCCGCGCGGGCGTGTTCTGGGGGATGTTGAGCGGGTTCATCGCCTGGGGCTATCTGCTGTTCCTGCCGAATCTCGGCGCCGGCGGAATCGTCGCGGCCAGGGAAATCGCCGCATGGCCGGCCGCACATAGCTTGTTGCCGCATGTGCTGGGCGGTGTCGCAGCAGCGGATGCGGTCGGAGCACGCGCGCTTTTGGCGCTGTCGCTCAACGTACTCGTGATGCTGATCGTGTCGGCGCGCCGCGGCGCAAGTCTGCAGGAGCGGCTGGCCGCACGGGCCTTCGTAGAACCGAAGCAACCCGCAGTCGGTCTGCTCGCGATCAATTGCAAGATTGGCGATCTCGAGACCGTCGCTTCGCGAATCCTCGGCACCACAGCCGCCGACCAGGCGCTTCGCGAATATGTCGCTCAAACGGGGCACGGTCTGCCCAAGCCGTCGGAACCGGCCGATCGGGGACTGGTGCAACATGTGGAGCGCGCGCTGGCCGCATCGATAGGCGCGTCATCGGCGCGGGTGGTGCTCACGCATGCGCTGCATCGCAAGGGCCTCGAAGTCGACGAAGTCGCTGAGCTTCTCGATGAGACCTCGCAGGAATTGCGCTTCAGCCGACAATTGCTGCAGGCCACGATGGAAAACGTGACGCAGGGCATCAGCGTGGTCGATTCGCAGCTGCGGGTGGTCGCCTGGAATCGACGGTATCTGGAACTATTTGGCTATCCCGACGGCCTCGTCACCGTCGGGCGCCCCGTCGTCGAAGTGCTGCGCTGGAGCGCGGCGCGGGGGGAGCTTGGACCGGGCGACCCCGAAGTGCAGGTGGAAAAGCGGCTGGCGCACTTGCGTGCCGGCACTCCCTATACCTTCCAACGAGTACGCCGCAACGGGCAGGTGTACAGCATTCACGGTCAACCCATGGCGGGCGGCGGCTTCGTCACGACCTATACGGATATCACGGACTTCAAGCGCCATGAGCAGGCGCTACTCGAGGCCAAGCAAGGATTGGAGGAGCGAGTCGCACACCGCACTCGTGAACTCAGTGCATCCCTCGAAGCGCAGCGGCTCGCCAAACAGGAAGCTGAAGCCGCGAACATGAGTAAAACGCGCTTCTTCGCCGCCGCCAGCCATGATCTTTTGCAGCCGCTAAATGCCGCGCGGCTGTTCGTATCAGCCCTCGAGGCACAAGCGCGCGCGCATCCGGAATTTCAGGAGTTGGCCAGCCGCATCGATGACTCGATGCGCGCCGCCGAAGAACTGCTCGACGACCTGCTCGACAGTGCCCGCCTGGACAGCGGTGCGCTCAAGCCGGATATCAGCAGCTTTCCGATTGTCGATCTGCTCGAGGAACTTTATCGGCAATATGCGCCGCTCGCGCGGGCTCGAAACCTGCGGCTTCGCGTCGTCGGCTGCCGCGAAGTGGTGCGCAGCGATCGCTCCTTGCTGCGCCGGATCGTGCAGAACTATCTGTCGAATGGGCTGCGCTACACCGAGCGTGGCGGCGTGCTGCTCGGTTGCCGGAGGCGCGGAGGCGAAATCGAGATTGCCGTGTATGACACCGGTCCCGGCATAGCTCTGCACCAACGCCAGGCGATGTACGCCGAGTTCAGCCGACTTGAACACGACTCGCCCTGGGGTGAAAGGGGGCTGGGACTCGGCTTGTCCATTTGCGACCGGCTCGCGAAGCTCATGCAACATAGCCTCTCCTTTACCAGCCATCCAGGTCGTGGTTCGATGTTTGGCGTGCGCGTGCTGCGCGAGGTCGGCGCCCGGCCACCACGCAGCAGCGCCCGGCCCGCACCCATGTCGGACCCCGGTAATCTCCAAGGCGTGCGGGTGCTGTGCGTCGATAATGACGCCGCGATCCTCGATGGGATGGAGGCGCTGCTCGGACAGTGGGGGGTTCGTGTCCTGAAGGCGCGCAATGGCGCAGAAGCCACGATGTTGTGCAGCCAATCCGGCGTTGACATCATACTGGCCGACTATCATCTGGGCGATGGCGTGGACGGCATCGAATTGTTGCGCCGCCTGTGCCGACCTCGAAGACCGACGCTGAGCGCGGCACTGATCAGTGCCGATCACGATGCGGATCTGATGCTGGCCGCGCGCAATGCGGGATTTCCTCTCCTCCACAAGCCGTTGCGGCCGGCCGCCCTTCGAGCGTTGCTCGGCGCGTTCAGGCAGCTGGCGCGCAATGCGGCTGCATGACCCGGCCACCGCAATGAATTACGAAATTCTCATTGTCGATGACCATCCGTTGTTCCGCCTGGCGCTCAAGGGCGCCGTTGCGGCGGCCTGCCCACATTGTGAGATATTCGAGGCCGACAGTGTCGGCGGCCTGTTCGACGCCCTGGAGCGGCATCCTGACGTGGATCTGCTGATCTTGGATCTCAACCTGCCAGGCGCGTATGGATTCAACGCCCTGGCGCACCTGCGAGGGTCACGCCCCCAATTGCCCATCATCGTAGTCTCGGCGTCCGACGATCCGCGCACCATGCGCCAGGCATTGGCCTTCGGGGCACAGAGCTTCGTGTCCAAATCTGCCGACGCCGGCACCATTGGCGGCAGTGTTCGGGCGGTCCTGCGGGGTGAACTCGTCACGCCGGCCGGCCTGGGATCCTCCAGTGAATCTGGCGCGGACCACGGCACGCTGGAGATCGCTCAACGGATGGCGCAACTGACACCGCAGCAGTTTCGCGTCCTGGGCATGCTGTGTGCCGGACGGCTCAACAAGCAGATCGGCGAGGATCTGCAGATAACGGAGGCGACGGTCAAGGCGCATATGACCGTTATCCTGCGCAAACTGGGTGCATCGAATCGCACGCAGGCCGTGCTGCTCGCCGGCCGGCTCGCGCGCGAGTCGAACGAGATCAGACCGCTGCCCGAGGGTGTTGAGTGAACGTGACGGCTCCCGGCGAGCGACTCACATCTCTGCGCTCAAACCCTCGAGAACCCACTGAACGAAGCGAGCGGCATGCTGCTCCATCTGCGAGTAAGGTCCGGGTTCGTACCAGCGCGAGTTTACGCCCTGCTGGTTGAGCTCGATGATGCGTTTGTCGGCCTCGCTCGTGACCCGCCAGAGCCAGGTCAGCCGGTCGACATCGTAGTCGATGCCCGCCGCCGCGTTGCCACGCACCAGCCAAAGAACTTCCATCTCCGTGCGATCGACCGTGTGCGGTACGAACCGGTAAATCAAGCCGTGATCGGCATAGGCGAGGAAGTGGCTGTTCAATCCGACGTCGAAGAATGTCACGCCGCCGTCGTAGCTCTGAAAATCTCCCATGAGCGGGGCGAGCGGTTGGCCATCCTCGCTGCCGCTCACCGTGCCGTCGGCGAGCGCCGAGCGCAGGCTGTCGACGGCTTCTTGTTCGGGCAGTGCCTGCTTCCCCCAGTGGTCGACGTCGGGGATGTCGAGGCCCAGGGTACGGGTTCGCTCATCGAGCCGCGCGTCGGCTTCCCGGTTGAGCTCGTTGGGTCGGGCATAGAGATGAAAGCGGGAGTACTCGACGTGTGCCGGCGCACAGTGGTAGCACTCCATGTAGTTCTCCTCCACGAGCTTCCAGTTGGCGCGCACCGAATAACTCTCGCGGTGAGCCACCTTGGCTTCGCCCCACCCGTAGACCCCCGCCGAACGGCCGAGCACCGTCTCCACATCCTCGAATCCCAGTGGGTCGTCCGCCACGCAAACGAAGATGAGACCCTGGATGACCCGAAGATGCACGCCCTTGAGGCCGTACTTCGTGCGATCAAAATCCGGCGACAGATAGCGTGCGGAGCGTAACGTACCGTCGATGTTGTAGCTCCAGGCGTGATACGGGCAAACGAACGCGCCGGCTCGGGCATGTCCGCTGCGTTCGGTGCACACGCGCGAGCCGCGGTGGCGGCAGACATTGAGCAACGCGCGCAGCTGGCGGTCCTGACCGCAGACGATGATGAGCGATTCCTGAAAGATGTCGACCGTGAAGAAGTCGCCGGGATCAGGCGCCTGGCTGCGGTGCCCGACGCAGTGCCAGTGACGCTTGAGCACGCGCTCGAGCTCACGTTCGAAAAACGCGGGGTCGCAATAGAACCGCTGGCTGAGGGCGTGGCCCGGGCGGTGGGCTGCGACCGCTTGCGCCACCGGATCCATCGAGCGTCCCGCCGCTTCGCGCTCGTTCAAGTGGGTTTCTCCCCTGTCCCCGCTTGAGCAGAAGCCGGCCCGCTCAAGGTCTGCGCGTGGCGCGGAAACAGCGCCGCAAGGCTGGTTCGTGCGAGATCCGCGAGATCGTTGCGATCCAACCGGTGGCTGCCGGTCAGGAGCTCCAGCCAAAGCCCGTGGCACTGTGAGCCGACGATCTTCGCGGCACACGACGGCTCGAGCGCGTAGCCCCCGTCGCTGATGAGAGCACGACACAGCCCTTCGAGCGCCTCGTCATGGCGCTGGTCGTAGGACGCGCACACGGCGCGATAATGTGGCCTTGCCCTGGCTTCTCCCCAGAAGGCGAACCACACGGCGATTTTCTTTCGCTGGCAGATGGCTGCCTGGAAATAGCACTCCACGAAGCGACGCAGGCGCGACGCCGGATCAGGCCCCACCTCCTCGAGTCCCTTGCGCCATGCCGTCTCGAATTCATCCGACAAGGCTCGCAACGCCGCTGTAAACAACATCTCCTTGCTCTCGAAGTACTGATTGATCGAGCCCACCGCCATATTTGCGCGTGCCGCCACGTCCGGTACGGTGGTGTCGCGCATCCCGCGAACACTCATGCAATGGATGGCCGCTTCGACCAACTGTCGCTCGCGTGCTTCACGCGGGCGGCGGCTCGATCTGATTTTCAGGGTTTGGCTCGATGCAAGGCGCATAGATGGACCAAAGAGTATTGTAAAACAATACGTTGGTCAATTTTAATGAATGAATATGTTTTCAATAACCGCTACAGCAGCGACTTGATCGCGGCCTGAATTCCCTTGGAATCCAACCCCTGATAGCCCATTTGTTGCCACAAACCACCGCTGCCCTCCAGGTGGGTGCCGAGGTGATTGAACTTTCCTTTGAAGCCGGCCTGCAGTAGGTAGCTGCCGAAACGACTGCCAAGCCCGGTCTTCACGTTCCATGCCTCGACGACCAGCACGAATGCGGCACCCGCAAGCGTTTTCATCATGGCCGGGTCGACCACGTTCAACGTAGGCTTGTTGATGAGGCCGACTTGCACACCGCTCTCCTGCAAGGTGATGACGGCATCGAGCGCGCGATAGACCGTTTCGCCCGTCGCCACGACGTAGCCTGCCCCCGCTTTCGCCTCCCGCACCACGTAATCCTTGCCGGGCTCGAACGGCTTGCCCTGGTAGAGCGGCTTGCCATCGCCATCCAAAATGTCCGGTACCGTCGCACGGGTCGAAAACACGAATCGCAGACCCGGGTCGCCATAGATGCGCTTCACGCACGCGGCGAATTGGTGCTGATCCACGGGGAAGTAGAGCCGTGTCGTGTCTTCGCCGTGGCCGGGCTTCACCCCGCCGTCGGCAAACATGCTGTTGATGCCGAAGTGGCAGGTATTGTCGGCCATATCGTCGACGCCGCTATGGCTGAAGTGCGCCAACACGTTGGAGAAATTCAAGCGCGACATGGTGATTTCGCTGATGCACATCTCGAGGAACGCGCTGAACGTCCCATAGATGCCCTGCTTCCCCGTGCTCGATCCGAACCCGGCCGCGGCCGAAAAATTGCCGCGTTCCATGATGCCGCCGCGGACAAAAATCTCCGGATGCGCCTTGCGGATGTGATGCAGACCACACGACCCCTCGAGGTCATTGTCGAAAACGCGAACGCTTTCCAAGCGTTGGGCCTCGCTCATGCCATCGAGAATCCCGTTGATGATCTTGCCGAAGTCATCGCGATTCTTGCCCGCACCGGACGATCCCTTGAAGGTCAAGGGACTCTTGTCGGGCTTTGCACTCCTCAACATCTCGACGGCCCGCTCATAGCCGCCGCGACTCTCGAGGTATTGAATGGCGGTCGCAGCCTTCAAAACCTCATGCGCGCTGGGACTGCCCTCGGCTCCCTGGATTCCGGGCGCCATCGGCCGCTTGATCACGAGCGCATGGGGGGTCGGGTCGCGAAACGCACGACACAGGTCGATGTACAACGCGTCCAGATCCTCACCCATGGTGGTTTCGGTCACGAGACCATACCCGGACAATGTCCGGGACAGGTCGTAGCCGGGCATGTATTCCTGCGGATGGCCGGCGATGGTGACGTTATTGTCGTCGACCAACACCTTGACGTTGAGCTGTTTGCCGACGGTGAGGCGGGCCGCCTCGGCGTTATCGCCCTCCATCTGACTGCCGTCGGAACCGAGCAGAATCACTGCTTTGCCGGGATTCGCCAGCGCCACGCCGTTGACGAAGGCCCACAGGTGACCGAGGCGGCCGGAACTGAATTCAACGCCCGGAGTCAGCAGCTTCTCGGGATGCCCGGGAAGTCCACTGTCGTATTCGCGATAATGCAGCAGCTTCTCCGCCGGCATCGCGCCGTTCAACACGCTCAGCAGGTACTGCGTGGCGACTCGGTGGCCTGCCTCATCGTAGAAAACGGGCACGATGGGCACGCCGTTCGCAATGAACGCGCGCAGGATCATGACCTCGGGCACGGTGTCGTACGCGCCGCCCGTGTGACCAGACAAACCGCGGGCACCCGCCAAGGCCGTGAAGAAAACGATGGTGTCCCGGCACAATTGGATGTTGTGCCGAAGAATGGTCTTTTGAGCGTCCGTCAGTGCCCCGCCCGACGGGTCGAGCTTGAGGGACTGAAGTTTGCTCAGATCAATCGGAAAGGTTTCAGTGTTCATCCGCACAGTATAGTGCCGTGCTGAGGACCGATGAACTTTACCCGGGCGTAAGACGGCTCCTACACGTTGGCCATGTTCGCGCGAAAAATCGGCTCACGCTCAAGTGACAACCCTGCGAATTGAATCACCCAAACGATGCAAGATCAGCGAGCGTCGAAGCCCAACTTTTGGAGCTTCTGGATGAAAGCCTCCTCCATGACCGGCTTGGCAAGATACTCGTTGGCACCCGCGGCGAGCGCTTCCGCCTGTTGCGCCTCGCTTCCCTCGGTGCTGACCATCAGGATGGGCATCGAATCGAACGTCGGGATGCAGCGCAGCTCGACGATCAATTCGTACCCATTCATCACCGGCATGTTCCAATCGATCACCGCAATGTCCAACGGACCCGAGCGCCTGAAGACCTCCATGGCCGCCTTTCCATCCGCCACTTCAATGATTTCGAATCCCTGCTCCTTCAACCAACCCGCAAGAATGGCGCGCATCGACCGCGAATCATCGATGATGATGGCTTTCATGGCGGGGTGTTGAGCGTGTTGTTCATCGGCAACAGATCATCGGCATGCGCGGCAACTCCTTTAGCCTCCGTCCAGTCCTCTACGTAGTTCCCCGTATACGGGGTCGGTTTACCCTTAGTCTCCAGACGCAACCGGCGTACCCGTAGCGCTGTTTGGCTCAAGAATCGGGATCGGTCGCCGATCACTCCTGCTGATGCCGAGGCAGACCGATTTCGGAGCAAACGTTGTCCCAATCAAGAAACCGGGGTTTGACCTCATTCTCCGACGAAGCAATCCGCGAACCCCTGCGACCGCCCTGCGACCGCCGGGCTGCAGAGCTCTTGGCCCGATGCGAGCGCGAGCCGTTGTGCGCGTCACCATTCGAATCCAGCGGTAACGAGCGCACATGAAGATCCTGCACATCGAGAAGCAAGTCATTGCAAAGCTGGCACCGTCATTGGCGGAGGCGGGTCACGCGGTCACCTCGATCAAAGACGAAAAAGCGGCACTCGAGGCGCTCGGCGGCCATCGATTTCAGCTGGTGCTGTTGAGCTCCCTGACCGGCAATGAAAGCATGATCAATGCCATCAAGGCGTTGCGCAAGGGTGAAACGTCGAAAAACCTCTACGTCATGCTGCTCGCACAGGAGGCGAGCGAGGAGTACCTGGTGCGCGCCTACGACGCCGGGGCAGACTCGGCGCTGCGCACGCCGTGCGGGTTGCCGCTGATTCTCGCCAAAGTGCGCGCATCACGGCGCGTAGCTCCGTTGCTCGACGACTCCGGAGCGGATGCGATCGATCCGAAGGCAAGCCCGCTCGATCGGGTCAACCAATCGTCCACCTGGAAGCAGGCCCCCACCCGCGCCTGCGAAGTCGCCGCCAAATTCCTGACGCTGGAAGTATCCGTGGACGAAGTGGCGTCCACCCAGGAGCCGATCCATCAAGCTTGCATGATCACGCTCTCGAGCGCCGAGCATCAGCTCGAAATGCGGATCGCACTCGGTGCCGGCGAAAGCAGCGGGCGGCGCCTCGCGGTTCACCTGTTCGGGCCCGAAGGCGTCGATCTGGTTCCCGACATGTTGAGCGAGTTGTCCAACATCATGATGGGAACTCTCAAAACCGCGCTCGGAATGGAGAATTTCGCATTCACCGGGGGGTTGCCCCAGCCGCTCGACAAAGCCGAGCTGCTGCGGCCCGCGGCGACCTATGCCCATCAATTCGCGTTCGCGCTGAAAATGGTCGACGCGGCCATCCTCATGCATGTGAGCTTGCGCAGTAAGGCCAACCTGTTCCTGCCGCCCATGAGCCTGCGAGACGGAATGGTGCTCGCCAAGGACATCTTCAATGCCAGGGGGCTCCTGATCGTGCAGAAAGGGACTCGCCTCTCGGATAACATGATCGAGAAGATCAACTCGTTCGTGCCACCCAAATCGCTGATGGAGGTCGTTGCCCCGTAAGGGCGATGTATAGCCCCGTGGACAACTTCCCGACCGAGATGAGATGGATAACGCCATGAACGACCAACGCATCGAAGAGCTTCGGGTGACGCTGGCGGACCCCGCGGTGGGCCGATACGCGGGGAACGTCTCCGACTTGCCGAGTCTGCCGGAAACATATACGGCGCTCAGCCGCGCAGCATCGGACCCCAAAACCAGCGTTGGAACGATCGCCGATATCATCGAAAGCGATCCGGTGATCAGCGTGCGCTTGTTGCAGCTGGTCAATTCCGCGTTCTTCGGCATGACTCAACGAACCTCGTCGATTCCGAAGGCGGTGAGCATCATGGGCACCAACCTGCTGAAGAGCCTCGTACTCAGCGCCCATATGTGCAACGCCATCGAACGGTTTCCGACCCGTTCCTTTTCCATGTCCCGTTATCAACAGTATGCGATCAGGGTCGCGCGCCTCGCGCGGCGCATGGCAGGGTCTCGCGCGTGTGCGGACGACGCCTTCACAGCCGGCATCATGCTGGGGATTGGTCAGTTGGTGTTCGCGCTGAAAGCGCCAGAGCTGTTCGAGCGCGTGTTGCAGCGGGTCGCCACCACCGGCGAGCTGCAGCACAACGTGGAACTCGAGCTGATGGGAACCACCCGTGCTGAGGTGGGTGCCCTGCTGCTGTCGAACTGGGGCATTCCCTTCACCATCGTGGAATGCGTGGCATTGCATTTGCGCCCCAGCGCCGTGGGCCCGGGGAGCTGCGAGCTGCTTGCGCTGGTCCATGCGGCCGACGCATTGACCGGCATCATCGCGTGCCGCGAAGCCGAATCCCGGCTGGATCTGCAGTTTCTGTCGCGGGCAGGCCTGATCGACGAGGTACCGCGTTGGCGTCGGCTTGCCGAGACCGCCGGCGAGGGCGAAACCCGGCTTTCCTAGCCAAAACCTTCAATACGTCCTCAAATGGAGACATCTCGGTCCCCCCGGGCCAGCCGCTTATTCTAGGCTGAAACGTAGGCCTCGATTGCGCTGCACATAGGGGACGGGCTTTGAATCGATCCAGTGCCCGAGGGCGCCTCATGACGAGAAGCGCCGGGCTCCTTCTAGGGTTGACCGCGGCGTGCACCACGCGGGATGATCCCATCTGGTTGCTGGACGGCGCTCCGATCAAAGAGACCCATTACGAGTGGCGTGCCCCGCCGGCCAATCTCTTGGTCACCAATCAGATCGGCATGACGCTGCCCGGGGCCAACCTGGCCGGTATGCAGGCCGATGAATCGCAGTGGAACTACGTCATCGACTACATCCGGATCTGGAGGCCCGCGCCGTGATCACGCTGATCGTACCGACGCGCAATCGCGCCCACACCTTGAAGGTGGTGGCGCCGAGCTACTTCGACCAGGACGACGTGAGCGAGCTGATCTTCGTCATCGATGCCGGCGAGGATGATACCGGCGCGGTGCTCAGCGAGATCGCGCGGCACCATCCCGAGAAGCGCCTTCGCATCCTCAGCAACGAGGAGAGGCTCGGAGCTTCCCAATCGCGCAATGTCGGAATCGCCGCGAGCTCCAATGAGCTCATCCTGTTTTGCGACGACGACGAGTATCTCGAGCCCGGGTACGCGCGCGTGCTGTCGCACAAGCTCGAGCAACTGAATGCGGGCGCCGTATCGGGACGCCGCATCTACCTGCGCCCTGCCGAAAGCAAGGCGCAGGCGCTCGCGCGCTTCGGTTCGGGATTGCGTCCGGGCAAAGCATTCCGGCCGTTGTTGTGCGAATACGTGAATGGCGCGAAATTCTACGGCGATCTCGCGCTGCCCATCACCAATGCCATCATCCTCACGAAAAAGAGTCTGCTGCTCGCCTTCCCCTTCGATGGCCATTACGCGCGCGGCAACGGCTATCGCGAGGAGACCGATTTTCAGATGAATCTGTTCGTGAATGGCTTCGATATCTACGTCACCAACGAATGCCACAGCTTTCACCTGCCGTTGTCGCAGGTGCGCACCGGCGGGCAGCGCACTCGACGCCTGCAGCGGCTTTTTTGGTCCGTCCATTACACACGCTATTTCTTCGGAAAATACTACGCGCGGTATGCTCGGCGGCTCGGCTTGAGATCGCCGCGTTGGCTCGCGATCGCGGCGTTCGCGCTGTTCGCGGCCTATCGGGAAACGCTTCGCCCCGGACTGCACAGCATCGCGCTCTGGGCGCTGACGCGCCACCGTCCGGGGGCCGAACGATTGCCCGCGGCGTAGCCGAGCGCACCATGGGCGAAGCCGAATCCGACCCCGTTCTGACTTTCGTCATCCCTCTGCGTCACCCACAGAACGCCCCCGATTGGGGTGCCCTGAAGCACCGGCTGGCGCAGACCTTGCGCTCGATCGCCGCTCAGGACGATCCGCGCTGGCGCGCCATCGTCGTCGCCAATGCAGGAGCGGACCTGCCGGAGCTGCCGCGCCGGTTCCTCCACGCGCAGGTCGATTTTCCGCCGAATCCGATGTTCGAGCGGGGCGATAACCCGCTCGAGGCGTTCCGCGATGCCTGCCGGCTCGACAAGGGGCGTCGAGTGCTCTCGGGGATCATGGCCGCGGGCAAGGCCGGTTACGTCATGGTGGTGGACGACGATGATCTCGTCAGCCGGCGCCTCACGGGCTTCGTGGCGGATCACGCGGGCAAGAGCGGCTGGTATGTGGAGAAGGGCTATCTGTGGAGCGACGGCGGCAAACTCGTCTACCAGTACGCCGATTTCTCCACGTTTTGCGGCACCTCGCACATCGTCCGGGCGGATCTGTACGACGTAGCCCCCGGCAGGCCCCCGCTCGACTCCACGCTCGTGCGCACGCTGTTCGGCAGTCACATCTTCATCCGCGAGTACCTGGCGGCTCGTGGCCGTCCGCTCGAGCCGCTGCCTTTCCCCGGCGCCGTCTACCGCATCGGCCACTCGGGCGCCCACAGCAAATCGCCCGGGTTGTTGCGGCAGGTCTTCTTCAAGCGCGAGTTGCTCAGGCACCCGCTGCGCAGCGTGCAGCGGTTATCGGGGCTGCGGCTTTTGGGACCGGCCATCCGCCGCCAATTCTGGGGAATCGGCCGGTGACGGTGAATCGCCGCGCGACGGCCAGGTCCTTGGTGTGGAGCACGGCCGAGAACGGCGGCCTTGCACTGATCTCGTTCGTCTCGTTGATCGTCTATCTGCGGCTGCTGTCCGCCTCGGACTTCGGTCTGTACGCCGCGGCGCTCGCGCTGGTCGAGGTCTTGGGCGTGATCGTGACCATGCTGTTTCACAACGCGCTGGTGCAGCGCCCCGAGATCACGGAGCGGCATTACGATACGGCATTTTGCGCCACCCTCCTGTTGAGCCTCGTCATGGCGCTCGCCTGCTGGGCCCTCGCGCCGCTGTTTGCGCAACTGCTGCATCGGCCGAACGCCGTGGCGGTGCTCGCCTGGATGGCCCTGGTATTTCCCTGCTCAGGCGTGAGCGCGACGCTCGTCGCCCGGCAGCGCCGGGATCTTGAGTTTCGCTCGCTGGCGATCCGCTCGCTCATCGGCCGGGTGGTGGGAGGCGGCATCGGCATCGCCGCGGCCTGCTTGGGTGCGGGTCTCTGGAGCCTGGTGCTGCAGCAAATCCTGATCGCCGCCATCAGCTCCGCCGTCCTGTGGATGAGCGCCGCACGGCGTCCTCGATTGCGGTTCGGTTACGCCGAATTCAGGCAATTGATCGGCTTCGGCACGCTCTCCGTGAGCGCACTGCTGTTGTCCACCTCGATCCGGCGTATTTACACCCTGATCGCATCGGTCCTGCTCGGCGTGGAAACTGCGGGTTATCTCAACCTGAGTTTCCGCGTGGTCGATGTGTTCTGGGCCATCGCGGCGACGGCGGTCTCGCAAGTGGCGCTGCCGATGCTCGCGGGACTGCAGGCGAATCCGGCGCGCTTCAAGCGCGCCTACCAGTTCTCGACGCAATTTTCCTGCCTGGTGCTGTACCCCTGCTTCGTTGGATTGGGTGCGGTGGCGCCCGACGTGATCGAGCTGCTGTTCGGCCGCCGCTGGCTGCCGAGCGCTCCCTACGCGATGGTGCTCGGGTTCCTGGTCCTGGTACAGGCGCCGCGCCTTTTGATCACGCCCGTGTTGACCGCGCTCGGACGGCCCCGGGACCCGCTGCTGGGTTTGGCCGCCGAGCTCGTGTTCATGCTGGGCCTCACCGCGGTGCTCGGCATGCGCTCATTGCCCGCGGCCATCGCGATCTGGGTGGCGAGCGAGTGTCTCCTCGCGCTGGTTTCCACAGGGATCTTGCGGCGCGCAACCGGCTATGGACTGCTCGAGCAGTTCCGCGGGGTGCTGAAACCGCTGATCGCCTCCCTGCTGATGGCCGCGTCGGTGATCGAGATGCGCTTGCAGCTTCCGCTGGAATGGGGGCCTGTCGTGCGGTTGGCGGTGCTCCTGCCCGTGGGCGCGATCGTGTTCAGCGGTGCGGCTGCGTTTCTCGATCGGCGCCTGGTGGCTGATTTCCTCGAGTTCGTGCGCACCGGCTTCGATCGGAAGTGGAAGCGCACCGAGACGCCCTAGGTCAGCGAAGCTGGGATGCCGTTGCGAACGTGCCGTGCCGCCAATCGCGCGCGAAATCCCCGAGCCGGTTCAGGGCCCGCTCGAGCGCACGGGCGTGCGCCCCATCCGCGCTCAAGGACCCCGCGCTCGCCTTCACGCGGGCGAGGTGCTCCGTGGCAGTCTCGAGCAGGCGCTCACTGTGCCCGAGTCCCACGCGCGGGGCCGCCTTGAGCCCCAGTCTCGCGAGGCGCTTCATCATGACTTCGAGCCCGATGCTCGCGTTCCAGCGCCATGCCTGGTTGATGCGGGAGCCGATGGTCTCGAAATCCGCCATGAGGGCATCCATGCCGTCGAACTGCATCCGGTAGCCCTGGGCCACCGCGGCAGGCGCCGGGTAGTCCATGGTGTTGGCATGGACGCTCCACTGCAGCAAGGTGTTGCGCAGGGACTCGATCCGATTGCTCGCAGGCAGGCAAACAGGGCGATAGGACATGTCCAAGGATGCGGCCCAGTCGGTCCACTTGAACGGCGAAATTTCCCGCGAAAGCGCAACGGGGATCCAGGGCACGCGAAAGGCGTCCGCAATGATGGCCGCATGCATCGATTCGGCGATCACCTTCTCAGCCGAGGCGATGCGTTGCACCACCGCTTTGGAATCGCTGCAGGGATCTACGAATTCGATTCCCAGCGACGCGCAGATGCGCTGCCAGCAGCCGTAGCGCACGCTCTTCCAGTGAGGCACGAAAATCAGCCCACGCCGGGGCAGTCCGCGGAATTCCTCGAGCGTCGCGAGCAAGATCGCCGGATCGGTCAGGGCGAGGCGCGGCTCGAGCGCGAGCGCCCGCGCGGTGAGCGGTCCGCGCACGCCATAGATCCGCCAGCGAACGGCGTTGGTGGCGATATCCGTGGGTGGCGCGGTGTAGCCTGCGCCCGTTCCAAAGACGATCACCGTGCGGGCGTCGGGGAGCTTCCGGTCGAGGATGGTGCCGATGCCCACGAACAGGGTGTCGCCGTCCTCGTCCCACATGCCGGGTAGAACCGCCTGCCACAGCCAGCGATTCAATTCGTCGCCGAAATTGCCATGCACCGCCTCGAGCAAATGGATTTTCATAGCTGAAACTTGAAGATGACGTTGGCGGTTGCGATGTTATCGTCGAATTCGAGGATGGCGCGGTTGGAGTCGCGGCGCGCGAATTGGTAGGTGAGCGTCGCGGTGAGGCAAGGCGCCGGATTGTAGGTCAAGCGCGCCTTTTCAGTCGTGACGGTGTCGTGCCTCGACGCAAAGGTGAGCGCGCTCGGGCTCGATCCGATGTAGTCGTGGTTTTCGTGGGAGAAGGCGAGCGCGAGCGTCAGCGCCGCGGTAGCCTTCCATTCGGGCTCGATGCTGCCGCCGTTCGACACGAAATAATCAGACTCCGAGTCGACGTACGCGCGCAATTCGTGCCGGCCCGTGAGCACGACATCCAGCGCATCGGTTGGCTGCCACTCGAGCGAGGCACGGCCGATGCTTCCCGAGAAGGCCGCAAACTCCGAATACGGATAGCCGCGCCTCAGATAGCCGGCGCTCGCCTCGAGTTTCGTGGCCGCCGAGAGCACATACTTCACCGTCACGAGTGCGGTGTCTTCATCGTAGTCCGAATTGAACGGCGCACCGTTCAGCACGAACACCGTCGGAAAGCGCGCGTCGGTGTAGCGGTACTCTACGCTCACGGTGTTGCCCGAAGCGGAGCTGAACTCGACCCCGCCGTTGCCGGCCTTGCTGCGAAAATCATAGATTTTCTCCGGCAGCGCGCTGAGCGAGGTGTCGGCGCCGTCGATCCCGCCGAACAGCGTGACTTGGGGTCCGACCCGATAGCGTGCTCCCGCGAAATAATCGACCCGGTCGACCAGGTCGAGTGCGTAGTAATCGGTGCTCCCGAAATTCGTGAGCGCGCGAAAGTACTGGGCGCCCGCCTGCCCCGAGAGGCGCTCTCCGAACTGCCAGTCCCAGGTCACATCGCCCTGCCCCGACAGGTTGCTGAGCGAGCGGTTGTCGAGGAAGCGATTGTCCTCCGCCCGGGCGTGCAGATCCACCGCCTGAAGCCCGTCGTACCAATGCAGATCGGTGCCGAGCGAGACGGTATCGATGACTTCCTGCCGGCTGGCGGCCGCCCCCACCAGCGCCGCCAGATTGGCGCTCGCGGGCAGACGGTAGAGGTTGTCGTCGTACGAAAGCTGCTCGCCCGCGAACAGCGAGTAAGTACTCGGTCCGGTAGGCAGCGGACTCGGGCTCGGCTCTTGAAACGCGTCGGAGGCACGCGAACCGTCCGCCAGCCATGAGCACACGATCGCGGACATCGCGAGCATCTTCCACGAGCGCTTAACTCCGCTCATCCATTCTTCAACTCGATCAGGCAATACCACGCATAGCGATTGAGTCCGGGCACGCGGCATAGCACCCGGTCGAGCCACCATGCCATCCGGGTCATGAACGCTCCGGACCTCGGATCGGCGCAGACCAGGCCGAGCACCGGGGCGATGAGTCCGAAATAGGTCACTCGCATCGCCGCGAAGCCGCGCGCCATCTCGCGCAGATCCGCGGTTTTCAAGGGGTGCTCGTCGGCGGACCGCAGCTCCGGCGTGCGTCGCCGGTACCATTCCAGCGCCGGATTGTGCGCGAGCGGCTCTGCGAAAATGGCCACCCCGTTCGGCTTCAGAACCC
>JBEKHO010000057.1:0-25898 GCA_050012215.1 Steroidobacteraceae bacterium
GAGCTACGACTTTCTCCCGTCGGTATGGCACAAGGCGCGCACTCGGATTGCGCATGTGAACCCGCTGCTGCCGAGGACCCGCGGCTCATTCGGCGTGCGGCTCGAGGAGTGCTCGGCCCGCTTCGAGTGTCCTGCAGCCGTACCCACGCTGGCCGGGGAGGCTGCTGACGAGACCACGCGGCGGCATGCGGCGCATGTGGCCGGCCTGGTGCGGGACGGAGATACACTGCAGTTCGGGGTCGGCCGGTTGCAGGGAGCGATCCTGGAAGCGCTTGGCGGCCACCGCCGGCTGCGCGTCTACTCCGGCATGGTGTCTTCCCCGGTCGCGCGGCTGGTCGACGAGGGCGTCATTTCCGGCGAAGGCGCGATCGAGGCCGGTGTGGCGCTCGGCGACGCTTCGTTCTACGACCGGGTGGGCCGCGACGCCACATTTTATTTTCGCCCCGTGCGCGAAACGCATGACGTGCGCCGAATCGCTGCCATCCCCAATTTCTGCGCCATCAACTCGGCACTTGCGGTGGATCTGTGGGGTCAGGCCAACGCAGAAAGCATCGATGGGCGCATGGTGGCGGGCGCCGGCGGACTACCCGCCTTCTCCACGGGGGCGCGGCTCGCCGCCAACGGACGCTCGGTGATCTCGCTCTCGGCAACCGCCGAGGGCGGCCGGGCCAGCCGAATCGTCGCCAAATTTCCGGCCGGAGCGATCACCACGGTGCCGAGGCACGAGACCGACTGTGTGGTTACCGAGTACGGCACGGCCGAGTTGCGCGGACTCTCGCTGCAGGCGCGCGCCCGCGCACTGATTGGCATCGCCGCGCCGCAGTTCCGCGAACAGCTGGCATCGCAATGGCTCGAGATGGAGAAAGCGCTGTGAATATGAGCGGCACGAGTTCCGCAACGCTCTTGGCGGGCAAGGTGGCGGTGGTGACGGGAGCCGGCCGCGGCGTAGGTCGCGGCGTGGCGATCGAACTCGCGCGCGCAGGGGCGGCGGTGGTGGTCAATGACTTGGGCGTGGCGCTTTCGGGCGCGGCCACCGATGAAACCCCGGCCGAATCGGTGGTCAAGGAAATCCAGGCGTTGGGCGGCCGCGGACTGGTCGATCGCGGCAATGTTGCCGACGCTCGAGCGGCTGGCGCGTTGATCGAGGCGGCCCGCAGTGCGTTCGGCCGGATCGACATCGTGGTCAACAATGCCGGCAATCTGCGCGACGCGATCTTCCACCGGATGACCGAAGAGGAGTTCGATTCGGTGATTGCGGTCCATCTCAAGGGCACCTTCAACGTCAGCCGGGCCGCGGCTCCCCATTTCAAGGATCAAGGGTCGGGCGCTTTCATTCACATGACTTCGACTTCGGGTCTCATTGGCAATTTCGGACAGGCTAACTACTGCGCGGCGAAGCTCGGAATCGCGGGATTATCCAAGGCCATCGCGCTCGACATGCAGAAGTTCGGCGTGCGCTCCAACGCGGTGGCGCCCTTCGCCTGGACCCGCATGGTGAGCTCGATACCCGATGAGACGCCCGAGCAAAAAAAACGCGTGGAGGGCTTGAAAAAACTCATTCCCGAGAAGATCGCCCCGTTCGTTGTGGCGCTCGCGAGCGATCAGGCAAAGGCCGTGTCGGGACAGATCTTCGGCGTGCGCAACAACGAAATCTACCTGTTCTCGCAGCCACGCCCGATCCGTACGGCGCACACTGCCGAGGGCTGGACGCCGCAGAGCATCATCGATCGTGTATTCCCGATGTTTGAGAACGATTTTTATCCCTTGCATCGCTCCGGCGATGTGTTCACCTGGGATCCCGTATGAGCCGCGCCGCAAGCGCCATTCGCGGCTGGAGGGTTGGATAATGCCCGGCCGCTTTCTCGAGGAGTTCTCGGTGGGGCAGGTGTTCGAGCACGAGATTCGCCGTACGGTAACCGAAAGCGACAACGTGTGGTTCTGCGCGGCCACCTACAATCCTGCCCGCATTCACATCGATGCCGAATATTGTGCGGGCACGGAATTCAAGCAGCCATTGATCAACTCCATCTTCACGCTCGGCCTCGTGATCGGCCTGTCGGTGCAAGATACGACCTTCGGCACGACCATCGCGAATCTCGGCATGACCGATGTGGAGTTCCCGCTGCCCGTCTTCGCCGGCGATACGCTTCGCTCCCGGACCACGGTCATCAGCACCCGCGAAAGCAAGTCGCGCCGCGATGCCGGCATCGTCGGCCTGCGCCACGAGGGCCTGAATCAGCGCAACGACATCGTCTGCCGATGCCTGCGCCAGGCGCTGATGCTGCGCAAGAGCGCCGCTGCACCCGTCAACCCCAGCGTGGAGTCCCCCTCATGAATTTTGCGAGCAACGAAGATCACGAAGCCATCCGCAAGGGCGTTGCGGCCGTGGTGCAGCGATTCGGCGATGACTACTGGCTGGCGCGCGACGAGGATGGCCGCTTTCCGATCGAGTTCCATCGTGCCATGGCGGAGGGCGGCTGGCTCGGACTGACCATGCCGGAGGCGTACGGCGGCTCGGGACTCGGCGTGACCGAGGCCATGATCATGATGCACGAGGTTGCCTCACATGGCGGGGGCATGGCGGCTGCCTCGACCGTGCATATCAATCTGTTCGGGCCGCATCCCATCGTGGTGTTCGGTTCCGACGAACAAAAGCGCCGCTGGATCCCGCGTCTGGTGGCCGGTCAGGACCAATGCTGCTTCGGGGTCACTGAACCGGATGCGGGCCTGAACACCACCGCCATCAAGACTTTTGCGACCAAGGTGCCGGGCGGCTACCGGGTGCGCGGCCAGAAGGTTTGGACCTCCACCGCGCAGGTCGCCAGCAAGATCATGCTGCTGACGCGCACGCAGCGGCTCGAGGACAGCAAGCGGCCCACCGATGGCATGACAATTTTCTACACCGACCTCGATCGCAGCAAGATCGAAGTCAAGCGCATCCCGAAAATGGGACGCAAGGCGGTGGACTCGAACGCCATTTTCATCGACGACCTGTTCGTGCCGGAAGCGGATCGCATTGGAGAGGAGGGCAAGGGCTTCAGCTACATCCTCCATAGCCTGAACCCGGAGCGCGTGCTGGTCGGCATCGAGGGGGTGGCGATCGGTCAGGACGCGCTGCGCCGCGCGGCGGCGTACGCCAAGGAGCGCATAGTCTTCGATCGTCCCATCGGCATGAATCAAGGCATTCAGCATCCCTTGGCCGAGCGCTGGATGCAGCTCGAGGCCGCGCAACTCATGGTCGGCAAGGCGGCATGGTTGTACGACAACGACAAGCCGTGCGCTCCGGAGGCCAATGCCGGCAAATTCCTGGGCGCCCGCGCGGGTTTCGACGCGTGCCTGCAGGCGGTTCTGACCTTTGGCGGCTTCGGCTACGCGAAGGAATATCACGTCGAGCGGTTGTTGCGCGAAGTCACGGTGACGCGCATCGCACCGATCACCGAACAGTTGATTCTCTCGTTCATCGCCGAAAAAGTCCTGGAGCAACCGAAGTCCTATTGAGCAGCAAGGCCTATGTTCAAACGATCACTTTTCAAACCCGAACACGATCAATTCCGCGACGTGGTTCGCGCCTTCATCGATCGGGAGATTCGCCCCTATCACCACCAGTGGGAGAAGGACCAAATCGTGCCGCGCGACCTTTGGCTCAGGGCTGGGGAGGCCGGAATGCTCTGCTGCACCATTCCCGAGGAATATGGCGGCCTCGGGCTCGACTACCTGTTCGACGTAGTGGTGTTCGAGGAGATGGCGCGCAGCGGATTCACCGGACCCGGGTTCATGATCCATTGCGACCTGGTGGCGACCTACGTCAATTCCTTCGGCACCGAGGAGCAGCGTCGCCACTGGCTGCCGAAAATGGTGAAGGGCGAGGCGATCGGGTCGCTCGGAATGACCGAACCGCACGCCGGCTCGGACCTGCGCAACATCCGCACGCGCGCCGTGCTCGACGGAGATCACTACGTCATCGATGGCCAGAAGGTGTTCATTTCGAACGGCCAATCCTGCGACCTGGTGGTGCTCGCCACGCGCACCTCGACGAGCGACCGGCAGAAAGGCATCACCTTGTTCCTGGTCGACACCAGTCTTCCGGGTTTCATCCGCGGCCGCAACCTCGAGAAGCTGGGGCTGAAGGCGCAAGACACCTCGGAGCTGTTCTTCGAGAATCTGCGCGTTCCGGCGAGCGCCATGTTGGGCAGCGAGGGGCAGGGCTTCCATTTGATGATGCAGAAGCTGGCCCAGGAGCGCCTGGCACAGGCCATCCGCTCTGCGACGGTCGCCGAAACCGTGATCGAATGGACCGTGGAGTATGTCGCGCAACGCAAGGCTTTCGGCAAAACCATCGCAGATTTTCAAAACACGCAATTCAAGCTCGCGGAACTGCAAACCGAGGCAACCATCGGCCGCGTGTTCACCGATGCCTGCATCGAGCGTTTCATGGTGGGTGATTTGAATGAGGTCGACGCGGCGATGGCCAAGATGTGGCTCTCGACTCTGCACTGCAAGGTGGTCGATGAGTGCCTGCAGCTGTTCGGCGGCTGGGGCTACATGTGGGAATACCCGATTGCGCGGGCCTATGCGGATGCGCGCATCGTGAAGATCGCCGGCGGCTCGATCGAGATCATGAAGCACATCATCGGCCGCTCGTTGTTCAAGAGTGACCGTCCCAAAGTATCTTGAGGAAGGTGCCCCGTGAGTAGCGGATTGACGTCATCGTACTGGCCGGCGGATCGATCGCAATCACTGCTGGAGATCACCTTGGGCGATTTGCTGCGCCAGGTGGCCGATGAAGTGCCGGATCGCATCGCGCTGGTGGAAGGTCTGTCCGATGCGCGGCTGCGGCGGCGCTGGAGCTACCGTGATCTGCTGCGCGATTCGGAGCGCGTGGCCCGTGCGTTGCTCGCGCGCTTCGAGGTCGGCGAGCGTATCGTTTTGTATGCCTCGAACTCACCCGAGTGGGTGCTCTTGCAGCACGGCATGAGTCTGGCGGGCCTGCAGCTCGTGCCGGTGAATCCCGGTTACACCACGCGCGAGCTCGAGTTCGTGACGCGCAACTGCAACGCCGCCGGGATCATTTTCGAGTCGAGTTATCGGGGTCGCGATCTGGACGAGGTGATCGCCGAATTACGTCGCGCAGGCCTTGCGGATCTGCGCGAGTTCATCGCCATGGACGACTTCGGCGCGTTGCTCACCGCCGGCGAGCGGCCCGGGACGCTGCCGCAAATCGCGCCGGATCAGACCCTGCAGATCCAATACACCTCGGGCACCACGGGGTCTCCCAAGGGCGCGCTGTTGCATCACCGCGGGGTCATCAATACGGCGCGCAACATTGCGCTGCGCATGGGGTTTCCGGACGGCGGCATTCACATCAATGCCATGCCGATGTTCCACATCGCCGGCTCCGCGGTGGCGGAGATGGGGGTGCTCGCGCTGCGCGGCACCTTCGTGCTCATGCCGCATTTCGATGCCGGTCTCATGCTGGAATTGTTCGAGGCCGAGCGCGGCAACGCCACGCTCATCGTCCCAACCATGATCCTGGGTTTGTTGGATCATCCCGATCGCGCCAAGCGCGACGTATCGAGTCTCAAGACCATACTGTCCGGCGCCGCCAATGTGCCCGCAGCCCTGGTTCGCCGTACGCAGAGCGTCTTGAACTGCCAGATCTGCATCATATTCGGCCAGACCGAGAGCAATGGCCCGATCACGCTCACCGCGCCGGGCGACTCGATCGAGGATCAAACCGAAACGGTGGGCAAGCCCCTGCCGCATGTCGAGGTGAAGATCGTCGACCCGGAGAGCACCGAGACGCTGCCGCTGGAGACCATCGGCGAGATCTGGGTGAAAGGCTATCAAACCATGTCCGGCTACCACGCCCTGCCGGCCGAGTCGAAAGCCACGGTGCGCGCCGATGGATGGCTGCGAACCGGGGACCTGGGGACCATGGACTCGCGCGGCTACGTGAAGATCACGGGGCGCCTCAAGGAAATGATCGTCCGTGGCGGCATGCATTTGTATCCCAAGGAGATCGAGGACGTCTTGTTCGACCACCCGGAGATATCGCAAGTCGCCGTGCTTGGCGTGCCGGATGAGAAGTGGGGTGAGGTGGTTGCGACGGTATTGCTCGCCAAAGACCCCGACCATGCGCCGTCGGCGGAAGCGCTCTATAGCTATGCCGCAGCCCGCCTGGCCTCCCAAAAAGTACCGGAGCTGTGGTTCTTCGTGAGCAACTACCCGTTGACGCCGTCCGGGAAAATTCAAAAGCCGGTGCTGCGCGACTGGATAGTCAGCAAGCAGTTGCTGCCCGTTCCCTGCAAGCGCCCGTCGGCCAAGCCGGGCGCGGAATCCGACAAGCTCGGCCCCGGTGCGGCGAAAGCCTCTCCTCGCAGTCCGATGCCGCCGTAATAAATTACGCTCATTAATGCACTGCAATGCGGCTCATATTTTGTGACAAACCAGCTGATGCTGGTTGAATTAGTCCATGGCGTATATATATAACTAATTGAAAAATAACATTTATATATTTTCAGTAGAATCGGATTCCGTCAATGGTTGACTTAAGGAGTGTGGTTCATTAAAGTCCAGCACAGAGTCACTCAAACGATGTCGCGGGCTTCATCCCGGTTGAGCGGGCACTAAGGAGATCGAGCCTTGGAGCAGTTGATTTCACGCTTCGAGCAGGCCGCGCAGCACCCGCTGGAGGGCGCACGCCAATGGAAGGCGCAAACCGGCCGGCGCGTAATTGGCTCATTTCCCATGCATTTCCCGGGCGAACTGGCGCACGCCGCCGGCGCACTGCCTTTGCTGCTGCAAGAGGGCGATGAGCCGATCACGGCGGGATTGAGCAGCATGTTCCCGTTTTACTGCGGCTACACGCGCAGCATCGTCGATCAGGCAATGAAGGGTGAGTACGATTTTCTCGACGCCATCATGTTTGGCGATCACTGCGTACAGCTGCTCGGCGCCGCCGATGCAATCCGCTGCAACAGGCCCGAAACCCGCATTCTCTTCAATCAACTCATTTCTTCCATGAACGCTCCTTGGGCCATGGAGCAGGCACGGGAGACCTTTCGGCAGCTGCAGCGTGAACTGGAGGAAGTCATCGGCACGGCCATCACGGCGGAGTCGCTCACCGCCAGCATCAAGATCTTCAATCGCAACCGTGTGCTGATCCGCCGCCTTTACGATATGCGCCGCGCTGGCAAGCTCGCCCTCTCTTCGGCGCAGCTGCAGCACATCGTGAAGTCGAGCATGGTGATGGACAAAGAAACCCATACCGCCCTCCTCGAACAGCTTCTCGGCGAAATCGCCGCCAAGCCGGCCCCGAGGGTTGGCGGTGTACCCATCTACTTGTCGGGGCATCTGTGTCAGCCCCCGAAGCTCGCGCTGCTCGATCTGATCGAGAATTGCGGGGCGGTGGTCGTGGGCGACGACCTGTACCACGGCTATCGCTATATCGCTTCGGACGTCGAGGAGACGGGAGATCCGATCGAAGCGCTCGCAGCGTGGTACCTCACCCGCAACCGCAAGGTTCCCTGTCCGACTCGTTCCGATGCGGGTGCTGACTGGGACGCATTCCTGGTACAGGCGGTGAACAAGTGCAAGGCCCAAGGCGTCATCATCCTGATGGCGAAGTTCTGTGAGCCGCATATGTACTATTATCCCGAAATCAAGGAAGCCTTCGAAAAGCACGGCATCTCCCACTTGCTGGTCGAGACTGAGCACGAATCGATGCCGCTGGAACAGTTCAAGACGCGCATCGAAACCTTTTTGGAAATCATCAAACGGCGCGCCGCCGCCTGATCGCCGACCGACCGAATTCATAGCGAGGCCACCCATGCAATCCATCGACACACCCGCTCGGCCCAACGTGATGCCGCCCGCCAAAAAGACCGCCAATCGGCTGGCCGCCACCAAAGTGGGTGGTCAGATCGTCCACGACTATTGGTCGGATTTGTTCAATGCCAAGGACGATGGCCGCAAGGTGGTCTGGTACAACGGCACCTACATCCCGCCCATGTTCCAAACCATGGATCTGGCCTGGGTGCATGGCGAGGCATGGTCGGCCTATCTCGCGGCCAAGCACGGCGAGCTGCCGGCGCAAAAGGCGGGCGAGGATCGCGGCTACGTGCGGGAGCTCTGTTCCTACGCGCGCACCCACATCGGATCAGCACTGCTGGATCTTCGCGCTGCCATCGACAAGGCAGCGGTGGACCCGACGGATGCGCGCGCGCTCACCACGAGCAAGCTCCCGCCGCCCGACATGTTGGTCAATGCGTACCCGTATTGCAGCTCAGGCCAGCAATGGGACCAGCAGATCTTCCGGCTTTTCGGCAAGAAAATTCCGATCTTCAATCTGTCCATCCCCTTGTTGTGGGGCGGCCGGGCGGATGCGGGCTACCTGCGCGGATCGGAATGGGAGGAGCGCTCCAAGTACGTCGCGAGGCAGCTGCGCGAGCTCGCCGCGTTTCTGGAGGAGCATACCGGTCGAAAGTTCGAATACGACCGCCTGAGCGAGGTGATGTCGTACATCAAGAAGTCGGCGGAGCTTCGCATGGAAGCCATGGACCTGTGCACGGCCAAACCGTCGCCGGCGAGCTATTTCGACTGGATCGTCAGTATCGCGCACGTGAACTTCCTGCCCGGCACCCAGCGCATCGTGGATTATTTCGAGCTGGTCAAGGCGGAGATTCAGGAGCGCATCGCGCAGGGGGTGGGCGCGGTGCCGAATGAGAAGTACCGGCTGTTTTTCGACGGCATGATGAACTGGAACAAAATCGGCTGGCTCGCGGAGAAGTTTGCGGCGGTCAACGCCTCGGTGGTCGCCGGCCGGTATACCCACATGTCATTCTGGCAGGAACCTCAGCTGATCGATCTGGCCGATCCCATCATGGGCATGGCGCAGAATTATCTCATCTGCCCGAACAACCACGGGGCACCGATCATGATCGGCGAAATAGACCGGGTCTGCGACAAGTTCGACATCGACGGCGTGGTGCTGCATGCCTCGCGCACCTGCCGCGGCATGACCAACTCGCAATTCCAGATCGCGGATTCCGCCAAGAAGCACGGCAGGCAGGCAATGACATTCGAGGGCGACGTGGTCGACGAGTCGTTCTACAAGGACGAGCTCCTCAACACGCGCCTGGAGGCGATGCTCGAATCGATGGATTCGCGCAGGAATTATTTTGCCAAGAGTGCGTGAGCCCACGCACACGTTCACGAGGAGAGCGGTATGACCACCTATGCAATGGGCATCGACTTCGGCTCGACCACAGCCAAGACCATCATTCTCGACGGGGACGGAACCGTGGTGGCCTCCTGCATCGAAAGCATGGGGGCGGTCAGCGACGAAGGGGTGAAGGCCTCGATCGCGGGCGCGCTCAGCCAGGTCGGAATCACGCAGCAAGACGTCGGCTTCACCGTGACCACCGGATATGGCCGTCGCATGCTCGACGTCTCGCAGAAGTCGTACACCGAGATCACCTGTCACGCGCGCGGCGCGGTGGCGTTGGTCCCGAATGCCCGTCTGGTGATCGATATCGGCGGCCAGGACAGCAAAGTGATCGCGGTGGACTCCAACGGCCTGGTCGAGACGTTCGCCATGAACGATCGCTGTGCGGCGGGCACGGGCAAGTTTCTCGAGGTGTTGGCGCGCGCCGTGGATATCAAGCTGCCGCAGATGGGTCCGTTGGCCATGCAGGCGACGAAATCGCTCAAGATTTCCAGCATGTGCGCCACATTCGCCGAGACGGAAGTCATTTCGCTGCTGGCCGAGGGTAATGGTAAGGCCGATGTTCTGGGGGCGGTGCACGCAGCGATCGCCGCCCGCACCGCGGGGTTGGTCGGCCGCGTCGGTAAGCGTACGCCGATCGTGATGACGGGGGGCGTCGCCAAGAACGTCGCTGCGGTCCATCACATCGAGACCGCGGTGGGCCAGAAATTGGTGCTGCCGCCTGACCCGCAGATCGCCGGCGCGCTCGGGGCGGCCTTGTTCGCGCTCGATGAGATCCGCATGGCTGCCAAGCGTTCGCGGGTCATCGACGAAGAGGATCGCGACGTGAACTCGGCGATGGATACGGCGCGGGCCTGCGGGCCCGCCTGCAAGAGTACTGGAACTTCGACCGCCGCCGGTCAGGGGACGGAGATCGTGGTGGCGCCGCCAAGTACCGCGGTGATATGAGGCGCAGCGGCACGCAGATGCACGCTGCATAGGTGATTTTCTTTTGGGGGGTGGCATGCAGACTTATGATCCGTTGATTCCGGCGATCACGCGTAATCCGTACCCGTATTACGCGGTGCTGCGGGACGAGGCTCCCGTCAAGTTCATTCCGTCGCTGCAGGGATACGCGGTATCGCGCTGGGACGACGTCGTGAAGACGTTGACCGAGCCGAAGACCTTTTCCTCGTCCAAGTTCTGGCCGGCACTGCTGGGCGAATATGACCCGGTACCGGAAGAGCAGCCGATCATCTCCCTGGACCCGCCTGAACACGTTCCAATCCGCAAGCTCGCCGCGAAGATCTTCGTGCCGAGCCGGGTCAATTTGTTGCAGGACCAGGTGACGCGCATTGCGAGCGAGATGATCGAGGACATCGTCCGCAAGTATGGGAAGGAGGGCGAGTTCGACTTCGTCGCCGAGTTCTCCGGGCTGTTTCCGGCGACGGTCATCAGCGAGGTGTTGGGCGTCGATGTCGAGCGGCGGGCCGATTTCAAGCACTGGGTGGACGATCTATTGTCCGCGGCCGGGCGTGCCGCCTTTCCTCCCGAGCGGCTGGCACAGATCGAGCGCAGCTCGAAGTCGACGCGCGCGTACTTCGAGGAGATCTATGACCGCCGGAGCAAGGAGCCAGGCAACGACCTGATGAGCGGTTTCATCCATGCGGAAGTGAACGGCCAGCGCATGTCGCGCATCGAGGTATTGAACCTCGGGATATTGCTGCTGCTGGGCGGCGTCGAGACCACCGCCAACCTGCTCGGTATCACCTGCTCCATGTTCAGGGCGCAGCCGGGCGTGGAAGCCGCGGTACGGGCAAATCCCGAGAAAATCCCGCTATTGATCGAGGAAGTGTTGCGTTTCGACAGCCCGGTTCAGATGCTGTTCCGGCATACCATGTGCGATACCGAACTGGCCGGGACCACCATACCCGAGGGCGCGTTGGTACTGTCCCTGCTGGGTTCGGCGAATCGCGATCCCCGCAAGTTCGAAAACTCCGAGTCGTTCGATTTGAACCGAAACCCGAAGGAGATCATTTCCTTCGGCTACGGCCCGCACTATTGTCTGGGGCAATACTTGTCGCGCCTGGAGTCGAAGATTGCGGTGACGCTGCTGCTGCAGCGCTTCTCCGAATTGATGCCTCTGAACGACGATATCGTGTGGACCGACACCTATTTCGCGCGCGGACCAAAGACTCTGCCCGTGCGGTTCAAGGTCCGATGAGCGGGTCGGAGGGCTTTTATCGCGCCGGCTCCTTGAGCGCTTTTTCCGGGGGCGACCGCTTTTGCGCGTCCGTCAATGGGAAACGCGTGGTGGTTTTCAAGTGGGCCGGCTCTTTCATCGCGACACCGGCGATCTGCCCGCATGCGGGCGGCCCGCTACGCGATGCGGTGCTCGATGGGGAATCGTTGTCGTGCGCCTGGCACGGCTACAATTTCAGCCTGCGCACCGGCGAGTGCGACGACGACCCGGATCTGACCCTGGTGCGCTACGAAGTGCGCATCGACGGCGATGACGTCCTGGTCAAAGTTTGACGGGGAAAGGTTGATTGCTGGAGGTGGGCGTTGCTCGGCGTGTTGGACAAGCTGGCCGCAATCGAAGATATCAAGCAGCTCAAGGCGCGCTATTTTCGAGAGCTGGACACCAAGAACTGGGAGGGTCTCAACAGCGTCTTTGCAGTCGACGCGGTTTTCGATTTGCGCGCGGTCAATAGCGTGCGCCAGCCTGCCACTGGCGATTTCACGCCGCCGCTGGGCGGCGAGGAGCGGGTTTTTCGCGGTCGTGCAGCCATCGTGGCGATGATTCGCGGCGCAGTGGAGAGCCTGATCACCGTTCATCACGGGCATACGCCGGAGATCGACGTGATCTCGGCGAATACCGCACGCGGCATCGTGCCCATGGAGGATATCTTGAGGTTGCCGTCGGGCGAACTGATGCTCAATGGATTCGGCCATTATCACGAGACCTATGAAAAGCTCGGCGGCCTCTGGCAGATAAAGACCTCGTATCTCACCCGCTTGTTCATCGCGGGTACTCCCCTGTCGATACCTTGAAGCGTTGTAGAATAACTGTTTACTGAGGATGGAAGCCCCGATCCATGGCAATCATTAAGCCGGCCCGGCGAGCCTCTGTGCGTCTGCCGCAGGAGCGGCGGGTGGCCGATATCATGGCGGCCGCGCGCCAGGTGATCGCCGAGCGGGGCTATGAGAACGCGCTCATGTCTGAAATCGCCGATCGAGCCGGCATCGTCGAGGGCACGCTTTACCGCTACTTCGAGAACAAGCGCGACCTGCTCACCAAGGTGGTCGACGATTGGTTCGAGGAGGTCCTGTCCTCCGATTCCAATCTGACATCGATCCGCGGCACCTGGAATCGGCTGCGGCATCTGACTTGGCGGGCCCTGCAGGCGATCCGCAGTCAACCCGCCTTGAGCCGCTATATGCTGCTCGAGATCCGACGAGATCCGGACTACCGGCATACCCGCTCCTTCAAACTGAATCGGCGCTTTACCGCGGAGGTGTCGGAAGTGTTCGAATCCGCCGTCGCGTCGGGAGAATTTCGCTCCGACGTATCCCCGGCCCTGCTGCGCGACATGGTATTCGGCTGCATCGAGCACTCCACCTGGAAGTTCTTGCGTGGGGAGGGTGATTTTGCAATCGACGAGGTAGCTGACGGTATTGCCACCGTCATCATGCGTGGCATGACGGCCGAAACAGACCCAGCGCCCGGTAGGTTGCAGGAAGTGGCGGCGCGTCTCGAAAAAGCCACGGTTGACCTGGAACGGTTGGCAGCCCGGGCGAAATAGGCGGTTGCCTGTGGATAGCAGCGCCCGTCCGTGGAACCCACACCTCGTTTAGGTAAATGCCGCGTGGCCCAGGAATGTCGTACGGTTCCGTACGGAATAACTGGCCCTGCAAATACGCAAGTTGCCTCGTTAGCTCACTTTTAGGCCGCTACTGAGCCCTTTCGCCCACCGTCTGAGATTGGATTACATCCAGATAGTACGCTTGCATGTCGAATGGTACCGTAGTACTGTCGCGAGGTAGTCGCCTCCGCGACTGCCGAGCGAAATGGCGGTGCCCGATGGCACGGACCGCACGACGCATTGGCGCAACGCGGGGGGACGCCTCGGAGGTGGCGAAATCCGCTGGCTGCGGATGCTGAAACCCGCCGGGAATAGAACAACGATTTCTACGGGGGTTTCTAAATGGCATCGCAGCGCACGAGGTCTCTCAAATTCACGCACGTTGGCGCGTCCGCCCTGGCGATAGCCTGCGCCGCCATCGCAATCCCGACGTTCGCCATGGCCGCCGACCAGGCGGGCTCGACTGCGGGGCCGACCGCCACACCCGGATCGGCGCAGACGGGGCAACTCGACGAAATCATTGTCACCGCTCAGAAGCGCGAGCAGCGCGCCATTGATACGCCCCTGTCGATCACGGCACTGGATGCCTCGGCGCTGTCCGAACATCAGGTCCAGGCATTCAATGACCTGCAATCCGTCTCTCCGGGCGTACAGGACGGCGACCAGTTCGGCGGCAACCGCCTGTTCATCCGCGGCATCGGTCTGACTTCGTTCGCGTCGGGCGCCGACCCGAGTTCGGCGTTCTACGTGGACGGCGTGTACGTCGCCCGGCCGGCGGCACAGCTCGGCTCTTTCTACGACGTGGAGCGCGTCGAAGTCTTGCGCGGCCCGCAAGGCACTTTGTACGGCCGAAATGCCACGGCCGGTGCCGTGAATCTCGTGACCAATGCGCCGACCCAGGAATTCAGCGGCTATATCGATGAGACCATCGGCAACTACGACTTGCATCGCACCCAAGGCGCGTTGAGCGGTGCGCTCAATTCGGATGGCACGCTGCTCGGCCGCGTGGCCTTCGATTTCTTGAACCACAGCGGCTACGGCTATGACTACGGGTCGCACCATCCGATCAACGATGCGAATCGGCAAAATGCGCGCTTCACCCTGGAGTACAAGCCCTCTGACAAGGTAGACGTCAAGCTAATCACCGAATTCACCCACGAAGCCGACAATGACTACTACGTGGCGGACTTTGGAGCGTATCCGGGGAACACGCTGGCCGGTCTGCATGCCAACGGTCCGATTCCGCCCGGCATCGCGGTGATCAATTCGCAGAACGTGGCGACCAACCTAACGGGGATCACCAATACCAGGACAGGCGTGGCAGAGACGGGAATTGTGAAGGTCGATTTGAACGATAACTGGTCCTTGAATTCGATCACCGGCTGGCGTCATTTCGACCGGCATAATGCCGAGGACTGCGACGGGACCTCGGCGGGCCTCGGCGATTGCGGCTATAACGAATGGGATCGGCAGCTCAGCGAATCGTTATATCTGTCCTATAACACTGATCGTTGGAATGCGATCTTCGGCCTCGATTATTTCCATGAGGATTTGAAGAATTTCGTGCCGGTCCCCTTTCCTCAGTTCACAGGCGTGTTTGGTCCTGGCGTCCCGCTGTATGAACAATCGGGGCAAATGCCGATCAACGCCTACGCGGCGTATGCGCAAGGCACCTATTCCTTCACACCGGCATTCCGCGTCACTCTCGGCGGACGTTTCAGCGATGAGACGCGAGCGTCCACCGGCTTCTTCGCGGGGATTCCGCCGGTTCCGCAACCCATCGATCAACGCAAGACCTGGAGCGCGTTCAACCCCAAGGTCGGTGTGGAGTACGATCTGGCAAAGGATGTGTTGTGGTATGCCTCGGCGACCAACGGATTCAAGAGCGGTACTTTCGACGTGGGACAGGTGAATCCGCCGATCGATCCAGAAAAGATCTGGGCGTACGAGACAGGCCTCAAGGGGTTGTTCCTGGATAAACGCCTCGAGCTGACCGGCGCGGTGTTCTACTACAATTACACCGATCTTCAGGTGAACAAAATCATCGGCCTTGGCACCCTCACGGTGAATGCGGCCTCTGCGAAGAACAAGGGCATCGAGCTCTCGACGCGCGCCAAGGTCACGAATCAGTTCACGATCGAGGGCAACGTGACCTATCTGGATGCGACGTTCACCAACTTCAACTCGGTCAATCCGCTCGATACGTCGGCGAATCCGGTGCCGCAGAATCTGGCCGGGAATCTGTTGCCGGGCGCATCAAAGGTTACAGCCGATCTCGGTCCTTCGTATGCGTTCCCAGTGACGAACGGCGCCACGATCACGGCGCGTTTGGATGCAGAATATGCGTCGCGAATCTACTTCTCAGAGTTCAACGCAGAGGCGCTCAGCCAGGCGGCCAACACGCGGCTCAATGCGCTGCTGCGCTACGACAGCCCGAATGGCAAATGGTACGCCTCGCTGTGGGGCAAGAACGTCACCAACCAATTGGTTGCCACGAGCAAGATTCTCACCGTGGCCCTATGGGGTTATCCGATCTACGGCTCCATGGCGCCGCCTGCGACCTTCGGCGCCGAGGCTGGCGTGAAGTTCTGATGGTGCGACCTGCGCTGCCGATGGAGGGACAAACATGATCGCGCGATCCGTTGCAGAAATAGTCCGCCGTCCGGAGAGCCTGTTCATCGGCGGCGGCTGGGTGAAACCTTCGTCCGCCGATCAGATCACGGTGATCGCCCCGGCGACGGAGCAAATTTACATGCGCGTTGCCGACGCCAAGGAGGCAGACATCGATCGCGCCGTGGCGGCGGCGCGGGAAGCGTTCGACCGGGGTCCCTGGCCACGGATGACGCACGCGCAGCGCGCGGACTATCTGCGTGCCATGGGGCAGAAGCTCAATGAACGTGCGGCGGACGTCGCGGCTGTCTGGCCCAACGAGATGGGTGTGGTGCATGCGGTGGCGCAAGCTTTCGCGGGCACCGTCGGCGCCGTGTACGACTACTACGCGAGCCTGGCCGATACCTTCCCGTTCGAGGAGCGGTTCGATCATCCGCCCGGCGGCGGACGGGTTGCGCTGCTGGTGCGCGAGCCGGTGGGCGTGGTGGGCGCCATCATTCCGTGGAACGCTCCCATCAACATCATGGCGTACAACATTGCGCCGGCGCTGCTCGCCGGCTGTACCGTGGTGCTCAAGTCTTCACCCGAGGCGCCGGCGTCGGGCTACATCATGGCGGAAATCGCCGAAGCCATTGGTTTGCCGCCGGGGGTGCTGAATGTGGTCACGGCGGATCGCGGACCGTCCGAGCGGCTGGTCCGCCATCCCGGTGTCGACAAGATCGCCTTCACCGGATCGAGCGTGGCCGGCAAGCGCATTGCGGCCCTGTGCACCGAGCGCGTGGCGCGCTTTACGCTCGAGCTGGGTGGAAAGTCTGCCGCGGTGGTTCTCGACGATTACGATGTGGATGTCGCGGCAAAGTCGATTGCAGGCTACAGCTGTTTTCTCAGTGGGCAAGTCTGTTCCGCACTCTCCCGGGTGATCGTCACGCGGGAACGGCACGATCGTATGGTCGAGGCGCTCGGCGCCACGTTCAAAGCCGTGAAAATCGGCGATCCGTTCGACTCCGGAACCGGGATGGGCCCGCTCGCCATGCGACGGCAGAGAGATCGGGTGGAGCAGTTTGTTTCGCAGGCGGTGAGCGATGGGGTCACCCTGGCGAGCGGCGGGCACCGCCCGGCGCACCTCGACCGCGGCTTTTTCTTCGAGCCCACGGTGTTTGGCAACGTCGACAATCAATCCACGATCGCGCGCGACGAGGTCTTCGGTCCGGTGCTTTGCGTCATCCCGGCCAAGAACGAGGCACACGCCATCGAGCTCGCCAACGATACCATTTACGGACTCAACAACAGCGTGTTCACCAACGATCCGGATCGGGCCTACGCCGCGGCGCGCCAGCTGCGGTCGGGCACGGTCGGTCACAACGTGTTCCGCAGCGACATGCGCATCGGCTTCGGTGGATTCAAGCAGTCGGGAGTTGGCCGCGAGGGCGGAGTGGACGGCCTGCGTCCCTACCTCGAGAACAAGACGGTGATCCTCGACGCGCTGCCTTCGCACGTCAAACCCTAGGACATTCTCATGGAAACGATCGTCAATGGCGTCACGCTGTATGCGCCCATTTCCTCCAAGAGCGAGGTGGCGAAGCGCAACATGGAGACCATCGTCGAGTTCTTCTCGCTCTACTTGAAGGACAAAGCGCGGTTCTATTCGCTTTGGGTCAAGGACTCCCCGGAAGTGGTCACACCCTTCGTCAGCGGCGACATCGCCGTTTGCCAGGTTGGGGTGCACGCGGGCTGGAGCGCCGTGAAAGGCTTCTGGGACCCGATATTCGATGAGATGAAAGGCCGCTTCGATTGGTTCGTGGACGAATTCATTCCCGGCGAGGATCCGAATGTCATCGTCACCCGCTCGCACAGCAAGATCGACGTGCAGGCCGGCAAGACTTGGGGCAACAAGCACCTCGCCTATACCGGCCGCTATGTGCAGGTGTGGCGCTTCGTCGACGGAAAGGTAAAGTCTTTCGAAGAGTACTACGACACGGCGCTGCTCAACTCCAAGTACGGCGCATGAGCCAATCGGCGGGATGAGGTCATGCGCCAAGCGCGGAAGGTAATCATCACCTGCGCCGTTACGGGGTCGATCCACACCCCGACCATGTCGCCCCACCTGCCGATCACGCCAAAGCAAATCGCCGATGAGGCGATCGCCGCGGCCGAAGCCGGAGCGGCCATGGTGCACCTGCACGCGCGAGAACCGCAGAACGGCAAACCGAGTCAGGATCCCAAGTTGTTCGCGCAATTCCTGCCGCGCATCAAGCACGAATCGGACGCGATCATCAATATCACCACCGGCGGCGGCCTTGGCATGACCTTGGATCAGCGTTTGGCCCCGGCGCTGTGGGCGCAGCCTGAAATCGCATCGATGAACATGGGCTCGCTCAACTTCAACATTTCGGGCGCCGCAGGCAAGATCGGAACCTTCCTGCACGAATGGGAAAAGCCCTATCTGGAGATGACCAAGGATCTCATCCTGTCGAATACCTTTGCGCAGATCGAGCGTGGGTTGAAGGAGATGGGCGACAACGGCACCCGCTTCGAGTTCGAGTGCTACGACATCGGTCACTTGTACAATCTCGCGCATTTCGCCGACCGCGGGCTCGCAAAGCCCCCGTTCTTCGTGCAGGGCGTTTTCGGCATTCTCGGCGGCATGGGCGCGGATCCGGAGAATCTCATGCATCTGAAGGCGACCGCCGACCGGCTGTTCGGCAACGATTATTACCTCTCGGTGCTCGCGGCCGGGCGCCATCAAATGGCCTTTACCACCCTGAGCGCCATCCTCGGCGGGAGCGTGCGCGTGGGTCTCGAAGACAGCCTCTACGCGGGCCGCGGGAAATTGGCGCACTCCAATGCGGAGCAGGTGGCCAAGATCCGCCGCATTCTGGAGGAACTCAGCCTGGAGATCGCGGCGCCCGACGAAGCGCGCGCCATGCTGCAGACCAAGGGACGACACAATGTGGCCTTCGACTAGGGGTAAGCGATGCTGAGCAAGTTCATCGTATTGAGTGATCCCGCGGCGGGAAAAGAAGCGGAGTACAACATCTGGTACGAGCATCAGCACTTGCGCGACGTGCTCAATGTGCCGGGCTTCATTTCCGCACAGCGCTTCCGTTTCGCCAGCAAGATCAACGACGTTTCGCATTGGAGCTATTGCGTGATCTACACCATCGACAGCGACAACCCGGAAGCGGCGGTCGAGGCGTTGACCAAGACGGTGGCCGACGGTGGCATGCACATCAGCGCCGCCCTCGACCCGCACGTTTATGCCGCCTTGTACCGTCCGGCGGGCGAGGAACAGTACGCGGCAAAGTAGCCGGCATGGTCACGTCACACCGAGGACAGGAATGATGCGGCGTCTGCTCAGGGTGATCGGCTTGCTTTGGGGGGCCTGGTTGGCGGCGCCGGGCGGCGGACTTGCCGCGGAAGTGACGCCCTGGCCGACCGTGAACTTAAACTACGCCGGCGATCGCTTCGCTCCGCTCGGCCAGATCACCCCGCAGAACGCCGCGCTCCTCGGGGAAGTTTGCCGCGTTCGCGTGGATACGGGGGGCAGTTTTCAATCCGGACTGGTGTTGGTCGACGGCCTGATCTATCTCACCGCCCGAGACGCCACGGTGGCGCTCGATCCCGCCGACTGCAGCGTGGCATGGAAGAGCGTCTATACGCCCGAAGGCCCCGAGCCGCTGCCGGTAGTGCGCGGCCTCGCGTTCGCCGACGGGCATATTTTTCGCGGCACGACCGATTGCCGCCTGCTGGCGCTCGACGCCAAGACAGGTTCGCTGCTGTGGAAAATCAAGCCATGCGATTCCACCCGCGGTGAATCGCTGGCGGCCGCGCCTCTCGCATGGAACGGCATGGTGTTCATCGGCATCGCCGGTGGTGATTTCGGCGTGCGCGGGCGTATGTTTGCCTTCGACGCCGCAAGCGGCCGTCAGTTGTGGCAATTCAACACCATCCCGGCACCGGGAGAGTTCGGCGCGGACACCTGGGCCGGGGATTCGGCACAAACCGGCGGCGGCGGAACCTGGTCGACCTTCACGCTCGATCCCGAAAGCGGCGAGTTGTTCGTCCCGGTGGGCAACCCGGGCGCCGATTTCGATGCCAAACCACGCGCCGGAGCCAATCTCTTCACCAATTCGGTGTTGGTGCTCGATGCCCGTACGGGTCGTCTGAAATGGTGGTATCAACTCGCGAGCCGCGATGACAAGGACTATGACCTGGGTGCCGCACCCATGCTATTCAATTTGGGCGATGGCACACCTGCGATCGCTCTGGGGTCCAAGGACGGCTATCTGTCGGTTCTCGATCGACGCACCCACAAACTGAAATTCAAGGTCGCGGTCACCACGGTCCTCAATCAAGATCGTCCGGTCACCACTCAATTCCTCCGCACCTGCCCGAGCGTCGTCGGCGGCGTGGAGTGGAATGGTCCGGCATTCGATGCGCCCCACCACGCGATCGTGGTGGGTGCCGTCGACTGGTGCGCCGACGTGAGGAAGAACGAGAAGTCGCAATTCAAGCCCGGCGAAATGTTCATGGGCGGCACCTTCAAATTCGTGTCCGATCCGCCGCCGAGCGGCTGGATCACCTCGGTCGATGCCGCCTCCGGCAGCGTGCGTTGGCGTTTCCACGCCGCGGCTCCGGTGGTTTCCGGCATCACGCCCACGGCAGGCGGGGTGGTTTTTGCGGGCGACATGAGCGGCAACGTGTACGCATTGGACAGCAATGACGGCAGAGTGGTCTTCAAGTACGCCACCGGCGGCGCCGTCGCCGGCGGCGTCATCACCTACCAGATCGGCGAGACTCAATACATTGCCGCCACATCGGGCAATGTCTCCCGTCTGGTGTGGGGCGAGTCCGGACTGCCCAGCATCGTCATCTTTCGCCTGGGCGGAGCCGCGAATGCGGCCGTCGCTTCCGGCGAGCCGGCGGGGCTGCGCATCGGTGCGAGCGATGCGGCACGCGGCGCCCAGTTGTTTGCGCGAAATTGCGCGGCCTGTCATGGTGGCCGCGGCGAGGGCCTCACGGGTCCGTCGCTGAAAGCCATTGGCCAGCGCTTGTCCCCGCCCGAGCTTTCCGCTTGGATCATGAACCCGGTGGCGCGGACCGGCAGTGCCCTGGTGATGCCGAAATTGTATCCGTCGGCGCTCACCGAGCAGGATGTCTTCGATGTGGCTGCGTTCGTGGGAGCGCTATAGGCCCTTGGTGTCGCGCCCGAACAGGTGCCGCGCAACGATTATTTTCTGAATTTGCGGCGTGCCGTCTGCGATCTCCTGGCCGATGACATCGCGCAAGCGCTGTTCGACCGCGAAATCTTTGGTGTATCCGTAGTGTCCGTGCAGGATGAGGCACTCGTGGATCACGGCAGTGGAAATCTCCGGCGCCTGCATCTTGCACATGGCGGCCTCCATGGTGTGCGGCAGTCCTTGGTCGCGAAGCCACAGCGTGCGATAGCACAGCCAGCGCGCCATCTGCAGCTTTGCTGCGGCTTCGGCGAGCGGAAATGTCACTCCTTGATACGAAGAGAGTGCTTTGCCGAAAGCGCTACGTCGCTTGAGGTAGTCGACGGTCTCCTCCACGGTGACCTGCGCGGCTCCGAGACACATGAGGCCGATGAGAGCGCGTGTGAGGTCGAATGCCTGCATGACTTGGGTGAAGCCCTCACCTTCCTTTCCAATCAGATGGTCATGCGGGATCTCCACGCCGTCGAGGAACAGCGAACCGCGGACGATGCCTCGGGCGCCGAGATCGGAATACGGATGGCGGCTGATGCCCGGCCGGTCGAGCGGCACCAAAAAGGCGGATATGCCTTTCGCCCCGGCCGAGGGATCGGTCTTGGCGAATACCACGGCCGCCGCGCCCACCATGAGCAGTGTGATCGCGGACTTTTCCCCGTTGAGAACGTAGCCGCGCTGCGTGCGCACAGCACGCGTCCTGATGGCGGAAGCATCGGATCCGCAATGCGGTTCGGTCAGCGCCGTGCAGATGACTTTTTCGCCTCTCGCCATGGGTGGAAGCCACGAGTCCTTGACGGAGGCAGTCGCGAACTTCTCGAGAATGTCGCCGGTGAAGCAGCACAGCAGCAGTCCGTAGCCGCAATTGAAGTCTCCGCGCGCGATTTCCTCCATCACGATGCCTGCCGTGACGCCGTCGTGATTCTGACCGCCGTGTTCAGGCATGACGCGCAGGCCGAGCAGTCCCAATTCGCCCATTTGCAGCCACTGCACCCGCGGAAATTCGTCGTGCCGATCCCAGTAGGCGTATTTGGGCAGCAATTCCTTTGCGGCGAACGCGCGTACCGTGTCTGCGATGAGCTTTTGCTCGTCCGAGAAGCTGAAATCCATGCTTCGCTCCGCTGGCGGCAAAGAAGACGCTAACGTATAGTAAATTAGCGTGCAAGTACGATGAACAATCTCGAGCACCCTCACGCTGTTCGCTTGTCGCGGTCTTACTGGCCGGCGGATCGATCGCGCCCGCTGCTCGAGTGCACGCTGGGAGATGCGTTGCGCGCGGCCGCACACGAGTTTCCCGATCGGCTTGCGCTGGTCGAGGGGACGGCCGATACGTCACGTCGGCGCCGCTGGACTTATGCGCAATTGCTGCAGGAAGCCGAATGCGTGGCGGGCGCGCTGTTGGGTCGATTCGAGCCCGGCGAGCGTGTGGCCGTTTGGGCTTCGAACATTCCCGAATGGGAGTTGATGCTCTATGGCTGCGCACTGGCGGGAATCATCCTGGTTACCGTCAACCCGGCATACAAGGCGCGCGAGCTGCAATATGTGCTCGACAATTCCGGGGCCGCGGGACTGTTCACCATGGAGGAGTACCGCGGCCACGATACGTTCGCAACGGCAAGCGCGGTTCGGACGCAGCTTCCCGCCTTGCGCGAATTGATCCCCTTTTCCCAATTCGCCGAGTTCCTGCAGGCCACCAAATCGCGCGCAGCGTTGCCCTCGCTCAAGCCGCTCGATGCCTGCATCATCATGTTCACCTCGGGCACCACCGGCGCGCAAAAGGGCGTCGTGATGCACCATCGGGGAATCGTCAACGTCACCAATTTCACACAGGAGCGCGGCGGCCTGGAGTTGGGCGGGGTATTCGTGAACCCCATGCCGATGTTTCACATCGGCGCGTTGGGCCATGCGGCCGTGGGTGCGCTCATGCGCCGCGCCACGCACGTGCTTGCACCAGGGTGGGATGCGGAGAGCTTTTTGCAGCTCGTGGCGAGCGAGCGGGGCACCTATTCGCTGCTGGTGCCCACCATGATCGAATCCGTTCTGGCCAGCACCAAGCGGCGCGACTATGACCTGAGCACCTTGCGCCATCTCGTTTCCGGCGCCGCCATGGTCGAAGCCGACCTGATTCTGCGAACCCGGAGCGAACTCGGTTGCAGTCTGTGCAATATCTATGGACAGACCGAGATGCAGGGGGTGATCTCGGCGGTCGATCCCGGCGATGCCATCGACGATCAAGCGCAGACCATCGGGCAGCCCATGCCGCACGTCGAGGTGAAGATCGGCGATCCCGATAGTGGCGCGGTGCTGCCCATTGGCGCTGCGGGCGAGATTTGCATTCGCGGCTACCAGGCCATGGTCGGCTACTTCAAGATGCCGGAGGCGACCGCGAAGACCATCGACACGGAGGGTTGGCTGCATTCGGGAGATCTCGGCTCCATGGACGAGCGCGGCTATCTAAAGATCACGGGACGCCTGCGTGACCTCATCAAGCGCGGCGGCGAGAGCGTCTATCCGCGCGAGATCGAATTGCTGCTCCTAGAGCACCCCAAAGTGGGCGCCGCCGCGGTGGTGGGGATTCCGGACGCGCATTGGGGTGAACAGGTCGCGGCGGTCATCATTCCCAAAGACCCGCTCGAGCCTCCCACACCGGTCGAGCTGCATGAATTCTGCCGCGCCCATCTCGCCGCCTTTAAAACGCCGCGCTCGTGGGGCTTCGCAACGGTTTTTCCCGCCACCGAAACCGGCAAGCTGCAGAAGTTCAAGATCCTGCAGGCCATCCAATCGGGCGAACTCCCGATGCAGCCTACTTGAATGTAGTGAGGCGCACTGCGATAACGGCCGGGAGTGGCACACCGCAAGACAGGGTAGTCGGGTGCATTGCATCATTAATGAGTATTATTTATTAATATTTTCAGTAAAAAATATAATGAAATCATATATTTAATATTTCGTGCCGCCTCTAGATGGTTAGAATTCATTAATTAATAATGCCAGCTTGCATTACTGAGCCAGGCTCTCTATAGTTCCTTGGGCAGCGCGTGTCATCGGGCCCTCAGCCGCGCAACGGGGAAGTCAATATGAAGAATTATCTGGCGCCATTCGCGGCTGCGGCCGCCCGTCCTCTGGAATACGCGGCGGCGTGGAAACAGCGCACCGGCCGCAAGGTCGTGGGCTCCTTCCCGATGAACTTTCCAGGCGAACTCGGACATGCCGCGGGTACGTTGCCGCTGATCTTGCAAGAATCCGAGGAAGCCATCACCGTCGGGCACGGACTGTTGTATCCATTCTACTGCGGGTTCACCCGCAGCTTGGTGGACCAGGCGGCGAAGGGCGACTTTGCCCTGCTCGATGTGATCCTGTTCGGCGATCACTGCGTGCAACTGCTCGGGGCCGCGGATGCGATCCGCATGCAGTTGCCGAATACCCGGGTGATTTTCTACCAGCTGATCTCCTCGATGAACGACCCGTGGACCCATGGTCGCGCCGTCGAAAGCCTGACCGGCCTGAAGGGCGAGCTCGAGGAAGTGGTGGGTCATCCGGTCGACCCCGAAGCGCTGCGCGCCAGCATCCGTATCTTCAACCGCAATCGGCAGCTCATCCGGCGGCTCTACGAGCTGCGCAAGCAAGGCCGCAGTGGGCTCACGTCGCTTCAAATGCAGCACATCGTCAAGTCCAGCATGATCATGGACAAGGCCGAGCACACCGCGTTGCTCGAACCCCTGGTGCAGCACGTCGAGGGTCTCGGCGCGCGCGCGGGCGACGAGGTCCGGCTGCATCTGTCCGGGCACTTCTGCCAGGCTCCCAAACTCGAGATTCTCGATTTGATCGAATCCTGCGGAGCAACCATCGTCGGGGACGACCTTTATCATGGGTTCCGCTATATCTCGACCGACGTGCGCGAGACGGGAGATCCCGTCGATGCGCTCGCCGAGTGGTACATGGCGCGCAACACCAAGGTACCGTGCCCGACCCGCGTACAGAACAACGTGGACTGGGATGCCTACCTGATCAATGCGGTCAAAGAGGAACGCGCCGAGGGCGTGATCGTACTCATGGCGAAATTCTGCGAGCCGCACATGTATTACTACCCGGAAGTGAAGGAGGCTTTCGAGCGCCATAATGTGCCCCATCTGCTGATCGAGACCGAGCACGAGGGCGTGGCGCTGGAGGGCTTGCGCACCCGGGTCGAGACCTTCGTGGAGATCGTCAGGCGCCGGCAAGCCGCGTAACGACAACCCTTGATTCGAACCTTGTAAAGGACACGCACATGCAAACTCTGGCAACGCCCGATGTGAAGAAAGCGAACAAGCTCGCCGCGACCAAACTCGGCGGCAAGCTGGTGAACGAGTATTGGGAGATGGTGTTCCGCGCGAAGGAACAGGGAAAACTGGTTTGTTGGTACGAGGGATCCGCCATCAACCCCTTCCTGCAGGCGGCGGACATCTGCTGGGTGCATGGAGAGGCCTATTCGGCGATGCTGGCCGCGCGCCATCAGGAAGGTCCGGCGCAAAAGGCGGCCGAGGAACGCGGTTATCAGCGTGAGCTCTGTTCTTACGCGCGCACGCATTTGGGGTGCGCGGTCACCAATCTGCGCAATCCGGTGCCACCGGATGCTCCGTTCGTGAGCATGGCGGAAGACAAGTACTTGTCTTCCCGATTGCCGGCGCCCGACATGATCATCAGCGCCTATGCGTACTGCAGCACCGGGCAGCAGTGGGACGAAATGACGTCGCGTCTGTTCGGGAAAAAAATTCCGATCTTCAACGTGTCGCTGCCTTGGATCTGGGCGCAGAAACCCGACGCCGGCTATTTGAAGGGTCAGGAGTGGGAGGAGACCTCCCAGTATGTGGCGAAGCAGCTGCGCGATATGGTCGTGTTCATCGAGCAACAGACCGGCAAGCCCTACGACTGGGACCGGTTGCGCGAACTCATGCGTCAGGTCAAGCGAGGCTCGGAGCTGCGCTTGGAGGCGATGGCCATGTGCAGCAA
>JBEKHO010000058.1:0-25521 GCA_050012215.1 Steroidobacteraceae bacterium
GGGCTTTTGGCGTCCGCGCTCAGTTGACGCTGGTAATCGACCGTATCGAAATGCCCTTTCGATTCGGCAATTAGACCGTCGCGCCCGAAGCGCCACCGCTCGAATCCACTGACCCGCACAAACCTACCCGTACCACCAGGCCCCGTGTTGGTTCCGGTCAACGTCCAGTGGTAAGTGATCTCTGTGCCCGTAATGTTGACGCTATCCATTTTTATCACTAGGTCTGGAAAAGCAGTCATAAACCCCTGCGCGGCGCTGGCAATTGCAGCCCGCCCAACGGCGGGGTCGCCCCCGTTAATGGGCAACGACCCCTTCTCTGCGAAAAATGACGCGACCCTCGCGGCGCTTTGGCTGCACCAGGCAGCTGTATAGCGAGCCGCGAAATCAATCAGCGCAATCGAGTCCATGAAATTCCTTTCTGATGTTTGGGTGATGCCGGAGAAGGCACAAGGATAACTCGAAGGAAAATTTATAGAGGCGAAGTAGAGATGTCCGGATCCAGCTAAGTGGAGATGTCCGCTAACCGGTAACTGCCGCCGATCCAGCACCCTATCACGGGCTCCTGGGAGATCGGCGACGCGCCAACTGGTGACGGTGAGCATGCAAGAACTGGATCGGATGAAGTCTAAGCAGCAAAAGGAGGTTCAGGCGGACATTTCAACTTGGCCAGAACGTGGACATCTGAATTTAGCTTAGGGAAAAAGCAAAGCAAAGAAAAACAAGCGAGCCAAAATGCTCGCCGCGCGTGAGCGCCCACGGCTCCGGCGACTCACCCGTCCTCAGAAGGAATAGTTGCCCGCGAGCCCGACGGTCCGCGGCCGCACCGTGACCCCGTATTCGACCAACGCGATGTTGGGGCGCTGCAATACCTTGTGTTGGTCGAGCAGGTTGGTCACGAACAGCGACAGATCGAAATGTTGCCACTGCATGCCGACATTGCCGCCCATCACGAAGTAGGCCGGCCGTGAGAAGTCCGGATCCGTGTGGATGATCGTGCCTTGACTCGGGCCGATCCATTGCCCGTTGAGATCCCATCGCCCGCGCAGGTTCTCCGAGACCGGATGCGTGTAGTCGATGGCGGTTGAGAACTGATAACGGGGAACGCCGGGCACGTGATCGCCGCGCTCGACTCCCAGGATCGTGACGGGCTCGGTAATGCGCGCATCGGTGAAGTTGCCGCTCAAATTGATCTTCAAGTCCTCGGTGGCGCGGCCCGTCATCTCGAACTCGACGCCCCGGTTTTCGGCGCTGCCGATGTTGTCTTTGATGTCGAAGGTGCAGGCCGGCAGGATGATGTCGGTCTGGATGTTGTTCCAGCGGATGTCGAACAGCGATCCGGACACGGACAGCCGGTCCGAGAGCGGACGGCTCTTGGCTCCCACCTCGTAACTCCAGAGCGAGTCCGCCTTGTACGAGGGCGGAGCCTGGGTAAGGCCGAGGGTGGCGAGGTCGGGGGAGCACAGCGGGATCGGGACCGGGCGGTTGATGCCGCCGTCGCGGAATCCCTCCGCGGCCGACGCGTAGATCATGGTCTTGCCGATCTCGTAGGAAATGACTCCTTTGGGCGTGGTTTTGTAGCCCGTGGTGGAGCCTGAGTAGGGCGCACCGCTCGCGAAATAGCCGAGGGAGTTGAAGGAAAGCTCCTCGCTAGCCTTCTCGTAGCGCGCACCCGCCGTCACCTTGAGGCCGGGGACGATCTGGTAGGTCGCCTGACCGAACAGCGCCTCCTGCGTATTCACGAATTCGGTGAACGCGTTGTAGACCAGGTCGTTCGGGAAGGCGGCGCCCAGGATATCGAGCGGGGTCGCGTGATACAGCGACTCGAAGGTCGAGTTGAAGCCCGGAATGTATTCATTGTCGAGTAGCCCGGTTCGCGCGCGCGAGTAATAGAGTCCGCCGAGCCATGACCAGTGATCGTCCGGACCTGCGGGCTTGCTCGCAAGGCGGACTTCCTGGTTGATCTGGTTCACGTTGGTGTTGAACTGAACCGGCGCGGCCAGGCCGGAGATCTCCTCGCCGCCGTAGCCTTCGGTTTGTTGCAGATAACCGCCGATGTAGGCGCTGTCGTAATAGGTGCCGTCGATCTTGCGGTCATTGGCGCGCCAGAAGTATCCGGTCACCGAGGTGAGATCCGACCAGCCGAAGTCGTATTTCACCGTGAGGCTCGTAATCGCGTACTCATCGCTCTCCTTCTCCGGCACGAGGGTTGGGGACTCGAAGTCCGGAAGGGCGAGCCCGAACGTGTCCTGGCCGCCGGTGCGCACTCGCTGGACGAACAGCGACGGCTCTATCGACAGTGCGTCGGTCGGGTGCCAGTCGAGGGTCGCGCGCACCACCGCGGTATTCACCTGGTTGATCTTGGTGGCGGCGATCGTACCCGCGTCGTTGCGGTCGATCCAGCCGCTCTCGTGGTCGAGCAGCGCTCCGATGCGCAGAGCCGCCACCCCGTCGACCAACGGCAGATTCACGCTCGAGTCCGCCTCAGTGTTGATGCTGCCGCCCTGAGTATCGCTCACCCAGCTGTGAGTGCTGCCCGAGAACTGATGCAGATCGGGGGCGTTGCTCACGAAGTGGATGGTCCCTCCCATGGAACTCGCGCCGTAGAGCGTGCCCTGCGGACCGCGTAGCACCTCGATGCGATCCACGTCGAAGAAGCGCGGCTCGGTCGCGCCGGAGGTATAGATGTTCAGGATATTGATCGGCACATCGTCGAGGTAAATGCCGGTGGTGGCGGAGCCCGCCTGCGACGCCACGCCGCGGATCTCGATATTCGCCTGGCCGGGACCTCCGGAGCTCGAGTAGGAAAGATTCGGCACCGCACGCGACAGCTCTTCGTAGTTGGTGATGTGCTCTTCCTGGAGCGTGGTGGAGGACACTGCGGAGATGCTGATGGGCGTCTTGCTCAGCGGCTCGCTGGTTTTCTCGGCGGTCACGACGATTTCGCCGAGCTCGTTCGAGGAGTCGCTCTCGGCGGCGAAGGTGACGACAGCGGTCGAGGACAGCGCGGCGGCCATAAACGCGATCAGGACTCTCATGGGGCTCACTCTCCGGGTCTCGGTAAGGGATTGAATTCGACGTTCTCGAGGCCGAAGGCGCGCGGTCCGACGACCGCGAGGGCCTCGGGCGTGCGCAGCAACGGATGGCAGGGGAGCGCGAGCACCGCGACGCGCTGCCCGTAGCGCAGCACATCGGTGGTGATGGCATGCCCCGAATCCACGTCGAGAATGACGATGAGGTCGGGCACGCAGACCTCGATGCGGCCGGCGCGCTCGAAGGTCAGGAACTCGTTCTGAAAATCGATGCGCGCACTCGAGCCCGCATGTGCATCGATGCCCTCGAGCTGGAGCGTGCCCACCGAAAAGCCGCCGCGCAGATGGCGCTTCAGGTCGACGATCTTGGCGTCGATCAGGTGAATGCCGTGCTCCTGGGCGCAAATCTCCGGGATGGCTGAACGGTGCGCTCGGTTGGCCTCGAGCACGAGGTGGCCCAAACGGATCGACTGACTGACGGTGCCCGGGACGCCCGCGCGTTTGACGTACCGGCCCCGCATCGGCGCCTCGGCACCGATCGCGGTGCCGCCCATCGAGACCACCGTGGCGCGGGCCAGCCGCTCGAACCAGAGTTCCGAGACGGCGTGCCGGAACAGCACCACATTGCCGTGCTCGTCGCAGACTGCCGCAGGGGTGGAGCGGTGGCCGTAGATGGAGAACGTGGTCATTTGCATTTCGGGAAAGGCGCGACCCATGCCGTCGGCATCGACGACGGGTAGATCGAGCGCCGCCGCGGTGACCATGGGCTCGAGGCCGTTGCCGCCGCCGATCTCCGCCGAGATCAGGGCATCGATCTTGGCGCCGAGGAACTCCTCCAGAGCGCGCAACGCCCGCACCCCCTCGGTCCCTTCCTCGAGCTTCTCGATCGACACGGCCGGCGCTCCGATGCCGCCGATCGAGAGCACCAGCGCGTCGTCCTCGAGCTCATCGAGCCCGAGGAGACGAACGTGCCGGCCGCGCTTGAGCTCCTCGAGCACACGGAGCTTGGTGATGTAGGGATTGCCGCCGCCGCCCGTGCCCAAAATCGCGGTGCCGATCGCGAGCGCTTCGATGTCCGATGTGCTGAGGGTGCGCATGACCTTCCTGTTCAGAATTGCAGGTCGCCGACGACCTTGACCCGCACGCGCGTGGCATTGCCGCGCAGGTACGCGAGCGGCACATCCTCGCGCTCCGTCACGACGATCGAGTGCTCGAGGGCGCCGCTCGCGGCAGCCTGCGCGCGCGCCTCGGCCTCCGCCGCGGCGAGCGCCGCCTCGCGCGTGAGAGTCTCGAGGGAATAAATACGGTCGACCTCGCCGCTGGTTTGCGCAATGGCGGCACCGATGGCGTTCGCTGCTGCGAAGTAGGGCGGCCGGATCACTTCGAGGCCCGCCAGGCGCTCCGGCATCAGGATGCTGCCGCCGCCCACGGCGATCAGGGGGATGGGCTCGGCCGACAGACGGGTTCGGTCGACGGCGAGCGCGAGCTGCGATTCGATGTTCTCCAAGGCGCGCTGTACCACGCCGGCATCGAGTCCGGCGAGCCGCGCTGGATCCCCGATCCGAGCCCGTCCCGCGGCCACCGCGATGTCGGTGGCGGTCAGTGTGTCGCCGCCGAACACCCGGGCACGCCGGGTGAGCTCGTAGCCGACGCTGCGGGGCCCGACGTGCGGGCGACCGTCTTTCTCGTGCACCATCGAGCCACCGCCCAGGCCGATGCTGAAGACATCGGGCATGCGAAAGTTGGTGCGCACGCCCCCGATATCGGCCGTGGTCGAAGCCTGGCGCGGAAAGCCCTTTTGCAGGAGCCCCACGTCCGTGGTGGTGCCGCCAATGTCGAGCACGATCGCCTCCGACCGGCCCGACAGAAACGCTGCACCGCGCATCGAGTTGGTGGGGCCACTGGCGAAGGTGAGCACCGGAAAACGCGCGGCGGTGGCCGCATCCATCAAGGTGCCGTCGTTCTGCGACAGAAACACCGGACAGCGCAGCCCGCAGCGCGCGACCCCGTCCTTGAGTGACTCGACCGTGCGCCGGGCGAGCGAGCGCAGCGAGGCATTCAAGATGCTGGCGCTCTCGCGTTCGAGAAATCCGAGCTGGCCGATGTCGGCCGAGCAGGTGATCGCCGCCCCCGGGCAGTGCTCGGCGAGTATGCGCGCTGCCTCGCGCTCGGCATCATCACGCACAGGGGCGAACACGCCGACCACGGCGATCGAGTCGATGCCGCGCGCGCGGATGTCGGTGCCGATGCGGGCGATCTCCCCCGGCACCAACGGCGCAATCGGCGTGCCGTCGAAGTTGAAGCCGCCGGCGGCTTCGAAGATATGCTCGCCGACCGCCGCGCGAAGATCTTCGGGCCAGTCGACCATCGGCGGCAGGCAACGGTTCGCGGGCAGGGCGAGCCGCACGACGGCGGTCTTGGTCAGGTGGCGGCGCTCGATGACGGCATTGGTGAACTGCGTCGTGCCGATAACCACAAGCCCAACCTGATCGGGCGCGAGTGCAGCCGCTTCGAGCACCTGGCCAAGTGCCTGCATGAGCCCGTCCATCACGTCGGGCGTGGTCGGAACCTTCACGACCGCGCGAATGGCGCGCTGCTCCATGATTACGGCGTCGGTATTGGTACCGCCAACGTCCACCCCGATACGGAACATCTGCACCCCCTACGTTGCAAGGATGCTAGCGAGCCCGGAAGGATAGGTTTTTGCCGAAATCGGTCAGGTGACGATGCCGCGCGCCCGGGCGGCGTCGCCGAGCGCGGCGCGCGACCCTACCGCGAGCTTCTTGAACAGGCTCCGCAGGTGAAACTTGATGGTACTTTCCGACAGGCCGAGCGCACGCGCTGCCTGCTTGTTGCTGTAGCCGTCGGCGATGTAAGAGAGCACGTGGTGCTCCTGGCGCGACAGGCCGGCGAGATCCTTGGAACGCAACGGGGCGGCCGGCAAATCCTTCAATCGTTTGAGCAGCGAGGCCGCGAAGGCGGCGAGCCGCGCGTTGCCGGGACCGGGCTCGGCGATGAAACCCGGCAGCAACCGCTCCAAGCGCTCGCCGTCCTCGATGAGCACCGCGAGCAGGCCTTGCGCCTGCGCCTCGCGCAGCGCGATACGCAGAAGCCGCCGCGCCACGGCCTCGGCTCCCGCTTGATGCCGAGCCGCAGCCTCGAGCAGCGCGAGTGAGATGCGTTGGCGCGGCTCGAGCGCCGGATGATGCGTGAGCGCGGCGCTGAGCCGTACCTGCTCGGCGCGCGAACTCTCGCGCTCCAAGGCATGACGCAGCCGAATCAGCCCGCTCTCGATCTCGAGCGCCGCGGAGGGGCGTGCATCGGTCGAAAGATCGTACTCCTCGAGCAACGTTCCCGCCTCCGCATGCCGGCGGGCCGCCTGCAGCAGCCGGATTCGAATCAGCGCAAGGCGCCGGCTCGCAGTCTCGCCGTGTCGTCGGCTCTGGGCGAGCGCGCACCGATCGAGCTGCTCGAGCGCGCTCTTCAGGCCCCCGCTCCAGAGCGCGGCGAGCGCCACCGGCGCCGCCACCCGGGGTAGGAGATCCGGCCAGCTGTCGCCGCTGACCAGTGCCTCGAGCAGGGGCTGGATCTCCACCACGCAATCGTCGAAGCGGCCCTGCTCGAAGGCGAGACGCGACTTGAGCGAGCCGATGATGGCGTATTCGGAATTGAATGCCTGACCCGAGGCACGCAGCAGGCTCTCGGCGCGCTCGATGTGCCCGGCGGCCTCGGCCAGGCGGCTGTGCCGAAGGGCGATTTCCGCCAGATGCACGTGCATGAAATGCGACAGATACGGCATCCCCGCACTTTCGTAGGCCACGAGCGCCTCCTCGGCGAGCTGGCGCGCCTCGGTGAGCGCATCCGCCTGCAGATAGCCGATGGCCATCGAGTTATAGAGCAGTCCGCGCGAGAGCTCGTCGCCGGGTTCCATGAAGGCCTGCAGGCGCCCCCAGCTCGCGATCACCTCGAGCGGCGGGGTGCCGTCGAGATCGAGCGACATGTCGGCACGCAAGAGCAGCAATTCCGGCCGGTGCGATAGCCGTAAACTCCGCAGGTCGACCGGTAGCCCCGGATGGCGCGCCTCGAGGCGCAGCAGTGCCTCGCGCGTCTTGCCGGTCTTCACCAGCATCCAGAGGCGCGCGAGGAAAATGTCCTCCGAGCGCTGCTCGAGCTGCGGGCCGAAGAACGCGAGCACCCGCTCGAGCGCATGGTAGCCGTGAGCGTAGCCGTAGTACGCACCGCCCGCCCGGCGGAAGAGTTCGAAGGCCGCAGTCGAATCGCCGACACTCAGCAGGGCGGCGATCGCGGGCGCGGGATCGGTGAGACTCGCGTAGAACCTCATGAGCCGCTCGCGCACGCCTGGCGCACGTGCGGCAGCACCGCGATGCAGGCTCGAGAGCGCCGAGCGCACCCACTCGCCCGCGACGCGCGTCTCGCCGCCCTCGCTCATGAGCAAGCCGCAATGCACGACGAGTGTCTCCAGCGCCCCTGCGGGCAGCGGCATCGAGACCGCCGCGAGCAGCACGGCAAGCGCCTCCTCGGACAGCTCCGGCAGCACTTCGCGTTCCAGAAATTCCGGCAGCAACGCGCGCACCGCCGCCTCCCGTCCGTGGAGTGCGGCATCGACGAGCCACGGCCAACCGCCGGTCGCGGCCAGAAGTCCTTCCTCTCCCGCGCGCGTGTCTTCGATGCGCACGAAGAGCTCCGCATCGGCCAGCGCCTCGACGTGCCCGTAGGCTCGCCGCTTCAAGAGCAGCAGCGCCGCGGCCGACGTCGGGCGCGAGGCGATCAGCAGCCGGCGGCGCGATCCCGGCACCCCTTCGGTCACGCTGTTGAGCTCGCGCTCGAGAGTCGACGGCGTGGGGTCGTCGAGCAGGCCATAGCCTCGATCGGTCAGGGCCGGGCGCAGGTGCTCGAGCAGCCGGGTCTTGCCGCTGCCGGCTGTCGCACAGAGCCAGACGATCGGGGCGCGCAGACGGAGCAGCCGCTGCGCGAGCCGTAGGGTGCGGCGCTCGAGCGGGTCGGACGCTCGCGTGAGAAGCCGCCGGCCCGCATCGATGCGCGTGATCTTAGACATCGACCCGCGCGGGAGCGGCTCGGTGGCTGCGCGAGCGCCAGCGCAGCAGCGCGTACAGGAGCGCCGTGACCAGGAGCGCATCGAGCGCGGCGACACCGGTCAGTCGCAACAGGCCCGCGGACCCCAAAAGGGCGATCCCGGCGCCCACGGCCCAGGCCGCGAGCGCCGTCGGCTCGACGCTGCGACTTTGGCCGTCGCCCAACAGATAGTCGCCGCGCCGCAGCCAGTAGAAATCGATGACGATGATGCTCGCCACTGGGACGAACACGATCGAGAGGTAGAAAAGAAAGGTGAGGAAGTGGTCGAGGATATTGAGAAACGCCGCGAGCGTGCCCAGCGTACCGCAGGCCACGGTGGTGGTCGTGCGCGAGAGGCGCGGGATGGCCGCATCGACGCTCAAGGCCGCGCTGTAGAGGTTCAAGGCGTTGAGCAGCCAGCTGCCGCCGATCACGATGGCGAACGCGGCGGCGCCCAAACCCATTGCGAGCATGAGGTCGAGCATCTCGGTTCGATGCAGCGCGAGGGCCGCGAGTCCGCCGATGATCATGATGCCCGCACTGCTCACGAAATAGGTGAGAATCGCGGTCCAAACCGCGCCATAAGCCGGCCCGATGAAGCGGCAGGTGTCCGGCATGATCACCGCGCCGACGATGTAGCCGCCGACGATCGCCGAGACGGCATCGCCGAAGGACATCCCCGTGGCCGGCGCGCGCGCGAGAAGATCGGCCGCCGACTCGTGCGCCAGCGATTTCACCAGCAACAGGGCGCACACGAAGAGCAGCACGGGCACGATCAACATTGACAAGCGATTGATCGCCTTGAGCCCGACGAGGGTCGTGCCGGTGATGAGAAACCCGGCGCCGAGCTCCGCAGGCCACGCGGGTCCGTGATAGCCGAGCTGTGCCTCGAGCAGCCGCTGAATCGAGTCGCCGAACAAATTGAGGTTGACCCCGAACCAGCCGATCAGCGAGAGCGCGAAGGCGAGGTTTAGGAGCATCGAGCCCTTGGCCCCGAAGGCGATGCGCGCGAGCATATAAGAAGAGAAGCGGGCGCGGCAGCCGACGATGCTGGTCAGGATGCCGATCACCGTCAAAATCGCCGAGCCGATCAGGATGCTCGACAGAAACACGGCCTGCGAGCTCTCGTTGGCAAGGTCCATGCCGGTAATCAGCGTCGGCAGCGAGACGCTGAACAGCACATTGATGGTCGCGATCCTCCACCAGGGCATCGAGCGGTCGGGCGGTACCCGGCTGGTTGAATACTCGTCGGAATCCATCGCAACCCCTCGGCTCTCGCGCCATCTACAGTCAAGGCGGGTCGATCTTAATTACTTGAAGACTGCGGGGCCAGCAAAGTCGGCCGAGGAGGCCGGCGCGCCGCGTCTCCTGTGGACGGCTCACCTCAGCCGAAGAAGACGAGTAGCGACCGCCGAATCGTCTTCGTTCAGGCCGGTTTTCGCATTGCGTCGAGCGCCGCTCGAGCCAGAAAGCCCGACCGCGTCTCACCCTGTTTGCGAGCATGAGCATCTACTGCACGAAGAATCCGCTGCGGCAACGTGATGTTGATTCTAGCGGTCTTGTCGCCAAGCTCGCTGATGTCGACATCGACAATCGCCCAAGTCCAGCCGCGATAGCTACGCTTGCTACGCAACTGTTCGATGGCAGACGGTTTTGGCAATGATCCGCCGTCATCCAGCAGACCTTCCAAATGAAGGAGGATGGCCTCGCGTGCGTTGGTCAACGCCTCATCCAAAGTATCTCCTGCCGAAAAGCAGCCTGGTAAATCAGGTACCACGACGCCGTACGCGTGTTTGGAGTCGCCCGTTTCAATGGCAATGGGATATCGCATAGAACCTCACTTCAGGCCGGCCTGCTTTCGAAATGCCCGCACTAAGCCCTTACCTAAATCCTTCTTCGGATGTGGCACCGTTATCGTGCCCGGCTTCGTCGGATGCACGAACTGGTGGTGGCTACCGCGAGTTCGCTGAAGTTGCCAGCCATCCGCCTGCAAAAGCTTGATCAGCTCGCGACTTTGCATCGTGTGTATTATACACACTCTGCCCGACTGCCCGACCTATCGAATTTCAGTTGAGAAAACCCCTTCTGATCTGATCGCTAGCTGCCTCCCTGGATATAACGCTGGCTTTGCATTTGGTCGACAATATACACTAGCCTGCGCAACACATTTAGAGACACATGGCCACCTCAGATCCCACCTCCACGTCGGCGAGCCACATACCGCGACAGTTGCTCCAGTCGAGCGTTCTGGAGCGTCTGCGCGATGAGATCGTCGCGGGCCTCTGGAAGCCGGGGTTGCGCTTGCAGGAGCGTATCCTGTGTGAGCGCTTCGGAATATCGCGCTCGCCGCTTCGTGAGGCGCTGCGCGTGCTCGAGACCGAAGGTCTATTGGAGTTGTTGCCGAACCGTGGGGCCGTGGTGTCTGCCCCCACGCTCGAGGACGCGCTCGATCACATGGTGCTGGAGCGGGCGCTCGAGTGCCTGGCGATCGGCCTCGCGTGCGAGCACGCCCTCGATGGCGATCTTGCACGCATCGAATCGCTGCACAAGAAGCACAAGAAGCTTGCGGGCGGCAAAAGCAAGGCCGCCTTCGTACATTGCAATAACGAAGTGCATCGCGCGATCGTATGTGCAAGCGGCAACCAGCCCGTCATGGACGCGCACCTGGTCAACTCCAGGCAGCTCATACGTATCCAGAATCTGCGCGGTTTTGTCGATCACTCGCCGTTCGAATCCTGGGCGGAGCACGACCCTTTCATCGGTGCGTTGCTCGAGCGCCAACGCGCCAAGGCGGTTGCGGCCCTCGGGCGGCATTTCGATACCATAGAGCATCATCTGCGCGCGCGCCTCGACGGCAAGATTTAGCGCCCCCGACGCGCCGAAGTCACAGCGATTCGGGCGCAGGCTCCGCGACCACCTTGTTCTCGATGGCGCCAAGCCCTTCGATATCGATACGAATCGAATCGCCGATCTTCAGATAGCGTGGCGGGACCATCGCTGCGCCCACTCCGCCCGGTGAGCCGGTCGTCAGGATATCGCCTGGTTCGAGCGTCATCACGGTTGTCAGTTCCTCGAGCATCTGGCCGAGGGTGTAAATGAAGTCACTGGTGTTACCGTTCTGGCGCAGCTCGCCATTCACCCACGTGCGCACGCTGAGTCGTTCGGGATCGCCGATCTCCTCCGCCAGGGTGAGCCAGGGTCCGGTGGGTCCGTGAGTATCGAACGACTTGCCGAGAGTGGCCGTCGGAGCGCGCAGCTGCCAATCGCGGACGCTCACGTCATTGCACACCATGAAGCCCGCGATCACTTCATGGGCCCGAGAAGGCTTCACGTGGCGGCAGCGCCGGCCGATGACCACCGCCATTTCACCTTCGTAGTCGAGCATGTCCGAGATCGGCGGTTTGTGGATATCGTCGAACGGTCCGTTCACGCACGATACCTGCTTGGTGAACCATACCTGGTTCGCTGGAATCTTGATGTCCTTGCGGTGCTCGCGGATCTCGGCAACATGGGAGCGGTAGCTGAAGCCGAGGCCTAGGAATTTGCGCGGATCGGGGATCGGCGCGGCCAAGCGCACCCTGGTCAACGGCAGGCGCTCAGTCGCGATGGCAGCGTAGCGGTGCACCTGCGCAATCGCCTCGGGACCGGCCTCCAGAAGCGCGCGCATGGAGCGGGGGAGCCGCGCGTCGGCGCGCTCCAGATCGATGAGGCCATCTGCGGTCACGATGCCAAGGGCAGTGCGTTCCGCTTGCTGGAAGGTCGCGAGTTTCATCATGTGCCTCCGGCGCCGATCGAGGTTCTGCCCTGCACCACCACCTCGAGCCGGCGCGACTCGAATAGCCAGCCGCTCCGCGGGTTGTTCACCACCACGTCGATGGTGTCGCCGAACATGACTTCGATGGGTTGACCGCGAGAGCTCGAAGCGGTTGCGATCGTGCGAACGTGAGCTTCGACCGCGACCCGACCAGTGCCCGCCGCCGACAGCCTGAGATTGCTCCAACCGTGACGCGTGATGCGCTCGCCCTCGGTTGTGCGATTGATAAACCACTGTGAAATGTGATCCCGGCCGGTGACTGTGCCGCGCGGCGTCACGAGCGTGCCGCCTTCGGCGAATAATTCAGCGACCGAGCCAGCACCCTTATGATCCAGGCGCCAATAAAACTCGCTCAAAAGAGCCTCGATCGACGCCCGATCCTCGGCCGAGACGGTGTCCTCGATCCCCGCGTACATACTGCCTCCCCCAATGATGGTCAGGCGATCCTACGTTGATCTTGCTCGCCCTGTCGAGTATCGTTTGTCGATTGACGATTGTCGACAAACTGGATATGGTCGGGTCGTTGGCTTGGAAATTTGGCGACACGCCGGGCAACGTTCGGCGCGGGGGAATGCAGTTTGCGAACAGGGGTGATGATCGCCGCCGCAGCGCTTGCGACGGCACTCGGCGGGACGGCGCGGCCGCAGCAATACGCCATCGTGAGCCGAATCGCTGTGCCGGATGCCCGCTGGGACTACGCCGCGGTCGACCCCGGCGCACGCCGCCTCTATCTCGGCCGATTTGGTGGGGTGCTTGCGCTCGATCTCGAGAGCGGACGCGTCGTTCCGGTGCTGGTCCCGAGTGCGTTGGTCCACGGCGTTCTCCCTCTCGGGGACGGTTTGGCCATGAGCACGAACGGCGAAGCCAATAGCGTCGATGTCTTCGAGGGAGCGTCCGGACACATCCTCGCGCGCATCGCTACGGGCCGCGATCCTGATGCGATTACCGTCGAGCCGCTCACCGGTCTCGTGGTGACGACGGACCAGCGGAGCCGCGACCTGACGCTGATCGATCCGGTCGCACGGCGCCGTGTCGGCCGCATTGCGCTCCCGGGCGTACCCGAGTTCGCGGCCGCCGGACAGGGCGGCATCCTGTTCGACAATATTACGGATCGCAACGCCGTCGCCGTGATCGACTTGCGTTCGCGTCGCGTGGTTGCCACATACCCTCTCGCGGGCTGTAGCGAGCCAACAGGGCTTGCGTACGATGCTGCGGAAGATCTGATCCTGTCGGTTTGCCGCAACGGCATCGCCAAGTTTCTGTCGGGCCGGGACGGCACTGAGCGTGCAACCATCGACGTGGGTCCGGGCCCCGACGCTGCCTTTTTCGACGAGCGCCGGCATCTTGCTTTCGTTCCCTCGGGCGGCAGCGGCACGCTGACCGTCATAGGCGTTGAGGGTGGTGCGATCGAGAAACGGCAATCGTTGGCGACGCAGAAGGGGAGTCGGACCGCCGCGCTCGACCCCGTGACGGGACAAATCTACATACCGGCCGCAAAGTTCGCGCCACCTGCGAAGCTTGGCGACCATCCGGCGCCGATCTCCGGCACTTTCGAGATCCTCGTCATCGCCAACACGGGCGGCTCCGGGATCGCAGATCGCGAAGATTCCACCTCGGGAGAGACGCATGACAAGCGCCAAGACTCGATCGATTGACGCCGAGAACCCGGGCCCGGTGCGCCCGGCCAAATTCGCCCACGTCGTGCTGCGTACCCCCGATTTGAAGCGCGCACGCGATTGGTATGTGCGATTCCTCGATGGACGAGTCGGCTACGAGAACGACATGGTGTGCTTCGTGACCTACGACGAGGAACACCACCGCGTGGGGCTCATTGGCATTCCTGGGCTCTCGCCGCCGGGACCCGGCGCGGCGGGCCTCGATCACTTTGCGTACACGTTCGCCTCGCTCGGCGCGCTGCTTGCCAATCATCGCCGTTTGCAGCGCTTGGGAGTCGAGCCGTTCTGGTGCATCAATCACGGGCCAACCCTCTCGATGTACTACCGGGATCCAGACGGCAACAAGATAGAGACGCAATACGACGTGTTCGAGAGCGCGCAGGAGGCGACGCGCTTCATCGAGCGCTGCTATGGCGAGAATTTCATGGGGATCATTTTCGATCCTAACGAACTCGCGCGTCGCTACGAGTCGGGCGAGCCGATGGAAGATCTCGTGAAGCGTCCCACGCTGCCGCCAGGCAAGACTCCCTGGGACATGCACATCTCGTGAGAGCGATCGAATTGAACGCCTACGGTGCGGCGCGCGACGTGCTCGAAATCGCGCGTGCGGCGCCGCCCACGCTGCCTGAACCCAACGAGGTGCTGATCGCCGTCAAGGCCGCCTCTGTGAATCCGGTCGACTGTGCCATCCGCAACGGCTACGGCAAAGAAGTGTTTCGCTCGAAAGGGCAGGTGGGAAGCGGCGAGTTCCCCATCCGCCTGGGGCGCGACGCCGCCGGCATCATCGAGGCCGTCGGTTCCGCGGTCCATGTGTTTCGTCCCGGCGATCGCGTGTTTGCGGCGCCGACCGGCGCGGCCATGGCGGAGTTCATCACAGTGGACGCTGCAGAGGTGGCGCTGGCACCTGCAAGCCTCGACTTCGTGGCGGCGGCCTCCATTCCGTTTGTCGCGATGACTGCCTGGAATGCGCTGGTTAATCAATCGGGGCTATCGGCCTCGACCACGCGCGGCAAGCGCGTCGTCATTGCGCGCGGAGCGGGCGGCGTCGGGAGCTTCGCGATCCAACTCATGAAAGCCTGGGGTGCGTGGGTCGCGACGACCTGTAGTACGGGAAACATCGATTTCGTTCGGGAGCTCGGCGCGGACGTCGCGGTCGATTACCGGCGCCAGCGCGTCGCCGAGGAGCTGCACGGCTACGACGCGGTTTTGAACGGATCCTTCGACCTCGAACAGGACCTTCTCGCCACGCTCAAAACGGACTCCAACGCGAGCTACGTCACCATCACCTCGCCCAAGGTTCGCCTGGCTGATGAGTTCGGCCTGGAAGAAGGGTTTCGCCGCGCCGATGCGATGCTCGCGGGGTTCCAAGAGGCGCAACGGCGGCTCGGGCGGCGCTACTGCTGGGGTTTCATGAAGCCAGACGGTGCGGCGCTCGGCGAAGTCGCCGCGTTGATTGCCGCCGGCAAGATCCGCCCGATCGTCGATCGCGTGTATCCAGCGGCCGAGATCGTCGCGGCGCACGAATATTGTGAGAGCGGACGCGCACGCGGAAAAATCGTGATCGACTTCAATTAGCAAACAAGACCTAGAAATGACCACTCGAGCGGGGAGTTCTATCAATGGGAATCGAATACGCTGATATCTGTGAAGCATCTGTCGGCCGTCGCGGCCTTCGCGCTCGGCGCAGCGTTGCCCTCCTTTCCGTGGGCTGGCTCGCTGCGGCGGCCCCCGCCGCACCGGTCGCGGCGCCAGCCGCGTCGGCGGAGACCGCGAATCCGTCGAGTTCGGATACCGGGCTGGGTGAGATCGTGGTGACGGCGCGCAAGCGCACCGAGGACGTCCAGGCGATTCCCGAGGTCGTCGAGGTGGTATCGGCCGAGGAACTGGACCGGGCACACGTCACCAAAATCGATGATCTCGGCAACATCGTGTCGAACCTCAACATCACCACGCGCTCCGATCACACGCCGGATGTGGTGCTGCGCGGGGTGGGCGCGTTTGGCGTCACGCACGGCGTCGGCTTCTATCAGGACGACGTGCAGCTGTTTGACGGGCAAACCGTGCAGCTTGAAGACCTTGAGAGAGTCGAGGTACTAAAGGGGCCCCAAGGTACGTTGTACGGCGGCAGCAATATCGGCGGTGCAATCAAGTATGTCTCCAAGCTTCCCACGGACGATTTCGAGGGACGCGTGGCGCTCGAGAAAGGCAATTACGGCACCGAGACTGCATCCGGCATGGTGTCTGGCGCCCTGATACCGGGTGTGCTCGATGCGCGCGCCAGCGGCTACTTCACCACCACCGACGGCTACATTTATGACACGACGTTGGGCCGCACCGTCGATAATGGACAAGAATTCGGCGGCCGCGGAATTCTCAAGTATCACGCCGCGGATACCACCGTCCTTTTGTTCCTGAACGTGGACCGAACTCACACAGGCGCTGAAAATCTGTACTACCGGCCGAGCTCTCCTACCGATTATTCTTACGACGTCGCCGACGGGACCCAGCCGCAGTTCCTGCGTAGCATTTACTCCGCGACCTTGAATGTCCAGCAAGAACTTGGGTTCGGCTTGGAGCTCACCTCGATCAGCTCGTTCTTTGAGTCTTTCATCGATGCGGTCACCGATGTGGACAAGGGACCGGTCCCTTTCCTCACCAACTATGCGAGCTCGCGCCAGGCGGTCGAAAGCGAGGAGCTGCGGCTCGGCAACTCGGCGGCCGGCCCGCTCAAGTGGCTGGCGGGGCTCTTCGTGCAGGGGAACGATCTGCCGCGCGCGTTTTCCGATTCGAGGTCCTTCAACGGAGATCCTGCAAACGTGGCGAGCTATTCGAATCCGGCGCTCTACAGTGATCAGCTCGTGAACCCGCAACAGCAGCATCGCGATTACGCGCTGTTCGGCAATGTTCAGTACGTGCTGAACCCCTGGACGCTCGAGGGCGGCGTGCGGCTCGATTACGACAACAGTTCCATGACCGATCCCTTGAACGGCATCGCCTCGGGCCAGCATGCCACCGAGGTCATGCCCAAAGTGTCGCTCGCCTACCAGGCCTCGAGCACGATCATGACCTACGCCGCGGTGAGCCGGGGGTTCGAGCCGGGAGATCTCACCGAGGGTGCGGATGCGGCGGGCAACCCCGTCATCGACCGCTATCGCCCTGAAACCGCCTGGAACTATGAGCTCGGGCTCAAATCGAGCTTCTATGATCGCTTTCGTTTCAATGCCGCACTCTTCTATGTCGACTACAGAGACCGGTTGTTTCAATCCAACCGTCTCGAGCTCGGTCAATTCGTCAATGTCGTCACCAATATCGGTGCGTCGAAGAACTATGGGGCGGAAACGGATTTTACGGCGCGATTGACGCACGATTTGACCCTCGAGGGGAGCCTTGGCTTCACGCGGGCTGTATGGGGAAATGTGCCGTACATCGATCCTGATTTGAACTACGCCGCCGTGAACCTCAACGGGCGCATTGGTCCGAACACGCCGAGCTATCAGGGATCGCTGGCGCTCGACTGGTCGCACTCGCTATCCGACTCTATCTCCGTGGGAGCGCGGATCGATGCCACGGCAATCGGCAGCCAATATTGGGACGTCACCGATCACTACTCTCAGCCCGCCTATCGCCTGGTCAACGCGGGGGTCCGACTCGAGGTATCCCACTTCGAGCTGAGCGGACACATCTCGAATGCGTTCAATGCGCAGTACAACACGGCGTACATCAGCGCCGCCGAGGTCGGTGCGCCGTTCAACGTGGCGGGCATCGGGCGACCCAGGCTCTATACGGTCAAGCTGACTTACCGCTTCTGACCGGTGCCCCTGCGTGCGGTAGCGTCCGGACAGCCTCGAGCGAGCATGTTCCAATAGCCTAAACGGGGTCAGCCGCGGCTTTTTTGTACCTGCGACAATTCTAGGAATCATCCATGAAATCAATAATCGGCGTGCTCGTTGCTGCTTGGTTGGTGTCTGCCTGCGCAAGCACTGTTTCTCACGACGACAGCCCGGGCGCCAACACCCGCGATGCACGTACGGGCTTGTGCGACGATGCGAGGCCGCCGCCGTGCGGCGGCCCTCCGGACTAAGCAAACAACCATAATTCGGCAGCCGGATGGGGAGGTGTAGCGGATTCTGATGTGGCAAGATGACTGCCATAGAACAAATGCGAGCCGATCTGTGGATGGTGGCAATACGGGAGATAGGATCGATGTACCGTGTGTGGGGAATCCGCAGCAACGCGCGTTTCCTTTTTTCTGCCGTCATTGCTGCCCTGTGCACCGGCGTGATTGAGACTCATGCCGGCGCTGCCGTTAGCTGGCCAACGCAGGGCTGGCAACAGGGAACGCCTGCCGGCGTTGGCCTGGATGAACGGACGCTCGTCGCATTCGATACGGAGCTCGCGGCCGGGAAGTACGGTCTGGTCGACAGTTTCCAAGTCTTTCGCTGCGGCCAAGAGGTGTTCGAGCGTCACTACGCCCATGACTATGGAAGCATCTACGCAAAAGAAGCCAAGGTTAAGGGGCCGCTCAACGCACGACTGAGCGGTCCGTACAACTATTTCGACCCTGCGTGGCATCCCTACTACCAGGGCAGCGGCTTGCACACCATGCAATCGGTCAGCAAGACCGTGACGTCAATCATCTTTGGGATCGCCATGACGCGTGGTGACTTCAAAGGGAGTCTGACCACACCCGTTCTGACTTATTTTGACGCGGCCAGGGTCAAGAATATCGACGATCGCAAGCGCCGCATGACGCTGGAAAACGTGCTGACCATGACAACCGGCCTTGATTGGGATGAAGACGTGCCGTACGACGATCCTCGAAGCGACTCCAGCTTGATGGAGGCCACCGACGATTGGGTGCAGTACGTAATCGACAAGCCGATGGCGAAGGATCCCGGTACTGTCTTCAACTACAGCAGCGGTGCCACGGAGTTGCTGGCATACATCTTCAAGAAGGCGACCGGACAGGACATCGATGCGTATGGCGAAAAATACCTATTCGCACCGCTCGGCATCAAGCATCACTGGAAACGCACGTACCTGGGTGTCGTCGACACCGAAGGCGGCCTGTATCTGACCGGCGCGGATCTGGCGAAACTCGGCTACCTCTACCTGCGCGGCGGTGTGTGGGCTGGCAAAAGGATCGTGGCCGAGGACTGGGTGAAGCGATCCACCACATCCCATGTCGACACGGGATTGCCGGGGATGGGGTACGGATTCAAGTGGTGGTTGTACGACAGCAAGAATAGCGGCCAACCTGTGTGGATGGGGCTTGGCATAGGCGGCCAGCGACTATTCGTTTTTCCGGACACGCAGCTGATTGCCACATTGACCGGTTGGGACATACTCAAGGCCCCAACGCTTCAAGCTGAGCTGGACTTGGTGAATCGACTCTTGCCGGCAGTGCGCGTAGGGACATGCCAAGCCGATTCGAACTGACGCCGCCGATCGTATACGCTCGGCGCAGCAAGGTTTTCGCGCAAAGCGTCCTATTGTCCCGACAGGTGAATTCAGCAAAACCCTGAATCCGAGTGCATGTGCTCACAGTTACATAACTAGCTCCTTTGGTTTCTGGATGTAGTGCCGACGTTGTTTGGGTGATGGATATTTGGACAGGAGCCAAATGAGATGAGCAATACAAGGTCGGACGATTATTTTTCTTTCATGGCGGAGAAGAAGCGCGGCGCGGACGCGCAGCAGATCCGCAGCGGCGCATTGGGGCAGGACGCCTTCACCGATTCGGACGTGATCGAATTCATCGAGGAACCGCAGATCGAAGTGACGGAATCCTTCATCAGCGACACCATGATCCAGCGAGTCTTCGGTCGTTTTCGCGAACAGCTGCCGGTGGCTGTTGAGGATTGATCGGCGGCCGGACTATCGGGGTTGCGAGCGTTGCCTTTAGAGGTTCCAAGTAGAAGGCGTGCTGAGACAGACACGCGCGGAGGAAGCTCCGCGCGTTGTAGCCACCCTGACGCAAAACCGAACGGTGCGTCAGCCAAACGATGGTGGCAGCGCCCGCGAGGAATGCTCGATGAGCTGAGCGCATCAGCGCCTGCACCGTAGTGGGCCGGCCCGCTCGCACCGTGAGTAGCAGCTGAGACTCGAATCCGACGTGGGCAAGCTCATCGGACACCAGCACACGGCAGAGCACCATCAGGCGCTGGCAATCCGTGGCCGCTGCGAGTGCCCGGTAGTACACCATCCCTATCAGCTCGGCGCTGGTGAGTATATAGAGGTAAAGTTCCAGGCCCGCGAGTCGTCGTACGAGTCGAAACGCCCGATCGGCCCAGGCAGTCCTCTTAAGCGCGATATGATGATCCTCCATGAAGGCCCGGAGCAGAGCCGCGTGACGCTGCTCCTCGCGAATGAAAAGTTCGGTGATCCGCACGAGCGCCTGGATACGCCGTCGGTCGGCGAAGCGTCGCGCGGCTTGCAGGAGTCTACGTCCGTCGGACTGTTCCCCGAGTTGAAACGTTGCGATTGAGCCCGCAATGAGGCGCAGTTCCTGGGGCGTCAGAAGATCGCAGAGGCCGTGTGGAGCACAACGTGGATGCTGAGCGTGGTGTTCGAAATGATTCAGCCAGATCTCGAAATCGATCTGAGACATGCCGCGCCCTCCTGATTGCTCTACAGGCAGCAGTGTGCGAGCGCATTCGGGCGATTCGGTGGAGAGATTCTGGCAAATTCTGGCGGCTCGCGAGCAGGTAGACCCTGCTTGAGCGTTTGCCCGCGCTGCGCTCCTAGCGCGGTCGGTACGCGGCCAGCTTGCTGTGCGTCCGCTGGGCTTCGGCCTCGGTGAAGTCGGGGTCGGCTTCGCTCGTGGCACGCACCAACGCCTCGAACTTCGCCGCGGGCAACGCCGGGCTGAAGTGAAAGCCCTGATACTGATCGCAGCCGAGTGCTTTCAGGAACTCGAGCTGCTCGGGGGACTCGACGCCCTCCGCCACGACCTTTAATTTCAAGCTGGTCGCGCGCGCTTCCGCCGCGAGCAGTCTGAACGGACGGGAATACTACAGTACCTCGGCGCGGCGCGCGTCGACTACCATCTGCACGAGCAAGAGCGGTTTCGGGTCCCGCCCGGTTGTGTGTCAATATTGCGCGCACGCATGAAGATCATCGCGGTCACCAACATCAAGGGCGGGGTCGGCAAGACAACGACTGCCGTGAATCTGGCTTTCTTGTGCGCGGCGGGTGGACGCCGGACTTTGCTATGGGACCTGGATCCGCAGGGCGCCGCGACCTACGTCCTGCGATGCGGGCCGCAGGAAAATGCCTCGGCCAAGAAGTTGGTCTCAGGCAAACGCGAACTCGCCGAGCTCGTGGTCGCGAGCGCGCACGACGGGCTGGACGTTTTGCCAGCGGACTTTTCCTACCGCCACTTCGATGTACATCTCAGCTCTCGCAAGAATCCAACGGAACGGCTGCTGCGCATGAGCCGCAATCTACGGGAGATCTACGACGTGCTGTTCCTCGATTGCCCGTCCGGCATCTCGCTGCTGTCGGAGAACGTGCTGCGTGCTGCTGACGCCGTGGTCGTTCCGCTGATCCCGAGCCCGTTGTCGGTCCGTATGCTGATGCAGCTGCGGGATTTTCTCGTCGCCAACGCCTGGGTGGACATGACCCTGCTGCCGTTCTTCTCGATGGTTGATCGGCGCAAGGCTCTGCACCATGAAGTCATTGCGAGCACGCGCCTGCAGTTCCCGGGGATGCTGCAAACCGAGGTCCCCTACTGGAGCGAGATTGAACGAATGGCGCTGCGGCGCGCCCCGCTTCCGGCTTATGCGCCGCGCAGCGACGGGACCCATGTGTACACGGCGCTGTGGTCCGAAATCGAGGTCAAGCTGAAACAGGCCGCTTTCACCCGCGCCGTGCCAATATCCTTCACGCCACCCGCACCAGGACGAGAACCAGCAGTTATTTAATATATCATTACAATGAATTGATCAAATCATTGGGCACCGATGGAACGTGCGCGGTTTGTCAAAAAAAGTCTCATGGAGGGCGCTCCCACCTTTTGGATTGGTGCGGGGGAGCCCATCCAGGAACCTGACGCCACGGGTCATTCGGCCGTGCTATTCGCCGTGACGAAATGGCGCCGCTTTGCGCCGTTGCTCGCCGCGCTGTTCGAAGCGCACGTTCCACAAGGAATAATCGCGTCGCCGTTGCGGGAGCTGCGATCCCTCGTTTCGCGCTGTTCCAGCCCGAACGCGCCGGCCGATCTCGGCTCGAGGGTGCTGGTCAAGTGCGATCACGCGTTGCCGCTCACCGGCAGCATCAAAGCGCGCGGCGGAGTATACGAAGTTCTGTGCATAGCCGAGCGCAGCGCGCTGCGCGCCGGCATTTTGCGGCCCGATGATTCCTGCGACATCTTGGCGGCGCCGGCCGCACGGGAGTTATTCGCCACGCAGAGAATCGTGGTGGGAAGCACGGGCAATCTGGGATTTGCCGTGGGCCGTGCGGCCCGCGCACTGGGCTTTCAAGTCGACGTGCACATGTCACGCGATGCAAAGCAGTGGAAAAAGCAGCGCTTGACCGCGATGAACGCCACGGTGATCGAGCACGCTGCGGATTATTCCAGCGCCGTTGCGGCCGCGCGGGAGGCATCCGGGATGCTGTGCGACTCGTATTTCATCGATGACGAGCGGTCGCCGGATCTATTTTTCGGCTATTCGGCGGCGGCCGCCGAGTTGGCCGGTCAGCTCACTTGCGCAGGCGTTACCGTCGATGGGGACCATCCGCTGTGCGTCCATCTGCCATGCGGTGTCGGCGGAGCGCCCGCCGGGGTGCTTTATGGGCTCCGTGCTCTGCTGGGACCTCACGTGTGGGGTTTCTTCGCGGAGCCGACTGCCTCGCCCTGCATGATGCTTCGCTTGATCGGCATGCCGTCGAGCGCATCGGTGTATGACTTTGGCCGCGACAATCGAACGATTGCTGACGGCCTGGCAGTTGCGCGCGCCTCCGAATATGCGTACGAGATGATCGGTTCCCAAGTGATGGGCGCATACACGGTGTCCGACGCCCAAATGCTCGCCTGGCTTGCCGCCGCTGCGGTCGAAGACATGCGCTTGGAGCCCGCCGCGACGGTGGGTTTCGAAGGTGCCCTGCGCGCCGTGTGGGAATTGCCGGCGGGACCTTTGACAGCCCGCCTCGCGCGAGCGACCCACATCATCTGGACCACCGGGGGATCACTACTGCCGGACTCGGAATATGCTGACTTGTTGGCGATGGGATCTCGGACTTAAAGCGTCTCAGGAAATGCAATGAACTCAGGATGGCCTCTCTGCATGCTGTTAATTTGCCTCTTGATGAGCACTGGGGCTCGTGCGACCAGTGCCGAGGACGCGCTTCGAGCCCAACTTGCGGCGGGACTCGCTCGGGGCATGCCAAGCATCTCCATCGCCATTGCCACTCGGCAGGGAGTGATCTGGTCCGACGCCGTCGGTTACGCAGACCTGCCGAGCCGCAGTCTGGCCCATACCGGATATCTGTACGGCATCGGCAGCATCACGAAAATGTTCGTGGCATGCGTCGTTGAACAACTGATCGATGAGGGACGCTTGAGTCTCGACGCAACCGGGGGTGAGTTGCTCGGCAAAGAGATTGTCGACGGAGTTCCGAATGCGGAGCGAGCCACTGTCCGCCAGTTATTGGACCACACCAGCGGGGTGCCGAGTTGGGAGTTCGATTCGGAATGGATTCGCCATGGCCGGGGGTCCGACATGGATGTATCGCACATCTGGGGCAAGACCGAGGCACTCGACTATCTTAAAAGCGGACGCGACCAAGCAACCAACGAACCCGGATTGGGGTATGGCTATTCCAATTCCAACTACACGCTGCTCGGCCTCATCATCGAGAAAGTAACCGGTCACGATGCGGTGAAGGAAATTCACGACAGATTGCTCGCGCCGCGCGGGCTGACGGATATCCGCTTCGAGGGATTCGAACCGATCGATTCAGCGCGGGTGCCATCCCGCTACCATTTTGGCACGGCCGATTTCGTGCGCGATGCGGGCCTGCACCCGACCTTTCGCCGCGTCGGCGGTCCGCTCATTGACGTGTCGCGTTCCAATCTATCGACCGAATGGACGGCGGGGGCGGTCCTTGCGACGGCCCGCGATCTCGCGCTGTTCGTACGCGATCTGCGCGACGGTCAGGTTGTGAGTGCGGCGGGCCTTCAGCGCATGGCGGCGTTCAGAGCAACGGACGACCCCGATGAGGATATGGGCCAGGGCCTCGCGCTCGATCGGTACGGACATGAGCGGCTCATCGGTTACACGGGCAACGTGTTGGGCTTTGGCGGGGCCGTGGGTTGGATTCCGGGCGAGGATGTCGTGATTGCATTGCTGACCAATGTGGGTGCCATGCATGCCGGCAAAACCGCGTACTATCCCGAAAAACTGCTCAAAGAATCGCGCGTCATCGCCGCAGCGCGAGCGGTGGCGCGCGAACGTACCCCGAAAAGCCGGGATTTCTTGCCGCCCCTTCTCGAGCGCAGTGGTACTGCTGCGCCCTAAGTTCGGCCGCCACCAAGGACTGGCGCGCCCGCCCTGACCGCGCAAGTCCAGGCTTGGGCGGCGAGGGGGCGGACGCGCTGGGCCATGATCGCGGCCTGCGCGCTGGAGGCGTTCCCGTCAACGATGCGCTTGCGTATACCTTGGACGATCGCCATCAGCCGGAACAAATTGTAGGCGAAGTGCCAGCTCAGATCGGGCACGCCGCGCCTATTCGTCGCGGCGGCATAGCGGTTCACGGCTTCCTCGAGGGTTGGAATCCCCAGTGTTTTGAGGTCGAGCCCGGCAATCCCAGCCGTGCCATCGTGGGGCATTTCCCAGTTCATCAACAGATACGATAGGTCGGCCAGCGGGTCACCCAGGGTGGACAGCTCCCAATCGATTACGGCAAGCACGCACGGTTGAGCGGCCGCAAATATCAAGTTGTCGATGCGGTAATCGCCGTGAACGATGGATAGGCGGTCCTGTGCCGGTAAGGTCTGCGGAAGCCAAGCGATCAATTTCTCGGCGTCCTCGATGTGCTCGGTCTCAGAAGCACGGTATTGCTGTGTCCAGCGGCGAACCTGGCGTTCGAAATAATTGCCCGGGCGCCCGTAGTCCGCGAGTCCTGCCGCAGCCGGATCGATTGAATGCAGCCGTGCCAGTACATCGATGATCGCTTCGTAAATTGAACGGCGCTGCACCGTATTCGAATCTGGCAAGGCGCCATCCCAGAAAGTGCGTCCCGCGATCATTTCCATGACATAGAAGTCGGCACCCAGGATCTTCGAGTCCGTGCACAGCGCGAAGGGCTTCGGGACCGGAAAGCCGCTCGGATGGAGTGCCTTCAGCAGCCGGTATTCACGGTCGACCGCGTGGGCCGACGGCAACAGTGCGCCGAAAGGCTTCCGGCGCATAACGTAGGTGCCCGAGGCCGCGTCGATGCGATAGGTCGGATTCGATTGGCCCGCCGCGAACTTTACGATCGCGGCCGGCCCCCTGTATTGCGGCACATGGGCGCTCATCCAGAGGTCCAGTGCGGCGGCGTCGAGCCGCTCTTGAAGGACTGTGTGGGATGGATCGGTCAAGACGCAAGCCGGACGGGTGATTTTCTCATTTGGCGCCCGCGAATGATGCCACAGGATCCAGCCCGTCCCAGCGTCGGGAACGGGGCTTTTTCTTACATACACAGCGGCGGAATTGCGACATTGTCAGGACGATGATCCGATCTGTGCCGGTTCGATTCGAAATGCCGGCCTCGATTATGGGGTTCACCTATGTCTGATGCCACGAATGAGCCCCTGATTGGGCCAAATGAGGCGGCACCGGTTGTGTACGCGCCGGCGGCCGGCCCCTTGGGCGTCGGCCGAGTTCTGCGCGACCGCTACGTTTTGCAGGCACGGCTCGGAACT
>JBEKHO010000059.1:0-30156 GCA_050012215.1 Steroidobacteraceae bacterium
GCCGCAACGCGTTCTGTATGTGGCTCGGCGCACTTCGGTGCGCAACCCACGGTAATGGAGGCAGACCTTTTGATCCTAACTATTGCGACCCGCCTCGCACTGGGGGGCCATGATGTCTAAGGCTAATGGGCGGCGAGCACGACGGGCGGGCGGGCGAATGCTCGCCGTCACTGTCCTGCTGGGTTTTTGCTGCCTGATCTCGACCTTCAGTGTCAACGGTGCGCCTTCAGACGTTCCGTGCCGGTTCGATGGAATACCCAATGGCTCATTGTCTCTCGCGCGCGCCGTGGACTTGGCTCTGTGCAGCAACGCCGATATTCAGTCCGCCGCCGCCACAGTTCGGGTTCGTGCTGCGCAACTAGGGGAGGCGCATGCTGAGTATTGGCCTACGCTCACCGCGACCGCAACCGAATTGAGAGAGAACACTCGATACCCCGGCGCGCCCATACCGTCCTCGACGGATACCGCCGTGACGGCTTACGGGGCACTAAGTTGGAGATTGTTCGATTTCGGCGGGCGTCACGCAGACTCGCGATCAGCGTCCATGCTTCTTGAAGTCGCCCTAGGCACCCAGGATGCGACCATTCAAAAAGTACTCGGCGCCGTAGTGGAAGCTTATTTCGACGCGGTTACCGCCAAAGCGCTGATGAATAGCAAGGCCGAAGACGAGGCGCTCGCGCGCGAGACGCTGGCCTCTGCCGAGCGGCGCCTGCGACAAGGAGATGGCGCGCAGAGCGATGCATTGCAAGCGAAAACCGCCAGCGTCCGGGCTACCCTCGACTCGAATCGCGCGCAGGGGAGCTACGAGACATCGCTCGCGGTGTTGGCGTACTCCGTGGGTCTACGGACCGGCACGCCTTACACTGTGCCGGACGAAGCCGACAGGTCGCCGGGTGCCGATGACAAAAGCTTGCAGGCCTGGCTTGATGACGCACGGCAAAGACACCCGGCGATCGCCGCTGCTCGGGCGGATGTTGAAGCCGCGGAAGCGCAGGTCGTCTCCGCGCGATCCAGCGGCAGACCGACGGTGGATTTTCAGGCCAACTACTATGCGAACGGCTTCCCGGAGCAGGGGATCGCGACGACGCGGCAGCGGAGCACAACAGTCGGGATAGCCATTACCATTCCATTGTTCGATGGATTTCTGAGCCGCTACAAGGTACATGAAGCAGAAGCCACAGTGAAAGTGAAAGAAGCGGCATTGATCGATGTGGAACGTGTGACGCTAACCGATATCGTCAAGGCGTATTCGGATGCGACCACTGCGGTGGCGAATCTGCGGGAGTCCCAGAGTCTTCTGGAGGCGGCGAAAGCGTCACAGGCTTCCTCAAAGCGACGCTACGAATCCGGCGCAACGGACATCCTTGAGTTATTGAACACTCAGACCGCCCTTGCGGACGCGCGGCAGGAAAGAGTGCGATGCCTCGCGGATTGGCGCTCCGCGCGCCTGCGTCTGCTTGCGACTTCAGGAATTCTCTCAAAGGACATTTAGTGTGTGTGCGCCGACATAACTCAATTTCTATCCGTATCAGAAATCACATCAAAGCCCGTTCGGGGTCTCGGCCTATACGTGAAGGATACAGGGACCATCAGGGGCAGAGGCGTTTTCGCAGGTCGAAAGTATGCAAAGGGAGAGTTGGTCGAGGTCGCCCCGGTTATCGTATTTAATGCCTGCGTGTTGCCCAGAATAATTGCTAACATACTGTATCACTGGGAGCAGCAAACGAAGGAACCCAACACACGGGCGATCGCATTGGGATATGGAAGCCTCTACAACCACGATAATCCTTCGAATCTGAGCTACACGGTCGATGCGGCAGCGCGAGTCATTCGCTACACCGCGGTTCGCCAGATCGCGGCAGATGAAGAATTGACGATCAATTATAACTCTGCAAATGGTCATTGCGCAGACGCGGACGATCTCTGGTTCGAAAGACACGGAATGGAACAATGTCCCCGTTTACAAGGTGATTGACCTGACTGGCGGATGGCAACTGAGCGCAATGCATTCGGGGGCTATTTTGGCGTCAGCAAGCGCGAGCACGTTTCGCAGATCTCGTGATTCGCCTTAGCTAATCTTGATAACATATTTTATCAATAGTAAACTTCGCTTGAATGAACCCCTATCTCCCCTGGCTGATCGCCTTCCTTGTGATCGTCGCCGCCCTCGCGGCCGCGATCCCCGGAGTTCGGCGGAGCGCCGCTCTTAGGCTCGACAAGCCCTGGCCGCTCGAGGCGAAGCATCCCTTGCTCACGGAACCGGAGCGCATCCTGTATGCACGCCTGGCGCAGGCCTTTCCGCAACAGATCGTGCTCGTCCAGGTGCAGCTCCTGCAGGCCCTTCGATTCAAACGCGGCGCTTGGAATGCGGCAATCGCCAATCGAATCAGCCAGCTCTCGGTAGATTTTCTGATCGTGAAGCCCGACACGAGCATCATCGCCGCGGTTGAGCTCGATGATGCCAGCCATGCACGCGCAAAGCGCCAGGCGGCCGATGCGCGTAAAGCGCATGCCTTGAAGTCCGCCGGCATTCCCCTCGTGCGCTTTCGCGTGAAGCACATGCCCGATGTACCCTCGATCCAGGCCGCCTTCGCGCAAGCGAGTGGAGAGCCTACGTGAAATGCAGCGTGTGCGTGAAATGCAGCGTGTGCGTGAAATGCAGCGTGTGCCCTTGGAGGTCTTCACCATGCCCGTGAATAAAATTTCCCTCACCCTCCAGGTTGCGAATGAGGCCCAAGCGCGCGAGCTTCAGGAGGCGTGGGAGGAAATCGTCTCGGGCAAGAAGCTCGTGCGCGCCGAGGCCCTCGATCACGGGACTGAGGCCATCATGGAACGCGCCCGGGGGGCGCTCCAGGTCATCGAGACCGTGATCCGCCAAAACCCGACCACCGGCCAAGCCGGGCGCCTGGTGCGATTTCTTGCCGCGATCTACAACGGCTACGATTTCGCCTTTGACTTGACCGAGCTCCGGGGGCTCGACACCGAACTCGCGAACGCGTGCCTCGATTATTTGAGCTATGACCGGCTCGCCAAGCGCGAAGTGCACCATCACCTCTCAGGCGGCGATGGTGAGCTGCAAGGCTGGATCACGGATTACGCGGTTGAGCCGCGTCTTACCCTCGCTGAGAGCCACGCCCGGGCCTTCGCGAAACTCATGGAAGAGACGCGCCGATCGCCGAATGAGCTCCTCAAGGAGGCGATCGATCTTCTCCTCGAAGCTCATCGACGCAAAGCGTCGGCGCCGAAGCGATGAGTCCCACTGCGAAGAAGCCGCGCGAGGCGACGCCGGCGCCGCGTCCGAAGTCCAAAGCGACCCACAAGTGGCTCTTTCCCTCGCGCATTCGCCCAAACGCCTTCAGCTGGAAATCCTCGCGCGTGGCGGTGGACAGAATCCGGGAGGCGGTCGGAGAAATCAGCGCCGTTGCGCGTCACGACACCGCGCTTGCGGCCGAGGGCGCGGTGCGCTTGATCGAACGGCTCTCCCCGGCCCTCGAGCACGTCGATAGTTCTTCGGGCGCGCTCGGGAGCGCGGTCAATGGCGCCATCGAAACCCTGGTGCCGATCATCGCGGGGGCAAAGGTCTCGGAGACGGTGCGCAAGCGATGGCTCGACCGGCTGTTCGCGGCCCATGAAGCGGACGAAATCCCATATATCGAGATCCTGACCGACTACTGGGGCGAGCTCTGCGCGAGCCCTAAGCTCGCGAGCGCCTGGGCGGATGAGCTCGTGGGCATCACCCGTCTGGCCTTGAGCCCCGACAAGAGCCTGCGGGGGCACTATCACGGGACCACGGCGTGCCTCGATGCACTCCTTTACGCCCGCCGGTTTGCCGAGCTGTATGACATCCTCAAAGTTGAGAAATTTTGGCACTACAAGCGCTGGGCGGTGAAGGCGTTGGCCGCCGAAGGGAAAACCGATGAGGCAATCGCGCTTGCTGAGGCGAGCCGCGGCCCCTGGACGAGCGAGACCGATGTGAATCGCTTGTGCGAAGGAATTTTGCTCTCCGTGGGCCGTGCCGGGGAGGCGTATCGCCGGTATGGACTGTATGCCCATCGGGCGGGGACGTATCTCGCGACTTTTCGGGCGGTTGCCAAAGCGTATCCGAGCATTCCGCGCGATCAAGTCCTCGCGGATCTGATCGCCCTCTCTCCCGGCGATGAAGGCAAGTGGTTCGCGACCGCCAAGGAATTGAAACTCTACGAGGTCGCCCTCAAGCTCGTGCGCGAGTCGCCCTGCGATCCGAAGACGCTCGCGCGAGCGGCCCGAGATTTCGCCGAGCGTGAACCCCGTTTCGCGCATGGCGCCGGGTTCGCGGCCCTGTACTGGCTTGTTCGCGGCCAAGGTTACGAGATCAGCTCGATCGATGTGTGGGGCGCTTATCACAGCACCTTGAAAGCCGCCGAGCAGCTCGGGACCTTGGACGACACGAAGACCCATGTCCGCCAGCTCGTCGCCCAGGAGGTTCAAGGCGGCTTTGTCCGGCAGATTTTGGGACGGGAGCTCTCCCTCGCATGAACAAATCGTTCCTGGAGGGCTCGAGCCCGACGAAGCCACGGGAGGCCCTGCCCGCCCGCCGCTCGGCGCCGGTGAGCTCGCGCGCCCTCACGGCGCCCGAATTTCACTCCCTCGGCGAGGTGCCGCCGGCGACCGAGTGGTTTGCAAATATCGATAACGCGCACACCCGCCGGGCGTATCGCAATGACCTCACGGAGTTCATGACCTTCATCGGCATCGCGGCACCGACGGAGCTCCGGCTCGTCACTCGCGCGCACATCCTCGCCTGGCGCAAGGACCTGGAGCGTCGCGAGCTCGCGGGCTCCACCGTCCGGCGCAAGCTCGCCGCCCTCTCCTCTCTATTCGAGTACCTCTGCGACCAGAACTCGGTGCCGACGAATCCGATCAAAGGCGTGAAGCGGCCCAAGGTCGAGAGCTACGAAGGCAAGACCCCGGCGCTCGGGGATTCCCAAGCGCGGCATCTCTTAAAGCTCCCCGCCGGCGATGACTTGAAAGCCCGCCGTGATCGCGCCCTCCTGTCTCTGCTGCTTCACCATGGACTCAGGCGCGAGGAGCTCGCGCAGCTCACGGTGCATGACATTCACCTGCGCCGCGGGGTACCGCACCTACGCATTCACGGCAAAGGCGGCAAGCTTCGCCACATCCCCTTGCATCCCGGCACTCAAGGCCTGCTTGTCGATTACCTCGAGGCCTCCGGCCACGCCGGCGACAAGACCGCCGCCCTCTTCCGCCCGATCCGCAACAACCGCACCGGAGAGCTTGGACGGGCGCTCTCCACGGACGGAATTTACAAACTCGTGCGTGGCTATGCGCAGAAGCTCGGCGTCACGATCGGCGCGCACGCGCTGCGCGCCACCGCGGCGACCAACGCGCTCGAACACGAGGCCGATATCGCGAAGGTGCAGGAGTGGTTAGGCCACGCCAACATCGCGACCACGCGTCTCTACGATCGGCGCAAGAATCGGCCGGAAGACTCGCCGACGTTCAAAGTGAGCTATTGAGCCGCTTTCTGAGAAAAAGCGACCGCATAGGAAGCCCCAGGAGCGGGGATCGCCGAGGTACCCGCTACATCGGTATTCCAGAAACAGTGCAGATCTGTTGGATTACTGCCGGGGATCGAGCTCTAAAGCAAGCTTGTCGGTGATATTTGTTGCGTGCTGCAGTTGGACGTGCTTTTGAGAAGACCAGCCGATGATATCGACGTGACTCGGAAACGGAGGACCGTTCACATCCAGGGATAGCGGTGGCTTTACAAGCGCACACGGCCCACTCGCGCGAGCTTTTATCGTCGGCTTCGTCGCTCCTTCCACATGCATATATCCCAACTGCCAAAGATCAACCGAGGACATCCCTCGCGTTCGAAATATGGAGGTCTCGAGTCGGTTCGATTCTTCATTGAACCTCGGCAACAGCGCCGACGGCTTCACCCTCCCGGTTGTCCGAGCGAAGTGGTCTCGGTTGCGAATGAAGCGGGTGAAGTCTTCGTTAGGCTGCAGCTTTTCGGGTAGCGGCGGCTCGCTGATGGAGCTCATCGAGCGTCTCGACGATAAAAATCGGAACACTTTCTTCAAACGGTTCCACGCCATGACGCTGGCGCCCCTCCCCTAGTAAACCTGCAAAGCTCAATTGGCCGGCCCCACTTACACTCACGGTAAATACGTGGCCTGGACCCAAATCCCACACCAACGAGATATCCCCATCGGGATCAGCCGCGGCCTCGGGCGCGCCCAATCGGAACGGAAGTTCATCGACGAACCGCTGCGCATGACGCTTTGCACTCTGTGAGACAGGCTGCGCACCGTACCCATCCCAATTTTTAACGCTGCACTCTAGAGCAATTCGCTCAATCTCCGACTTGGTGGCCGATCGCCAGTCGGTTGCGTTATTGCGTGCGTGGTTCCTAATGTCAGCCAGCATATGAGCGAGCCTGCTGTTGGCGTCGCTGGCGCCCGAAGAAATCACGAAAAACACCGGCGGGTCGTGTAGGGCGTATGGGGTCATTCGTAAAGTTCCGCGGCAGCTTCTTCAATCGCGCCAAAGAAGAAGCGGTTCTTCAGATTACGTAGTTGGCCTAGGAAACTCCACACCTCGGCGCCGTTCGGGTGAAAATCTGCTTCCCGAAATACATCGATATCGAGAAAAACGGGAACTGGAGAGTCGGCTGGAAATTGCTCGAGCGCCTGGGTAATGAGTGCAGTCGCCCCTTCCTCGTGAACGACGAAGCGCTGTAAGAAACTTGAGATTGTCTGCGGGTATTCAGGCGGCATCGACGGCAGGCCTTTTAGGTACGTTTTGAATCGGTCGCCCGCCTGCATGGGCAATCTCAAATTATTGATAAAGCGCGTACCCGCTCTATGCACGCGAGTCGGCGACACGCAGGACTGGTAAATGCTCCACACGCGGCGCGCTTCCGTGATGAGCAACTCCCAGGATTCATAGGGCGCGAGGCGACTGAACGTGAATCCTTCGGTCGTAAACTGTGCAACATATTTTTCGTCATCGGAGTGCAGACGCATACCCAGCCGCGTGGTTTCACTCACCAATGGCTTTGCTTGCGGCGATTCTTGCAGATTGATTGCCATGCCAAAATTGCCCCGAAAGATTGGGCCTTTTGTCTGGTAGCCAAACTCCTGTTTTGCGAGAGCTTGTTCAAGGGTTTCAAAGGTCGTGCGGTCGGGCACGTGGACCTTTAAGTCGACGAGTGCCTCGACGATGGGGGCGTTTGATAGGTGTCGGATGCGTGCCATGAAAGTTAGGCGGGAACTCCGCTTGAGCTCGTGGCTTTGATGACTATGGAAGGTTGAGTGTGCTTCAGCACGCAATCTACTCTGCGGACTTCTCGAGTGTGGCCACGGCTTCCTCCAATAACTCACCAAGCGGCACGTGGCGGGCATCGGCTAATTTGTAGAGCCGTTCGATAACCTCAGGAGTAGCCTTGATGTTGATTTGTTGGTTGCGTCCGGTCTTATATCGGCGCCCTACTCTCTTTCGAGCCGGACTCTTTGTCGGCTGACGACTGGGAAATCCATTTGCCTCAGCGACTTTTTCGATCTGCTCTTTCGGAACCGGAGTGGAAGCCTTGGGTTTCGGCTCGAAGGTCGGAAGGTTGCCCACGTCCGCAAATGGGTTGGCGCGACTCATGTTCATGCCACCTTCGCAGACTCATCCGATTTCGCGGCGGTCGATGCAAGCCCGTCGATTATTTCGAGGGCGAATTCTTGAACGTTCGCCTGCGCCTTATCGAGGTTGGCCACTTCCGCCGGGTCCAGTCCTGCTAGGGTTTGACGAAAAGAAAACACTGCTCGAAATGCCTCACGGTCATTGAGTTCGGTCTCCATCACCGGAACACCCACCTCGATGAGACCCTTTTGGATGTGCGACATCGTGCGCGTGCGGATCACGGGATTGGTGCGCGTGAGCAATACCGCATAGGGAAGCGCCCTCCCCGTCATTTTTTCTCTCTGCTTGATGACTTTGATTGCACGACTCGCCTGCTCCGCGTCCAACTGCGATCCTTGAATTGGAATCAATGCAAGGTCTGCTTGTGAGACCGCAAGCACGACGATCTTGGCCGCGGTGCCCTCGAGATCCACCACTACAAGGGGTGTTTTCTGTGCGGCTTCCTCAATACGTTCAATGATGTTTTCCTCATCGACATCCGAGAGCACCGACAACCGCGGCGGTACATTACCGCCGGCGGCCCATGCCTTTATGGGGCGGTTGGGGTCGGCGTCGATTACGGTCACGTCGTAAGAGGAGGACAATTGGGTGGCCAGCAGCAACGCGGCAGTAGTCTTGCCGGCACCGCCCTTCGGACTTACGAACACGATTGTAGGCATGCTTAAGATACCAGATAGCTACCAAGTAGCTGAAAGATAACCGATAGCTAGCCAGATAGCAATGGATCCTATTTAGTATCTTAATGACTTCACTCTCATAGGACTGATATCATTGACTCCTAGTTTGGAGGATATGCAGTCATGGCAGTCGTTACTGTTCGCAATTTGCCCGCCGAGACGCATCGAGCACTCAGGGTGCGCGCCGCCCAACACGGTCGAAGCACCGAGGCCGAGATTCGAGAGATTTTGGAGGAGGCCGTTAGGCCCGCCGAGCGAATCAAAATCGGCTCCGAGTTGGCGGCTTTTGGACAAAGCCTGGGCGGCATCGAGTTGGATATCACACGCGACCAGACTCCCGCAGAACCGGCCACGTTCGAGTGATCGTCCTCGACACCAATGTCGTCTCGGAGCCGATAAAGCCGAACGGTCACCCGGCCGTGCGGGCTTGGTTGGATCAACAGTCGGCCGAGACGCTGTTTCTCACGACGACGAGTCTGTCGGAGCTGCTATTGGGCGTTGAAATCCTGCCGGCCGGCAAACGTAAGGAGGGGCTATCCACCGCTCTCAACGAATTGATACAGCGCCTCTTCGAATCGCGCATTTTGCCTTTCGACCAGGAGGCCGCGCGAGCCTATGCGCCCTTGGTGGCTCGAGCACGCTCCGTCGGGCAGACGATCTCGGTGGCCGACGGCCAGATCGCCGCCGTTGCCACCCAGCATAAATTCACCGTCGCCACACGAGATGTGGGGCCCTTTGCAGCGGCGGGTCTTTCCGTCATCAACCCCTGGGAGACGGCATGAGCGACGATCGGCAGCGTCCGGACAGCGGTCTGAAACCCATCCTTGAGCTCCTACCGAAGAAGCTCAAGCCCCCAAATCCGATTCGCGATCGACTACTGTCGGACCCCTTTCTAGTCGATCCCTCGAACGACGGTCCGATCCTCTACCAACACTCGGTTCTCTGCCAAACCTGCTTACCGTACCGGGACCCGGGCAACGACATGCGCACGTGGGAGCGCATGAACGGATTGGTCAGTCTCTTGGTTGCGGCCGGCCAGGCCTTCAACCCTGACACCCGTAAGTTCATCGAAGTGGGGCTCCCGTACGGCCCCAAGCCGCGCCTGGTTCTCTACCACCTCAACGCCGAGGCGCTGCGCACCCAGTCGCCCGACATCGAGCTTGAGGACAGTCTCACCGCGTTCGTGAAACGAACCCTGGGGCTCGACCCGGGCGGTCGCAACATTCGCACGGTCAAAGACCAGCTCACCCGGCTGTCGGCATCCGACTTTCGAATCGGAACCGTCACCGGCGAGGGGCGCGCCGTGACCCTCAAAGGCAGCGTCATCGAGGGCTTCGAGCTTTGGGTCACGAAGGACCCTCAACAGCGCACCCTCTGGCCCTCCAAGGTGCAGTTCTCGCCGCGATACTTCGAGAGCCTCATGAAACATGCCGTACCGCTCAATGAGACGGCCGTGGCGCGGCTTTCGCACAATGCCATGGCTCTCGACATCTATACATGGCTCGCACAGCGCCTGCACCGCGTGGAGGAGGGCAGAGGGGTGTTGGTGCCTTGGACTTCGCTCCACGAGCAGTTCGGTCATGGCTACGAGCGCATCCGCGATTTTCGCCGCGTCTTCCTGCGTACGCTCAAGGCGGTCAAGGTTGTTTATCCCAGCGCCAAGTTTGACCTGCGTGAGGGCGGGATGACCCTCTGGCAAAGTCGCCCACCGGTACCGCGACGCTTGTTGCCGCTCGGCCGCTGACGATCACCCTCCGCGCAGCCCATGTGGATAAGTATGTGTTTTCAGCGACTTATCCACGGTCACTTTGTCGCGCCCCCCACGGTCACTTTGTCGCGCTTTGAGGCCAAAAGTCACGGTCACTTTGTCGCGCAATCCTATAGTTAAGAACCTATAGCTTTCCGATAGCTGGCCTCGCGGCCGTGTGGACGGCTCGAAGCGACCCGCCCACACGCCTCGGGCCCAACCACAAATTGATTTAGTTAATGACGGGAACAGGGGAATGGTGCGATGACGCAGGTGAATCTGCAGGAACTCGTCGACGCCCTCGAGTACGTTAGCTCTGCTGGCACCGGACTATGGAGGGCTGCCGCGTACCTCTCACGGGATACCGGGAGCATGTATTTTATCGGAACCGACCTCGAGCCGGAGGAGGTGCACACCCAAGGATTCGAGAGTTCCGATCGGTACGTCGCGGTACCCTCCAAGCAAAGATCTCGATCTCGGCAAGCGCGTCGCGCTCGCCTTCGCCGAGGCACACTTGCCCAAGCAATACGAGCGTATCCGTTCGATCTTTTCGCGTCCGGGCGCTTACGCCCGGTTCAAGGATTTGTGGTCACTTGCCGGCGTGGTACGAATTCGAGCACAACGCTCAACGGGCCGCGCTCTCGGAGTGGTGTAGAGCGCAGGGGTTTGAACCGGTTTAATTCGCGCTTGCTCCCTCGGCCTTCGCTGGCAGATCGAATAGCGCGCGATCATCCGCGCGCGCGATGTTGGGCTCGATCCAGCGATGCAGATCGTCGGTTGAGATTTCGCCGGCCTTGACCCTCTCGAGAACGATGGCGCCGACCAAAATATTGCGCCGTAAGTCTTTGCCGCGCTCGTTTCGGGCGGCGAGGGAGCGCTTTCTGGCATCGATCTGTCGCTGGCGGACCTTCAACTGCTTGACCTTGGCTTCGGCCGCGGCGATTTTCTCTTCGAGCTTGGACATCGCGAACCCTTCCTGAAGTTGCGTCATATAGCCGAATAATTGCTGTCACCTGAGCCGGCCGGAGCTGATCGTACTCGCGAGCCGCGTCAGCAGAAAGAGGGTGGGGCGGAGTAGGGGGGCTGGATTCGAGCTTAGCCCCTCAGTGCTTTGTCATTGGTCCGTCGTCAGTTTTCGATTGCGACGGGATTGCAAGGGGAGTAGCCTGCAAGGCAACGGAGCAAGAAAGCGCACTGATACGTCGCTGCGCGACATGTGCGGGAAGCAGAGGCGGCTCGCGGCCGCCGGGCCACGCGCTTTCAGGGATCATCGGTTCTGTCGTTCAAAAGGAATTAGCGGCACACTTCGATGGCGATCTATCACCAAACCACCAAGATGGTTAAGCGCTCCGACGGGCGCAACGCGGTTGCCGCCGCTGCCTATCGCTCGGGCACGTCGATGTATGAAGAAGCCACCGGCCAGACGCACGACTACAGCAAGAAGATGGGGGTCGAGCACTCCGAAATCCTGGCGCCCGATCAGGCCCCCGACTGGGTGTTCGATCGACAGCGGCTGTGGAATGAAGTCGAGGCCGCCGAGCATCGCAAGGACGCTCAGGTCGCGCGCGAGGTCGAGGTGGGGTTGCCGATCGAGCTCTCAAAAGACGAGCAGGTCGAGCTCCTGCGGGAGTTCGTGAAGCGAGAATTTGTGGCGCGCGGCATGGTCGCGGATTTCTCCTTGCACCTGGACAACCCCGATAATCCGCACGCGCACATCCTCCTGACCACGCGGGATATCACGGCCGATGGGTTTGGGCAGAAGAATCGCGGCTGGAATCAGACCTCGGAGCTTCTCTCCTGGCGGCGGGGGTGGGCGGAGGTGACGAATGAGCACCTGGCGCAGGCGGGGCTAGGGGTCCGCATCGATCATCGCTCGTACAAGGAACAGGGGATCGAGCTCTCGCCGGGGAGGAAGCTCGGGGTCGGACTTGATCGGCACGCCGATGAGCGGCTGCCCTCGTTCTTGACGGACCGAATTGCCGAGCAGCAGCGGATCGCCGGGGCGAATGGGGTGCAGATCCTTGCCGATCCCACCATTGCGCTCAAGGCGATGACGCACTCGCAGGCGACTTTCTCGCATCACGATCTCGCGCGGTTTCTGCACACCCGGACGGACGGGGCGGAGCAGTTCGACAGAGTGTATTTGAAGGTGACCACCTCGCCCGAGCTCGTCGAGCTGGGGAAGGATGATGCCGGCCGGCAGCGGTACACGACGCGGGAGATGTTGGGGCTCGAGCGGGGGCTCCTGGGCGATGCGGAGGCCTTGGCGGGCCGGGCCGGGCATGGGGTCGCGGCCCACCGGCAGCGCTCGGTTCTATCCCAAAACCGCTTGAGCGATGAGCAGCGACAAGCCTTCGAGCACGTGACGGGGCCGGGGGACTTGAAGGCCCTGGTCGGGGTCGCGGGATCGGGCAAGAGCACGGCGCTCTCGGCGATGCGCGAGGCCTTCGAGGCGGAAGGTTTGGCGGTGAAAGGCGCGGCGCTCGCCGGCATTGCGGCGGAGAATCTTCAGGTCGCGGCGGGCATCCAATCACGGACGCTCGCGAGCTACGAGCTTGCGTGGAGCGGGGGGCGAGACCCCCTCACCCCCAATGATGTCTTGGTCATCGATGAGGCCGGCATGATCGGCACGCGCCAGCTCGCGCGCGTGCTCGAGGTGGCCGAAAAGGCGCACGCCAAGGTGGTCCTGGTCGGGGACCCCGAGCAGCTGCAGGCGATCGAGGCGGGGGCGCCGTTTCGGGGGATCGCGGCACAGCACGGGGTGGCGGAGCTCCATCAGGTCCATCGGCAGCGGCAGGAATGGCAGCGGGCGGCGACGGGCGATTTAGCGGCCGGCCGCACGCGCCAGGCGCTCGCGGTCTACGAGGCGAAGGGGGCGATCGTCGCGGTGGAGGAGCGTGCCCAGGCGCGAAGCGCGCTCCTTGCGCGTTGGGCGCGGGATGCTAAAGCGGAGCCGAAGGCCTCGCAGCTCGTGCTTAGCTTTACGCGGGACGACGTGCACGAGCTCAACGCGGCCATCCGGACCTTGCGAGCCCAAGGCGGGCAGCTTGGGCGATCCCAGGAGATCGCCACCGAGCAGGGGAAGAGGGAATTTGCGGTCAATGATCGGATTCGGTTCGGGCGAAACGAGAAGACGCTCGGCGTCAAAAATGGCTCGCTCGGCACTATCGAGAGGATCGAGGACGGGGTGCTGCAGGTGAAGCTCGACGGGCCGTCGGATACACGGGTGGCGGTCGATACTAAATTCTACAAACATTTGGATCATGGCTATGCGACCACGGTGCACAAGTCACAAGGCTCGACGGTGGACCGATCCTATGTGCTCGCGACCCCGCACTTCGACCGACACACGGCTTATGTAGCGCTCTCGCGGCATCGGGAGGCGGCGACGGTGTTCTATGCCAAGGATGATTTCGGGGGCCGCGGCGGGGCTGTAGAGCCCCAAGAGGTGCAAAGCCGGTTCGTCGAGAAACTATCGCGCGCACGGGCGAAGGATCTTGCGCACGATTATCTGGAGCGAGGGGACTCGGCGGCGACGAGCTCGCCGGAGCTCACGGCGCAGCGGGGGCGAACCCAAAAAGCGGATCGGTTCAAAGGCCTCAAGCTCAGCGTGCCGCGTGGCCTCGAAGCCGACACCCACGCGTCCTCCCGGCCGGGCCGCTCGAGCGAGGCGCCGGCGGCGCGGCGCGGCTCCGAACTCATTCGCGCGATCGACGGCTATGCGCGCGCCTACAGCGATGCCGTCCGGATGCATGATCAGAATCTCCCCGTGCTACCGCATCAGCGCGAGGAGATGAAAAAGGCGGCTGCCTCGCTCGAGCGAGTGCGCCCGGGGGCGACCCAGGACCTTTTAAATGCGGTGAAGTACGAGCGCGGTACCCTGCAAACTTTACGATTACCCGCAGGCCCCGAGCGCGCCGGCGAACTCTTGAAGACGCTCGAGCACGAGGCGCGGGTGCGCACGAACCCGGAGCTCAAGGCCGAGCGGGTGGTGAAGGTCTGGCAGGGGCTCGAGGCCGAGCACGAAAAGGCTTGCGGCTACGATCACGAGGGACCCCGTCAGCGGATTGAGAAAGAGCTCCAATCGCTCACGCGGGACATCAAAGCCGATCCCGAGCTGGGGCGTCGGGTGCGACAGCTTCAGATCGAGCTCGGGGTTTCCCGCCGCTTGGAACGAGTGCTCGAGGAGCGGGATCTTAATCGCGCGCTTAGCTTAAGCATCGATCGCGGACGGGGTTTCGGACTATCGCTGTAGAAGGACATGGCCCATGGCGGACACGGATGAGTCTCAATCGGGCGGGGATGCGGCGCAGGCCTTCGAGCAGCTCACCCAAGAGGTCAACGTGCTCCATCACACGGTGGAGGAGCTCGTCGATGCGATTCAGCTGAAGGAACCCCCCGATTACAGTTCGACGCTGGGGGAAATCGCTTTAGGTCTGGGGGCGATCCGCGAGCGGCTCGATCAGATCGAGCGCCATCCGGCGCTTCGGATCGCGCCGGCGCAATTCGGCGAGGCGGTCGCGCAGGCCGGCAGCGGGGCGATGCGTGAGGCGGCGAACCAGCTCGACCAGGCGCGGCGAGATAGCGAGCGCGCCACCCGGGCACTCGCGGAGATTATCGGCTCGGCGCGGACCCAGGATCGGCAGCTCCAATGGGTCATGATCGCCGCGGCGATCGCGCTGGTCGTCGGACTCGGCATGTCGCCCTTTCTTGCGAGATTATTGCCGTTCGGGATCGATGGCCGCATCGCCGCCACGATCATGGGGACGGATCGCTGGAGCGCTGGCGCTGCGTTGATGGCCGCACAGAGTCCGGAGGCCTGGCGCGACCTCAAAGCCGCGGCGGAGCTCCTGACGCCTAACAAACCTGTCTTGGCTGCCTGTCGGGATGCGGCGGTGAAGACCAGGAAAGAACAGCACTGCACTGTCGTCATGCCGGCCCCGTGATTTTGCCGCTGGGCGCCAAGAACCGCGCTCTATCGACTATCGCCTATGGGTGCCTATCGCAAGGACGCCTCGCCACCGCAGACGCGCGATATAAAAAATTCATGAAACTAGTGAGGGTATTTTCGTCCCGATGTCGCTTTCTATGGTGGGCATCTCGATCAGTCGAGGTGATCCTGGAATTGAATGCTCACCGAAAATAGGGGATGTCGAATAGAACAAATCAATCGAGCCTTGCCGTGCTCCGGCTGGCTTGGCGCGAGTGTCATGGTACGTGAAGATGCCCAAGCTCGGCGACTCTCGAAAATTCAATTGACTGCCGATGCGCCCAGGGGTATTTTTCTTTGCACTGTCGCTGCCCAAAGGAATGGCCATGCTCGAAAGAATGACAAGGATGATTGCAGTCCAACTCAAAGAATCGCACGACTGCCTATTTGGCCCCTCCGCCCTCTAGCTGCGGATTGATCGATGGCCACTCCGGCAGGAACAGCCCCATCGCTTACCGTGGGGGTCGCGATAGGAGTACTTTGCCCCTGCATCGCCTCTTGGCCCAACACACCGAATGAGCCTGCAACCAAAGTGGCCACCGATACCGACGCCGCCATGACCGAAAAGATTGTTTCACGCTTGTATCAAGCGACTTTTGGCGCGAGCGAGCGGTGCAAGATGGCGCCGCCTGAATCCGCCGAGGAGTTCAACACGGAATTCAATCGGTTTAGCGCTAAATACCCTGATCTGCTGAGCCTATTGAGGTCATCTCCCTATTACGAGCCAGCGCGTCGCCACTTCCTGCAGGTCACGGCATCGATGACCGTTCACGATACGCCGGAATCGCTCGCCGCAGAATGCAAGGGCGTCGCACAGCTATTGCGAGCGATGCTCGATCAGCCGGAGGGGCAGAAGGCGGCGCTTGAGTATAGAGCCCGGCTATCCCCGAAGTGAGTCTGGGGACGCAAAATCAAGGATTATCATCAGGTGGTAGATAAAGTTATGAGTGCGGCTGCGTCAAATCTGGATCTGGCACGGCTCGACTACGTCAAGCGCGTCATCGCAGAATTTGGCGACAAGATTGCGCCGGAAGTTCAGCGGGATATTTTGGCGCAAAAGGTCACGATCGGGATGCCGCCTTATGAAGCCTATTTAGCGGCGGGGCATTGCGCGCTTGAAGTAATCGCGGATTCAACACGGTGGCCCAAGAATGCCGATCCATATAAGGTTGTTCAGGCGCAGACCCTTCATCCGGATGACAGCCAGATTTGGATGACGTTCGAGAACGGGACCCAATTTCCCGAGAAAGGCCGAATGCGGTTCAGGGTGTTCGTGAAGGGCGGCAAAGTGCTCAGTGTCGAGGTTGTGGAGCCTCGAGCGTGAGCACCGGGATGAATGGCCGGATTCGGTTCAACGTGATATCCGTTGTGCTGCAATTTCTTATGGGTGCATCAATGGCATTAGAAGCTAATACCCGGTCCAAGGCCGGTGTCGAGGACTCCTCAGTACCGCCATTTCTGATTGCCTGGGATATTAATTCGGCTGACAGCTCAATCAGCAAAGTATTCTCCGTAACAGAGCATCGTTATTATGATTTTCTTATTGCCTTTCAGGGGGCGATCACCGGGACATCTACCGAAGAAAGACTCAAGCAATTGAGAGATCTGAATAAGTTTACCGGCGACGGAGGAACCGTGTGGGTCACCAAGGAGTCCGCGGACACGGATAGTCCTGTGGTCGTCTCCGCGGGTACCGACCCCGGCCAATTGCAGGAAGGGATTCGTACTGGAAAATATGTGGCGCGGATGCAGAAGTCGGGCGTGATGATCCCCGTGCATCTTGTCGTCGAATCTCTGGGCACAAGCGGTAGGGACAACGTTGTCGTATACGATCGGATCGTCAAAACGTGGAATATCGAAGCGGGTTCGAAGGATGGAGTTCTCCGTACCATTGCATCGGTGGAGCTGCGGCCAGGTGCTTTCAGAGTGACGGCCACCACGGCTGCGGCGACACCGGTTCCGGCAAATATTCGAACGGCGCTCCGCGTCACATATCGCCCCGACACTCGGGTATCGGACACTAACAGATAAGGAGATCTGCAGATGAGCCAGCCGACTCTTACGGTGTATACAGCGGCGGGAGGAACACCGATCCAAGGTGAGGGCACCTCCACGTTTGGTCATACGTGGTATTCAGTCAATTCGGGAGCGTCCGGTGCGACCACCTACTCCTTTGGATTCGCGCCCGACGCCGCGCACGCAGGTCAGCCGTTTGCGCCTGGACAGGTCTACACGACCGATACTCAGTTATATAACAACGGAAATACAGGCGGACTCTATCAGGTCGTCACAGTCCCCATATCGCAGGCTGATTACAGCACCTTGCTTGCATTCGGCCAGTCCGGAGTAGCAGCGCTGGGCACGCCATCGTTCACGGCGAGTGGTGTAACGTTCGATATGGGCTACTCGGGACTGGGCAACAGCTGCGTTGACTTTGTTTGGTCGGCACTCAGCACGGTCGGCATCCCGTGGCCGGCACATATTCCCGGAACTGATTTGCTGCCGACTTGGAATGCGGCAGATGAGGCTTCCGCACTTGCAGGGTTTGTGGCCGATGGCTCTCAAGGTGTCGGCAAGACCGTCGATACCTATAACAGCGACGGTGAGGTCACGCAGTCGGTCACGTACAGTACCACCGGCAGCGTGCTCTCCACGACCCAGTACAGCACTTCGATCAGTGACGGCACCGTCTCGAGCTCCGCCACTATCAAGAATTCCGCCGGCGAGGACATCGGATCAGCTTCGATCACCATTAACGATACGAGTGGAGCGGCCAAGGACAATACCTCCTCGACTCCGACGGGAAGCACTCAGGATCTTTCGACAACGTCCGGATCAAACATCACCGACACCGTGACAGGACCGGCACCGGTCGAATTGAACGATGCGACGATAACCCAAGCGCCGGTTTTACCGAGAGACGGCGTCGTTACGATGACCGGCAATGACGATCTCGTCGATGTACAGACTGGTGCCTTTGGAAAGCTTGGGTCGCCTTACAGTGCGCCGGATGACGTGAGCGGCAAGGGAGATACTTTCACTGGAGAGTTCGTCACCGCCAACGCCGAGGCGAACGGCACTTCGTTTACAGTGGACTCTTCTTTGGACTCGATTATCGATGGAGACAATTACACGGGGCTGACTCTGACGGCCGATGGAACACCGGGCGGTGCCGGCGTGAGTACTCAAAGTATTACTGGGGTCGGTACTAATTCGACGGTTGACGTGAACCTGAGCAGCGATGATGTAACTGTGACGACCGGCGATACAGTGAATTTTGGCTCCGGTACGCACACAGAGTTGTTGGACGGCAGCAAAGATACGGTGACGGAAGGCAATTCGTCGGACGCGAGCATCGACGGGACGGATGACACGATAAAACTGGGGTCGGGGGACAAGATCCTCGCGGATGGAAGTGGCGATGACGTCGTATCATCCAGTAACGATACTATTGATCTGGAGTCTAATCAGACAGTCACCATTACCGGAACGGACGATAAGATCGTTGGCAATACCGGAGATACTATTGATTTGACTGGAACATCAGATAAGGTTTATGCCGATTCAAGTGATATTGATGTCACCGGATCGGACACGGGTGACGACGTGTATGGGCAAGGTGACACGGGTGACCGAAGCGATTGGGGTGGTTACTATGATCAAGGTGGTGGCTATGGGGGCTACGGAGGGGGCGGCTACGACGCCAAAGGAGCTTCAAAGCCTAGCTCGTTAAAGGGATCCACCGCGTCCTCCGGTATCATGCGCACAGGTTTGGCGGACATTGCACAAATAGGAGCCACGGATCAGCGGCTTGGAATGGATCGCATTGATCTAACCGATGGTCTCATTCGCCCGGCAAATTCAGGATCGAGCATTCTAGATGCCGCTTGGTTGGATGATGAGGCGGCCGGCAATGATCCATTCCCGATTCAGGCAAGCGCAACAACGCCAAAGCCCGCTGGTGTGCGATCACCTCGAGGAGCGGTTGATCAACTCATTCATGCGATGTCCACATGGCCGCCGACCGCTGCATCCTCGATGTTCAATTTCCCGAACGACACGGTCGATGCCGCGTCGATCCCTCTCTTGGCGAAGTCCTCCCCCGAATTCCATCCGACGGTGAATAATCACACGCAAGCGGCGTAATTCTCTCAAAGGCATTGGGCTCGGCGAATCTGCGTGGGTGCTTCGAAAAATGCCGAAGCACCCACGGCGCGCCTTCGCGTGAGAAGTCCACCGTGTTGAGCAAAGTTCATTTCATTTCTGGTTTGCCCCGATCCGGGTCCACGCTGCTGGCCGCACTGTTACGGCAAAACCCCCTCTTTCACACCGACATTACAGGACCGGTGGCCATGCTATGTGGGGTGGTTCATAAAAAAATTGGCGGCACAGGTGAGTTTTCCGTGCTCTTTGACGATAGGCGCTGCGCGCAAATGTTGCGGGGAGTGTTTGAGACCTACTACACACAGGTACCGGGTAGCAGCGTGGTATTTGACACCAACAGGACTTGGACGGGGCGCGCAGCACTGCTCGGAACCCTGTATCCCGAATGCAAGATCATTTGCTGCGTCCGCGACATCGGCTGGATCATCGACAGTATCGAGCGGATGAGAGTCAAGAGCCCTTTGAAGCTGTCCAAACTATTCACCCCACAAACAGGCGATTCCATCTACACCCGAGTCGATGGGTTGATGAATTCCGAAACCGGTCTTATTGGCACAGCTTGGAGCACATTAAGAGAGGCTTGGTTTTCGGAAGCGGCGAAGCGGCTCATCGTCATTCCCTATGATGTGCTCGTGCGCGAGCCGGCCCGAACGCTCCGGCGGTTATATCGGGAAATCGGTGAGCCCTTCTACGAGCATGATTTTCAAAATGTAACGTACGAAGCGCCGGACTATGACAGTAACCTGGGGATGCCGGGCTTACATACGGTGCGCAAGGTCGTGGAGTATCGGGAGCGACAACCGGTGATTCCTCCAGATGTCTTCTCGAAGTATGCAAAAACCCATTTTTGGGCCAACTCTGACCTCAATCCGCGCGGCGTGACGGTCTTCTAGTGTTGTACAACAATGCTTGATCCGTCATCTGACGATATGGGCGACGAGGGCCGATCGTCACCCAATCAGTCAAGCATGGTGTTCGATCCGCACTCGGTGGATTCAGGGCTTCAATGCCTGATACTCATCGCCATGCTGCACGGAATCGCTACGGATGAGGCCGACCTGCGCCACGAATTCGGACACGAGGCATTCACGAATACGCAGATTCTGCTAGCGGCGAAACGCCTGGGACTCACTGCCAAAGCAGCTTCCGTGGAATTGGCGCGTCTTGATCGCGCGACCCTACCCGCCGTGGCAATCAACCAGGACGGCTCCTATGTGGTGCTGGCGAAGCTCGAGACCGAAGGCTCCTTGGGGGGGAAAGTGCTCATCCAACGGCCGGGCCTCGCACCCGAGGTGCTTGCGCTATCGGATTTTATTTCTCGCTGGTCCGGGCAACTGATACTTTTCGTGTCCCGCGCGACCTACGCCCAGGAGATGGCACGCTTCGACTTTAGCTGGTTCATCCCGTCGGTTATCAAGTATCGCCGGCTGCTGGGCGAAGTATTGCTGATTTCCCTGGCATTGCAGATTATCGCCCTCGCAACGCCGGTTTTCTTCCAAGTGGTGATGGATAAAGTGCTTGTTAACCACGCAATCACGACCTTGGATGTCATCGCGATTGGCCTGTTCTGTGTGATCATCTTTGAAGCAGTGCTGAGCACGATCCGCACATATGTCTTTTCTCATACGACGAGCAAGCTCGACGTTGAGCTCGGAGCTCGGTTGTTTCATCACCTGCTCGCTCTGCCGATCGGTTATTTTCACGCGCGCCGGGTCGGAGACTCCGTGGCGCGGATTCGAGAGTTGGAGAACATTCGATCTTTCCTCACCGGCAATGCGCTCACGGTGCTCCTCGATCTGCTGTTTTCATTTGTATTCCTGGGCGTGATGTTTTTGTATAGCCCCAGGCTGACCTTGATTGTCGTGCTGTCGATTCCTGTATACGGCGTGCTGTCTCTGATTTTCACGCCGATCTTGCGCACCAGGCTGAACGAGAAATTCAATCGAGGCGCCGAGAACCAATCCTTCCTCGTTGAGACCGTCGGGGGCATCGACACGGTCAAAGCGATGGCGATCGAGCCGCGCTGGAGTCAACAGTGGGATAAGAACCTCGCGGCCTATGTCCGGGCGGGCTTAAGCGCGACCAATGCCGGACTGGTGGCGGGGGGTGCCGTGAGGGTCGTCAGCAAACTCGTGACCCTGGCCATCATGTGGGCCGGGGCCTGGCAGGTCATGGACGGAAAGATGACGGTGGGCGAGCTGATCGCGTTCAACATGCTGTCGAGCCAAGTGGCATCGCCGGTGTTACGACTGGCGCAGCTATGGAATGACTTTCAACAGGTCGGTATCTCGATGCAGCGATTGGGAGATATTCTCAACGCGCGAACGGAGTTGTTGGGACGGCGCACGCGGCTTCCGCGGCTTCAGGGGAGCATGGAATTCGAGCAGGTCTCGTTTCGTTACCGGCCGGACGCATCTCCGGCGCTTCGAGGCGTTACGTTCAAAATCGCGCCGGGCGAAATCATCGGTATCGTGGGGCGCTCGGGCTCCGGCAAGAGCACGCTCACCAAGCTCATTCAGCGATTTTACGTGCCGGAGAGCGGCCGAGTTCTCATTGACCGGTATGACTTGGCTACCGCCGACACCGCGTCGCTAAGATATCAGATTGGTGTCGTTCCCCAGGAAGGGACGCTCTTCAACCGATCGGTCAGGGACAACATTGCATTGACCAATCCAGGCGCCCCGTTACAGGCGGTAGTTGACGCGGCAAAATTGGCGGGAGCACACGAATTCATCTGCGATCTGCCGGAGGGTTACGACACGCTGGTGGGTGAGCATGGCACCGGCCTATCCGGAGGCCAGCGTCAGCGTATATCGATCGCGCGCGCCCTCATGCACGACCCGAGTATCCTCATTCTTGATGAGGCCACGAGCGCCCTCGACTACGAGTCGGAGAGGGCGATTCAAGACGGCATGGCCAGCATCTGCCGCGGCCGGACTGTGCTGATTGTGGCACACCGACTCTCGGCAGTGCGCCATGCCGATCGTATCATCGTCATGGATCGCGGCGAAGTGGCAGAGCTTGGGTCGCATGAATCACTCGTCGGCCGACCCGGCGGTATTTATGCCCAATTGTACCGCCTGCAAGGCGAGGCCGCGCAGAGTACGGTGAGGTTTGCGTGAGTGTCCGTCTGCGCGCGCTCGCCCTCTGGGACGTCGGTGTACGCTACCGCAACACTATCGCTTATCACTGGCGTCACCGACATGTGGAGAGTGATAAGTCCTACACAGCCGGCGAGGCAGAATTTCTACCGGCATCGTTGGCGCTGATAGAGCGGCCCATTTCACCCACGGCCCGTGTCACCGGCCTGGTACTTGTCCTGTTGGTATTCTTCGCGATCCTCTGGGCCGTGCTCGCTCATGTTGACATCATCGTCACTGCCACCGGGAAAGTCATTCCCAGCAGTCGGACCAAAACGATTGCGTCGGTAGACGTCGCCAGCGTTCGGACCATCAACGTCGTTGAAGGGCAGAGCGTCAGGTCTGGAGACGTGCTCGTCGAACTGGATGCAGGAACCTTCGAAGCGGACGAGCGCAAGGCCGAAGCCGACATCAATGCGGGCCGCCTCGAGATGGCTCGGTCCAAGGCGCTCATCGCAGCGATAGACACCCATCGTCCGCCGGTACTCGCACCGATTTCCGGCGTACCTCGGGAAAAGTACGAAGAAGCCAAGTCTCACCTCACCGGGCAGTACCTCGATTTTCTAGCGAAGCTCACTCAACTCGAGGGGGAGATTACCCGCTATTCGCAGGCCCTGCCGCTTGCTCAGGAACGCGAACGCAACTATGAAGAGTTGGCGAAGACACACGATGTGTCCGCGAATTCCTGGTCGGAGAAGCGGCAGGCGGCCATTGACCTGAAAGGGCAGCTGGCCCAAGCGCAAAACGCCCGCTTGAGCCTGATCGCGGAAACGCGGCGGCAAGCGCTCGACTCGTTGACCGACGCGGACAAGGTGGTGACGAGCGCGACACAGGACGTCGCCCGAGCGACCTCTCATGCCCGATGGTTGACACTTCGGTCGCCGGTCGATGGCTCCGTGCAGCAATTGACGGTGCACACCATTGGAGGCGTCGTGCCGGCGGCACAGCCGCTCATGCTGATCGTGCCTAAGGAGGACAAGGTCGAGGTCGAAGGATACGTCGAAAACAAAGACATCGGCTTCGTTCGGGAAGGCCAGTCCGCCGAGGTCAAGATCGATGCATTTGACTATACCAAGCACGGCATGATCCACGGTCAGGTGGACTCCGTTTCAAAGGACGCCATCGACGATGAAAAGCGAGGTCCGCTGTATAAGGCCAATGTGAGCCTGGATAGCCCGACTATCGTCGTTGACGGCCGCGCGATGGCGCTCACGCCCGGCATGACGGTCCAGGTCGAGATCAAGACCGGTGCTCGGCGGGTGATCCAATACATTTTGAGCCCATTACTGCGGCACCGGCACGAGAGCCTGAATGAACGCTAATGGGGGTTACCTCAAGAAAGGGGCCATTACGTACGTTGATATGGCCCATTGGTGTCAACAGGCGCAAGCGTAAGCCTCGCGGATCCGCGCTTGCTTTCTGTATCGAGGACTTTTGGATTGATCGTAATTCACACCGGAAGGGGAACGCGACGCGCGGGATGCTTTGGCGACGATTGATCATGCTGATATTCGCGGGTTGGTTACCGCATTTCATCTGTCCGTCGCGGGGCTGCCTCGTTCTAAGGACGGAGATTACCCGAAGGATGCCCACATAACGTGCTCGAGGATTCCCCACATCGTGTCCCGCGCATCGCGTTCCTATTCCAGTGTGTTGAGGTTAGCGCGTAATTGAAGTCCTTTTTTGAGGTCGCTTCAAAAATCGACCGCCTACAAAGGCGCTGGAGCGGCGATTGCGCGGCACCCCTTGTGCTCGGTACCCCTAGTTTTCGCTACTTTCACGGGTATGTCGCGGATCGACACGTGGCGACCGATGTCCCAGATAAATCCGGCCAACTCGCGCGCGATCGCAACGCAGACCTTGTTGTGATGTAAGTGCCTCGCACTGAGGCGCCGGTATCGCTGCGCAAGTCGCAGTTGCGCGCGCCAGGCGATGTCGCGGACCACCTTCGGTTGCCCCTCCTGGCGCTTCTGGAGCACAACGCTCATGCGAGCCGCAAAGCGATAATTCCACGCTGCCTCGACTAATATTCGGCGTACGTGACCGTTGCCGGCCTTGGTAATCTTGCCGAGACGGCGCGAGTCACCGCTGGTGTATTCCGAGGGCACCAGACCCAGGAACGACATGAGTTCGCGGGGATGTGCAAAACGCTTCAAATCCCCTAGCTCCGCCACCAAGGTCACGGCGGCAACAAAGTCGATACCTCTCAATGTCATCAATGCCTCAAGTACCGGCTGCATGCGCCAAGTCGTGCACTGATCGCGCAACGCTTCGACCAATCGCTGGACGCGCTCGTTGGCTTCGCTGACGGCCTGACGATATTCGGCAAACGTCGCGTCTTGGGCCGCGTGAGCAAAGGTGATTTTGGCCAAGTAGCGTTCGTGCGCTTGCGTCCAAGAGCTCCTGCCGTAGCGATGGCCGTGCCGCAGTAGCATTGCCTTGAGCTGATGACGTGCGGCAAGCCGCGCTCGTACCGCGTCCACGCGTGCCCGCGAGAGGTCCCGGATCGCCTCATCGCGCTCGTCCGGAACCATCACACTGACCAGCTCGCCGGCGCGCGCCAATTCCGCCAGTCGCACCGCATCACGTCGGTCCGTCTTGACTCGATCGCCGGATCGGCGGGGAATTTTCGAAGGCGCAATCACCTCGCACGCGTAACCTCGCGCTCGTAATTCGCGCACCAACCCGTAGCCGCAAGGCCCCGCTTCGTACACGATTGACAGGTCTCCCGGCCGGCCTAGCGACTTCAGCGATTTGAGCAGCTCCGCCAAGGTCGGCCCCACTGTCCCGACGAACCGACCCGCCGAGCGGCCGGCGCTGGCTCGGCCAATCGCGGTACTCTCTTTGTGCACATCCAATCCGACAAACTCGGTGCTATGCTTTTCCATGGTCTGCCTCCAGTGAATCTTGCAGAAAACGCCGCAACGCGTTCTGTATGTGGCTCGGCGCACTTCGGTGCGCAACCCACGGTAATGGAGGCAGACCTTTTGATCCTAACTATTGCGACCCGCCTCGCACTGGGGGGCCATGATGTCTAAGGGCCGGAACCCGCCTTTGGCCACACGTTTGTTGGCATGCCAATGGTAATCCCCGGTCAGGTGAATGTGGTCCCAGGGTAGCGGAGACAGATGCGGTAGCAGCTGATCCTCGACGGTGCGATCCTCTCGCAGCGCCTTAACGGCACGTTCGAGATAGACCGTATTCCAAAGAGTGATGGCCGCCACTACCAGATTCAATCCGCTCGCACGGTAGCGCTGATTCTCGAACGAGCGATCACGGATTTCACCGAGGCGATTTAGGAACACAGCGCGCGCCAGGGCGTTGCGCGCCTCGCCTTTGTTGAGTCCGGCGGTCACTCGGCGCCGCAATGCCGGGTCACGGAGCCACTGCAACATGAACAGTGTTCGCTCGATCCGGCCCAGCTCCCGCAGCGCGAGCGCCAAGCTGTTTTGACGCGGATAGCTGGACAGCTTGCGCAGGATCAGCGACGCCGTGACGGTGCCCTGTTTGATCGAGGCCGCCAGTCGCCGGATTTCATCGAAGGCCTGTTCGATGAGTTTCACGTTGAGCGAGCGACCGATCATCGACTCGAGCGCCGGCCATTGATTGGTTTTACCCGGAACATAGAGACGTTTATCGGCGAGATCCCGGATTCGCGGTGCGAACCGGAACCCGATCAGCGGACACAGCGCGAACACGTGGTCGGTGAAGCCGGCCGTGTCGGTGTAGTGCTCCTCGATACGCAGTTCCGACTCGTGATACAGCAGTCCGTCGAGGACATATGTGGCGTCTCGGATCGGCGAGTGGATGACATTGGTGTGATAAGGCCCATATTGGTCGGACACGTGCGTATAGAACAGCACGCCGGGATCGTCGCCATAGCGGGCGTTGACGTGACCGATCGCCTCCCCGCGGCCGCCGGCGCGAAAACGCTGGCCGTCGGACGAGGATGTCGTGCCCTCGCCCCAGTTTGCCGCGAACGGCAGTCGGTGCTGGTAGTTGATGAGCGCGGCAAGACCCTGGGCATAGGTCTCGTCGCGCACGTGCCAGCTCGAGAGCCAGGAGAGTTTCGCGAAGCTGGTGCCGGGGCAGGCCTCCGCCATCTTGGTCAGTCCGAGATTGATGCCGTCGGCAAGGATGGCAGTCAACAGCAAAGCTCGATCCCGCGCCGGCTGCCGTGATTTCAGATGCGTAAAGTGGCTCGAGAAGTCGGTCCACCGATCGACCTCGAGCAAAAGGTCGGTGATCTTGACGTGGGGCAGCAGCGCATTGACGTCTCGGATGAGGCGCTCGGCCGCCGGCGGCACGGCATCGTCGAGTGGTTTGATCTTCAGGCTCTTGTCGGTGAGTTCCACATTCGGCAGCTTCCCGTCGCGTGCCAGCTGGTTGGTGAGCGCGAGTTCCCGATTCAGCGTGGCGAGGCGCTCCTCGAGATAACTCACGGCGTCCGTTGCGACAGCCAGCCCGGTCACCGCGGCCGCCGTCTGCGCAGTGAAGGCCTCGCGCTCGATCAAATACTCGTCGAAGTCGCGGAACTGACGACTGCCCGGCACCCAGACATCCCCGGCACGCAGCGCGTTCTTGAGTTCGGCCATGACGCACAGCTCGTAGAACTTCCGATCCAGGCCTTCCTCCGTGTGGACGTACGGCGCCCAGTTGCGGCGCACGAAGGCGGTTGGTGCATCCGCTGGCACCTTGCGGGTACCCGTCTCGTTCAGGCTGCGCAGCGTGTCGACCCCCTTGAGGAGCGGAGCGACGGCCGGCGCCGATCCGAAGTCAAAGGCCTTAAGCAGCGCGGGAGCGTAGCGCCGCATTTGGCCATAGTACTCGCCCAGCAATCCCAGAGAATCCGATTTGCGAGTCGCGTTAAGCGCTGCCGCCGCCGCGACATGCGCCGTGAAATCCTCCCATGGCAACACGGCTTCGATGGCGGCGAACGGATCCTTGCCATTGTCTCTGGCATCGACGAGAGCTACACCGACCTTGACGAACACTTGGACTGTGTCCTGCAGCATTGGCGCCGCTTCGACGAACTGCTGACCGTGTTTGTACTTCGATTTGGCGAAGAACCGACCGATCAGCCGATCATGCAGATCGAGGGTTTCGTCGGTGAGCGTGGCAAGCGCCTCGAGGACAATGGCAACCAGGGTCGCGTACCGACGGCTGTGCCCATATTCCTTCAACTGATAGACCGCGGTCTGTGCTCCCTCTCGTGCCAGACGCAACAGCCGATTGTGATGAACGCGACGCTCCAAGTCCGCCGGCAGCCCCAAGTCCCGAATGACCTGCAGCCGGCTGATGTGCGTGAGCACGGCCCGCGCGCTGGGCGCCCCCGGCGGCATCCGCAACCACGCGAGTTGGCTGTACGGACTTCCCGGCCGCAGCTCGAGCAACGCATCGAGTGCGCGGCGCTGAACGTCGGAAAGGGGCGCGGAGAGCTCGACGAATACCTGTCGATCTGCGCGAGTGGTGGCCTGCGCCGCAATCAACTCCAGCACCCGCACCGTCGGCAGCACCAGCCGACGGGCGCGGATCTCCTCGATGGCGCTTTGCACCAGCACTATCCCCTGGATAGTCTGGAGCGCTGTGGGGATGAGCCAGGTGACGATCTCGCGAAAGTTCGCTCGGCTGAAGAGAGTCAGCCCCAGTCTCTGAACGACCTCTTGCTGGTGTTCGCGCCGCGTTTGGTCGCGGCTCGCGTATTGGTCCCAGAGCGCCGGCGTGGTTTTCAGCTGCGACGCGACCATCGCGAGTAGCGCCGCCGGCGGCGTCTCGCGGCGCGCCAAGACACGGCCGGGATACCGGAGGTAGCAAAGCTGGATGGCGACGCCCAATCGGTTGTAATCCCAGCGATGCTGGCGAATGAACCCAAGATCGCTGCGGCTCAAGGTGTAGTGGCGGATCTGATCGGCCTCGATCATGGGAACGGTGAGCAGCGACTCACGTTCGGCCGGCGTCAGCAATTCCCGTCGCGGCATGGCTTCCCTGTCGGTGCCTGGTGCGGTTAGTATGGACAATAACTAAAGATTATTGCCAGAGCGAAGATGGCGCCGGAAAACGCCTTGTTTTGCGGGCTTTTCAAAACCCGATTTGGGAGAGGTTTTTGGCCATAGCGAAATCAGCCGCCAAGACCGGCGTCCTCAAGGTCGCGCTCTATGCCCGGATCTCGACCCATGACCAGCAGACCCTGCCGATGCAGCTCTCAGCGATGCGCGCCTATGCCAAGCGCCGCGGCTGGAAGGTGGCCATCGAGGAGAAGGAAGTCGGCTCCGGTGCCAAGACACGCCCCAAACGCGAGGAGCTGCTCCGGGCCGCCCGACGCCGGGATGTGGACGCAATCATCGTGTGGCGCCTGGATCGCTGGGGGCGCTCCTTACTCGACTTGATTGGCAGCCTGCAGGAGCTCTATGCCGTCGGCGTTGGATTTGTCTCGCTTACCGAGGCGCTTGATATGACGACCCCGGGTGGCCGCGCCCTGGCCGGCATGCTTGCCGTATTCGCCGAGTTCGAGCGCGACATCCTGCGAGATCGTGTGAAAGCGGGGATTGCCCAGGCCAGAAAGGAAGGCCGGCCTCATGGCCGACCGCCGACCGTGCGTCAGCATTCGAAGCAGATCAGAGTCCTGTTCGACAGTGGCGTTAGCAAGCGGCAAATTGCTGCGCGCTTGGAAATCAGCAGAGCGTCAGTCCGGCGGATGTTGCCGCTCACAGGGAAGCCGGCAGTCCGAGCTGGACGCCGCGCCGCATGAATACAAACATCCGACTCCGCTTGATCGAATCGCATGTAGCGACGTCCCAACACGGAAGCAAAATCACATGGTGCTAATTCAGGATAAGGAACAGTCCGGCGTGAGTTTTTGGTACCCGTTTGGCTTTAGGCCGAGACGCAGCGGCGAAGTGGTTAAGACCATTGAGTGGGAAAAATATAGGAAATGGTTGCCCATCAGAGCCAGTCTCAAGATTGTTCTAATCGGCTGTGGATTGCTCTTGTTCAGCGATCGGTTGTACACCGACAATCGTTATAACCTATTTGCCCTGGTTGTATTGATTTCTACGGCTGCGAGCGTCTGGGCATTCATCCCACGGAGGACAATCACCGTCACGTCCACAACCTCAGTGAGGCTGCTCCCGTTGGCTGGCATCGAATTTGCCGGAACATTTTTCGCACTGGGAATCATGATGTTGGTTTTCGTAGGCCAATCTGACGGAGTACCTGTCGGCGCACAAGGATACGAGTTGGCTCAGTTTTGCACGCACCTTTGGCCGTTAGCTATGTTCCTCTTTCTTTATGGACTACTGCCCGTTGTCGTCGCGAGCGCCTTTTTCATGAAATTCGGTCGATCAGCATCTTAATGATCCCGCAACCAGTCCAGCGGTCCTTAGCGTGCTAAAAAATCCCTTTATTGAGCTGACCCCGTTATTCGCGGGTGCGCCGATCAAGATTGGAGGTTCGGCGTGGGGGGATAGAAGGGGAGGGGGCCGCTCGAGATCTCGGCTCTGAGGCCTTCCTATTGCGTCCCTTTGGGAGAACTTTCCCATTTTGGAGTATTGGCGTCGATTTCGCCGCCGCTGTCTTTCTCGAGGCTTTGGCCATGGAGGCGAATATAACACCCCCATTATCGGTTATTTATGGGAAAGATCCTTTGTGCCCAGCCGCTGCGACAGCAATGTACCGAGTTCCTCTAAAAAATGAGGGCGACCCGAAAAAAAAGGCAAAACCGTGATTTTCCGTCCGTCGGTCAGG
>JBEKHO010000060.1:0-22217 GCA_050012215.1 Steroidobacteraceae bacterium
TACCTTGCAGACGACCAGCCCGGGCGGCCACGGATCGCTCCCGGGCCCCGACAACGCCATCTATCACCTGGCACACGGGCTGCTGCGGCTGGAATCCTATCGGTTTCCGGTTCTGTTGACGGCCACCACGCGCGCGAGTTTCCGAAGCTTCGCGACGCTCGAGCCCGGCTCCGACAGTGCCGACATGCTGGCCGTCGCGCAGGACCCGCCGGACTTGGCCGCCGCGGAACGGCTCAGCAGCAACGTGCGCCAAAACGCGCAGTTGCGCACCACCTGTGTGGCGACGCTGATCTCCGGCGGACATGCGGAGAACGCGCTTCCTCAGCGCGCGAAGGCGACCATTCAATGCCGCATGATGCCCGGCGACTCCGCCGAGAGCGTCGAACGCCAGTTGATCGACACGCTGCAGGATCCCGACATCCAGGTGACGATGGACGCGCCGCCCATCGTCAGCCCCGAATCGCTCCCGACACCGGCCATCATGGGCAAGGTCGCCGCCGTTGCCCACACGATGTGGCCGGGCGTGCCGCTGGTGCCCACCATGGCGACGGGATTCTCGGACGACCGCCAGACGCGCAACGGCGGAATTCCGAGCTACGACGTGAGCGGCATCTGGATCGACATCGATGAGAATCGGGCGCACGGACGCGATGAGCGGGTGGGCGTGCAAGCATTCGACGAGAGCGTGGAGTTCACCTACCGGCTGATCAAGGCGATGGGCCGCGACCGGTAAAGCGACCGCGGCCTCGCGGGGTTAGAATACCGGCGTGAGACAGATCAACGAACCGGCCCGTACGCTCGACGTCGTGGCTGAAACCGATGTCCTGGTCGTCGGCAGCGGACCTGCCGGACTTGCCGCCGCTCTCGCGTCCGCACGCGCAGGGGCCCGCACCACCCTCCTCGATCGATACGGCTGCTTCGGCGGCAATATCACGCAAGTGGGCGTCGAAGGCCTCGCCTGGTACCGCCATGCGGAAACCATCGACAGCGAAGGCATCGGCATCGAGTTCGAGCAGCGGGCGAAGACTATGGGTGCGGCGATGCCCGAGCCTCAGTCGACGAGCCATGCGCTCGACGGCGAGATGTTCAAATACGTCGCCGACGTGCTGGTGGAGGAGGCGAAGATCGAGCCCATGCTGCATCGGCTCTTCGTTGCACCGATCATTCGGGATGGCGCCATTGCGGGCGTGATCACGGAAAGCAAATCCGGGCGCGAAGCGATCCTCGCCAAGCGCGTCGTGGATGCGACTGGAGATGCCGATGTGGCGATGCGCGCCGGCGCCCCCACGCACAAGACCCCTCGCGAGCAGATGATGGCGGCGTCGGTGATGTTCTCCATGAGCGGCGTCAACAAGCAGCGCTTCATCGAACAGGTGAAGGCCGATCCGCAGACCTACAAGGATTGGACCGGCAACGGCGAGTGGGACATCGAGACGTCGGGCAAGGAGGACGAGCTCTTCTCCCCCTTCATGCGCAAGCCCTTCAAGCAAGCCGTGGCCGCCGGACTGATCCCGGCCAATCTCACCACGATTGCCGGCACCTGGGGCGCGGTCTCCGATCAGGGCGATCTCACCTATCTCAATCTGGTTCATTTGCCCCATTGCGACGGAACCGACCCCCGGGATCTCACGGACGGCGAGATCCGAGGTCGGCACCAGGCCATGATGGCGATCACCGCGCTCAAGGCTTTCATGCCCGGATGCGAGAACGCGAAATTGCGCAATTTCGGCATGACCTTGGGGGTGCGCGACACGCGCAAGATCGACGGCTGGTACAACATGACCGGCGCGGACGTTCGCGAACAAGCCCGGTTCGAGGATTCGATCGGTATATTTCCGGAATTCATCGACGGGTACGGCATCCTGATCCTGCCGACGACCGGGCGCTATTTTCAGGTACCCTATCGATCGCTGGTACCGAAGGGGGTGTCCGGGCTGCTCGTCGCCGGCCGCTGCATCGGCGGCGACAAAGTGTCGCACGCCGCCGTGCGTAACATGATGTGCTGCGCCGTCACCGGACAGGGTGCGGGCGCCGCGGCCGCGATCTCGGTTCAGACGGATCAACCCTTCGACCGTCTGGACGTGGGCCGGGTGCAAGCCGAGCTTTTGCGGCAGGGCGCGCGAATTCGTTAGGGAGATCCATGAGCGCCGATCCGTCCTGCGGTTATCTCAGCGGCTTCGGAAACGAGCATTCGAGCGAATCGCTGCCGGGCGCGCTGCCCGTGGGCAGGAACTCGCCGCAGCGTTGTCCCTACGGCCTCTACGCGGAACAATTTTCCGGAACCGCCTTCACGGCGCCGCGGGCAGCCAATCGACGCAGCTGGCTCTACAGAATCCGCCCCGCGGTCGCCTGCGGCGGGTTCGCCCCCTTCGGGCGCGACTTGTTCGCCGGACAGAGCGCCCCGCCACCGCTTGCGCCCGACCAGCTGCGCTGGGATCCGTTGCCGCTGCCGGTCGATCCGACGGATTTCGTCGATGGCTTGTTGCCGCTCGCCGGTAACGGCTCTCCGGACGCGAACTCGGGCTGCGGTATTTATCTGTATGCGGCGAATCGATCGATGATCGATCGATTCTTCTACAGCGCGGATGGCGAATTGTTGATCGTTCCCGAGCGCGGTGCGCTGCGGCTCGACACCGAGCTGGGACGCATCGAGCTCGAGCCCCAGGAGATTGCGGTCATCCCGCGAGGCCTGCGCTTTCGGGTGACCACCAGCGCGCATGCCGTGCGCGGTTACGTCTGCGAGAATTTCGGCGCTCCATTCAAGCTTCCGGATCTCGGACCGATCGGCTCGAATGGGCTGGCCAATCCGCGCGACTTCTTGACGCCGCGCGCCCACTACGAGGACATCGACGGCCCGCATGAGCTCATCGCCAAATTTCTCGGCCGCCTATGGACGGCGCCCATGGACCACTCGCCTCTCGACGTGGTCGCCTGGCACGGCAATAACGTGCCGTACAAATACGATCTGCGGCGGTTCAACACCATCGGCTCGATTTCCTACGATCATCCCGACCCGTCCATTTTTCTGGTGCTTCATTCACCGACCGACACTCCCGGCACCAGCAATGTAGACTTCGTGGTGTTTCCGCCGCGCTGGCTGGTCATGGAGCACACCTTCCGGCCCCCTTGGTTTCACCGCAATGTCGCGAGCGAGTACATGGGCCTGATTACCGGGGTGTACGACGCCAAGGCAAGCGGCTTCGTCCCTGGCGCAGGCTCGCTTCACAACTGCATGAGCGGCCACGGTCCCGACGCGGCAACTTTCGACCGTGCCAGCGCAGCCGACACGTCCGTTCCTGCGCATATCAAGGACACGATGGCCTTCATGTTCGAGAGCCGCAGCGTCATCAAACCAACGCGCCATGCGCTCGAAGGACGTCCGCCCCTGCAACGGGATTACGCCGACTGCTGGCGGGGTTTGAAAAAGCATTTCGATCCGACTCGGCCTTGAGCGTCCGATCCTTCCTTTCACACCTGGACCATTCCCGATGCCTCTCGATGCGACCAACGATCCACAAAAAAAGAGCTGGGTCTGCGCCGCGAACCTCCCGCAAAGCGATTTTCCCATCCAGAATCTGCCGCTCGGTGTATTTCGCCGACGTGGCTCCGCTGAGCCGTTTCGCGGCGGCATCGCCATCGGGGATCAAGTGGTGGATCTGGGGCTTCTGGGCGCCCAACCTCTCGGATTGAATCCTGAAGCGCGCGCCGCGATTGCGGCCGGCGCCGGCTCGGCGCTCAACGGGTTGATGCAGCTCGGTCCCGCCGCCTGGAGCGCGCTTCGCAACGCCGTGTTCGACGGCTTGGCGGAGGGATCGAGGCATCAGGCCTCGTTCGAACGCTGCCTCGCGCCCCGCTCGCTGATCGAATACTCGCTTCCCGCGACCATCGGCGACTTCACCGATTTTTATTCGTCGATTCACCATGCCACCGCGGTGGGCCGGCTGTTCCGCCCCGACAATCCGCTGCTGCCCAACTACAAATGGCTGCCCATCGGTTATCACGGACGGAGCTCCTCCATTGGCATTTCCGGCCAGCAGATCCACCGGCCGCGGGGCCAGCGCCTGCCGGCCGGGCAGATCGAGCCCGTGGTCGCCCCGAGCGCCCGCTTGGATTATGAGCTCGAGCTCGGAGTGTTCGTGGGGAACGGTAATCCGCTCGGCACCCCGATCACGATCGAGAATGCCGAGGCACATATCTTCGGGCTGTGCCTGTTGAACGATTGGTCGGCCCGGGATATCCAGGCATTCGAATATCAACCGCTGGGCCCGTTCCTGGCCAAGAACTTCGCGACCACCATCTCGCCATGGCTCATATCACTGCAGGCGCTCGCTCCTTATCGCACGCCGAACGCGCGCGGCCGCGGCGATCCGCCGCTGCCGGCCTACCTGCGATCTTCCGCAAACGAGGCGGCCGGCGGCATCGACATCCGCCTCGAGGTCGATCTCGAGACTTCTACGATGCGCGAACGCGGCGACCCGCCGCAGCGGCTTTCTTCCACCAGTTTTCGCCACTCCTACTGGACCTTGGCTCAACTGGTCGCGCATCACACGATCAACGGCTGCAACCTGCGACCCGGCGATCTGCTTGGCACCGGCACGCAGTCCGGCCCTGACCCGGGGGAAGCCGGCTCGATGCTGGAACTGGGCGGCGGGGGCAAGCACCCCGTCGCGGTGGGGTCCGGAGAGGCCCGCGCATTTCTGGAAGATGGCGACGCCGTGACGTTGCGCGCTTGGTGTGAAAAGCCGGGCGCGGCGCGGATCGGATTCGGGGAGGCTCGAGGCCTGATACTGCCGCCCTGCGTATTTTAGGCGGATTCAGCGGCGTCCGACCGGTCGACCCGGCATTGTCCTACAGCCGAAATCGCGGTTGCGATGCCACTCTGCCGCCCATGCATTTCCTGCTCTCGCTCGTCTTGATCTCGTCCTTCTTCGTCCTGATCATCGCGGGGTTGATCAGCGTACTGCGGGACATGCTGCTGCGGGGCGGGTCTGAGGCGCGGTCGTTAAATCTCGATCTGCCTGGCGATCTCAACCACCCGCTCCGGCGGCAAGTTGAACCGGTCCACGATCTTCGCGGAATTGCGATACAGGAAGGCGAATAGCGCGACCCGCCATCCCATCATCGCCCCGGAGTGAACTTGCGGAACGACCTGATCCCGAGCGGCGATGAACAACGCCTGATCGAAATCTATGGGCGTCTCCAAGCCCTGTGCATTGTTGAGCGCCGCACGCAAATCGGGGATCTCGAAAAAACCGAAGCGCGCCGCGATCAGCCATACGCCCTCTCCAATCTTCTCCACCACTGAACATTTCGGACCCTCGATGCGCGGGGTGTTCTCGAAGCGGATGCTGAGGGCGATGGTCCTCTTCGGCAGGACGCCGGTGTAATGGGCATGATCGACGATGAGACGGGACACTCGTTGGTTGCTGCGGGTGAGAAACACCGTGGTCCCGTCGATGCGGGGTATCTCGTGCGCTGATAGCTGCGAGAGGAACCGCTGGACCGTCTCGGGCGTTTGCTGGAGCGCCGCGTGGATGGCTTCGATGCCGGTTCGCCACGTCACCATGACGACGAACAGCACTCCGGCAAAGGTCAACGGCAACCAACCGCCGTCGGCGATCTTCAGCAGATTCGCGCAGAAGAAACTCACATCCACCACCAGAAAGACCGAGATGACCGCGATGGCGGGCGCGGCCTGCCATTTCCACACGTCACGCATCGCCTTGTACAGCAGCCCCGTGGTGAGCAGCATGGTCGTCGCCACCGCCGTCCCATAAGCGCCGGCGAGCCGATCCGAGCTTCCGAACGCGATGGTGGTGCCGAGCGTCGCCGTCATCAGCAGCCAGTTGACGCTGGGGACGTAGATTTGACCATACACCTGATCCGAGGTCTGGCGAATGGTGACCCCCGGCAGCCAGCCGAGTTGCATGGCCTGACGGGTCATCGAGAAGGACCCGGTGATGATCGCCTGGCTCGCAATCACGGTTGCCACGGCCGCGAGCACCACCAGGGGATAGATCGCCCAGGCCGGTGCGATCAGAAAGAACGGATTTCCACTCACCGATCCTTGGTCCATGACGAAGGCGGTTTGTCCTGCGTAGCTCAGCAGCAAGGCCGGCAGCGCGATGGTGTACCAGGACAGTCGAATGGGGCCCCGGCCGAAATGGCCCATGTCGGCGTACAGGGCCTCACCCCCGGTGATACACAGGAACACGCCGCCGAGCACGAGGAGACCGTGGCCGCCCGCATGCATCATGAAACGCACGGCATGGCTGGGATCGAGCGCCGCGAGCACCTCGGGATGGCGCACGATGGCGGACAGCCCGAGCACCGCGATCACCAAGAACCACACGAGCATGATGGGCCCGAAGGCGCGTCCGATTTTCTCGGTGCCGAATCGTTGCGTCGTGAACAGCACGATGAGAATCAGCACCGCCATGGGCATGACATAGGGCTTCAAACTGTCGGTTGCGACATTGACGCCCTCGAGCGCGCTCAGCACCGAGATCGCCGGCGTGATCACGCCGTCGCCGTAAATCAGCGCAGCGCCCAGAAGTCCCATCGCCGTGAGCGCCTTGTAGCCCGGCTTGAATCCGTTGGCGCCGATCAATGACATCAGCGCGAGAATTCCGCCCTCGCCCCGGTTGTCCGCGCGCATCACGAACAAGCAGTACTTGATGGAGATGGTGATGATCAAGGTCCAGACCAACAGCGACAGGATACCGAGGGCCTCGCCGTGGGTGAATTTGCCCCCCATGGCTTGCACCACCGTCTGCAGCGTGTAGAGCGGGCTGGTACCCAGATCACCGAAGACGATTCCGAGCGCCGCCAACATGGACCAACGGGCGGGCGGCGATCGGTGGGCCGGAGTGGAACTCGGAATCGCCGGGGGGTCGGTGCTCACCCGCTCAACCTTACCGGGTAAGCATGTTGTGGTGCAACGCTTCTCAAGCCCACGCTTGCGCGCATGATTTCCCGCTGCAGCCGCGTTGGCGCTGCTGCGCCGCCGTCGGGCCGCTGAACATGGCCAATTTATTAATAAAAATCAATATATTAGCCATGCCACCGTAGGCGCCATCCCACCGCTGAACGAGTGGCGCTCCGCTACCGACGCCGCGCCGTACGCATCACAATGCGACCGCATCCTTTGGTGTTGCTGTTGCGGAAGGAGAAGGCCATGCGGATCGTCCACAAAGGTTTATTGCTGAGTTCCATCCCGCTGTTTCTGGTGAGCGCGGCCGCGGTAGGCGGTCTCAACGGTGTCGATGTGACCATCACCAATGATGGAACAGAAGATGTCGTGGTCACGGTGTACGACACCAGCACTCAACCCAATAGCGTGGTGTTGTCGCACGAGCGCATCAATGGGTTCACCCGCATACCCGTGTCCCTGGCACCCGACGACAGTGGACGCGGCAACCTCACTTGGACGGCTGTGACTGCCGATGCGAACGGCCGCAAGTGTGGGCACGCCAGCACACAGGGGCTGACGGACTCCGCCTCTGTGCATGTGCACGCCGACGCGCAGTGCGAGAGCACCTGAGGCCGATCTGACGAGTCACCGGAACCGCGAGAATCACCGTAAGATCCCCTGACCGCCGCATGGCTCGAGGGGGATTTCCATTTGACCGCAGCCCGAGTGATGGTGAGGAGTCTCGCTGCGGCGAGCCTCGTTCTGTTGTTGTTGGACCGTGCCCACGCCGCCGACCGCGCCCACACGCTGAACATCTACGCCTGGGCGGAGTATTTTCCGCCCGCGCTGCTCGCCAAGTTCGAGGCGCAATCCGGCATCCATGTCAATTACACGGTGCTCGACTCGCCGGAAACCGCTGAAACGATCTTGTCCGTGGGCAGTTCGAACTACGATCTGGTCACCATGAACGCCGCGCCCGAACTCGGACGGGAGATTCCCAAGGGATTTTGGAAGGTGCTCGACCCCGCGCGCATCCCCAATGCGAAGAATGCGGATCCGAAGATCATGCAGTTGCTGAACCGCGTGGATCCCGGCAACCAGCACGCCGTTCCCTGGATGTGGGGCACGACCGGAGTCATGTACAACGTCGACAAGATCAAGGCGATCATGGCCGCAGCGCCCACCGGAAGCTTGGATATGGTGCTCAAGAAAGAAGTGGCAGCGAAATTCGCGGGCTGCGGCATCGGGCTGATCGACTCATGGGGCGACATCATGCCCATGGTCGCGCGCTACATCGGCCAGCCCGCTCTGTCCGCCGACCCGGCGAAGCTCGCTGCCGTTGCAGCCAAGCTCAAGGAGATCCGGCCCTACATTCGTCGCGTCTCGACCAGCGGCTACTACCAGCAGTTGGCGGAAGGGGATCTGTGTGTCGCGATCGGTTATTCGGGCGATGCGCTGATTGCCCGCCGCATGGTCAACGAGTCGCAAGGCAACATCAAAATCGACTACTCGTTTGCGCGGGAGATGGTGCCCTTCTACATCGACAGCATGGTGATCCCGGCCGACTCGCCCAATCCAAACGGTGCCTCGGCGTTCATCGATTTCGTCATGCGTCCCGAGGTCTCGGCCTCCGTCACCCGGTTCATCGGATTCGCGACGGCGAATGCCGCGGCCGTGCCTCTGTTGGAACCTGCAGTGCGAGACAATACGATCATCTATCCGCCCAGCGACGTACGCGAGCGGTTCGAACTGCAAAAAGTCTACTCGCCGGACGAATCCCGCGCGTTCAACCGGGCGTGGCTGGAGTTCAAGTCGGGGATGTAGCTTGAGCCCGCGCTCGATCGCAACTTGCGCGGGTCACAAGGATTTCGACAGCCCGAAGAACAACCCGCGCCGCGGCCCGAACTGCGGCGCGCCGACCCCGACGCCGGTGCCGTTGCGGATCTCGTAGACCTTGTCGAACAGGTTGATCACGTCAAATCTCGCGGTGAGGGTGCCGTTCCCCGAGATGTCGAACACATGCGTGACGCCGGTATTGAACTGCGTGTAATAGGGAAGATGCTCGCCATTCGGAATGCTCGTGCCGCCGTAGGGCGTTGTCTCGCCCACCGCCAGCGGCAGATCGGCGCGAAGCCCCGAGCCCAGCAGGAAATCCGCGCTGAAGCGCGTGTCTCTCCAGAGATACGACAAGCCCCCGGACGAGGTGTGCTGCTGCTCGTGATCGAGATGAATGTAATTATTCGCGATGTAGTCGAGATCGGCCTGCGTGAAATTGAACTGCGCCGACTCGATGTCCTTGCCCTTGGCGCTTTGCACGGCGAGGTTTAAATAAGCGTTGAAGGTTTTGGTGGTGTAGTTGAAGGTCAACTCCGAACCGTACTGCTTGCCGTACCGATAGTTGAACGGAGTGAGAATGATGGGGGCACCGAACTGACCCTCGTCGATCAAGTTCGCCGACTGCTTGTAATAATTATCCAGGCCGATGGTGAAATCCGAGGTGATCTTTTGCTGTACTCCGGCATCGTAGTAGTTCGCACGCTCCGCCTGCGGCGCCGTGTCCCCGGACGATAGCGCCGGAGAGGTCGTGTTCTGGAACAGCGCGATGTCCTTGGCGCCCACCAGCTCGAAGGGGGGCGGCGAAAAATATCGGGAATAGCCGGCATGGAGCGTGGTATCGGGCAGCACTTCCCAGACCATGTTCAGCCGCGGACCGACCTGGTGTCCACCCGTGTAGGCGGTGTATTTGTCGAAGCGCAGGCCGTAGTTGACGGTGAAATTCGGCTCAACCTTCCACTCGTCCTGCAGGTACGCGCTGTACAGCCACTCGGTCTTGGCGCCGTTGTCGACGATGCTGACGGGCACATCGGCGGTCGCCGGGTCGGGATCGTCCGTCTGGAGAACCTGGGAGATCGTGTCGCTGATCGAATGATCCGATTGCAGGAACACGCCGCCCCGCAGCGTATGGCTGTCGTCGAACTCGTAGGAGGCATCGCTCTGACCCGCATAGGCGACGTTCTGCTTGAACGCGTCCTGCGCGATGCCCGTGAACAACAAGTCGCCCAACCAGTCCGGTGTGAAGGTCAAGCTCGAATAGCGTGCGATGAAGGAAGTCTGCACGTTCAAGGGACCGACCGAGTGCTGCCAGCTCAACGCGCCGAACTGCGTCACCTCGCGCTGATTCTCGTCGAGCGCCTGGCTGGGGTAGTCCCGGACGCCGTTGACCGTAAGATCGAGCGAGGGCTGCTCGCCGTCAAGATTGGGAATCTGAAACTTGCCCACCGAGCTGCCGAGCATGAGCGACACCCGGTTGTCCTCATTCAGGATGTCCTCGAAGTAGCCGAACCCATGGTACTGGGTGGTGTGATCGTGGATGGGATTGGAGCTCCCGTCCGGGGACTCGATCCCGAGATCATTCCGCAGAAAATCGCCGGTCACGAAGTAGCTGAACGAACCGGCGCCGCCGCCGTAGGCGAAGCTCGGCTCGATCTCCCCGTGACTTCCACCGTACAACGAGATCGAGCCGCCCGGTGCCTGAAGACCGCTCTTGGTCGTGATATCGATGATGCCGGCGGTGCGCAGCCCGAACTCTGCCGGCAGCGCACCGGTGACCAGACTGATCGAGGTGATCAACCGGGGATCGAGCGACTGGCCGAAAACGCTGATGCCCTCGGGCAGGATGACGCCGTTGATCCGGTATTGGAGGCCATCGTGCTCGCCGCGCACGTGGTACTGGCCGAACGAATCCTGGGCAACGTCCGGCGCCTGCAGCACGACCTGATTGAGAAGCGTGTTGTCGCCGCCTGGCGTTGCCTCGATGGCCTTGGCGTCGATGGTGTACGTGGACGCGCCCGTCTGGGTCTGTATGTGCGAGCGCACTTCGTCGAGGTGCTGAGCCGTCACCACGATGGCCGGCATGAGGTCCTGCGTGGCGCCCGGCGTGGTGGCCGAGGTCGCACCAGCATCGAGCGCCGTGTCGGCGGTATCGGCAATCGCCGCCGATCCGAGCAAGAGCGCGGCGGTGCCCAGCGAGGCCGCCCGGGCAAAGGGAAATCTGAACATTGAGATCACTCCGCAAAAGCTAATCGGTCCGAGCCGCGCCGATTGCTCGGGCGGTTCGTGCGTCGTCCAACGATCAGCTGAGGGAGGGCGGTCCGCGGCTTCGCGGTGAGGGAACGGCGGCGTCGATGGCCTCGACAGGAGGCTCTGACACGCGGTCGATTCCGGCGCAGAGCAGCACAGGAATCTGAATGGAGTGGCTGACAGCCGCGGTCGCGACTTGCGCGAACAGCGGACAGAGCGCGCAGTTCGCATGCGTCGTCTCGCTCGCACTCGCGTGCAAATCGGCGCTCTGCGCGCCGGCGAGATGCCCCAACTCGTGCACCACGGCGCCCTGCTGTCCGGCAATCAACAACGCAACCAGGGCGAGTGCCCGGTACAGGTGTTTCAAGGGATTGGACGCCCAGACGGCAAATCGCATGTGCGCACGCTACCAGAACAACGGACGCTTTTCATCTGAGGGTTACCCGGGCGAGAGGTGCCGAAGCAGGACCAGTTATGCAATCATGCCGGCGTGTCCGTCATTGTCCGACCAAGGATCCACGATGAAGCTCAAAACCCGGGTAGAAGGCGGCGGCACGCCGCGGTTGGAGCGCTGGGGAGTCGACAGTGAATACGGCCGGTTGCGCGAGGTGCTGGTCGGCCCCATCGACCATTTCGCATGGCGCGGAGGCAATGCCGTGGCGCAGCGCTCGGAGCGCATCGGACTGAAGTTCGATGTCGAGCTTGCCCGCAAACAATACGCTGAGATGCTCGATGTCTACCGCCAGGCCGGCGTAAACGTCCACGTCTTGCCGCCGGATCCTCATCTTCCCTACCAGATTTTCGCCCGCGATTCGAGCGCCATGACTCCCTGGGGCGCGGTCATCCTGCAAGCGCAGAAGCCCTACCGGCGCGGCGAGTACGCCGCGTGCATCCAGTTCTATCTGGATGCAGACATCCCGATCTATGACCTGATCACTGCCGGCAACGTGGAGGGAGGCGATTTCATGGTCCTGAAGCCCGGCGTTGCGATTTGCGGATTCTCCGGCGAGCGTTCGATAGAGCCGGCTGTGAAGCAGCTTCAGGGCTGGTTCGCAGCCGAGGGCTGGGAGATGCGCACTTACGAGTTCGATTCGCACTTTCTGCACCTCGACGTGCAGATGGGAATGATCGCCGAGGGGTTGGCCGTAGTCTGCGCCGAGGCGGTCGAGCCGGAACTCATCGAATGGCTGCGATCCCAGGGTATCCGCGCCATCCCGATCCCGTATGGCGATGCCATGCAACTCGGGAGCAACGTGGTGGCGCTGGGCGACGAACGCGTGCTGGTGCCGGCCTCGAGCAAGAATCTGATCGCCGCGTGCCGCGCCGAGGGGCTCACGGTCTACGACCCCGACGTGTCGATGATCGGCAATGGCGGCGGGGCAGTGCATTGCATGTGCCAGGCATTGAGGCGCGACCGTGTCGCGTCCCGATGATCCGCGCCGCCGGCGTTTGTTGCTCGGTGCGGCCGCCAGCGCGGCAGCGGCCGCCTTGCCCGCTCTGCGCGGTTTGACCTTGGCCGCGCAGGACGAGCCCCGCAGCCAGCTTGCCGCGCTCACGGCTGTAGAAGCGGTTGCGCGGATGTCGCGCGGCGAGCTGTCTTGCGAGCGCTACGCCACCGCCCTCCTCGAGCGATGCCGGGCCGCGCATGCGCTCAACGCATTCATCACGCTGCAGCCGGATCGGGTGCTCGAGAGCGCCCGCGAGCGCGATCGCGAACGCAAGTCGGGTCAGACGCCCGGCCCGTTGTTCGGACTGCCCATCCCGGTGAAGGACAGCGTCAACACCCGCGACTACCCGACCACCGGGGGCACACCGGCGCTCAAGCACTTCCGGCCGAAAGAGGACGCGCCGCTGGTTGCCTCGCTCCGCGCCGCCGGCGCCATCGTGCTCGGCAAGACCAACCTGCATGAGCTGTCCTTCGGCTGGACCAGCAACAACCTGGCATTCGGCGCCGTCCACAACCCCTACGATCCATCGCGTATTCCCGGTGGCAGCAGCGGGGGGACCGCGGCTGCGATCGCCGCGCGACTCGCTCCGTTGGGCATCGCCGAGGACACGGAAGGCTCGATTCGAGTGCCCGCGGCGTTTTGCGGCATCGTGGGTTTCAGGCCGACCACCGGTCGTTATTCCACGCGGGCCTGTGTGCCGATCTCGAGCCTGTTTGACCAGGCCGGTCCGCATGCGCGAAGCATGGCGGACATCGAACTGTTCGACTCCGTCCTGGTTCCCAACGCGCGCCCCATCGAAGCGAAGCCGCTTCGCGGAGTACGTCTCGGAATCGTGCGCGACTATTGGTACACGGGGCTCGATCCGGAGGTTGAGCGGATCACCGATGCCGCGCTTGCGCGCCTCAAGGATGCCGGCGTCGTGCTGGTCGAGACGCCATTCTTGGGGCTCGAGCGCCTGGTCGACTTGACGACGGATCAGGTCCAAAACCACGATGTACGCTTCGCGCTCGCACGCTACCTAGAGGAGTACGGGGCGGGCGTGACTCTCGAAGAACTCATCGCGCGAGCGAGCTCCGATATCCAGGCGATCTTCAAAAGCGATGTGATGCCGGGCGGCCCCAATGTCGTCTCCGAACAGGCGTACGCGGCGGCTCGCGATCGCCATCTGCCGGAGTTACGGCAGCTCTATCGCACTTATTTCGAGAAAACCGGCGTCGCTGCACTCGTGTTTCCCGCCACTCGCGTTGCGGCCCCGCGCATCGGCGAGGAGACCACGCTCGACATCCGCGGTCAGCCCGTGCCGTTCGAGCAGGCCGTCGCCCGAAACATCGCCCCCGGGAGTACGGCGGGAATCCCCGGTTTGGTTTTGCCGGCCGGGCTGACCGATGCCGGATTGCCGGTGGCGCTTGAATTCGACGGACCAGCCCGCGGCGACCGCGCGCTGATCGAGCTCGGTGCGTCGCTGGAACACGTCCTGGGATCGATCCGCCCACCCCATCCAGGAGAAACTGTCTGACGGCATTGCCTCGGGCATCGGCTTCAGCGATCGCTGCCGCCGCACTCCTGGTCTCTCAGGCCCGAGGAGCCGCGCCGCCGGCCGTCGAATCGAGCGGCGGCATGGTGGTCTCGGCGCAGCATCTCGCATCCGACGTGGGCGCCGACGTGTTGCGTGCGGGCGGCAACGCGATCGACGCCGCGGTGGCGGTCGGATATGCGCTTGCGGTCACCCACCCATGCTGCGGAAATCTCGGCGGCGGCGGCTTCATGGTCATCCACCTCGCCGACGGCCGGGAGACCTTCCTCAATTTCCGCGAGAAGGCTCCGCTCGCCGCAACCGCGAACATGTACCTCGACTCCCAAGGCGAGCCCCTGACGGCGCGAAGCGTGGACGGCTACCTTGCGGTCGGAGTGCCGGGAACCGTCATGGGACTCGAGACCGCGCGGGAGAGATATGGCACGCTGCCGCGCGCGAGGCTCATCGCCCCCGCCATCGCCTTGGCCCAGGACGGATTCGTTCTGACCCGGGGCGATACCGACGTGCTCGATGGCGCGACAGGCGAGTTCCGCGCGCAGCCCAATGTCGCTGCGGTGTTCTTGAACCACGGTGCGCCGTTTCGGCCCGGCGATCGGCTGGTGCAGACCCAGTTGGCGTCGACACTTCGCGCCGTCAGCGCGGCAGGCGTCGATGAATTCTACCGCGGCCCCATTGCAGCCTCGATCGCGGCCGCGAGCCGCGCGAATGGCGGCCTGCTCACGCCCGAGGATTTCGCGGCGTACACCGTCACGGAATCGCCGCCGATTCGCTGTTCGTATCGCGGCTACTCAGTCTCGTCGGCCCCTCCGCCGAGCTCGGGCGGGGTTACTCTCTGCGAGATGCTGCAGATTTTGCAGGGCTATCCACTGAAGGATCTGGGCTTTCACTCGAGCGCGTCCGTGCACTACCTGACCGAAGCGATGCGCTACGCGTATCACGACCGCAACCTCTATCTGGGAGATCCGGCGTTCGTCGACAATCCCGTCGCCCGGTTGACTTCGCCGGACAACGCCGCCGCCATTCGGACCCGCATCGCACCGGATCGCGCGACCTCCTCCGCCTCGCTTGGCAGGGCGGTGGCGGCTCGGGAGAAGGCCACCACCACTCACTACTCGGTGGTCGATGCCGCCGGTAACGCTGTGGCGGTCACGTTCACGATCAACGACGATTTCGGCGCCAAGGTGATCGCGGGCGACACGGGCTTTTTCCTCAATGACGAGATGGATGATTTCACCGTAAAGCCGGGTACCGCGAATATGTTCGGTCTCGTCCAAGGCAGCGCCAACGCGATAGCGCCCGGCAAACGGCCGTTGAGCTCGATGACGCCCACCATCGTGATGAAGGACGGCAAACCTCTTCTGGTGCTCGGCACGCCGGGCGGATCGAGGATCATCAGCACGGTGCTCGAAGTCATCGTGAACGTCATAGATCACGGTATGCCGCTCGAGGAGGCCGTGGATGCGCCGCGCATTCATCATCAATGGCTGCCTGATACGCTCGCCGCGGAGCCCTTTGCGTTGTCCGCGGACACCACGGCTGCGTTGAGGCACATGGGTTACCGGATCACCCCCCTCCCGCCGTGGGGAACCGGCAACGCCGTGGAGGCGATCGGCATCGCGCCTGCCGCCGCAGCGCAAGCGACAGCGCTGGGATTTCCTCGGCCGGCAATCCTCTATGGCGCCGCCGATTCGCGCGCGCCTGCGGGAGCGGCGGTCGGCGTGGATGACAACAGGGAAGCACGATGATGAACGCAGCAAAATAGGCCGCACGCCATCACTGCCGCCCCGCGCGCGTTGGGCCCGCCTCGGGCATCGTATAATGCCCTCGAGACTCATCTCTCCTCCGAACCCCACAAGGCAGCTCTCATGATCAAAGTCAGCGTCCTGTATCCGAACAAGCCCGGCTCGCACTTCGACATGGCCTATTACACGACCAAGCACATGCCGTTGGCGATGACGCTGCTCGCCAATGGGCTGCACAAGACCGAGGTGGACGCGGGTATTCAAGGCACGGCGCCTGGACAGCCGCCCGCCTTTTTCGGCGGATGCCAGTTCTATTTCGATTCGATCGAGGCCTTTCTCAAGGTCTGGGGGCCCGCGGCCGAGGAATTGACGGCGGATATTCCCCGCTACACCGATGTGCAACCCATCATCCAGTTCAACGAAGTCAAGTTGTCCCTGTAAGCCGGACGGCCGCGGCGAACGTTCGAGTGCCCTTCCACCAGGTCTTTCCGACGCTCGTGTACACGGCTGCGCTGCAGCGAAGCGGCGCGCCGGAATTGAACCGAGCGCTGCTGCACGAGTGCGAGCGGCTCCGCCTCGACGATCCCGCCGGCCGGCGTTGGTCCGCCAAGAACTATCCGGGGGGCTACACCTCCTACGCCTCGGCTCATCGCCTGCAACGCGTCTCACCGACCTTCGAGATGCTGGAGCGCAAGCTTCGGCGCCACGTGCGCGCCTTTGCCGAGGCTGCGGATTGGGATCTCGACGGGCGAAGCTTGTCGATGACGGATTGCTGGGTAAACATCATGCCGCAGCGTACCGTGCACGTGCTGCACCTGCACCCGTTGTCGACCCTGAGCGGCACCTACTATGTGCGGGTTCCGCGCGGCTCGCCCGGGCTGAAATTCGAGGATCCGCGGCTCGATCGGTTCATGGCGGCGCCGCCGCGCAAGGCGGACGCGCGGGCCTCGAACCGGACGTGGATGACGGTGCCGGCCGAGGCGGGCAAGCTGGTGTTGTTCGAAAGCTGGCTGCGCCATGAAGTAGCGCCGAATCCCAAGCGCGCGGAGCGCGTGAGCATCAGCTTCAACTACAATTGGTTCTAGCCGCGGCTCCCGCGGTCCCTGGATTACACTCTATGCCTACGATTACCTCCGATGCCACCATGGCCGTGTTCCTCGATTTGGAGAACATCGCGCTCGGGGCGCGCGATGCCAAATACCCAAGTTTCGACATCAACAAGGTGCTCGAGCGATTGCTGCTCAAAGGCCATATCGTGGTGAAGAAGGCCTATTGCGACTTCGATCGTTACAAGGACTTCAAGCGCGGCCTGCACGAGGCGGCATTCGAGCTCATCGAGATTCCGCACGTACGCCAGTCCGGCAAGAACTCCGCGGACATCAGGATGGTGGTGGACGCCCTGGACCTCTGCTACACCAAAGGGCACGTCGATACCTTCGTCATCCTGAGCGGCGATTCGGATTTCTCGCCGCTGGTGAGCAAACTTCGGGAGAACGCCAAGACGGTGATCGGCGTGGGTGTGAAGAATTCGACCTCCGACCTCTTTCTCAACAATTGCGACGAGTTCATCTACTACGATGACCTGGTGCGCAAGGAGCGCACCAAGCGCCGGCGTGCGGGGGGCACAAACGCAGGCAACCGCGGCGTCGGCGCGCCCGCCGTCAGCGCGGCCGCCGACAATGCTCCCGCCGACAGCACGGCGCCGTCGGAGAACAAAGCCCCCGACCCGGCGGATGCGCTGGATCTGGTGGTCGAAACGCTCGACGCCGTCACCGAGGAGCGGGGTGAAAACGAGCAAATCTGGGGCTCGATGATCAAGCAGGCCATCAAACGCCGCCATCCCGGGTTCAACGAGCGGTTCTACGGTTTCCGCTCGTTCAACGACCTGCTCGCCGATGCGGAGAAACGCGGGCTTCTCACGCTGCGCGCGGACGAGAAATCCGGCGGCTACACGGTCCGGCTGACCGAAAAGGCCTCCCCCCCCAAGCCCTGACGGGCAAGCCTTGAACTGAAACCGCCCGCCCTCATTTCTCATCCCATGATGCGTCGAAAATCCTGGATGTGGGCGGAGGCCTGCGCGCGCCTCGACGAGGCCGAGCGCCGGCACCGTCATTTCTATGAGCTGCTGGCGGGTCCTTCAAGTCCCGTCTGGGAGCCGCCGGCGAATATCGTGGCTCAGGGCCGCGACGTCGAGGTCACCTTGGCGCTTCCCGGGGCGCGAGCCGAAGATGTGGTGGCGAAGATCACGCCGTCGGGTTTGTTGGTGGAGACCAACGTGCCGCCCCCGCAATTTCGGTCCGGAGGCGAGGTTATCCGCATGGAAATTCCCTACGGCCGGATGCGGCGGCGCATCGATTTGCCGGCGGGCAGCTACGTGCTGCTCGAGCTGCGCCTCGAGCGCGGTTATCTCCATCTGCGGCTGACAGGGTCCCCACTATGAGCACCGAGAGTCCTTTGCCAAATACCGTGATACCGGAAGACGTGTTGATCATTCTGCCCGTACGCGACACCGTGCTATTCCCGGGCGTCGTGCTGCCGATTGCCGTAACCGGCAAGCGTGCGCTGGCGGCGGCGCAAGAGGCCGTGCGCACTCAGCGGCGGGTCGGTCTCGTGCTGCAATCCGAGGCGGGCGCTGCGGGCGCAGACGCGGGCGACGAACCGGCCGCGGGAGAGCTGCATCGCGTGGGCACAGTGGCCTCGATCGTGCGATTCGTAACCGCGGCGGACGGAACGCATCATCTCATCGCGCAAGGCGAGCAACGCTTTACCGTGCTGGATTACGTGAGCCTCGAGCCGTTCCTGGTCGCCCGCATCGAGCCGCACCGGGAGCCGGCCGCCAACGACCGTGAGGTCGAGGCGCGTGGGTTGACTTTGCGCGAGCGGGCGATCGAGGCGTCGCAGCTCCTGCCGCAGGTGCCCAGTGAGCTCGTCAACGCGATTCGCGCCATCGAGTCGGTGCCGACTCTGGCGGACATCGTGACCAGCTTCATGGACTTGAAGTCCGCTGAGAAACAGGAAATTCTCGCGACTTTCGACCTCAAGGCTCGGCTCGACCGGGTGCTCGCGCTGCTCAACCGCAGGATCGAGGTGTTGAAGGTCTCGCGGCAAATCGACGAGCGCACGCGCGAAGCCTTCGACGAGCGTCAGAAGGAGGCCGTGCTGCGCGAGCGGTTGCACCAGATCCAGAAGGAGCTCGGCGAAGGCGGCCGCAACGGAGCGGAGGCCGAGGATCTCAAGAAATCAATCACCGAGGCGAAGATGCCGCCGGAAGCGGAGGAGCAGGCGCTGCGCGAGCTGGCGCGCCTCGAGCGCATGCCGGAGGGCGCGGCGGAATATTCCATGACGCGCAACTATCTCGACTGGCTGATCGCCATGCCATGGTCGAAAATCGATCCGGAGCAGGTCGACATCGAGCGGGCTCGGGTGATCTTGGATGAGGATCACTACGGTCTGGAGAAGGTCAAGCGGCGCATTCTCGAGTTTCTCGCGGTGCGTAAGCTCAATCCGGAAGGCCGCAGTCCGATCCTGTGTTTCGTGGGACCGCCGGGCGTCGGCAAGACCTCCCTCGGGCAGAGTATCGCCAAGGCGCTCGGACTTCAGTTCCGGCGCGTGAGCTTGGGCGGAGTCCACGATGAGGCGGAGATCCGCGGGCATCGGCGCACTTACATCGGCTCGCTGCCGGGCAATATCGCACAGGCGGTGCGCAAGGCCGGGCGGCGCAATCCCGTGCTGATGCTGGATGAAGTGGACAAACTCTCGGCGAGCTACCAGGGCGATCCGTTCTCGGCGCTGCTCGAAGTGCTCGACCCGGAGCAGAACAACACGTTCCGCGACAATTACCTGGCGGTGCCGTTCGACCTGTCGAAGGTGCTGTTCATCGGCACGGCCAACGTGCTCGACTCCATACCCGCGCCGCTCCGCGACCGCATGGAAGTCATCGAGCTCGCGGGCTACACGGAAGAAGAAAAGATGCAGATCGCGAGGCGCTATCTGCTCGCTCGCCAACTGGCAGCCAACGGCTTGACTGCGGAGCAGATCACGATCTCCGAAGAAGCGTTGCGCAAGGTGATCGGCGACTACACGCGCGAGGCCGGAGTGAGGAATCTGGAACGCCAGATCGGCGCGCTGCTGCGCAATTCCGCGGTCGCCATCGCCTCCGGAAAAGCCTCGAGCGTGAACATCGATATCGCGGAAGTGGCATCGATTCTGGGCGCTCCTCGCTTCGAGAACGACGTGGCGCTTCGCACCAGTGTACCGGGTGTTGCGACGGGGTTGGCCTGGACGCCGGCGGGCGGCGATATCTTGTTCATCGAGTCGAGCCGGGTCAAAGGCACCGGCAAGCTCATCTTGACCGGCCAGCTGGGCGACGTGATGAAGGAAAGCGCCCAGACCGCCGTGACGCTGGTGAAGTCGCAGGCGGATCGGTTGGGCATCGCTCCTTCCGTGCTGGATGATTGCGATCTGCACATACACGTGCCCGCAGGCGCCATTCCCAAGGACGGCCCGAGCGCCGGTGTGGCGATGGCGACATCACTGGCCTCGCTTCTGTCGAAGCGCACGGTGCGGTCGGATGTGGCCATGACCGGCGAAATCAGCCTGCGCGGTGTCGTGCTTCCGGTGGGCGGCATCAAGGAGAAATGCGTGGCGGCGGCGCGTGCCGGCATTCGCACGGTCATTCTCCCGGCGCGCAATCGGCGCGATCTGGAGGACATCCCCGAGAGTGTGCGCAACAAACTCGAGTTCGTGTGGGCGGAGCGGATCGACGACGTGCTGGCGCATGCCTTGGAGGATGCGCCCGTACAGCGGGCGGCGGCTTGAGCCTGTCGCCCGCGTGAGCCTGCCGGCTCAGACGTGCGCCGCAGAATTAAGCCGCTGCAGGCGCGAGATCCGCTCGAGCGCCGGCGGGTGCGAATCGTAAAAAGCCGAGTGCACGGGGTCGGGCGTCAGCGTACTGGCGTTGTCTCGATACAGCTTGACCAGCGCCGCGGCCAGCCGCTCCGGATTCGCATGGGCAACCGCGAAGTCGTCGGCCTCGCGCTCGTGCCGTCTCGACCACCAGGCTTCGAGCGGCGTCGCGAAGAACGTGAATACCGGCACGACCACCATGAACAGCACCAGCGCCATGGCCGCGGAGCGTGAGGGAACACCCAAAGCCGCATAAAAATCGGGTTGAGCAGCCAGCCAGCCGAGAAGCGCCAGCCCGGCCAACAGCGACACCGACGACACCACCAACCGTTGACGTACGTGGTGCAGCCGGAAATGTCCCAGCTCGTGCGCCAGAACCGCCTCGATCTCCTCGCCGTCGATGCGCGACAGAAGCGTGTCGAAGAATACGATGCGCTTGTTCCTTCCGATGCCGGTGAAATACGCATTGCCGTGGGCGGAGCGCCGCGAACCGTCCATCACGAACACGCCGCCTCCCGCCTTGAACCCGCAACGCTCGAGGAGCTGCTCCACACGCTCTCGCAACCCGCTGTCCGTGAGCGGTGAAAACTTGTTGAAGAGCGGCGCGATGAAACGCGGCGCTGCCCACGTCAACGCGAGCGACACGCCCATCCAGACGAGCCAGGCCCAAGCCCACCACCAAACGCCGGCTTTTTCCATGAGATAGATCGTCGCCAGCACCAATGGCGCGCCGAGCAAGAATCCGAGCAGCAGCCGCTTCGCGAGGTCGAGCGCGAACAGCGCCGGAGATATCCGATTGAAGCCGAATCGCGCTTCGATCCGAAACGTCCGCCAGAGCGTGAACGGCAGCCCGAGCGCACCCAGCAGCACAAAGACCGCCAGCACGGTGAGCGTGCCCCCCCAGGGTTCGGGCCACCCGATGCGGTCGACCAGCCTGCTCACGAGCGCGAGACCGCCGCCCAAGGTCAAGGCCAGCTTGATAAGCGCCTCGAACACCGTCGCCCATCGACCCGCGTGCACGCGCGCCACGGTGTAGTCGGCGGCTCGCTGCTGGTCAGGTAGCGCGATGCGCTGCGCGAAAAGATCGGGAACCCGGTCGCGATGGGCGCTCACGGCGGCGACCTGGCGCGATGCCAGCCAAAGACGTATTCCCGTCTCGCCGGCCAGTGCGACGAGAAACAGCACGGTGATCAGATGCATCAGAAAAGCCTAGACGAATTGGCGCGCGAGCGAAACACCATCGGCTCTTCCTGCTCCGCCGCGAGCGCCGCGTCGACCACCTTGTGGTGGTGCGGCGACAAATCGCAGACCGGATCGGCGTTGGCCGCGTCGCCGGTCAGCAAATAGGCCTGACAGCGGCAGCCACCGAAGTCGCGCGTCTTCTCGGGACAGCTTCTGCACGGCTCCTTCATCCACGCATCTCCCCGGAAATGCGTGAACCCGGATGACTCGTACCAAACGTGCTCGAGACTCGCGGTCTTGACGTTCGGGAATGTGAGACCTGGGAGCATCCGCGCCGCATGGCAGGGGAGCGCCGTGCCGTCCGGCGTGACGGTCAGGAATATGGAGCCCAGCCCGTTCATGCAGGCCTTCGG
>JBEKHO010000061.1:0-35524 GCA_050012215.1 Steroidobacteraceae bacterium
GTCGCCTGGGCCTGGATGCGCGTGAGCAGCGCCTGGTTGCAGGCCGTCTCGGCACTCAACAGAGCGAGATAGTTCGCGTAGCCAGCCTCGAGTTGCCTGCGCGTGAGATCGTAAGTCACTTTGGCGGCATTCTCGGCCTCGACGGCACCGGCGAGCGCATCGGCATCGGAGATCGATGCATGCAGCGTATCCGCGACGTTCTGGTAGGCCGCAATCACGGTGCTCTGATACTGGGCTGCAGCTTGCTTCAGGGCCGCCTCGGCGGCACGCTTGGTGTGCAACAAGGTGCCGCCTTCGAACACCGGCTGGCTGACGCCGCCGACCATCGTCCAGAATGAGCCCCCCGTACGGAACAGCCAGGGAATTTGGTCCGCGGCACCCCCGAGCGTCGCGCTGATCGAGAATTGCGGCAGCATCGCGGCCACCGCGACGCCGACCTGCGCGTTGGCGGCATGCAGCTGGGCCTCGGCGGCCCGCACATCGGGCCGCTGCTCGATGAGCTTGGCGGGCAGGCTCAGCGGCAGCTCCGGCGGCAGCTCGAGCGCATCGAGCTCGAAGGTCTCGGCGACGTCCCGATTCGGCAGGTTGCCGGCCAAGGCGCGGATCAGATCGCGCGTCTGCTCGAACTGCTCCTGCAGGGGCGGCAGCGAGGTCTCGGCCTGAGCGAGGGCTGCCTCCTGTGCCGCGACGTCGATGCGCATGGCAAAGCCCAGCTGCAATTGATCGCGCAGGATCTGCAGGGATTTCTCCTCCGCCGCGATGATCCGCCGGGTTGCCTCGATCTGGGCGCGCAGCGACGCTTCCTGGATGGCGGCGGCGACCACATTCGACGCCAAGGTGATGTAAGTCGCCTCCAGCGGACGAACTTTGAGTGTTGTTGCCGGCTACTTTGACACGCTCTCCCTGGAAGCCGGCCGCAACGGTCGGATAGTAGAAGCCGCGCTGCGCCCGGACCAACTCCTGTGCCTGAGCCAGTGCCGCGCGCGCCGCCGGGAGGGTCGGATTCGCCTTGAACGACCGTGTCACGAGCGCGTTGAGTGGCGAAGACTGGAATAATTGCCACCACCCGAACGGAATATCGCGATCATTGATCAGGCGCTGCGGCTCGCCGCCATGAACCGGCGCCGCGGCGCTTGAATCCGGAAGGGGCGTCGGCGCGTAGCCGGCATTGGCCGGGGCTGTGGGCGGGTGATAGCTCGGGCCGACGGCGCAGCTCGAGACGAGCGCGACATAGATGACGGGCAGAAGTGTTCGAAACAGAGGCCGGATTGCCGACATTTTCAATGGCACCTTCGGCGCGTTCGTGCTCGTGCCGTCATGCCAGCTCTCCGCTGGCGGCTATCACCCCGCATAGTGTGGCGATAAGCAAACCCGGGCAACTCGGGAAACACACAGTGGGCTCACCGCCCTACGCGCGGGCACCGCAGCCGGCGGCTACTGTGCAAATCCCGAGTGGCCGCCGGTGCCGGTTGCATCCATTGTGTCCTGGTCGCTATCCCGACGCGCAGGTGCGCGCGCGAGAAGCCCTTTCGGAGTAACGGCAATGCGCGTTCGTTTCGCTTCAATAAGGCTTTGGCTCAACACCGGCGCACGGCGCCGAGCGGTCGCCGCCATGGCGATTGCGCTGTCGGTCGCCATCATCGGAGTCATTCATTTCAGCGCCACGGCAGCTCCATCCGAGAAGAAAAGCACGGGATCGAACGCCGGCGCATCCAACGCCGATACCCTGGAGCTGTCGGACGCTCAACTGGGAGAGATCACCATCGGCACGGTGTCCGAGCGCTCGTTTCCGATTCAGACGGAGGCTGTCGGCAACATCGATTTCAACGAGGACATGGCCGCCCAGGTGTTTCCTCCTTATCAGGGTCGCATCGCGAAGCTGTTCGCCCTGTTGGGCGACAACGTGAAGCGTGGGCAGCCGCTGCTCACCATCGAGAGTCCCGATCTGATTCAGGCGGAGTCCACCTTGATCGCCGCGGCCGGCGTGCTCGATTTGACGACTCACGTGCTGGAGCGCGCCAAACAATTGGCGACGGTACAGGGCATCGCGGAGAAGGATCTGCAGCAGGCGGTCTCGGACCAGCAGACCGCGGAGGGCGCGCTCAAGGCAGCGCGTGATGCCGTGGCCGTTTTCGGCAAGTTACAGTCCGAGATCGACCGCATGGTGCACACGCGCACCATCGACCCCTACTTGGTGGTGCCCAGCCCGATCACGGGGCGAGTGACGGCACGCAGCGCCGCGCCGGGGGATTTCGTGCAACCGGGCAACGTGCCGGCCCCCTATTCCGTGGCCGACATCTCCCGAATTTGGATGAATGCGAGCGTGACCGAGAGCGACATGCCGCTCGTGCACAAGGGTCAGCCGATCCATGTCTCCGTCATGGCGTTCCCGGGACGGGTGTTCGACGGCGAAATATCCATGGTGGGCGCAACTGTCGATCCACAGCTGCATCGGGGCCTGGTGAGGGCCGAGATCGAGGACCCGAAGCACGAACTGCTGCCCGGGATGTTCGCATCGTTCCTCATCGTCACCGGCGCGCCGGTCAGTGCAGCGGCAGCTCCCGCGGATGGCGTCGTTCGAGAAGGCAACGGCACCATGACCGTCTGGCTCGCCACCGACGGCCATCACTTCACGAAAAGAACCGTCAAGGTCGGACTGCAGGATGCGGGCTACGACCAGATCCTCGAGGGAGTCGAATCGGGGACGCGCATCGTCACCAAGGGCGCGGTTTATCTCGATGTCCTGGCCAGCGGCGAGTCCTGACCTCGTGTGCAGTCTGCGCTTCGTGCGGGAGCGGTGAATAAGTGTTGAAGGGCATCTTGGCCTTCGGACTCACCCGCCGGGCCATCATCATCCTGGGTCTGCTGGTGTTCATCGGCGGCGGCTTGATCGCCTTCTACAAGCTGAACATCGAAGCCTACCCCAACCCGGCCCCGGTGATCCTCGAGATCACCGCACAGGCGCCCGGCCTTTCCGCCGAGGAAATGGAGCGCTATTACACGAAGCCGATGGAGGTGGGAATCTATCCGACACCGGGCATCGTCAGCATCCGCTCCACGTCGTTCTATGGACTGTCGTTCTTGAGCGTCACGTTCAAATACGGTGTGGACTACTACTTTGCCTATACGCAAACGCTGAACAGCATTTCGCAAAACGTGTCGCTGCCGGGCAATCAAGTGCCGCAGATCCAGCAATCGAGCCTGGTCGGGGAGGTGTACCGCTACGTCGTCACAGGACCCAAGAATTTCGGCATCACCAACCTGCGCACGGTGGAGGATTGGGTCGTGCTGCGCAGACTGTATACGGTCCCGGGCGTGGTGCAGGTCAACAGCTTCGGCGGCCCGACCAAGGAGCTCGAAGTCGAGGCCGACCCCAACAAGCTGCAGGCATACAGCGTCACGCTTCCGCAGATGGTAACGGCCTTGGGCAATGCCAACGTCAACGTCGGCGGGCGTGAAATTGCCATCGGCCAGCAGTCGGCGAACATCCGCGGCGTCGGGCTCATCGACGATGGAGGCACCTACGACATCACCAAGGGGCAGGACGTCTCCGATATCGAAAACATCGTGCTTGGACAAAGCAATGGCACGCCCGTGCTGGTCAAGGATGTCGCGCGGGTATACGTGGGTTATGTGCCGCGGACCGGCATCGTAGGCAAAGACCACGATGATGACGTGGCCATGGCGATCGTCGTCACGAGCCGCACTTCGCACACCAATGAAGTCGTGCCGCGAATCGCCCATGCGGTCGATGCGATGAACCACGATGGCTCGCTTCCACCGGGTGTCAAGGTCGTGCCGTTCTACGACCGCATGGCCCTGGTGGGCGTCACCACCCACACGGTCCTGCACAACCTGGTTTTCGGCTGTCTCCTGGTGTTCCTGATCCAGTGGATCTTTCTGGGCGATCTGCGCAGCGCCGTGATCGTCGGCGTCAACATTCCATTCGCCCTGTTTTTCTCGATTATTTTGCTGGTATTGCAGGGTGAGGACGCGAACCTTTTGTCGGTGGGTGCGGTCGACTTCGGCATCATCATCGATGCCGCGGTCATTCTGGTCGAGAACATTTTCCGCAATCTTCAGGCGCCGGCGCACGACCAGAGCCAGATGATCGAGGACCTGCACGAAGGAGCCTATGGCGACGATCCCACACGCCAGGGAACCGGTTGGACCAATCGATTGCGGCTGATCTACATCTCCGCCCTGCAGGTGGACAAGGCCATCCTGTTCTCCACGGCAATAACCATTGCAGCGTTCGGTCCGCTGTTCACCATGCAAGGGGTCGAAGGCCAGATCTTCGGGCCCATGGCCCGCACCTACGGCTACGCCCTGGCCGGGGCGCTGATCGCGACCTTTACCGTGACGCCGGTGCTGTCCTCGTTCTTGTTGCCGAAAAATATCAAGGAGGTCGAGACCATCGTGGTACGGGCGTTGCACGCGGCGTACAAGCCGGTGCTGAAGTTTGCGCTCGAGCGGCGGGCGCTGGTGGTGGCGATCGGCGTCGGGTTTCTGGCGCTGACCGCAGCGCTCATCCCGTTTCTCGGCAGCGAGTTTCTGCCCGCCCTGGAGGAGGGCAACTTTTGGATCCGCGCCTCGCTGCCGCCGAGCATGACCTTGGATGCCGGTACCGAGGCGACGCGCAGGATGCGCGAAATTCTGCTCAGCCACCCGGAGGTGGTCACCGTCATTTCCCAGCACGGACGGCCCGACAACGGCAGCGATCCGTCTCCGTTCTCGAATGTTGAGCTGTTCGTGCCGTTGAAGGCCTTCGACGAGTGGCCCCGCGGCCTCACCAAGGCGAAGCTGACCACGCAGCTCGAGCGGGAGATGCAAACTGCGCTGCCGGGCGTCACGTTCAACTTCTCGCAGTACATTCAGGACAACATCGAGGAGGCGATCTCGGGGGTCAAGGGCGCCAATTCCGTAAAAATCATCGGTCCGGATCTCGCGGTGCTCGAGGATCTTGCCAGGCAGGTCATGGCGCAAATGTCGCAGGTCAAGGGCGTCGAGGATCTGGGCGTGTTCCACGTGCTGGGCCAGCCGAATCTCAACATCAAGATCGACCGTACCAAGACGGCGCGCTATGGGCTCAACACGGGCGATGTGAATACGGTGATTCAGGCCGCAATGGGCGGCGCGGTCGCCTCGCAGGTGCTCGAGGGCGACCGATTCTTCAACCTCACCGTCCGGTTGTCGCCCCAGTACCGGTCCAGCATCCAGGCGATCGGCAACATCAAGGTGGGATATCAGACGAGCTCCGGTGCGACCGCATACATTCCGCTGCGGGAGCTGGCTGCGATATCTCTCGATACCGGGCCGGCCTACATCTATCACGAGGCGATGGACCGCGACATTCCCGTCAAGTTCAGCGTGCGTGGCCGCGACCTCGGCAGCACCGTGGCCGATGTGCAGGAGCGGATCTCCCGCAACATAAAATTCCCCCGCGGCTATCGCCTCGAATGGGCCGGAGAGTTCGAAGATCTGCAGCTCGCGAAGCAACGCCTGGAAGTGTTCGTGCCCATGAGCTTGGCGCTGATCCTGATCTTGCTCTACAGTCTCTTCAATTCGGTGCGCGACAGCTTGTTGGCGCTGGCTGGAATACCCTTCGCCATCGGCGGCGGTTTGATTGCATTGTTCGTGACGGGGCTGCCTTTCAGCGTCTCGGCAGCGATTGGTTTCATCTCGCTGTTCGGGGTCTCTGTGATGAACGGCATTCTCGTCATCACCTATTTCAACCAGTTGAGGCAGCAAAATATGTCCCCGGTCCAGGCCATGGGCCAAGCCGCCGAAAAGCGCATGCGACCGATGCTCATGACGGCGTTGTCCGCCTGTATCGGCTTGGTGCCCGCCGCGTTCTCGACGGGCATCGGCAGCCAGGTACAACGCCCGCTGGCCACCGTCGTCGTCGGCGGCATGCTGCTGGGACCGATCATGCTGCTCGTAGTCGTGCCGGCGCTGCAGTTGGTGTTTCTCCGCAAAGAGGGACCCGGCGAGCGGGAACCCAGGCCGCGAAGCGGCGGCGTGGCAGAGGCGACGCCCTAGGGTCATCGAGGTTATTACGATGTATTCACCACCGGACGAGAATGCAAGGTTGAGTATGAAGCTGTCCACCACTCTGTGGGTCGGGCTGGTGTGCGTCATGTTCAGTTTTCCGGCTCGTGCAACTGCCGCACCCGATGATCGGCATTCGTCATCCGCGTCCGCCAGCGCCGACTCAGCGACCGCCGCCGCGTCGGTCCGGGATAGGCGTATCAAGTCGGAGCGCATCGGCGATCGGAGGCCGCCCTGGTCGCGTGCACAACCCAATGCGGTTTCTAAGGCGCGAACTTGGGCGGCAGTCGCGCCGCGCCGCGGCATTGAGAAACTGCAGCGCCGGGTATACCCAAGCGTCGGGGGCGGTGCCGAGCCTGTCCGCGCGCTGCTGAACACGCAAGCTCGAGGACGCCCCGGCCGCCAGAGCAGCCGTCTCATTGGCTCAAACGATGCTGCAATCGGCGTCGCGGGTCTGGGCGGCCCAGCCGCATCGAAGCGTAATGCTCTTCCGGTGGCGAAAGCCACGGCGATGGCGAGAAACTCCCCGATAGGCGGCCCGCGTGTGCAGAGTATTGGACGCCTGAACGGCGCTGCACTTGGTCGGACAAATCACAGCGCTGTAATTGACGGTACGCAATTCCGCGGCAAATTCTAGTCGTGATTCCACCGCCGCAGAGAAATTTGGCCGAGGCGCTGCGTACCCAATCTGGCTGTCCGTGAACGCAAATGGGTGTTGATGGATGCTGGGAATCAATTTCTGGCCCGCATACCAGATTTCAGCGCAGCCTTGGAGGTTCTCGGACGTCCTTGGCGGTCCTTGAACGTCTTTGGATGGTGGGCCGTGTAGCCACCACATCTGCGTCACAAGCCACTGATTTATAAATTAACAAAATCGCCACGATTCGCCCATGCCCCCAGTCATGCCCCCAAGCAAAACTGGCAATCTTTGGACGTCTTCGGACAATCTCGCTACGTTCGCGAGCAACCTGCCCTCGCCCACCTCTAGGGACTTTTATCTCGGAATCTACTGATTCGCTGCGGTTAGTGAGGGCGCCGCCACATGCGGCGGATGACGTCAAACGCCGTCTCATCTTCGCGCACCACGGTGAAGTTTCGGTTGGCAACATCGCCCAAACTCACGCCTGTATTAGCACTCTCCAAGCCTCGCCGCAGCCCCGTGTTAACCCGGATCACGCCGAACAGATGACCTTTTTCAGTGACAACGACGTACCGCAGTCGGCCTGCATGCTCGGGCTGGCGCAAATACTCGTCGAAACTCTCCTCTGCCGGCAGAACCTGGATATCTGCGTCCATCACTTCGCGTGCCGAGCGGACGAGAAACATGTTGGCATGGCGAGCCTTAGGGATCGCGCGCCCGCGACGTACGAGTTTTAAGGTGTAGATCGTCTCGCGAGAAAGCACACGGCGGACGCCTATGCTCATCGCCACCGCCACAATCATTGGCATCACGATGCTGTAGTCGAGCGTCATTTCGAAAATCATCGTCACGGCGGTCATCACCGCGCCGGTGCCGCCGCCCACCATCGCACCCATCCCGACCATGGCGAACGCAGGAACGCTAAGCTGAATTGGCAGACCGGCCACATTCCAAAGCGCGGCGAACGCACCGCCGAGGGCAGCGCCCATGTACAACGAAGGCGAAAAGATACCGCCCGATGAGCCTGATCCGAGACTGATTGATGTTGCAATGGCTTTGCAGAGGCCGAGGAGTGCGAGCAGCCAAAAGGTAGAGATCTGTCCCGCCAACACCGCCTGAACCGTTGCATACCCGACCCCATCGACATAGTACTGACCGAATAAGCGCAGTAGCGCATACATGAGCACGCCCACGACCAGCATCCCCAACATGTGGCGCCAATAGCGGGACTTGATCCTATCGAACAAATCCTCAGCAAGATGTAGCGCTTTGATGAACCCTGCCGCTGTCACTCCGCTCAGCGCACCGAGCACAGCGAATAGGATTCACGATCAGCGCATTTGAATTGACGGCCATAGCTTGGAGCGGCGGCACATGAAAGGCTGGCGTATCGCCGAAAAACCAGCGACCCACAAAGGTCGCGGTTCCCGTCGCGATGGCGACCGGAAGGAAGGTGTCGACGCTCACCTCCGGCATCATCAGCTCGATGGCAAACATCACGCCGCCAATGGGCGTATTGAAAGTGGCTGCTATCCCCGCGCCCGCGCGTGCAGCGACCAGAGCAATTCGCTGGCCGGCAGGCATGTGAATGATCTGTCCCAATGTCGAACCGAGCGCGGATCCGATCTGGATAATGGGGCCTTCGCGCCCAACCGATGATCCGCTGCCGATAGCTAGGGCTGACGCCAAGGATTTGACCAGTGCCACCACGGGTCGAATGACCCCGCCTTTGTGATAGATCGCATCCATGACCTCGGGCACACCATGTCCTTTGGCCTCCGGGGCAAAATTGGTCACCAGAAAAGTCACGCCGATGGCGCCTAACACCGGCACCAGGATTACCAACATGCCCCACGGCGCCGGAGCTGTGAACACGTTCGCATCGTAGTGAAGCAATGCGTGGCCGGTAAAGAATAGATTGTGAATGAGGCCAATCAAATCGCGGAACAACACCGCGCCGATGCCAGTGACGACGCCGAGTCCAAGAGCCAACAACGCGAGTTGCACCAGCGGTAGTTGGCGACTTTCTTCGCTTTCCATTAGGAGTCACCAAGACCCTGCCGGCGACTGCCGCGACCGGGCATCACTAACGGTATCGGATGACGATACCGTAATTTGCAATCCTTTCGAGACATGGCGTAGCGTACGTCTCATCGTAGGGAGATCCATACCATGAAGTCAAATCAAAGAATTACAGGATTCCTGACCTTGAGCTCGGTCACGATCCTCATCAACACCACCTTAAATTCGGTGTCGGCGGATGCGCAAAGCCGATCGCCTGGAGTGGCTGGCGTTCGGATCTCGCGCTACTTTGGTAGCTTCACCGCCAATAGATCGACTTGCTCGATCTGCGGAGGCTGAGCGAGTAACTCCGTCGCGTTGGCCATCAACGCAGCGGCGATGGGACCCGCGAGATGGGCTTTGCGGCCCGCGTCATCGCGAAACGCATCAAAAATCCCGAACGTGGACGGCCCTAATCTCAAGGCGAACCACACGGGAGTGGTGCTCTCCTGATTGGCGAGTGGCAGTGCACCCTCTAGGAACTGTGCGACGGCGGTTTCCTTTCCGGGCTTTGCTTCCAAACGAACCAGCAATGCGACTTTGACCATGGACTGCTCTCCTGTGTTAGCTCCGACGAGGTGTGCGCGATATTCGAAATCGCCACCGATGAGTCGTCAGGAAAACCGTGCGTTGCGAATGCCACAACGCACGGCAAATGACTAGACCTAGCTCGCTATTTCAATTCGCGGCAATTCCATTCAGGCCCGCCGCTGCCGGAAGGCTGCCGGCAGTCCCCAAATCGGTGAGAGTACCGTTGGTGGGCTGAATCGCAAACATGCCGACGGCTCCGGTACCCGCATTCAGGGTGTACAGGAATTTACCGTCCGAGCTGACAGTAATGTCGATATTTGACGAACCGGTCGGATTGAGCGCGAGGACCGTTCCAGGAATCGGCGTGAGCGTGCCGCCGCTGCCGATCGCAAATCCGGATACCGACCCGGAGCCTGCGTTCGACACGTAGACAAAGCGGCCGTCGGGCGTCACGACATTCCAGCAATTAGCCGAACCCAACGTCGGTACGCTGCTGCTGATCGGCGTCAGCGTGCCATTGCTTTGCACGGAATACGAGGAAATGGCGGATAAGTTCGGTCCGCCCGGGCCGGTCTCCGAAACTACCGCCACGTCGTTGTGGGTAAATCCCGCACTGAACGCGCCGGGGCCGACGCTCTTCGTGATGGTGGCCTGCGACAGGGAGCCGTCGCTCAGCACTTTGAACACGTCGAGGTTGTTCGTCGCCTTCTCGGTGACGATCAAGAACTGCCCGTCCGGGCTGAACGCGACTGAACCGGATGCCACCGCGTTGCCGCTGAGGAAGCGCAAGGAGTTGGGGATCCGAACCAGTTTGCCGTTGTTGAAATTGAATCCGACAACACTGCTGCTGCCGGCGGTGTTCAATACATAAACAAGAGACCCGAACTGGGCCACTGAGTTGGGCTCGCTGCCTTCGGTCGCGACCCGATCCGTCAATTCAAGTTGAGCGCGATTGACGCGAAACACCGAAACACTGCCGCTACCGGCATTGACGGCGAACAGCCACGCGCCATCCGGACTCAATGTCAGTGAGCCTTGCGACGCTAGCGGATCTACCGTACCACCGCTACCGCGGCCGTCCGTGCCATAGCTGTGCGGATTTTCCAAAGTGCCGTTAGGGTCGCGCTGGAAAGCAACCACCTGGTTTGCATCGGCATTGTTCGTCATCACGAACACGCCGTGTGCGGCGTGATCATTGTTATTCGCGGCAAAACTGGCTCCCGACCATGCGGCACCGGCGATGGCGCTCAATGCAATAGCCGTCTTGATGGACTTCATGAATAAACTCTCCTATTCCCAAAAAGTATTGATGTACATAACAGTGCGTCCCGAGGCTGGGTCACCGGCCACGCGCCCTGAACGGCCGATTTGCGTCAGCCCTCTGCTAATTCGTTAGCGCGAAGCAAAAGGTTACAGTGGGATAGAGCCGATGATCGGGCTACCAACGCAGCAGCTGCGGACCGAGCCACGCGCCGACAGCGGTGGGGATCAGCATACCGAGCAGGTACCAAATTCCGAGAAACGGCGCCGCCAGCTCTGGGCAATGCAGGGAATATACGAGCGCACCGATGGATCCCGCCGTGAACCCGCTCGCGGCGCCCGCCCATCGCAGCCGCGTCGGGGCAAGGCTGCGCATGACCCAAAGGAGCGCGATTAACAGCGGGGCCGCGACGAGCGCGATCAGGAAAGGGCAAACGCCGGCGGTATGTCCAAGAATCAGTCGTGCTCGAGTCTGCGGCGAGGCCGCAGCTAAGGTCACTACCGCAAGAATCCACATCGCGATCACGGCGACGGGGATCCCCATGGGGGCCAAGCCGAGCCGCAATCCCGGGCGAGCCACCTAACGACGGTAATGATCCCAAATACACCCAGTACCGCGCAGTAGCTCTCCCGAACCCAAAACATCGGCTTGGAGGTTTCATGCCAAAGCGCTGGATTCAGTTTGAGTAGCCCGGCGGTGAGGAGGAAGGCGATCAATGCGCCACTGGCCAGCGCCAGTAGCCATCGCCGCGAGGGCAGTCTGAGATCAACCGCTTCGGCGCCGGTTGATAGTAAGCAAACAAGATCTTCAGTTTTCATCCGATTCTCCGAATCCTCTCCGCAAGGGCCTTCAGGCCGCGATGGATTCCCACTTTTACAGCGGACTCCGACATACCCGTGCGTACAGCGGTGTCGGTCACCGATGCGCCCTCGATCTTGACGTAGAGAATCGGCAGCCGTTGACGATCCGGCAGCCCCCGCAACAGTTTCGCGACGTCATATTGTGCCTCAGCGGCATCGCTGGCCGTCGTGGCGAATATCTGATCGTCTTCGTCAAGGGGATCCGTGAGCACGTCGCCACGCGAACGACGACGCAGCAAATCCACGAGCTTGTAACGCGCGATGGCCTGCACCCAGGCCGTCAGAGGCTGTTTCGGGTCGTAGGTATGGCGTTTGTTGTGAACAACCAACAGCAATTCCTGCAGCAGATCCTCGACCTCGTCCGGCAAGCTTCCGAGCCGCCTTCGCAAATATGATCGCAAATGCGTCGTGAGCTCGTCCAAGAATGTGCGGTACGACGCCGCGTCGCCGGTGAGACTCGGTAACATCAGGCTTCGGAGGCGCTCCTCAATCGATATCGACGAACTGTGCGGCAATTTAGACCTCCTCTCCGAGGGAAGAGCACCGCCGTTAGCGGCGCGACTGCATGCGCCTCACGCTCGCAGACGGCGGTTGAGCAATCGATCGATAGAGAAGCGGCCGGCGCCGGCGAGCCACAGAAAAAGCGCGAGGTACTCTGTCTCGTCAAACCCTAACAATGTCTCGAGCGAGTCGACCTGATCCCACTTTGCGGAGGCGATGGCGATAACCATCGTGATGCCCAGCGCACCAGCGGAAACGCGCGTCAATAGGCCGAGCAACAGAAATATCCCGCCGAAGAACTCAACGCCCGATACGAACGGCGTCAGAATGTGGGGCGCCGGGATATGCTAACTGGCGAAATTCTCGATCATCGCCGGTAGATTGTTGAGCTTGCCCCACCCGCTCCAAAGAAACACCCAACCGACGACAATGCGTGCAAAGAGCGGCGCCAACGGGCCGAGATGTTGTGCAACGCGCTCGGGCCACCCAATCAATCAATCTATCAGTGTTTTCATTGTCTAGTCCCATGTGTTGGCGGAATAAGGCCAGTCGCAAATCGGGGCGCCACACCGACGGTCGTATGGCGGGCGGAGAGGACACCTGGTTTCGTGACTCCGATCGACAGCGAAGTCGACTTTCGCAACATACTCATGGATATAGGCCGGATTTCGACTGCGAGCATTCGCATCCACGCTTTCCACCTTGATTGCTGATCGTGCTGAATCATGGTCGCTGGCTCCTGCTCAATATCGGGCTTCTCAATCGATGAGTGTTTGAAAGACGAACAGTTCGTACAACAAGACCCGACTCTTCGTCTCTTTATTGCATGACCGCCCGCTGCAACATGATCGAGAAAGCCACGAAAGCCGAACAACAATCACTGGGAAAATCAGCAACCCGACCGGTCGCACCAACCATATGCGCATGGCCTGCGGGCAAGCCGCCGTCCGTCACCTCGCCGCGGCGACTTTGTCTTGCGTCATGGTGTCGAAGTCGCTAGCCTCGTGTCGCTCGCGCAGCTGGCTCGCCGGGTCGCCATAGATGCGGTTCACCATCCGCCCGCGCTGCACGGCCGGTCGCTTGGCGATCGCATCGGTCCAGCGCTGGACGTTCCTGTAGTCGGCCACCTGCAGGAACTCGCCGGCCTCGTAGACCAGGCCCGTGGCGAGCGCGCCGTACCAGGGCCAGACCGCCATGTCGGCGATGGTGTACTGCGTTCCGCCCAGGTACTCGTTCTCGGCCAGGCGCCGGTCTAGCACGTCCATCTGCCGCTTCACCTCCATGGCGAAGCGGTCGATGGCGTATTCGATCTTGGTCGGCGCATAGGCATAGAAGTGGCCGAAGCCGCCGCCCAGGTAGGGCGCCGAGCCCATTTGCCACATCAACCACGATAAACACTCCGCCCGCGCCGCGGGCTCCGTAGGCAGGAAGGCGCCGAACTTCTCAGCCAAATGGATCAATATCGCGCCGGATTCGAAAACGCGGATGGGAATCTGCCCGCTGCGGTCCATCAGGGCTGGAATCTTGGAGTTCGGATTTACGCCTACGAAACCCGAACTGAACTGATCGCCCTCGCGAATGTTTATCAGCCAGGCGTCATACTCCGCCCCCGTATGACCGAGAGCCAGCAGCTCCTCCAGCATCACCGTGACCTTCACACCATTGGGCGTGGCCAATGAATAGAGCTGCAGCGGGTGGCGCCCCACAGGCAGATCCTTGTCGTGCGTCGGCCCGGCCACCGGGCGGTTGATGTTGGCGAACTGGCCTCCGTTCTCCTTGTTCCAGGTCCAAACCTTGGGCGGTGTGTAAGCGGTATTGTCAGTCATGGCTTCGGCCCCGGGTGTCGATTTGCTTTCCACCGCGGCGTAGCCTCCGCGTTCATTTGACCGTGGCGAGGGGTCGTGCTGCCGCCCAAAGCGCATCGGCACCCAAACGAATCTTGTAGTCGGGATTTGAGTAGACGAAACGAATGGTCCCCGACGTGTCGATAATGAACACCGAAGGCACTGGTAGTTCGTGTTGTTTGGTACCGGTCGTGGCCTCGAGATCTACACCATATTCCCGCATTTTAGCGAGCGTTGCGTCGTCCACGTGATAGGCAACGTGAAAGGCCTTGGCTGCTTCAAGCTGACTGTCCGATAGCAACGTGTAGTGGATATCGGTCGCCTTGAGACTGGAGTACAACAATTCGGGTCGATCGGTACTCAAGAACACAATCTCAAACCCACTTTCCCGCAGTCTCGGCTCGACGAGGTGCAGGTCGCTCAGTTGCGCATTACAGTACGGGCACCAACCGCCCCGATAGAACAGCACGACCGTGGGCTTCTTGTAACTGTCGGGCGCAAAGGTCCGCAGCGCCCCCTCCATCGTGCGGGCGGCGAAAATCGGCGCTCGCGCGCCCACCGATAGCGGCTGCACCTGCTGAGGGCTGTCGGGGAAGCCGGCGAGAGCCGGCACCGCCGCCAGTATGCCGAGTAGTCCAATTGACAGCGAACAGAATTTCATCATGCCTCCAGGACTGCGTGCAGAGCTACATCGAGACGATTGGTCAGCGACGGATTTCCATAGGGTACCTTACCGCGACTTCAGTCAGACCTGCGCCGTACCGCCATCCACGAACAATTCGATGCCGGTGACAAAACTCGAGTCGTCCGAGGCCAGAAATACCGCGGCTTTGGCAATTTCATCCGCGCTACCCATGCGCCCCATCGGAATGCCGGCGACGATTTGGGCAATGGCCTGCTTCGGAAGCGGCGCCAAGATCGGCGTGTCGATCGTGCCGGGACTAATAACGTTAGCGCGGATCTTGCGATCCTTAAGTTCCAGCGTCCAGGTGCGGACAAAGGAACGGATGGCAGCCTTGCTGGCACAGTAGACACCGAACGCGGGAATGCCTTTGACGGAGGCGATTGAGCCTGTGAGGATAATCGATCCGCCGTCATTGAGGAGCGGCAGCGCCTTTTGCACGGTGAACAGCGTGCCTTTGACGTTGACGTCGAAGGTCGTATCGAAATGAGCCTCGGTCACAGCATCCGTGGCCACGAATTCGCCGACCCCCGCATTGGCGAAGACAATGTCGACGCGGCCCTTCTGCGCTTTGACGATTCCATACAGCCGATCGAGGTCCGGCAATTTGGCGATATCGCCCTGCACACCAGTGACATGGGTGCCGATGTCCTTCACCGCCGCGTCGAGCTCGTGCTGGCGACGACCCATGATGAACACATGGGCGCCTTCAGCCACGAATCGCTTCGCCGTTGCCAGTCCCATGCCGGAGGTGCCTCCGGTAATCACCGCCACTTTGTTGTCGAGCTTCTTCATCGCCTCTCCTCTGTATGTTCCGTGTGTGCAGCGTGGCGCCCAGCGCCTCCGGTCGGCTCTAAACGTCTTAGTACTTGCTAAGCAGTGTCCTCCTCTCATCCCAATTAGATAAGTCGGTCGATTTGGCATAACATTCATGCGTCCGACGCATGAATAGCGATTCGAGACTTACCAATGGATAGATTTCTTCTCATGCAGAGCTTTGCCCGGGTGGTCGAAACTGGAAGCTTCTCCGCTGTCGCCCGGGAACTGGGGACCGGACAACCGAATGTCAGCCGGCACATCGCTGCGCTTGAGAAGCATCTGGGGACGAGGCTGCTTCACCGCTCGACGCGCAAGCTCACCTTAACCCCGGAGGGAGAACGCTACTACACAGAGGCGAGACGTGTCATCGATGCGATCACGGAGGCAGAGTCGAACGCTCGCGGCGAGGACGCCCCGCAGGGGCTATTGCGCGTGGCGTGCCCCACAGTGCTCGGCCGTTCCCACATCCTGCCCCAAGTGAAAGCAATCCTGGCGCAATTCCCAGAAATGGAGATCGATTTACAGATCGGCGACCGCTACATCGATCTCGTCGAGGAAGGGATTGATCTGGCGATCCGCATCGGAACTCTCAAAGACAGTGCGCTGAAGGCGCGACGCATTGGCGCCGTCGAGCGGCTCTGCGTTGCGAGCAGCGAGTATCTGGCTGAGCATTCGGCACCGACCAACCCGAACGATCTGCGCAATCACAGTTGTATTCTCTACACTCTCTCCTCCGCCGGCAGCACCTGGTCATTCCGAGACATCGACGTGGTGGTTCGCGGACGCTTTCGCGTGAATTCTCCGGACGGCATTCGCAGTGCAGTGCTCGATGGAATTGGTATCGCCTACGCGCCGGGCTGGCTGTTTGAAGACGCGCTCGCCGATAGACGCGTACGTTCATTGCTGATTGATCATCACGGACCACGCGTGCCTATCCACTTTGTGTATGCGGCAAACCGGCTGCTGCCGCGGCGAGCGCGTGTGTTCATGGACTACATCGCAGAGGCATTTGCTCGCGATCCGGCGCTCAACGCGGAAACCGGCGCCATAAAATAGAGGGCGCCGACAGGCCGCAGGACACGCCTGCAGCTATAATCGCCCGCTCCACCTTACGCGGTGATCATCAAGGCGCGCGATGCTTATTTCCCGAGAAATTCCTGAGGACCGAGCGATCCGCTCTTCGTCTTGTCCATCATGTCGAATACTTTGCTCTGGTACGCGATGAACTCATCGTGCGAGACCGTGCCGTCGCCGTCCGTGTCGATCTTGTGCATCATGGCCTTGGTCTGCAGGCCCCGCGCGTAGCCGCCGGTGGCGAACGTCGCCATGTCGTCGGCGTGCGCGAGCGACGCGACGAGGAGGGCGGCGGAGATAAGCGTGAGCCGGCTGATCCTGTGAAATCCTTGTACCTGCGGCATTGTATGTTCCTTCTGATGAAGTTGACCGTTTCGTTCAATGCCGCCGCTGATTATGCGGCGACTCCAACGATAGGACCCTGGATCCGAGGAATTTATTTCCAGTGAGAGCGCGGGTGATACAGAGGTTGCTGAACCGGCCGGCCCTCAGGCGAGATCACTGGTCGGTGGGGCATCGTGGACGTCCTTGGACGTCCTTGAACGCCTGCCCTTTAGGGCATGGGGGACCAGGGGTAGATGGTGGGCCGTGTAGGCGCACAGTCTTCAAATGGGACAGTTTCGAGGCAACTATGGCAGCCGCGGTGACGCGAATGGCCAGTTGAGCGGATAGTCCCTGGGCACCACATCCGGCCAGTTCGCTTGATTCACTTGACGCAGGTCGGACGGTGGTTCTCCCACCCATTCAAAGACGTCTTGGGCGACTCGCCAGTCGTCGGAATCGGCGAACACCAACCCCGACTCGGCAACCGCGCTACTGGCGAACGCAGGCCAAAGATCGGCGTATGGTTTCCCCAACACGACGGCGTGCGCCGGCCCGCGAGGTAGTCCGCACCACCACCACGCTGTCACCGGATGACGCTCAGTAGAACGGGTCAGCCAATACCGGCCCCGATTGCGGCGATACCCAATTCGCGTGCGAACGTCCCCATAAAACGGTTGCAGGACGTGGCTCAGGCTATGCCACAAATGCTTAAGGGCGGGCTGCCATCCAGCCTGGCTCAATGCTTCAGCGTCCACATCAAGCGTGAAGTACGCGGAGCGAAAGCCACGCTTGGAGGCACCAATATTATCCGGAAGACCAAGGTGCACGTGCGATACCGGTGCCGACGGATACCAAACGACGATCTTTCCTTTGAGCTGTTCAGACAGGAACGTGAGGAAATGCTCCCGACCGGTCTCGGCAAAAACGTGTTCGGGCGGCTCGAAGGAGCCGTAGCGACGCGGAAGTCCTTCGGGTAATTCTGCTTTCAATACGTCGAGCAGTGATCCGAATTCGCCTCGCGCAGCCGGTCCTTCGATGAACCACCAGGACATTGAAATCACGCTCGCACTCTCGGAAGCGCCTGGCCTTGCAAACCTTTTGATCCCCGACGGTAGCGTGATGTAATCAGCCTGAGGATCAAAAACCACGCCGTGGATTGTCTTTGCAATCGCGGTAGCCGAACGCGATAAGAACTTTCGAGCTGCTTCCGGAGCATCGATGGGAGATAGGTTCAGTTCCGTCAAGTAGCCAATACCCGGCAAAGTTTGCGCGATGGTTTCTGGCACGTCTTCGGGCAACACTTTCACAGAACGTCCGAAGACAACTTGCCAATCACGGCGTTCGTGCATCCAGGATTGATCGTTTGCCTTCCACGTCGTTGGCGTCGGCAAGCCTTCGGGTGCGGACGATGGATGGACAGACCATATCTGGAGATCGTAGCTCATACGTACAATTACCCTCGAACTCCGATCCACTTTCCTTCGACCGGATCCCAGGTGCTCGGAGCTTCGTCGCCTTCGATCAACGAGTCGACAAATGAAACCACACTCTGGAGAACCTTTGAAAATTCGGTCGGAATCGTGTTGTCGAGACGCTGCTTCCGCAACCAGGCGACCCACCTTGGCTGCGCAATCTCGGCGTATCCGGCAAGTGCCGCTCGCAACGGAGTGAGCACTACGCTGCGGAACCGTGCGACTCGTTGCATAGACTTCTGAAGCGTTTGAGCGTCGATTCGATATCGTCTGATCAGCACGTAGATATCAACAAAGTCGCGCCAGCGAGTGTTTACCGTGCCGCGCTCTAACGCCGTGACGATCTTCTCGGCGAGTACCATCTCCAGCGGGTAGCCTCGGACTGATATCGCACCGTCGATCAGACGCGGGAGGCTAATTTGCTGCGGCTCTGGCCAAATGGGATCGCCCACATTGACGTCCACGTGGAATCGAACCACAGCTCGAGAGAGTGTTCCTCCCAGGGTGACGCGAATTCCGCTGTAGCTGTCTTCCTCGCGGATCGCCTCGGCCGCGGCACCACTGGAATCAAACGTCATACCGTCATCAAGTGGTATGGCGGCAATTGTTCGCACCGCCGACAAAACTTTTTCTGCGCTGTTCTCAAACACGCGCACGGCAAAATCAATATCGCGGGTCGGCCGTCGCGCATCGAGCGCTGCAAGCAGGACGCCGCCTTTGAGGATAAAAGTGTCGGCAAACTCCGAATGGACCAAGCGATCTAGAAAGCACTCCAAGGCGTAGAGTTGGATGAGTTCATCGGTCGGCCGCCCGCTGCGCTTCGCCTCCCGTTGGAGATCGAGATAGCGTCGGCCAGCCAGAGTATCCTTGCTGGCACGCTTCACAGAACGATTTCGAGTGCGTTGCGAACGGCGCGCTCGGCGCCGTGCAGGGATTTTGACATTTCAATCAGCGCGGCCGGTTTCGCACCTTTGCGCCGTAGCCAACGGCGGAGCGCATCCCAGGCGATATCGGTTCCTTCTCGATGCCGCAACCGAATCATATCGACGAGTGAGCGCTCAGGCGAATACAAGCCAACTGAGAAGCCGTCTCCGACTTTGAGTTGCCCGCGTCCTAACTCAAATGTGTCCTTTGAAAAAACGCGAATATCGACGGGTGATTGAAGCACCGGAATCCTGTGTCCGCGTGGAATTGCTACATCGATACGCGCCGGAATATTGTCCGTCAGGCCGTGCCGCGCGAGCGCGGTCGTCAAGCAGAGAGTTGCCTCTGGAATTCGGTAGGCTATCTCCAGAAGATTTTGGTCGATTTCCGGTGCATCCGCCCATCGGTACAAACCCCGGCTGATTTGCTCAACAATCCCTTGGTCTCGATAGGCGTAGAGACGCTCTGCGGACAGGCCGCGAGCTACTGCCTCGGTATACGTGAAGACCGAGGGAAGTTTCTTGTGGGTCAAATTTGTGGCTTTAGCACGCACCGATGAAATCGTATACAGATATGTGATTCATGTCTACGCTTTCATCGGTTGTGGCCGCCCGAACACATAGCCAATGGGCACGAACAGCGTTGAATGGGACAATGCCGCTCTCGAGCGATGTGCAGGTCCCGTGTATCGCGGTAGGGACGCCCGTTACCGGGCGCCCCCCGCACAGATCCCGGCGGGCGCGATTCGCGCACCGGGCTCCCACCTGGGGTGTTTGACGGCAAAACGGACGCTCGGCCAAGGGTGAAGGATGCGTACCGGGGGAAGATAGGTCGCGACCAGATGCGAGATCCGCTCCCAACTCGTCCAGTCCTTCTGACTGCGGCGCCGCAGCGTGCGATGCCAGAGGATGGTCACATGGTAGCGAAACGCAGCCAGCCGCTGAGCATTGGTGGGCACCGCGTGATACGCGAAATATCCGCGTACCACTTGAGCCAACCAGCGCCCCTGCTCCGGAATCGGAGCATGCATCCGCCGACGCAGTTCTCCTTTAAGGGCCTTGAGCTTCACCCGCATCCGGTCCCGGCGGGTCTTCCGCTTAAGCTGGAAGTACCCCGCTCGAGAGCGTCCGCAGATGTGCGTGAAGCCTAAAAAGTTGAACGTCTCCGGTTTGCCAAGGCCGCGCTTTTTCTGATTGTCCGCCGCATGGCGGCCAAACTCGATCAGGCGCGTCTTGTCCGGATGCAGCGATAGTGCGAACTTCTCCAACCGTTCACGCAGCTCCGCCAGAAATCGCACGGCATCGCTCTCGTGCTCAAAGCCAGCGACGATATCGTCGGCGTAGCGCACGTAGATCACGTTGCCGTGGGCCTCGTGGTGTCGCCACCGCTCGGCCCACAGGTCAAAGGCGTAGTGCAGGTAGATGTTGGCGAGCGTCGGGGAGACCACCGCCCCTTGCGGAGTACCGGCCTCACTTGAACTCCACTCCCCATCCTCCATCACTCCGGCCTTTAACCACTTGCGAATCAGGCGGATCATGCGGCCATCGGCGATCCGATGCTCAACGAACCGGATGAGCCACTCGTGACTCACCGTATCGAAAAAGGATCGGACGTCAATGTCTACAATGAAGTTCACCGGCGTCTGGGTAATCCCGACAGCGAGTGCATCCAGTGCATCATGCTGGCTACGCCCGGGTCGAAACCCATACGAGAACCCCAGAAAATCCTCCTCGTAAATCGCGTTGAACACTTCCACCACCGCACGCTGGACGATCTTATCCTCCAGCGCCGCGATCCCCAGCGGCCGCTTCCGTCCATCCTCTTTCGGAATGAACTTGCGTCGCGAGGGCTGCGCCCGATAGGCGCCGCGGTGAACGCGTCCGTGCAAATCGACAAGGTTCCCTTCCAGGTTCTGCTCGTACTGCCGCCAGGTCAGTCCATCCACTCCGGGTGCCGCATCCCGCTTGAGCCAGGAAAAGGCCGCCCGCAGTAAATCAACATCCACATGGTGCAGCAGAGCCGTAAACTTCTCCTTCTTCTCGGCTTTTGCTCGCTCCCGTACACGCTCAAGTCCCGAAGACATGTTTACCCGGCTCGGTGTCCGGCGCATGCGGTTCTTGTTCGTGTTCCCCTCGGCCCCCTCCCTTCGCTCCACCGACTCCGCCTCCGATCCTTCGGATTTGTTCGCCGGCTTCGCAGCTACTGTAGAGGAGTCTGACTTCTCCGGCTCGTGCATCATCGGCTACGGCTCCTCGCCTTCCCGATACGGATCACCCCAGAATGCGAGTGATCGAGCTGGAGATCTCCCGGTTCCCGTACAAAGAGCGTCCGTACATGCCAGGGTCTCAGACCACGCAGGGCCGATCGGACACTCGCGTTGACGTGTCCGATCGTGTTGCCTTCCACGAAACTTACGGCGTCGGCACCCTGAGAGAATCACTTTCGCGGCTCAATGGCTGGCCTATACGTTCCCCTGCCGACGCTTCGCCGGTATCCTCGCGGATGCCTGCGCACGGCTCGGGGCCAATGTGGGTCGCTACTCCTTCATTGCGACGGACTCGCACCGTCTACTCCTTGCCGGTCTCCCGGCGCACAAGTTCTTGACTATACTGGCTTAAATGGTGGGCCGTGTAGGAACCTACGACCAATTGATTAAGAGAAGCGTTCTCGCATGCGCTTTATTGCCTTCCAAAACAAGTACTTAGGTTTCTCCAATTGTGCCACGATTTGTCGACTTACGCATCGATAGGGCCTTGAGCGTATTAGTTGGCGGATTCTCCAATGGCACAGTCGTAAATCGGTATGAACTCAGTTTGTCGAGCCTCCAGCCTGCTGATATAATGTGTATAGACTTAACTTAGGATACACACTATGCGAACGAACATAGTCATTGACGACAAGCTGATGAAGGAGACCCTTCGGCTCACGGGTTTGAGGACAAAGCGCGAGGCTGTGGAGCTTGGACTTCGAACCATTGTGCGTCTGCGCAAACAAGAGGCGATTCGCAGCTTCCGGGGAAAGCTCAAATGGCAGGGCGATCTTGATGCAATGAGAACCGACTAGTGATTTTGGTCGATTCCAGCGTGTGGATCGATTATTTCCGTGGCGTACGATCCTCACAAACCGACCGCCTCCATGCCCTCCTCGGTAACGAACCTATCGCAACCGGAGACTTAGTATTGACCGAAGTTCTGCAGGGCTTTGGAAGCGCTCAAGATTTCAAACAGGGAAAGAAGCTGCTGACGTCGCTGCCAATCATAGAACTTGTCGGGGGAGACATTGCCATCCAAGCCGCCAACAACTTCAGGACATTACGATCACTTGGCATTACCGTCCGAAAAACCATCGACACATTGATCGCGACAAGCTGCATTGAGAAGGGACTGGCATTGCTTTACAGCGACAAGGATTTCGATCCTTTCGTAGAGCACCTCGGACTGCAATCGGCGATGTCGGGGACTTAACCCGGCGCAAGCTGTTCGCTACGTCCCCGAGCGAGATGCGCGCAAAAATGCTGTAGGTCGGGTTGGCGGCCCCGTCTATGGCTCGGATATTTTTCAATCGCGTGATCTCCTCTTCCGCTCGAAGCTATTCGCGGCAAATCGCAACGACGCCGCGTCTATCTCTAGAACCTCCGCGACTTGCGGGTGAGCTAAGCCGCAATGTCTTGCGTAACTCTCGCGATCCCGCAAGAATTGTTCTAGCTCATTCGGGCTGGCGAACAGTCGCGCCAACAGAATCTCCATGGCATCGGTATTCATGCAGCGTGCCGCGCTGTGATCTCGCGCTGGTGCGCACGCCCGATGAGCAGCGCCGCGCGAGCTCTCGCGATCTGCTCCAGTAGCGCGGCAAAATCCGGATAGCGACCGTCGCGCTCAATTATGACCGTCAGAGCCTGGGGGGCCTTGCGCGCAAGCATCTCTAGCAGTTCGTAAACGGCTTCCGGCGGATCGTGGATGTGGTCATCGATCAGCCTTGAACGCCCGTCGGCCCCGGACTCCCAATGGCCTCCCGACAGATGTACGCTCGCGACTTGTTCGAGCGGCAATGAATCGAGGATCACGAATGGATCCTGGCCAAAGTTGCAGGCATTGGCATAAAGGTTATGCAGATCCAACAGCATCGCGGCACCAGATCCGTATACCACCCTGCCGATGAATTCGGATTCCGTCCAGCAGCTTCCGGGCGGTGTCAGCAGCGTCGCAATATTCTCCAGTTGCGGCATGGCGCCGACAACCTCGCGCGCCCGCTCCAAGTTGCGTAACGCACCGGCAAGTGTCTGTGGCGCGTACGGCGCAGCCGCGAGATGGCCGATCTCGAATCCCCCCACGCGCACGAAAGCCAGATGCTCCGACCAGTGATCAGGCTTGACACGCTTGACCAGCCTCGCGATTCGCTCCAAGCGCCCCTCTGACACGCTGCCCGATGACACCAGTCCCAGCGACACCCCATGCAAGCTGATGGGAACCTGGCGCGCCAGATCGTGAAGCGCATCAAGACGACGACGTGATGCCGACCATTCGCGTTCGGCGACGATTTCGAGGTGATCGATAGACTCGAGATGCAGCATGATTTGCGTCGCCAGCTCGTCGCGCCACGCCAGGCCCACACGATCCTTAAGGTTCATCCGCCGCATCCTCCACCACAACCTCCGCCGCAGCCGCCGCCTCCACCGCACCCGTTGCTGGCATTCGCGGGCTGCCTCAACATTCTTAAGGTTCCAGCGACCGAAGAAGGCAGGGCACTGAATCCGAACACCGCGGCGAGCAGGGCCACTTCCTGTCCTTGAGCGCTGCGCCCGATGCGGGGCGCGCGCGCTTTCAAGCGCGCAAATAATTCCCGCAGCTGATTCAGCAGGCGCAGCCCGCGGCCGTTCATTCCCTGGCGGCTAACCCATGCGGCCACGAATATCAGTCCCACAGTTTCAAATCCCAGAAACAGGAAGGGCGGCCCCGATATCACGATGCGCACTGCAGCCACTCCCGCAAACACACCGATGCTCAGGAGGCATTCGTTCACGCGCCGCGCACGCCTAACACGTAAGCCGAGACTCTCAAGCGAATCTTCCACCGCATACCCGGCGATACACACCGCAGAGCCTTGGAAAACTCCAGAAGGGTGCTTACCACTCTTGAAATAATTGAATACCGCGGTTTCGAGCTTGCTTGTCAAATACGCCGCATTCTTTGCCACTGCAGTTAGGCATTTTCCATCCTGCTCGACAAACCCAGGGTTAACCAAAGTGACAACCAACATCCGCACCGCTCTCTTTGTAACCCCCGCGCAGCGTCGCGATCTGGATCGGATCAGTGATGCGTGGTAGAGGATCAACGGAATTGGCTTCCTGCATACGACGTCGAACTAACGGAAAAAGCGCCACGCAAAGCCCGAACACCGCAAAAAACCACAAAAACTCAGGACCAGTGAGATTGAACGGGAAAGGCCGCATCAGCGTAACCTCGCGGCTTGTTGTCGCAGCGACTCTGATAGCTCAGTTAAGCGTAGGATCAGTTTCCCGGCCGTCCCCGGATCCAGGCGCAGATCCTCCCGCGATTTGGAGAGACTTTGAAGATCGTGAGCCCAGTCACCGCCTAACTCTGCTGCAAGAGACTCGAGCGCCGCCTTAGGCGAGGACGCGCGAGCACCGCGTAACTCCAGGATCGCGTAAGCACTGCGACGCAAGGGAGCGGCGGTATCCGCAATGAGTGCGGCCAAGCTCTCCTCACGAGCGCGGCCGACGGCATAGAGCGTGCGCAGACGCAGCGTCAGATTGAAAAGAATCTGCTGCAGCTGCTGCACCAGCAGTGCTCGGGGAATCGTCATGGCTTCAAAGGGGTCCGTGCCGTACAGAACAAGATGCCGATGGGCTATGTCGTCAAACTTTACAGAGAAGGACTCCGCTGCTAGCGCCAATTCGCTCCCGAGCACAAACATCGGGTGCAATTCGCCCGCAGCCGCCGCGTCCTGCAGAACGGCACTTGCCCTGTCGATGCGATCTGAATCGAACCGGCGTAATACGACCAGCAGATTGACGTCGGAACTCGCGCGCATGAGCCCTTCAGCGGCCGAACCGAACAGAATTAGCGCTTCCAGCTCCTCGCCAAGGGAATCAATCAGAGCTTGCGAAGCCTGCGACAGCCACGCCCGCACGGCCGCCGGTAATGCCTCAGGAATCTTGTTATCCAATGATCTCTTCATGGCGTCTAGGGTCGGTACCGACCTAAACCGCTCAAACCGCAGTGACAATCGATCCCGGTCCGGATAATCCGTCGCCCGCCGAGGCAAGTGCAAACTCACCTCTTGCAACTTCTTCAATCCCTCCAACATCGGCCCATCATTTTGCTCCAATAGCTGCCGTGACACATTTAAGCGGAACTAAGCGTAATGGTTAGGGTCCCGCGCCGATAACGCCCGCCTTATCGCCATGGACGTGATAGCACTGCTTTCCAACGCCTAGAGGGCGAATTAGCGGGATCTGGACGATGTTATTTCGCCATCAACAACTCGTACGCATTGCAGGGAGATGCCCAAGTCTTGCTCGTATCGATGGATGAGGCGGGACTCGGTCTCAGTAACCAGTGACACTGCCGTGCCCTTCGCGCCGGCGCGCAGTGCGACCGACCCTATGCAGATAGGCCTTGCTCATCGTCGGTACGTCGAGATTGAAGATGTGTGTCACGTCAGGGATATTGAGTCCGCGTGCCGCCAGGTCGGATGCAATCATGATGCGGATGGCGCCGCCGCGAATCCCGTCCATCACACGCTTGCGGTCCATCTTAGATAACTCGGCATTCAGGTCTGCAACTGCCAGTTTGTGATGGGCCAGATTCGAAGCGACCTCTTCCGCCAGGTCGTTGCGGTGCACGAATACGATAGAGCGCAGGCGCGCGAGCGGCGAGCCGACCCCGAGCGCTTGGCTCGACAGCTGCGGATAGATCGCCTGGTTCGCCACGGTATCAGGCATCAAGATCCCGGTTCCATCGACCAACTTCACGCTCCGTCCGCGCCAGCGCGATCCGGCCTGGGCGCGCAAGCGCTGGCGCGCCTTGCAATAGGCGCCCGTGTTGACGCTTTGCACGCTCAGCCCATCGACCGCACGCTGCGCGGCCCAGGTATGCACCGCCTTCTGACACGAGCCATCCTCGCTCAACACTTGTCCCATGAACATCGACAGCGCCAGGGTCGGCGGATACAGCCGCTCGCGATGCTCGGGCAGCAACGAATCGGTCATATCGAGAAGCTCCGGTCCGGTGAGCAAATTGAAAAAATCCACCGCCCCGATCCGATCGGTGCTGCGGCTGATGTATCTGGCATGTTGCTGTGAATGAAACTCGGCATTGCGATCACTCAAGACCGACCCTCGCGGTAGTTGGCGGTGCTGTGTGATAACCAGGCAAAGATTGCGGGGTTCCGCCAGCGCCAACGCGAGCTCACCACCAGGAGGGACAGGGAAGTCAGGCCAAGGTGAGCTGGAAGGCGACGAAAACCTTGATCTTCCTCTCCGGCATTCGGCAGATAGCCGCGAACCGATGATGGGCTCGCCGCTTCCCCCATACGGCTTATGGCATCAGCACGAGCTTGCCGGTCGTGCGCCGCTCCTCGAGTGCTCGGTGTGCCTCAGCCGCGTGGTGCAACGCATAGGTCCCGCCGATCGTTACCTTTAGCTCGCCCCGAACCGCGAGTTCGAACAATTCCGTCAGCGCCGCCCTGGCGCTGTCCAGAGTCAACAGCGGAGCCAAGGCAAAACCGGTCACCGACTGATTCTTGAATATCAAACCAAGTAGTTCCGGCACGCCAATCTGGAACTCCTGGATGTTCAGGGCGCCGTAGACAACGAGTTCGCCCAACGGCGCCAGGGCCTCGAGGCTTGCTTTCGTCACATCACCTCCGGCGGACTCATAGATGATGTCCGGTCCGCCACCGATGGCCGAGCGGGCCAGTTCGACCCAACCGGAGCGCGTGTAGTTAACGCACAGATCGGCGCCCAGCGAGCGGGCGAGATCGAGCTTTTCGTCGCGACCCGCCGCCGCGATCACGAGCTTTGCTCCCGCACGTTTGGCTAACTGTACGAGCAGCGAGCCGACGCCGCCGGCGGCAGCGTTGATCAGAATGGTCTTGCTTCGGGGTGGGATTTGACGCGTAAGATAGAGCGCAGTGAGTCCTTGCACCATCAGGGCCGTGGCTACTTCAAAGGACAAGGAGTCGGGCAACGGCACGAGCTGGTCGGCGCCGAGGACGACGTACTCGGCGTAGCCGCCGACATGTTGACCTCCGACAATCAGCGGACTGGCAACGCGCATCCCGACTTCAATTCCCAACACCCCAGTCCCAATCATTTCTACTGTGCCCGCGATTTCCGTACCCAGAATTGCCGGCAAGTCTGGTGTAACCGCATACCGGTTCCGCCGCATCAGAGTATCGGCAAAATTGATCCCAGCTGCCCGTACTCGAACGAGTATCTGGCCCGGAGCGGGCGAGGGAACGGGGATATCTGCGACTTCGAGAACCTCGGGTCCTCCGAAGCGGCTCATTTGGACAGCTTTCATCTCGTGCCTCGCATGGGTGGAGTGGTGCGAGGTGGCATTGGACTGTATTATCCATAATGAAACTACTTACCAATTGATCCATTACTTACCTTTTAGTCACTATGACCAAGCCGATTAAATTGCTGCCGATATTACCGGCGGAGCGGGCGCTAAAGGTGATTTCCGGCAGATGGAAGGCGATCGCCCTCTATCACCTGTTCGATGGCCCGAAGAGGCTTTCCGAATTGACTCGACTCATGCCGCGCGTCAGCCAGAAGGTGTTGATCCAACAGCTGCGCGAAATGGTGGAACACGGGCTGGTGCATCGGGAAATTTTCAGGCAAGTGCCTCCCCGCGTGGACTACACAGCAACCAAGCTGGGCCTGAGTCTCGAACCGGTTCTGTTGTCTCTTTGCGAGTGGGGACGCCGGCATGCCGTTGCGCTCGATGAGATCGACCGACTTGTCGATTGCCCCGTTGAACCAACGGTTCGACTGCGCAGGACCGCGCGGGTCGAATCGATGTCAGTCGCCGGCATCAATCGAACATTCAGCGAACCCAAGCGTGTCTCGCGCCGGGTTCAAACAAGAAAGGCGGATGCGCGTTGACAACTGCTACCGCTCCGGCGCCCTTTCGAGAGAAGGCTAGACAGGATTGCCGAGTTCATGCTTGTTCAGGAGATACCCGATGCGCGTGTTGATCGTGCACGCTCACCATGAACCTCAAAGCTTCAATGGGGCGATGACTCGCGAGGCGACGGCGGCACTGATGGCTTCCGGGAACGAGGTTATTGTTTCGGATTTGTACGCGATGAAATTTGACCCAGTTTCGGACCGTCGAAACTTTATAACCGTCAAAGAGTCCAGCCGCCTGCGCCAGCAGAATGAGGAGGCCTACGCAGCGGAGCACGACGGCTTCGAGCCCGCGCTACAGACGGAAATGGATAAGCTGGCTTGGTGCGATACACTGATCCTGCAGTTTCCGCTATGGTGGTTCGGGATGCCGGCGATCTTGAAGGGATGGATCGATCGGGTCTTCGCCGTCGGACGCGCCTATGGCAACCGACGCTGGTTCGACGTCGGCATCTTCGCGGGCAAGCGTGCAATGTGCTCGGTCACGGTTGGCGGGCTGGAACCTGTATACACCGATCGGGGCATAAACGGGCCGATCGGTTCAATCCTGTTTCCGATCAATCACGGCATTCTCGGCTTCACGGGCTTCGACGTGGTAGAACCTTTCCTAGTCTACGGACCCTCACGAATCAGCCATGAACAGCGGGTATCGCACCTCGAGCGGTATCGGAAACTCGTTGTGAACTTGAATGCGGCGCCCGTCATCGCCGGACCCAAAACGGCAGACTACGACGAGAACCTTGTCTTGAAGATGTCTTGAAGACTGAGCGCAGCGGCGCAAGTCGTTTCGATCCGATCTGAGTCCGGCTTCCTCGCTACTTCGGACAGTTCTGCCTTCTCCGGCTCGTGCATCATCGGCCATGGCTGCTCACCTTCCCAATACGGACCACTGTATCCAGTGGTCAAGCTGGAGATCTCCCGGTTCCCGCTTAACTCAGTGCCATTCCACTTAATTAAGAACTAGTCCACCAATCAAGGACCATGGGCCAGCTATTTAGGAAAAACGACAGTCGCGTAGAGTTAGCGGTATGTCAGTGAGCGACGCTTTTCATTGTTTGACCGAGCTGGCGGCGATCCACACCGATGTCGAATCGACGGTGTGAAATGACATGGCTGCACCCCTGGTTTCAGAGTTTGGAGGTCAGCCACGATAGGCCTTGATGGCGGCACTGATGTTCTCGCTGCCAAATCCTTTCGCACACAGCTCATCAAAAATGACGCGTGCAGCCTGGAGCACTGGGACTTTGGACGTGTTCTCGGCCGCCTCGGCGACGGCGTATCGCAAGTCCTTTGCAATCAGCGCGGCGGTAAACCGCGGCGCAAAGTCGCCAGTCACCATCAATCCCGCGAACCCATTTCCCGCTGGGCTCATCACTGGCAGTCCGCTGATGATCTCCAGTGCGCGTTTCGGTGCGATACCGGACTTGTCGAGCACCGCGAGTGTCTCCGCGATGGCTGCGACCTGGATTGCTAACAACGCATTGGCAGCCAGCTTCATCGTCGAACCTTGACCCTGCGGCCCGACGTGATGGACAGGAAGCGTCGTCGTCGGTCAACATGCTGAAGACGAATTCAGCGCCCTCGGCCGCTTCACGCGGCGTCGCGGCTGATCTCGCCCCGCGCCACCGCAGCTGCAACCGCGGCTGGCGAACGATTCCAAACAGTAACGTCGTGGCCGACCTTGATTAGGTGCGGCGCCATGCGCGAGCCCATGGCGCCAAGGCCCAGGAATGCGATCTTACTCATAGTCGTGCCTTTCTCGTTTCTCGGGGATGAGGGTGCGCGCCGCGTCATGCCGGCAGCGCGACGCTCGAAATGTCCGCGCAGATCTCGATGAGGCGGTCCTGCAGAAACGGGTCATGGGCCTGGGGATTCGGGCTCATTCGCTTCAGGTGGTAGAAATACTCACCCGTCACGTCGGCCTTCGGATCGTCCCCAGCCGCAAGCCAAGCTTGCGTCAGATGCGCCTGCTTCATATCGTCGGGAGCAGCCGCCCCGCCCATTTTCGTCGGCACCCAGCCCGGCTCGAGTGAATTGGAGAATACTTCCGGCCAGCGCCGCGCGATCGCGAAGGCGAGCATCGCGTCGTGGAGCTTGCTCTCGGCATAGGCGGTCGAGCCGTTCCACCGGCGCTTCGTCCACCGGATGTCGTCCAGATTGGCGTCCGCATGGTGGTGCATGCCGGAGCTGAGATAGACGAGCCGCTTCGGCCGCTCGATCAACGCTGTCAGGATGTAAGCCGACAGCGTGTTGATTGCGAACACATGCGGTAATCCGTCGGCCGTGACCCGATGGCCCTCCCGGTATCCAACCGCCGCGTTGTGCATGACCGCATCGAAGCGACCAAGCGCGTTGACCTTCGCTGCCACCTCCCTGGCCCCTGCGATGGTCTCGACATCGCCGGTCACGATTGCTTTGGCTCGCGGTAGTTCTCGGTGCGCATCGCTGGCTCGAGCGTCGCTGCGTGCGTGAAGGACGACTTTGTGACCTTGGCTGTCCAGCAGTTTGGCTGCCATCATCCCGAGGCCGGTCGATGAGCCGGAAATGAAAATGCGTGACATGGTATTTCTCCTCTTTTGGCCAGCGTCGGCGGAGCAAATGCCGTCGACGAACGGCTGATCATCAGGACTACTGGCGAGCGTCGCGAGCATGGCGATCCCGGTCCACGACATCGACATGCCGGCGCATTGCGGGCCAACCGAGGCGATCGACCAGGACACGCAGCCGGTGACGAACTGACTTTCACCGATATCCTCAAGTTCCCCGCCATCAAACGTGAACACCTGCTGCAGCTCGAAGTCGGTGACTTCCGTCGGAAACGTGTGCCGGCCGAGGTAAGCGAGTTGCCAGTGGTGCATGTCGTGGCCTCCAAGGCAGAGCACGCAAGACCATCGAGCTCGCCGGCCCGAACCGAAAGAAAGTTATCCACAGGAAACCGCTACGCTGAGCACGTTTCCGTAAAAGGCCCTTCTATGCAAAAATTCGTGAAGGATTTCGTCGCGGTGTGGGTCAAGGTAACGCATTTTGACCGCTTTGACCGTGCCTGATATCCGGTGGCGGCCATATGGCAGAAACAGCGGCGAACACCGGGTGCTCATGGAATACGGATGCCGATATCGCGCGAGCTCCGGTCACCTCAGTTCGTTAGACGCTTCCTCGATGAAGTCCGCTACCTCTCCCGGGTGTGAGATCATCGGGACGTGGCTCGACTGAAGCACGACCGCGTGAGCGCCAATCCGTTTCGCGGTATCACGCTCGAGGTCGATCGTGAGCATGTAGTCCTGTTCGCCCATAACGAACCAGCTGGGTTTGTCTCGCCACGCTGCATTCGTGATCTGCTCGTTGTTTGCAGCGGCGGCATACGGACCCTGCGTGCAGTAGAGCAGTTCGATTTCATCGGTCGCTAAGTCGTGCGCGAAGAAGCGACGAAATCCGTCGAGAGTCAGCACGAAGCGATCTTTGCCATACGGCTTGATTTCGGGAGCCCCGGGCGCTGCGGGGTAGTCTTTCCACCAATCATTGAATGACTGGGCCGAATCCGGTGCCGCGGCCGCGATGTAGACGAGACCGCGGACCTGAGGCTCATTGCCCGCCTCGGTGATGATCGCGCCGCCCCAGGAATGCCCGACGAGCAATACCGGCCCATCCTGCATTTTTATCGTTTGCCGAACGGCATCGACGTCGTCTTTGAGCGAACTCAAAGGGCAATTCGAAGCCACCACGGAAAATCCCTTCGCTCGCAGAAGCGAAATGAGTTTGGCCCAGCAGCCTGCGTTCGCGAATGCGCCGTGGACGAGGACTATTGTCGGCCGAGTGGACATCAAAGTCTCCTTGCGGCCCGTCGCTTTTCGATGCGAGCCTCGGTGTTGAAATTTACGACGCTGTTCAGGCGCGGCCTGCGGTGGCTTCCCGTTTGCGGATCCGTTCGCGGCTCGCCAACATCAGTTCGTGGGCCCTCTTGACGTGCCCGCCCACGAGTTGGCCACGCCGTTTGACGACGTCGCCGCCGACAATCACGGTCTCGACATCCGCGGGGCCGGCGCCCAAAACCATCGTGGCTATGCTATCGCCGTAACCATCGAGATGCGGCGATCGCATGTCGATGACGGCGACGTCAGCCTGCTTTCCCGGCGTGAGACTTCCGACTTCGTGTTCCATATTCCATACGCGAGCGCCATCTATCGTTGCGAGCCGCAGCATGTCCCGTTGATGGAGGGCAACGGTCGGGACCTGTTCCCCCCGCGCCAACGCCGGCGCGTTGGCTCTCGAACGCTCAGCCGCGAGCCCCAGGCGCATCTCAGAGAAGATGTCCGTTCCGCAGCTGCAGATCGTGTCCACGCCGAAGCCGGACCGGATCCCGCGTTGAAGAGCAGGCCCGATTGCGGGGAATGTTCCGAATTGCATGAGCATGTCCGTCGATGGCGTGAGCGATATCGTGCCTTTGCTGTTCGCGATCAGATCGAACTCTTTGTCAGTTAACATGTTGGCGTGGACGTAGTTGACATCAGAGCCCAGGAGGCCGAACCGATCGAGCACCATGATCGCGTCCGCGGTTCCCGCCATGCCGACATGTGTTGAAATCGGGAGCCCCAGCTCACGCGCGAATTTGAAGTCTTCCGCGTTTCGCTCTGCGGACGTGAAGCACGGCCCGCGAAGCGCCATACCCATTCGGAGGCGTCCGTTCGTACCCTTTGGGAAATGTTCGTCCCGCATCCGCCGCGCATCGAGCGGATGCGGTGGGTTCGGTATCTCGGTCGTCGGCCCCGGGCCGCCGTAAAGAAAATAGCCGCGGATCCGCGATTCCTGCAAACCGCGAAGATTGGCATTCGCATGTTCGGCCGACCGGAGATTGTGTGCCCAGTCCACGATCGTCGTGATGCCGGCGTCAAGCGCCTGCAAGGCACCCCAGAGGGCGCCCGCATAAATATCTTCGGGCTCGTAACTCGTGGATATGCCGTTGAGCACCGCGGGACCGTAACCCGCACCCGTCATCTGCGGCGTTGAGGCGCCGATCGCTCCCTGCCAAACGTGGCGGTGGGTGTCAACGAGGCCTGGGATCACCAGGCGTCCCGCGACATCAAGCACTTCCGCGTCTCGCGTGGAGGTCGATAGATTGCGGCCCACGGCCGCGACCTGATCGTCTCGGATTAACACATCGCCGTTCGGCAGATCGCGGAGCGAATCGTCGACCGTCACGACGCACCCTCCCCTCAAAAGCAGTTCACGAGCCATGATCTCATTTGCTCCCTGTCACATTAACTTTTAACCGTACGCGGCTCGTTACAGAAGCCAGTCGCATGCGAAGCTGCTCAAGTTCGGGGGCCATCGCCACAGTCCGCGAGCTCCATCTCGTGCGTCGCCGGGGCTTAATCGGTGAAGTGCGGCGCCCACTTCTTGCCCTCTGTGGCCGAGCTCATGACCGTGCCGCTTGAAGTAGGACACAAAGGCGAACTCGTGAACGCAATCCGGGGCTCACGAGGTGTGTTTCTGATGACGCCGCCCATTGCGCCACTGTTGAGGCTGGCGTGCAACACATCACTTTCAGCGTTGCTTGACATGATAATTCTCTTGAAATACCGCGTTGTGCTAGCAGCTTTACCGACGCCTCGATGTCGACAGACGGGTGCGACGCTTCCAATCTTTGAGTTCTGGCTGAACTGTCAGCCACCTCGACCTATTTGTGAAATCGTAAAATTTTTCGGTTACCATCCATTTCATGGATAGCAAACGTCTTGATCTCGATCTGCTGATCACGCTGGAGGCGTTGCTGGTGGAGCGGAACGTGACAAAGGCGGCTGCCCGCCTGCACCTGAGCCAACCAGCAGTCAGTGCTCAGTTGAGCCGCCTGAGGGATTGGTTCGACGATGCACTGCTCATTCCCGTGCAGCGTGGAATGATGCCGACCGCCAAGGCCATCGAATTGTTCGACCCGTTGCGTCAAGCCCTCGATCAGGTTCGTGCCACTGTTGTAACCCACAGGAGCTTCGACCCTGCCAAGGCCAAGCTGATCGTTGCTATCGCCTGTACGGACTACCTGCTAGTGGCAGTCGTGAAACCGTTCGTCAAGAAGCTGAGGACGATTGCACCCGGAGTGCGGGTGGCGATCCGCAATTTCGACATGTCGCAGTTGGAGGCTCAGATGGCGCGCGGCGAAGTCGACTTGGCGTTCATGACGCCGCAGAATACGCCGCGCGGCCTTCGTGCCATGCATTTGTTCGATGAGCGCTATGTGCTCATCGGGCGTCGGAATCATCCGCGATTGCGCGGCAGGATCACGGTCGAAGATTTTGCTCGGTTGGAGCATGTGATCGTATCGCCACGCGGTGGTGGTTTCGTTACTCCAGTAGACGACGCTCTGGCTGCTCTCGGATACAGTCGCAATGTGGTACTGTCCTCGGCTTCATTCTTGTTTGTCCCCGAGATCGTGTCTCAGTCGGACTTCGTTGCCCTAGTCCCGGAACGGCTAGTACACGACCGTACCCACAAGCTCAAGTTGATTGACTGTCCGTTTGCCGTGGAAGGCTTCACCATGTCGATGGTGTGGCACGAGCACAGTCACGGACACAGCGGCCAACGCTGGGTTCGGGAAGCTATTGCCTCGCTGATGAGCGCTTAACCCGGTTTTCCGTTCCACTGCACCTCAACCCCCTTAGTCAAGGCGCTGGGGTTCGTGCAGCCCGGCGTCGGGCGAGTGCCGTCGCAATGAGAGATCCATCGAGGCGGACGTGATCTCGACCACGGGAGTCCGCGCGACCTTCATGAGCCGGCGGACCTGTTCGAGTTGCCGAGGAAAAGATTAAAACAGTGACTTGACGTCCGGTCGGCTGGTCCTAAATGCCTCGACTGACCCGATTTGGTGCCTAAATTCGAGACTGATCGGGTACAGCGGCAAGTGATCGCAGTACTATGCCGCAGTGCGGACTATGCAGAGCAACTCCGTACAAAGCAGCAAAAACAAGGGATTTACAAGCGTTTACAGGGTCTCGAGTTCGGCATAGTCTCCCGCAAAAGATTGGGGAGGCGGACCTAGTTCGGATTGCTCGATGAGCTGCTGGCAACGCAAGATATCGCTCGGATCGATCGCAGGCCCTTTGAGTGCGATCCTGGGATCGTATGCGACTGCTCTCAACGAGGAGGGATACTCGCACGAGAGTTTCCTGAGCAAGACACGGTTCGTGATCGGGTTCAGTCTTTGGCTTCACCAGAAGCGCATCACGATGCCGGAAGTTACGCTCGGCATTGGACACGGATTCTTGCGAGATAAGATCCGGAGAAGCGGCGATCCGACCACACTTACGCATTTCTTGATGTGGATGCACAGCC
>JBEKHO010000062.1:0-20169 GCA_050012215.1 Steroidobacteraceae bacterium
CGGCCCGAATAGCCCAAGCAAGCCACGCGGCCCCTAAGCTTGGACGCAACATAAGGCTGGTTACGCGCAACAAGGTTGTGGGCAGCCTTGGACCGGACGGGCGTTTGAAATTCCTATCCGCGGCGTGCGTCAGGCATTTTCACGTATTGGCATCGCACCGCCTGCGACGTTTGGCCGGCTCTATGAAGGCGACCCGAAGGTTCGGGTGGATTAGCCGGGGTCATTGTCGCTCGGTTGGGAGATCGACGTTGAATATTACCCTTGGGCGCCCCGACGAACGTCGCCTGTCTCCTGCCATGGGAGTGGTAATTCTGCTGCTCCTCGCGACGATCAGTTTGCCGTCCCTCGCAATGACAGGGACGGTGGTTTCGGTCCGAGTCCTCGGCCTCATCAGCCTTGCAGTTCTCGCGGCCGGGATTGTTGCAGGAGAGCTTGCGGTAGTACTTGGGTACTGATTGACGAAGAGCTTCGTGTGCAGACGGAGGCGCTCAGTGAAGCGCGAGCCGATGGGCCCGATCGTCCGCCGGACCAGTCGCCGTCGGTTGCGTGCACGTCCCTCTCCCCAGCAGGGCTGTCATCGCGGCACAGGCATCCACTGCACCGGTCGAATCGGCGGCGACGATACCGGAACCACTTGCGGGATGATTGCTGGTGCTCTGTAGAAGCTTGTAGGCAGCGTCGGCCGTCAGGGTATGACGGGCGGCCAGCAACAGGGCGACGACGCCGCTCACTTGCGCGGTTGCGATGGAATCGCCGGTGGCAAAGTCGTAACGACCCCCCGGCATCAGCGTCAGGATGTCGCGACCGGGCGCATACAGCGCAGTGTCCGACGGAGAGAGGGTTTCGGCGCTTGCGACTTCGATGACGCCCGGTTGATGCAGCAATCCCCGTCCATTGGTCACGGAGGATGCGGCCCCCACGAATACCACCCCGCGGCGCAGGCCCTCGTGGATGATATCGCGCAGCAACGGATCATCCGGGCCGGTCAGACTCAGGTTGATGATTTGCACGTGAGCGTCCAATGCAGCAACCAACGCTCGAGCGAGAGTAAACGAATTGCAACTGGCGGCGTCGGCGTCGTCGCGCAGTTGCCAGCAGGCTTTGAAGACGAAGAGGCGCGCCCCGGGTGCGACCCCGACGATGCCCTCGTGATTGTTGGCGACCGCGGCTATGGCGCCGGCCATTTCCGTGCCGTGCCGATCACGCCGGAACCGGCCGGCATCGGCATCGACGAAATTGTCCGCCGCCGCGATTCTCCCGCGCAAGTCCGGGTGCCCGATGTCGGCCCCCGTGTCCACGATGGCCACCTTCACTCCGTCCCCGGTCGACCAGGGATGGGCCTCGAGCACGTTCATTTGGCGAAGCCCGAGTTGCAGCTCCACGTAGGGGTCGTTGTAATCGTTGCTGCGCGTGGCGAAGGTTTGCAAGGGCTGCGCGAGCCTGATACGCGGGTCGGCCGAGATCGTCGCGAGCAGCGCGGCGCGATCGGCGCCGTCGGGGATTTGGAGCACCGCGCAATGCATGTGGAGCGGCTCGATCGGCCATTCGCTGATCTCACGGAGTCCATAGTCCCTTGCCAGCGACCGCATGAGCGCCTGCGCGCGCGATGTAGGGCCATAAGCCGCGATGCTGTCGTAGCCGTGCGGCGTGCTCCCCGCACTGGCGAGAAAGGCCGTGGAATCGTTATCGACGGCGGCAATGATATAACGCTCGCCGGATTGGCCGGTGACCGCGCCAAGTGGGTGGGATTCGATGCGCGGCGTCGTGGTGCTGCACGCACTCAGCAAGGAGAGCGTCAGACCGATCGCCGCCCATCGATTCATGGAGACTCGCCGTCCCCGCGGGTCTCGCCGGGCCGGGTACTTTCCGCAAAACGAACCGCCGAATGCCGCCGCAGCAATGCCAGTGAAGCATTCACCGGACGATCGGTGTTGGCCGCCAAGGAATAAACCCCGGCCTCCGTCGGCCCGGAGACGATTCGCAGCTGAGCGTCGTCCAAGATCGTCTGTAGTTCCACCAGTGTGATGGTCGGCGAAAATACCGCGCGAATGACCTCACTCGGAGGGCGCGCTTCGGGTAAGGTCACGGTGTGATACTTGCCTTCCCAGCCGCCAAGCCGATACCACTTGTCGGCTGATACCAGGCTGACCGCCACGGCCAACACGGCGATCGAGGCCGCGATCAGGCGCTGCCGCGGCGTATGTCGCTGGACGCGGGACGCTGGCGCAGCGCGCGAGAACCGGGACACCGGCGCTCTGGGCGCGGAGGCCATCGAACCTTCGTCTTCGTCGATCCTCGCCTGCAGGCGCTTGAATGAGGCGGCTGGCATGTATTCGACGCCCGAATCCGCGGACATCGCCTGATGGATGCGGCGCTCTTCCAACATCTCGTCGCGACAGGCGGCGCAGCTCAGGAAGTGCGCATCGAGCTTTTGGCGATCGATCGCGCCGATCGTTCCGTTGACGTACCAAGGGATCAGTTCGGAGATCCCGTCGTGTTCGGCCGTGCAGGTGCTGTCGAGGTGATTCATTGGCCTCTCGCTGAGAATTCGTGCGCGGTGCCGTCGAGCGCCGGCAGATGTTTGCGGAGTTTTCGGCGGGCGTGATGCATGCGGGCTTTGACCGTACCGACCGGCGTATCCGTGATTGCCGCGATTTCCTCGAGCGAGTGCCCCATGTGGTAGGCAAGCTCCAACGTCAGCCGTTGGTCGAGAGGCAGCCGGCTCAGCCCCTGCGCCAGCCAATCCTTTACTTCGGCTTCCGCCCCCGGATCGATAGTCGGCTCGGGATAATCATCGAGGCTCAACGCGGCGCTGTGGTGTTTTTGGCGTCGTAGTGACTTCAGCGCCGTGTGATACGCGATGCCGAAGATCCAGGTCGAGACCCGCGAGGCGTTGCGAAAGTCCTTGGCGCGTTGCCATACCGTGATGAAGGTATCGTTGATGATCTCTTCGACCATTTCGTATCGCGGGGTCACCCTAAACAAAAATCGCGCGAGGCGGCGGTGGTAGGCGAAATATAGATCCTCGAAGGCCACGCGGTTGCCCGCCGCGATGGCAATCAAGCGATCGACATCGCTTTCCTTGGTGTTTTTGGCGGACGACATCATCCGGCTAGCTCCGCTCCTGAAGCGCTGTGGATCATGCACCGTATGTACCTGTCGGGGACCAAAAAGTTGCAATACGCGGTGCGCCTAAAAGCGCCAAATGACCGTCCCCGACCATCGACCACCGACGGCAGCGTTATAATACAAGGAGTTAGCCGCTGCGGATGCCCCAACATAAGATAACCCGAGGGATATGGGCGCCCAATCATAGGTGGCTCCGACGCTCCAATAGGCGTAGCCCACCCCGTCCGCCCCATCCAACTCGTAATACCCGACGCCCGCGGTGGCGGATAGCTTTCCGATCAGGGGCCGCTGCAGGTTCAGCTCCGCCGATTCGGCCATGACATGAGCGACGCCTCCGCCGTACGAATAGCGCCGCACGTCCGGATAAAACGCGAGAGCGAGCTGGATCCATTGCTGGTAAGAGACCTGCAGATTGATTTCATCGTAGTTGTACAGCGAGCCGGCCTGGTTCCACGGATAGGTGTAATTGGATGCGAGAACCTTTCCCTGCCAATCGCCGCCGTCCGACCAGACGTAGCCCAGGAAGGCACTGAGTTCCGCATCGCGTCGCGCGTCGGGATCGATCTGTGTGCTGGACGCGAATACACCTGCCACGAATCCCGAAGAGCTCACATAGTGAAGGTCAAGCTGCAGGGCGGGATGATCGTCGCTGCGAGATATTCCTCGTACCAAGTAGTCACTGGTCAAATCGATCGAGCCGCCCCAAACGTCCGCCCCCACGCAGAGCGGTGTCGCACTCAGCAGCACCACCGACAAGGTGACGGCCGCCGTTACCGAGCACCCGGCATCGTCGCGATCGGATCCTTCCTCGAACATCGATGACAGAGACTCCGTAGTCGGGGCGCCGTTAAAAAAGCCGCGGTAGGATCGCACCGTTACCGGCAAGATGCGAGCACAAATCCGATGGATGGCGTCTCCGGGTGCACAAGTCCTGAACTTCCCGCATCCGATGTCGGCGACTAAATCCATTTCCCAAGTAACTTTTTCGAGACGGTCCGGTACCCACGCGGGTGGTTACTTGCATTCAAATATGGAGGATCAATGAAATCGAATTACTTGCAAAAGAGCCGGGTGGCCGTTCCGGCAGCGGTTACCGCTCTCAGTACGCTGATCATCGCGGCCTGCGGCGGCGACGGAGGAAGCAGCGGCTCAAGCCCGACGTCAAGCACGGGGAGTCAGCAGACAACGACGGTCTTTACCGACACTGCCCTGGTCGCGGATAAATCGGAGGTCGTCGCATCAGCGAAGACGGTTGATGCCAATTTGCAGAATCCTTGGGGCATCGCCATTGCCACCGGTTTGCCGTTTTGGATCGCGGACAACAACAGCAATCTCGCTACTTTGTATAGCGGCGCGGGGGACGTAGAGACGCAGGAAGTGACCGGTTCTCCCGGCACAGGCATCGCCATTCCAGCCTCGGCGGCGGGCGTGCAGGCGAACCCGACCGGCCAGGTCTATAACGGCAGCGGCAGTTTTCTCATTGCGACGAGCAAGGGACAAGAAACCGCGCTGTTTCTGTTCGACGGGGAAGGCGGCACGATCGCCGGATGGGCGATGGATAGCGGAGCGGCAGCGGTTACCGCGTACGACGACGGCATCGCGAACGGCGCGAATCACGCGGTTTACAAGGGTCTCGCGTTAGGCACGCTCAACGGCGCGACATTTCTCTATGCGACCGATCTGCACAGCGACAAAGTCGATGTGTTCGATACGAACTTCTCCAAGCCGGCGGATATGCAGGGTAAATTCGTGGACCCGGCCATTCCCAAGGGGTTCGTTCCCTTCGGCATATCGGCCGTCAACAACCAACTCTACGTGACCTATGCGATGCAGGACACCGCCAAACATGATGAGGTGCCGGGAGCCGGCCTGGGATACGTCGACGTCTTCGATCTTTCCGGCAATCTCGTGAGTCGCTTCGCCTCGGCTGGCGCGCTCAACGCTCCCTGGGGAATCGCGGTGGCACCGAGCGGATGGGGCTCGCTCGCGGGAGACGTCCTGATCGGCAACTTCGGCGACGGCAAAATCAACATCTTTAAGCCCAACGGAACCCAATTGGCGACCGCGGCGGGGGCGCTCAATGGCAGCAATGGGCAACCCTTCGCATTTCCCGGTTTGTGGTCATTGGTGTTCGGCAACGGGGATTCCGACAAGCCGTCGACGACTCTTTTCTACACGGCAGGATTTGCCAGTCAAACGGACGGCGTATTCGGGACCATCACCCCGTCGACGAGCACGACCACGACGACGGGCGGAGGAGGGTATTGAGCCCGCACTAACTACGGCTGCTCAAACACCCGCGCGTCGCGCGGGTGTTCTTTTGAATCAATTTGACCCGGAGATGCTCTTATGACGCCAACGAAATACAGGACCACTTACTTATTCGACCGGATGTTCGTATCCTTCGCGATCTTCAGTCCAATCCTCATGGTCATCGTCGCAGGCATGCTGCCGGAGGGCACCCGGGGAACCATGATAGTGACCGGGCACACGTTGTTGGTGGCGATATTGGCTCTCGCGTTGGTGATGCGGGTCGTGTACCGGCGTTCAGCGCACGCGCTGCTAGTCTACTGTGGCCGGCGCATCAGGTATTATTGGCGCAATGCGGTATCCGGGCGCCCAGATCTCATGGGGCGCCGCGGCGAGCCGCTCGGGGGCCTCAATGCCACTATGGATTGTGGGAATAAATCGGGCGCGCCGCGAGTCTTGTAGGTCGATGCAAGGCATCCCGGTCAGCGCGACATCAGAGTGTGATTTGGTCCATGGATGACGGGCGCCATCGATTTGAGGCGCAGGTCCTGCCACATCTGGATGCCGCGTACCGGTTTGCGCGGTGGTTGTCGCGTTCACCCGTCGACGCGGAGGATATCGTTCAGGAGGCAGTCTTGCGAGCCTATCGCGGATTTGACGCTTTGCGAGGTACCGATGCGAAGGCGTGGCTGTTGACGATCGTGAAGAATTGCCATTTGACTGCGCTCAAACAGCAACAGCGCCGAGCTTTTGTACCGCTGCCGGAGGAGCACGACGTACAAGACGGCCATGCCATGATCGCGACAACCCCCGATCCGGAGAGCACGTCGATCCACCGGGACGAAGTGCGAACGCTTGATCGTGTAATGTCGGCGCTACCGGAAGAGCAGCGCGAAGTCTTGGTCCTGCGGGAGATTGAGGAGTTGGATTATCGGCAGATTGCCACAATCGCAAACATACCCATCGGTACGGTGATGTCTCGGCTGGCGCGAGCGAGAGCGGCGCTCAAGGCGAGATGGTTGGATGAGGCCGGAGCAGACGCGCATGCAGTGCGCTGAATCGCTGCGCCTGCAGGCTTACTTCGACGGCGAACTCGATGCGCTCTCTGCCGCAGACATCGAGCGTCATACAGAGATCTGTGCCGAGTGTCACGCGCTGCTCAAGAACCTGGAACAGACGCGCACGGCGCTGCGACAGGACTTGCCCCATGTGAATGCTCCGCCGGCGCTCCGGGCGCGGATCATGCGCGCGCTCGATCAGGAGACCACCATCAAGAGCCCGCGCGTCGACGGTAGACGGCTCGCGAGCTGGCGTCCACAGCCGTTCTGGCGCGGTGTCTTCAGCGGCGTCGGCGGCGCCGCGATCGCAGCGGGTATCGCGTTCTTTCTGCTGGCGCCATCACTCACAAACCCGCTGCTCGACGATCTGGTGAGTGCTCATGTGCGATCGCTGATGCCGGATCATCTGATCGATGTGGTGTCCACGGACAAGCACACGGTCAAACCTTGGTTTGCGGGTCACACTGATGTCTCGCCCGTGGTGGCGGATTTCGCTCAGCAGGGGTATCTGCTGATCGGCGGACGGGCGGACTATTTCGATCGTCAGCGCGCAGCGGTCGTGGTTTACCAACATGGTTCGCACGTCATCAACGTATTCAGTTGGGCCGCGGATGAGCACGGCGTGCCGAGTAACACAACCCGTAATGGCTACCACATGGCCTTCTGGAAGGCCAAAGATCTCGTCTATTGCGCTGTCTCGGATACCGGTTGGGATGAACTTCTTGGGCTGGCTCGGTTGCTGCAAGAGCTCGCCGCCCGCGACTCTCGATAGCACATCTGTGACTGAGATCGGGGATCAATTGGCTGCTCGGGCGGAATCGAAAGCTTCCCGGACATTTGCAAGGTACTTTGGGAATAACTTTATTGGGCTGCGGGGAGGCGGGATGCCATGACGATCAGTGAACTGCGCTATTTGGTGGCGCTCGCGAATCGCGCGCATTTCGGACGCGCGGCGGAGGACTGCCATGTCTCCCAGCCCACTTTAAGCAATCAAATCAGGAAGCTGGAAGAATACCTCGGTGTCACGTTGATCGAGCGTAGCGCCAAATCGTTCTCGCTCACGGCGATCGGGCAGGAGGTGGTCGAAAAAGCGCGCAAGATCGTCGCAGAGGTTGATGCACTGCGGGCGTCGACGCGGAAGCCGCACGGCCCTTTGACGGGGCCGCTCAACCTGGGTGTCATCCCAACATTGGCGCCCTATCTCTTGCCAAAATTGCTGCCTTTCGTAAGAAGCCACTATCCCCATTTGCAACTCGTTGTCCACGAAGATCTCACCGGCCACCTCGTGGAGCGATTGCACGGATATCAGATCGACGCGGCGCTGCTCGCGTTGCCCTTGGATGGCGAGGATTTCGACGAGATTCCGTTGTTCGATGAGCCGTTTTGGTTCGCCTGCCCGCCAAGACATCCGCTGGCGCAATTGAAGGGCATTACCGAGGCGGATTTGCGAGATGAGCCCATGCTGTTGCTGGCCGACGGGCACTGCCTGCGCGGTCAGGCGCTTGCCGCATGTGGGCAAACGGACGAGAGCGACGAAAGGTTTGGTGACTTTCGAGCGGTAAGTCTGGAGACGATTTGCCAGTTGGTCGCGGCCGGTTTTGGCTGTACCTTGCTGCCCGCTCTTGCGGCGCGTGCGCCGCTGGGCCTGGAGCCGCCGTTTGTAATCCGGCCTCTGCAATCTCGCAACGCCAGTCGACGCATCGGCCTGGTGTGGCGCCGAGGCTATCCGAAGGCGCAGGAGCTTGCGCTCCTTGCCCAATTGATCCGGGACAATCCGCCGAGCGGCACGAGCACCGCGCTGATCGAGGAACTGCGCAGCGCATAGAAGGAGGGTATGCGTGTCAAAACCCATTTTGGATTGCGCGGCAGATGAACATATCCGGCGGCAAGTGCGACCGTGGCGATCTGTGTCGTATCGCCGGTCTCTGCGATGAGGAATGCAACCAGAGTCGCGAGGAACACTCGTTTAGGCGTTCGATTGTCGCTTGCCTAACAGGGTTATGGGGTAGGAAGCCGATTTTACAGGTCCTGATGATTGCGCTCGCCTGTGACGTGAGAATTCCTAGATTCTCGTGCAATTGTGGAATACCCGGCCCCCGGTACGAGTCTCGTTCTCGGAGAGCACACACGCCGAGACCGCCGCCCACCGCACATCAATGCCGCATCCTCACATTCAGGAGAAAGACTCATGGTCCCCAATCGCAGATTGTCGCTCACGCTAATCTTGCTTGTTTGTTTCAGCACCGCACTCGCTTCCGCCTACGAAAACGATCAACTCGAAAGCCGCCTTCCACCGTCCTCACCGTACTCTCCGCTCCTCTTCTCGGCATTGCTCTCCAATTTCGCGGGCCACGTGCGTTTGGGCAATGATCCCGTGACGGCGCACAGCCCGGACCTGGCGTTCAATCGGGCCTCCCTGGCATCGCCAAAGGAAGTATTCCAGGCTGACACGATGCTGACCCTTCCCGGCACAAACTGCCGGGTGCCGGGCTCACACAATTCGGTAGCCTTAGACTTTGGCGTTCGGAACTCCGATGCGTGGGATCGGGTACTGACCGTCACTTACGACCTCGAGCCGAGCCCGGCAAGCGAAAAGCTCATGCCGGCCACGCCCCCGCACCAGGAAACGGCATTGGTGGTCGATGAATTTCCGTGCCTCCCCATTCCTTCACTTCACAGTCTGTCGACGCCGTTTCGCTCCAGTCTGTTCACGCCCGACAGCATTGGCACTACGGATTGAACGTGCAAATACTAAACCACAGGAGGCAAAGATGAAGAACGTAATGCTCCCCGCGACGGGGATCGCGAGTCTCGGGCTGATGCTGGCATGCAGTAGCGCATTCGGACAGGGAGAGAGTCCGGGCTCTGCAGATATGAAAACGGCAGCGACCGCGCCCAATTATGCGAAAGGCTCCGTTGAAGTGAAGCTCACAGAGTACAAGATCGATATGCCCGCCTTGATTGGCGCCGGTGCGACGACGTTTAACGTGACGAACATGGGCAGCAAAACCCACGGCTTTGAGATCGAGGGGAGCGGGATCGAGAAGGCACTTAAACCAAGATTGAAGGATGGCGAAAAGGGCTCGTTGCAGGTGGACCTGAAGCCCGGCACTTACAAAGTATATTGCCCGGTCATTGGCCACAAGTGGCACGGCATGTCCATTGATCTGACCGTGAAATGACAGGCGGCTACCGCACCGCCAGACCTGCTCAGAGCACGTGAAGGGAAAGCCGTGCCACCCCTTAGGCTGCAATGGCGCGCAACACCGACCATCGGCTCTTGGACTCTTCGAAGCATCGGATCCGCCGGAATAATCTCGCCTCATCGGCAGTCTCTTACGTACATGGCCCCTTGAGGGGCGTTATACCGGAGCAGGCCGAATGCGCACACACAGCGATCCCATCCTACGGGTCTTTGATCCGACCACGCGACTCATGCATTGGCTCACGGCCGGCCTCATGCTGCTTGTCTTCGCACTCGCGTTTTCCATCGATCTTGCCCCGTCCCGCGCCTCGCATCTGGCTTTTCTACAACTTCACCGATCCGTCGGTGTGACCGTATGGGTGCTCACGATGGCGCGATTGGTCTGGCGTAGCCTTGCCGAATATCCCAATTGGCCCAGCGACATGCCCCAGACAATGCGAGTCGCAGCGGTGGCTAGCGAATACGCCCTCTACGCGCTCCTCCTGGCGCAGCCGATTCTGGGGCTATTACAGACAAGCGCTCGCGGCGATCACGTGGACCTGTTTTTCATCGGTCAATTGCCGGCTCTGATCGAGCAGAATCGACCTCTTGCTCGACAGCTGTTGACCGCACACACGGCAGTTGGCTTCTCGTTGCTCGGCCTCATTGCGCTGCATGTGTCGGCCGCGCTTTTCCATCATTTCTGGCGCCGCGACGATACGCTTACGGCGATGCTGCCGGCGGCGGCCAGGCTGCGACCACTCAGCTCGCGGGCTGAACACCCTTGCGAGGCTGACGAATCCCCGAGCCGTGCTGAATGTTAATTCCGCCCAGTCCCATTCAGCGCGTCCCTCGACTTCAACCTATCCGCGCTCGCCGCGTGAAAGGACCCGCAGGGTAAATTGCTATGAATCTATCGGGAAAAGTCTTCATCGTCACCGGTGCTTTCGGCGCTTTGGGACAGGCGGTGACCGCTTGCATGCTCGCCCACGGCGCTAAGCTCGCGCTGGTGGGTAAACGACTAGACCCTCGGATGGAATGTCCGGCTGGTGCTCTTTTGTATGCGGGAGTCGATCTTCTGCAAAAGGATGCCGCCGCCGAGGTTGTTGAGCGAGTGTTTAAGGACACTGGTCGAATAGATGGACTAGTCAATCTGGCCGGCGGGTTTCACTTCGATAAGCTCGAAGGCGGCGCGCTCGAGAGTTGGGAGGATATGTTCCGCGTCAATTTGCTAACTGCCGTCGTATCCTGCGCGGCCGTGCTCCCTTATCTGTTGCGAAGGGGAAGCGGAAATATCGTAAATATTGGGGCGATGGGTGCAATCCGGGCGACATCCGGGATGGGCGCCTATGCCGCGTCGAAGGCCGGCGTTGTCAAGTTGACCGAGGCCCTCGCCGATGAGGTGAAAGATAGAGGCATCACGGTCAATGCCGTACTGCCCAGCGTCCTCGATACGCCGGCCAACCGAGCGGATATGCCAGCCGCCGATTTCACTCGGTGGGTGAGTCCGAGTGCGGTTGCGGAGGTAATCGTGTTTTTGGTCTCCGATCTCGCGATCTCCGGTGCAACGCTGCCCGTGGCGGGGCGCGTATGATGTCACGAAGCGGCGCGGCCACTTCAGTGAAGGCATCACGCTTTGCAGCGTGACGCTGGCCGTTGGCGATGGCACCGCGGTTTCCGATTGGGGTGTCAACCGCCATCACTCGCCACATGGCTGCGCGTGTGCCACTCCACGGCCGGCCGTCTGATGAGGTATAGACCATTTTCCGCAAGCAAGAAAGTCGTACCCGTGTCTTCATCTGTAATGGCTTCGCGGATTCGCTTGATGTCTAAGAGCCGAACCAGGTCGGGGAAATTCGCGTTGTCGGCGACCGGGTGCCGTCGAGGCAGCGGTTTGTCCGCATGACTGGTGACCGTGAATCCATCGCTCCCCAGGCGCATGATTGGGCTCTGCAACGGTAGACCTTGAACCCACTGGAGAGTGGGAAGCCTGCCATTGTGTAAATAAAGTACCGCGTTTCCGTGACCGCGCCGGAACTGAACAAGTATTGATCGATTTCCCAAATTGGAAACGAAGTCAAAGGCATCAGGAGCGTCCAGTTGCACGGAACCCTCGCTCTTGACATGGTCTGGTTCAGTCACGTCCAGGATAGCAAGTCGAGTACCCTGGTTACGCTCGATGTAAAGAAGCGATCTACCATCGCTCGACTCCTGCAGGAACATGGCCTCACCGGTCTGTCGGGCCAATTCCGGCCTTGAATCTCATGGTGAAAACTCCAAGCCGGTGCGCGATAGGCAATAGGCTCGGGTTCCTCTGATCCCCTTGCTGTTAAAACCGCCTCGTTCGCATATAAAGACTGCAGATCCGTCGTTTTTATTCCCCTTGGTCGGTGGAACCAGCGGGCGCGGATTGGAAAGAGCTCGCAACCCGCGACGCTCGATAGAACATCAAAGGAACCGAGCTCGGGAATAAATTGGTTCGTTCCGAGGTCTTGTCTCCTGTACTGCAACTCAAGGAGACGGACATGTCGGATGACCAATCGCTGCTATCGCGTCGCAACGCTCTCAAATGCATGGCCTACGGCGGGGCCGGCACACTTTTCGCGCTGTCGGGCGGGGTGTTCGCGCCTATCGATCTCGCCATGGCGGCCAGCGACAAAAGCGCTGCCGCAAAACTCGGCAAACCGCTGTTCGTCCAGATCAGTGACACCCACATCGGTTTCAACAAGGAGGCCAACCCGGACGTGGCCGGGACCTTGACGCAGACCATCGACATCGTGAATGGCATGTACGAGCAGCCCGCGCTCATCATCCACACGGGCGATATCACGCATTTGTCGAAGGCCGCCGAATTCGATCTCGCCCAGCAGCTGTTTGGCCGTTTGCGCACCACCGAGATGCACACCACGCCTGGGGAGCATGACACCACGGATGCGACCGTGACCGAATATTTCAATCGATTCGGCAAGGCCTCGAACAACAAAGGCTATTACAGCTTCGATCACGCCGGCGTGCATTTCATTGGACTCATCAATGTACTGCAGTTCAAGCCGGGCGGTCTCGGCATCCTGGGCGATGAGCAGCTGGCGTGGGTGGCCGCCGACCTGAAGGGTCGCTCGGCGAGCACTCCGATTGTGGTCTTTACCCACATGCCGCTGTGGACGATCTATGAGCCCTGGGGCTGGGGCACAGGGGACGCGGATCAACTGCTGAGCCAGTTGCGCCGCTTCGGCTCGGTCACCGTCCTCAACGGTCATATTCACCAGATTGTGCAAAAAGTGGAAGGCAACATGACTTTCCATACCGCTCGATCGACCTCGTATCCGCAACCCGCCGCCGGTGTGGGATCGGGGCCCGGGCCGCTGAAGGTGCCTTCGGATCAATTGGCCGCGATGCTGGGCATCACCAGTGTCTCCGTCGTCAAGCACCCGCACGCACTGGCGCTCACCGACACGGCGCTCGCCTAAGCGACGCCAGCAACCCACAAAGGAGGATACTCAGGTGAATTTGCGACGAACTCAAATGCTGCTGACCGCGGTTGGCGTGGTACTCATGGGTGCGATGGAGACGCCCAGCCTCTCGATCGCGGATACGGCGGAGACAACGAAAATCACGGTCAAGGACTTCAAGTTCGACCCGACGCCCATGACGGTCAAAGCGGGATCCACCGTGACCTGGATCAACACGGACGATGAACCGCATAACGTGACCAGCGATACGGGCCTGTTCAGGTCGGGCGGCATGGATACGAACGACAGCTTCTCGTACAAATTCGACAAGCCGGGCACCTACCACATCACGTGCTCGATCCATCCGCGCATGGTCGGCACAGTCGTCGTCCAGTGAATCATATGATCCGCACCGTGCAAATAGGTCTGGTCGTCGTCGCCGCGCTTGCGGTCGGGGTAATGGGTGCCACGCTATTCATCGAATCGGGTTATTACAACATCGGCGCCGATGATCATCACACGAAACTCGTGTTGACCCTCATCGAAGAACTACGCGAGCGATCCATCGGAGCGCGGGCGGACACCATCGACCTACGCTATGTGGAAGATCCCGAGAAAATTGCAGCCGGCGCACAGCACTATGCGGCGCTCTGCGTCGGCTGTCATCTAGCGCCGGGGGTAAGCAAGTCCGCGATACGCCCCGGACTCTACCCACACCCGCCCAATCTTGCGCAAGAGGATCTGCATGACGGTCGGCGCGCGTTTTGGATCATCAAGCACGGCATCAAAATGAGCGCCATGCCTGCGTGGAGCAAGTCGCTCGACGACGAGGCGATCTGGGATGTGGTCTCTTTCGTGCGAAAGATGCCCGACATGACTCCCGAGACTTATCAGCAGCTCTCGGATATCCGCTCTGACAATGCGGGGGTTTCGCGAAGCACGGAACGCAGCGCATCCCAGGCCAGCATGGCGCACTGAACCCTCGATGGGAACTCCCGTACATCGGCAAACGCGCGCAGCTCACCGAGTGTCGGATGTGGCTTGATCCCTGCGAGGGTGACCATTTGCTCGAATTGGTGGAGCAACTCGCGACCGTGGGCCGCCTCGCGGCCCATCAGGGCTTCGGTCATCAGAGAAGCAGACGCCTTCGCGACGGCGCAGCCCACGCCGGCGAACGCGATATCGTGGATCGCACCCTGTTCAATACGCAGATAGACTTCGATGTGATCTCCGCAGAGGGGATTGTCGCCGCAAGCCCTGTGGTTCGCATCTTGCGGTTTGCGAAAATTGCGCGGTCGCTTGCAGTGTTCCAGCACGATTTGCTGGTACAGGCCGTCAACTTCCCGGGTCATCCGAAGATCGCCTGGACTCGGTGCACGCCGTCGATGACGAAGGACAGTACGCCGCACTTGTGCGATGCGGTGCCGACGATGCGCACGCCGGGGACTCGTGCGATCCCGAGGCTGGCGTAATCGAGCAACTGCTGCTCGTGCGTACCAATGGCATCCAACCCGATCATCGAGATGAAATCCATTGCGGCGCCGAGTCCGATTGCCCCCGAGATGTCGGGAGTCCCCGCCTCGAAGCGGTGTGGGATGGGCATGTATTCGGCTCTTTCGAAGCTGACGGACCGGACCATGTCGCCGCCGGCCTGCCAGGGCGGCATCGCCTCGAGTCGTTCGCGTTTTCCGTACAGGACGCCGATGCCGGTCGGGCCGAAGCACTTGTGGCCGGAAAAGACGTAATAATCGCAATCAAGCGCGCGAACGTCGACCGGTAGGTGCGCGACCGCCTGAGCGCCATCGACCAGGACTGGAATGCCCTTCGCGTGCGCGACTGCGCAAATGCGGGCGATGTCATTGACGCTGCCCAATGCATTGGATACATGGGTCACCGCGACGAGGCGCGTTCGCGGGCTCAGCAGACGTTCATACTCGGAGAACCGCAACTCCCCGGCTTCATTGATGGGCACAACCTCGAGCCGCGCTCCGGTTTGCCGGCAAACCTGTTGCCACGGGACGATGTTGGAGTGATGTTCCATGGCGCTGACGAGGATTTCGTCGCCGGGAACGAGCAGCGGGCGGGCGTAGCTCTGGGCGACCAGGTTGATCGCCTCGGTGGCTCCACGCACGAAGATGATTTCGGCCGCGGTCGAGGCATGGATGAATGTCTGCGCGCGGGCCCGGGCGGTCTCGAACGCATCCGTCGCGCGCTGGCTCAAGGCATGCACGCCCCGATGCACATTGGCGTTGTTCTCCGCGTAAAAGCGCGAGACCGAGTCGATGACAGCCTGGGGTTTCTGTGTGGTCGCTGCGTTGTCGAGATAAACGATCGGCCTGAATCTTGACCGCGCGCTATCGATCGCCGAGCGTGATTTGGGGCGCGGTTATGGTCTATCTCTGTAGGGAATAAAGCAGGGAGCCAGAGATGAACGACAGGGACGAGGATGATGGACAAACTGCGGCGGAGCGGGCATTCGAAGCGCTCCGGGCCGAGGTCGCCGCGATGCACCAGGCTCTGCGATCAGTTCCCGAGCTGATCCTAAAAAACCAGCCGGCCGATTACACCGACACCTTGGGCGCGATCGCCAAGAACCTCGAGATCGTGGCCAAATTCATGGCGGCGATCGAGCAGCACCCCGCCATCCGCACGACGCCGGCGCACTACCACCAAGCGATCGTCGCCGCCGGCGACGGGCTCATCACCAAGTCCGTGCGAGAGCTCGACGTTGCTAAGGCCGCGGCGGTGGCAGAGCGACGCGAGCTCGCCGCGATGATCGGAACGATGCGCGGACGGTGGAAGCAATGGGAGTGGCTGGGCTGGACGGGCATGGGGGCATTCTTTTTTGGGTTACTGATCTCGCCCATGTTCGCGCGCGTGTTGCCCTTTGGGTGGGATGGTCACGTTGCTGCGTTCATCATGAACAGTGATCGTTGGGGCGCTGGATCCGCGTTGATGCAGGCACAAAATATGGAGCCTGGAATGTGCTCATGGCGGCCGGCAAGCTGACGGCGGACAACGCGGCGACACTCGGGGCCTGTCGCGACACGGCGGCGAAAACGAAGAAAGAACAGCATTGCGGCATCGTTGTGCCGGCGCCATGAATAATCGTTGGTCACAGGGGAGTCATCATTCACTTTTCCAAGCCGTCAGCTTGTGACGGATCGCGCATGTGTTTGAACAGATCCCCATTCGCCGGTTTCTTCCCGATTGCGCACCCGATAAACGGGAGCGGAAATAAAATAAGCTCACAATTATCGTTGAGATTTACGGCCAACCCGCCTCCTGGGATGGATTCAATCCGGTGGGTTGCCGCGTAGTCCCACCCAAACTGAGGAGGCTTGTCGACGGGAGCCGAGGACGGATGTGGAAACCCAAAGTCTCGCGGTTTCTGCGCTAACTTTTCAGAGACAGCGTCCCGAGCAGCACGGGTCAGCTCACTGCCCCAGTCGGCCGACGGATGAATGGCATTGTTCTCATCATCCGGCAACGCGATATTGGGCATAGGCAAAGGGTTGGCTGCACTCCGATGCCGCGGAGTAACATTTTCGGGCACTCGACTTGTTGAATTACTTTCCAACAAGACGGCGGGCCGTGTTGGTGGAGCGATGAACACGATTTCGAAACTCTTCGATGGTGGTTGTATCGATAACGCGAGGGCGTCGCCAAAAGCAGCCAAAAAATAGCTAAATGAAACCCCAGTACGATCGCGAAGATAGGGGTCACCTCAATAAAGGGATTTTTTAGCACGTTAAGGGCCGCTTAGTATCAGGCACGCCTTACCTCAATCGGACCTTGTTCACTGGCAGCAAACGGGCGGTGTCAACTGTCCGGGGCGTTCCTGTCAATGAATAATCCCACAATCGATAGCACCTTCTGCATCTGAGGTCTTGAGAAAATCTTTCAATTGGTAGGTGTGGCTAGTAGTCATTCTTTTCGCTGGTTCGCCAGCGGCAAGTCCGGGGAAAATCGAAATGGTGAGGGGCTGAGCATCTGTACGCTCGATGTCGGGACGCTTCTCCCAATATACCCAACGAAAACAGTTATCGGGCAGGGTTCGCTGCTGTCCCTTTGTATCTGTGGGCGCCGCGCGCATCGAGTCCGTGGGTGGTAATAGGGAAGCCGGCAGAAATGCTGGAAGAAAGTCATTGGTTACTGTGTAGGTCCCGGGGTGGAACCTGTTTTGAACTGCGGGGGCCACTACTCTTGTTCGGGCCATGAATGATAGATCTTTTCCATTTCCGTCTACTGCTCGTACGTAGGCCGTCGGAGCCTGTTCAGCATCCATTTCTAGACCTTTAGGATAAGTGACTTGATAGCGCAGTCGAACTCCGATCGGACCTTTGGAATCCACAAGCAACTCATCATCGACCGATTCCACTATAGCGGCATTTCCTTCCTCGATCATTCGCGCGCCTTCGCGAGCTCGTCGTTCATTGGGTATGGTGTAAATAGTGACAAAATAGAGAATCGGAAAGGCAACGCCGAGAGCCGTCAAACCAAATGTAGAAAGTAGGGACTTTGGAACGAGACGATCGATCAACACGACGAGCCAGAGCATCGCCGTTACTGGCAGTGCAAAAAGAACCATGACGCCGAACCAGACGAGCGTGAACCAACTTGTATCGTGCTGAACGCCAAGCCATGCCAAGGGCAGGGTCGCCAACCAATAAACAATTGTCAAAGAGAGCGCGACAGAACGCTTCGACATTTTCTCTCTGCTAGTGTTGGTCATCTTACCGCGCAATCTATGAAGCGGCGCTATGCACGCTCGCGCGGTTTGCCCGCGATGCGCCGCGCGGAGCCGGTAACATTCGACGGACGGAGGCCCGACTGATGCTCAGGCGCGCGGCGATCTGCCGTTTACTTATGCCCTCTTTGAATAGCGTGGAGATCTCGGCCGCATGATGTCGCACAGTCGGAGGCCTGCCGTGGGGGCGTCCTTCCTTACGGGCTTGGGCGATGCCGGCCTTCACGCGATCACGCAGGATGTCGCGTTCGAATTCCGCGAAAACGGCGAGCATGCCGGCCAGGGCCCGCCCTCCAGGGGTGGTCATGTCGAGCGCCTCCGTCAGCGACACGAAGCCCACTCCAACGGCATGGAGCTCTTGGAGTGTCGCAATCAGGTCGAGTAGAGATCGTCCCCAGCGATCGAGTCGCCAGACGACGATAGCATCGACCTCGCGCCGCCGGGCGGCACGGAGCAGCTCCTCGCGCTTCGGTCGGGTCTTGGCACCGGAGCCGACCTCCTTCTCCTCGAGGGCGACCTTCCAGCCGCGGCGCTTCGCGTACTCGCGCATGGCGGCGAGCTGCATCGGGAGTGTCTGCTGGTCATGGGTCGATACTCGGGCATACAGGCCCACCTTGAGCACCGTTCCGGCCGCCCCTTTTTTTGCTATGGCCAAAAACCCCTCCGAAACCGCTACCCAGGAACCCCATATTTTACTGGATGGGGCCGTCGTCACTTAGGACTGGCACGAATCTTTAGTTATTGCCCATACTAACCGCCCCAGGCACCGACAGGGAAGCCCATGCCGCGACGGGAATTGCTGACGCCGGCCGAACGTGAGTCGCTGCTCACCGTCCCCGTGATCGAGGCCGATCAGATCCGCCACTACACCTTGAGTCGGAGCGATCTCGCGTTCATTCGCCAGCATCGTTGGGACTACAACCGGTTGGGCGTTGCTGTCCAGCTTTGCTACCTCCGGTTTCCCGGCCGTGTCCTGGCGCGCGGCGAGACGCCACCGGCCGCGCTACTCGCGATGGTGGCGAGCCAGCTGAAAACCACGCCGGCGCTCTGGGACCAATACGCGAGCCGCGACCAAACGCGGCGCGAACACCAGCAGGAGGCTGTCCAGCGACTCGGGCTGACTCTCTTCACCCGAGCGCATTTTCGCGAGCTCGTTACCTGGCTCATCCCGACGGCGCTGCAGACGATCCAGGGGATCGTTCTGGTGCAGACCGCCATCGAAGAGATCCGCGCTCGACGGTTGGTGGTGCCGACGATCCGAGTGCTGGAATTGATCGCGGCGCAGGCCACCACTCGCGCGGATCGGCAGGTATTCATCGAACTCACCGCAGCGCTGACAGCGGAGCACCGCCGCCGACTCGATGCGTTGCTCGAGCTTCGGTCGGGGAGCCCGTACAGCCACCTTGCATGGTTGCGGATGCCGCCGGGCGCACCGAGCGCCCGGGCCGTGCTCACGCATCTCAGCCGGTTGCAGGTCATTCGAACCTTGGATCTGCCGGCGGACCTAGAGCGGCGCGTTCATCACAATCGGCTGTTGCGCCTTGCACGGGAGGGAGCGCAGACCGCGGTCTATCAGCTGAAGGAATACAGCCAGAGCCGTCGGTACGCGACTCTCGTCGCGATCGTTCTCGAGGCGCTCGCAACCTTGACCGACGAAACCCTCGATCTGCACGATCGGCTGATCGGTCGGTTCTTTGCCAAATCGAAGTACAAGCACGGTCAGCAGTTCGTCGAAGCGGCGCCGGCCCTGCAGGAGACCGTCCAGGTGTTCGCCAAGGTAGGCGTCGCGCTCGTCGATGCCAAAGACAATGGCACGGATCCATTCGCGGCCATCGAAGGCGTGTTGCCGTGGGAGGAATTCACGGCGCACGTCGCGGCGGCAGCAGCGCTCAACGCAACGCGCAAATCCGACCTTCTCGGGTTGGTTGGCGAATATTACGGGCAGCTGCGGCGCTATGCGCCGTCGCTGCTCAAGGCCTTCGACTTCGGATCGGCGCCGGCCGTGGCGCCGATCCTCAAAGGCGTGGACACGCTGCGCACCTTGAACGAGACGGGTGCCCGCAAGATACCAGCGGATGCGCCGACCGCCTTCGTGCGCGGCAACTGGGCGCCGTATGTCCAAACGGAGGAAGGCCTCGACCGCAAGTTCTACAAGCTCTGCGTGATGTCCGAACCCGGCGTGGACATTGCGTCGCATCAGCGTGAGAAGCTCGAACGGCTGTGCCGCTATGTGAGCCGACCGCCGGTGGCCAGCGAGCGCCTGGCGCTGACGGCATCGGGCCAGGTGCGCTACACGCTGAAGACGCCCTATCGGGATGGCACGACCCACATCGTGCTCGAGCCGCTCGA
>JBEKHO010000063.1:0-20086 GCA_050012215.1 Steroidobacteraceae bacterium
ATGCCCGGGGACAACATCAAGATCGTGGTGGAGCTGATTGCCCCGATCGCGATGGAGCAGGGGTTGCGCTTTGCGATCCGCGAGGGCGGCAAGACCGTCGGCGCGGGCGTGGTTTCAAAGGTTATTGCGTAAGGCGCGACGCGCCGTAGGACATTGTTATGGCTAATCAGAACATTCGTATTCGCCTGAAGGCTTTCGATCATCGCCTGATCGACAAGTCGGCGCGCGAGATCGTCGACACCGCGAAGCGCACCGGCGCGACCGTCAAGGGCCCGGTGCCCCTGCCCATCAAGATGGAGCGCTTCACCGTGCTGGTCTCGCCGCACGGCGACAAGGATGCGCGCGATCAGTTCGAGATCCGCACCCACAAGCGGCTCATGGACATTCTCAACCCGACCGACAAGACGGTGGACGCGCTGATGAAGCTCGAGCTGCCGGCGGGCGTGGACGTTCAGATCAAGCTGAATTAGGGCTGAACAAGCCGGCGATGGTGTTGACCGCGAGCTCGGCTTCCGCCCGATCGGGCGTCGCGGTCTCATCATCGAAGCCGTAGTAATCGCTCTCGCCCACCTTCTGGAACACCAGTCCGTCGCGGCGGGGGACGAAAGATACGTCCTTGTAGTACAGGCCGTAGTGAATTCCCGCTTGCGGGATCATCCGCGCCAATTGTCCGCGCACCGGCGAGACGGATCGATCTGAGAACAGCGCCCGCGCGCCATAGCCGGTGGCGTTGATCAGCGTCTTCTCGCCCAGCCCCGCAAAGTCGGCGGGTGTGTGGAACTCGCGGATCTCGATCCGGCCGCCGTTGGTCAGAAAGTCCGACATCAACAGGCGCGAGTACGCGCTCAGATTGAACATCATCATGCTGCCGCCGCGTACGTACCGGGCGCCGAACGGATGCTGGCCGGGCTGAAAGTCCTCGCGTCGCGTCATCAAATCGCCGAGCAGTTCGCGCTGGAGCTGGGCAAACTTCGGGCGGGTATCCTCGGGCGCGGGGCCGCGGCGCCCGGTGATGGGGTCATCCGACACGAAATAATTGTCGATGTATTCCACCGGATCGCCCGGCAGGCCGAGAAACGTCTGGTAGGTCGCAAACGAGCGGCGGGCCATCGCCTCCCACATTTGCCGGAACTGCGGCGTGGCGTTCTCCTCGAAGCATATCCTGGAATCCGGGGTGTACACCCCGGTGGCCAGGGACGAGCGCACATTGGGCGGCAGATCCTTGGCGTAGATCGTCACCCGCGCGCCGCTCCGCTGCAGCAGGAGCGCCGACGTGAGCCCCAGTGCGCCGCAGCCGATGACCGCGACCTGGCGCTCGCCGCTCGCGAGCGCCTTCTCCACCGCGATGGCGCTCGAGCCCCACGACAGGGACCAGCCGCTGCCGCCGTGACCGTAGTTGTGCACCACCGTCTTCCCAAGCATCTGCTCGACATCGAGACGCGGGCCTTGGGCGCGAAACGGCCGGGTGCAGACGGTGATCTGTGTGATGCGGTCGACGCTCGCCCGCAGTCGTTCCAGATGCAAGGCGGCGTCGTTCGACGCTCTCGAGCCGCGGCCGCCGAGCGTGCAGCCACCGAGCGCCGAGCCGACCAGCGCCGCGCCGGTGCGGGCTAGGAATTGGCGGCGGGGGATGCGATTCATGGTGCGGATAGGATACGACGGAGGGAATGGCGCGGCGATGGGGTCGCGATGCTACAGGTCCCTGACCAGCCTCCGCAATTGGAATGATCCCGCGGGAAAATAGCATGGCGGTGGCATCCGGATTTCTGGCACGATCCGCTCCCTGATGCATGTCAGCCTCACCACAGTGGACGAAGTGCTCGCCGCAGCGCGGGCATTGATCGAGCTTCCCGCGGCCACGATCGAATTGACCCTCGACCGGCTGCGGCAGCGTTACCGTGAGACTCCGCTTCTGTTCACTCCCGAGACGCTGGCGTTGCTGCGCGAGGCCTCGGCGCGTGCGAGGCAGTCCCGCATCGCGGACTCGGCCGGTCCGGCGCTTGCGGTATTGAAAGATGTTTTCGGATATCCCTCGTTCCGTCCGGGACAGTCGGAGATCATCGAGGCGGTGATGGCCGGCCGCGACTGTCTTGCCGTCATGCCCACCGGCGCTGGAAAATCGGTCACGTACCAGATCCCGGCGAGGCTCAAGGGCGGAGTGACCCTGGTGGTATCGCCGCTGATCTCGCTGATGAAGGACCAGGTCGACGCCATGGGCGAGCTCGGGATCCGCGCGACCTTCCTCAATTCTTCGCTGGATGGGGCCGAGCGCGCGCAGCGGACCGCGCGGCTCCGCGCGGGTGAGCTGGAGCTCCTATACGCCGCACCCGAAGGCCTGGACGCTTCCGTCGGGAATCTCCTCGACTCGCTCGACTTGAAGATGATCGCGGTCGACGAGGCGCATTGCATCAGCGAATGGGGTCACGACTTTCGACCGGCCTATCGGAATCTCGCCGGCCTCAAGCGGCGCTTTCCGAGCATCCCCGTGCTCGCCCTGACCGCGACCGCGACACCCCGCGTCAAGAACGACATCGCCGAGCAATTGGCGTTGCGCGATCCGCTCCATGTACGCGGTTCGTTCTATCGTTCGAACCTGCACCTGCATGCGGTCAAAAAGGGATCGGGAACCGGCGTGCGCGACATGATCCTGCGGCTGGTGCGAGCGCGGCGCGGCGAATCGGGCATCATCTACTGTCTGTCGCGCAAGGCGGCGGAGACGACGGCGGAGTTCCTGCGCGAACGCAGGGTGCGGGCGGCGGCGTATCACGCCGGTCTCACCCCGGCAGACCGCGCCTCGGTCCAGGACAAGTTCAGCCGTGACGATCTCGACGTGGTTTGCGCGACCATCGCGTTCGGCATGGGGATCGACAAATCGAACGTGCGCTACGTGCTCCACCGCGACATGCCGCGCTCGATCGAAGGCTATTACCAGGAGATCGGCCGCGCCGGCCGCGATGGCGCGCCCGCCGACTGCGTGCTGTTCTATTCGTGGGCGGACGTGATCTCGCTCGATCGGCTCATCGACAACTCCGACGCCGCGGATTCCGACAACGCGGATCAGCAGCGCCGCGCGGTGCGACGCATGTTCGATCTGGCGGACGCCGATTCGTGTCTCTGGCGCCGTCTCGCGAGCCATTTTGCGGAGGACGTGGCGGCGTGCGGCGAGTCGTGCGGGAATTGCACGGGAGCGGACATCGTCGAGGAGGCGCGCGGCGCGCGGGCGCCGATCTCCGGCGAGGCGCGGGGCGGTGCGCGGGGCTCCGAAGCGGACCACGCTCCGCTCCGGGAGGCGCATGCGATCCCGTCCGGGCGGAAGCGGCAGCCTGTCGGGGAGCCGGACACCGCGGAGACACCGGACGCGGACTTGTTCGAGCGCCTGCGTGCGCTTCGCAAGCGGTTGGCGGACGCACGCAAGGTTCCCGCCTATGTGGTGTTCAGCGATCGGACGCTTCAGGCCATGGCGGCGCAGAAGCCGTGCACGGCCGATGGGCTGCTCGAGATCCATGGAGTGGGACAGAAAAAGCTGGACGAGTATGGAGAGGCGTTCCTGGCGGAGATCGCCGCGCTGGAATGACTCAACCAGGGATCGGCAGTTGGCGTGCGTGAGAGGGTCCGGCGGCGGCCTGCTGTTCCCATCGCCGGACGTTAACCCCCATCACGAGAAGCCACAGGCATAAGCAGCGGCGCCGCTCCAATTTGGAAAGTAGAAGACGGCGTAGAAATTTGCGAACAGGAGCGCAATCGACGCGGTCGGCAGGCCGATCAGAGCCATCGCTGTGCCGATGACAATCTTTTTGCGACTCACGGTAATTCCTCAACTGGCTGCGCCTATCCGACATCCCGGAGAATTTTCTCGACCACGGCGAGCCGCGCTTGGATCTGTCCAAGCACCGCCACTGTTTCGGTTTGAGTGGTGGCGGCCTTGCTCGCGAGCTCGCGGTAGGCTTCGTCCTGGCCCAGACGCACTCTCGCTTGTAGGACGGCAGAAACATATTTCATGAAGAAAACGAGCACCACCGCAGCCGCTGGAAAGAAAAAGGCGGCAAAGAACGCTTGCTCTGTCATAAAGGCCTCTATGGTTCAGATTTGGAGGTGAGGGACTGTGCCACCTGGGCGATTGCAGCCGGCGTGATGTCGTAGTCGAAGCTACGGACTTCGAAATAGTTGAGCGCCTTGCCATCCTGCGAGAGCTCGAGTGTGCTGGTGACCAGCCCGGCTTCTTCGAGCCGCTGCAGATGCAAATGCAGCAACGGTCGGCTGATGCCAAGCTCCCGAGCCAGCCGACTGACGTAGTCGCGTCCGCCCGTAGAGAGTGCCGCAATGATCCGCAGCCGGTGCGGATTGGCGAGCGCGGCCAATATCATCAGCAATCGATCGCCATCTGAGGGCTCGTCTTTCATATGTCAGAAAATAATGACATATGAAAGGCGACAATAGCAACCCCCAGCGCCGAAAGTTTGTGCGGAGTTGTACTGCCCGCAAAGTCCGGTATACTCCGCCGTCCAATTTTAAGGTCGGAGTGCGTGGGCGCCGACGCCAGTTATCCAAGGAATTCGCACCGGCAATTACGGCCGGCCGACCCAAGGGTCCTGGGGTCTCGAGCATCCAAACCGCCGGCTTGTTGCAACGTAGCGGAGCCTTTGTGGCTTCCGCGGTATGAGGATTGACAATGACCATTGGTCTGGTTGGCCGCAAATGCGGCATGACCCGCGTTTTCACTGACGCCGGCGTTACCGTCCCCGTGACGGTCGTCGAGGCGCTCCCCAATCGCATTTCGCAGGTCAAATCCGAGAAATCCGAGGGCTATAGCGCCATTCAGGTCACCCTTGGCAGCCGCCGCCCCTCGCGCGTTTCCAAGGCGCTCGCGGGCCATTTCGCCAAGGCCAATGTGGCCGCCGGCGACGCTTCGCGGGAATTCCGCCTGAAGAAGGGCGAGGGCGAGTCGCTCGCCGTGGGCGGCGAGATCAAGGTCGACATGTTCACGGTGGGTCAGGTCGTCGACGTGACCGGCACGACGGTCGGCAAGGGATTCGCCGGCACCATGAAGCGCCACAACTTCGCGGGCGGCATGAAGACCCACGGAAACTCCGTATCGCACCGCGCTCCGGGCTCCATCGGTCAGCGCCAGACTCCGGGCCGGGTGTTCAAGGGCAAGCGCATGTCGGGCCACATGGGCGTGCGCAACCGCACCATCGAGAATCTGCGCATCGTGGATATCGATGTGCCGCGGAATCTCCTCCTGATCTCGGGCGCTGTCCCGGGTTCCGAAGGCGGCCGGGTGATCGTTCGCCCGTCCGTGAAGGCCCAGGCGCAGCAGCGCCGCAAGCGTCTCGCGCCGAACAAGGCGCCGGCCGCCGCGGGCAAGCCCGGCGCAGGCAAGCCTGCCGCAGCCAAGGCTGCCGCCGCACCGAAGGCCGCCAAGAAGTAACTGACGAGAAGTGACCGCCATGAAGTTGCAGCTAAAGAATGCAGGGGCCTCGAGCGAAATCCAGTTGTCGGATGCCGCGTTCGGCCGCGCCTACAACGAGGCGCTGGTGCACCAAGTCGTGACCGCTTACATGGCCGGCGGCCGCGCTGGAACCAAGCGTCAGAAGTCGCGCGCCGAAGTGCGCGGCGGTGGCAAGAAACCCTGGAGCCAAAAAGGCACGGGACAGGCCCGCGCCGGCTCGATTCGCAGCCCTTTGTGGGTCGGCGGCGGACGTGCTTTTGCCGCCCGGCCCCGCGATTTCACGCAGAAGGTGAACCGCAAAATGTATCGCGCCGCGATGCAGTCGATGGTCTCGGAGCTGGTGCGTCAGGATCGCCTGGTCGCCGTCGAGAGCCTCGAGCTCTCCGCGCCGCGAACGAAGCTGCTGATCGGGAAGCTCGCGGAGCTCGGCCTCACCCGCGCACTGATCCTGGTCGAGGCGTTCGAGGAGAAGCTGTTCCTCGCGGCCCGCAACATTCCTTACGTGGAGGTGATGCCGGTCGCCTCGCTCGATCCCGTCAGCCTCATCAAGCACGACAAGGTCATTGCGACGGTCGGTGCCCTGAAGCTGCTCGAACAGCGTCTCGGAGGCGCGCATGAATAAAGAACGACTGATGAACGTGCTGATTCAGCCGCACGTGTCGGAGAAGGCCGCGAACGTGGCCGAGAAGGGCAATCAATACGTGTTCCGTGTGCTCGGCGATGCGACCAAGAGCGACGTGAAGCAGGCCGTGGAGCTGATGTTCGAGGTCAAGGTCGAGGGGGTGAACCTCCTCAACAAGCCCGGCAAGAGCCGGCGCTTCAAGAACGTTCCTGGCCGGCGCAACGGGCACAAGAAGGCCTATGTGCGCTTGCAGGCCGGCCAGTCGATCGACTTCACCGGCACCGCGAAGTAAGGACGCAAGGATCATGGCACTCATCAAGATGAGACCGACTTCCCCCGGCACGCGCTTCGTGGTCAAGATCGACCGCTCGCACCTGCACAAGGGCGGACCGCTCGAGTCGCTGACACTGAAGAAGAACCGCACCGGCGCCCGCAACCATTCCGGCCGTCAGACCACGCGCCATATCGGCGGCGGTCACAAGCAGCGCTACCGGATCATCGATTTCAAGCGCGACAAGGACGGCATCCCGGGCGTCGTCGAGCGGCTCGAATACGATCCGAACCGTACCTCGCATCTCGCGCTCGTGCTCTACAAGGACGGCGAGCGGCGCTACATCCTCGCGCCCAAGGGCGTGAAGGCGGGCGATGAGATCCGTTCCGGCGCGGACGCCCCGATCAAGGCGGGCAATGCGCTGCCGCTGCGGCACATTCCGGTCGGCAGCACGGTGCACAACATCGAACTGAAGGCCGGCAAGGGCGGTCAATTGGTACGCAGCGCCGGCGGCTCGGCGCAGTTTGCCGCGCGCGAGGGGCTGTACGCGAGCGTCCGACTGAAGTCGGGCGAGATCCGCAAGATCCACATCGATTGCCGCGCGACCATCGGCGAGGTGGGCAACGATGAGCACAATCTGCGCGTGTTCGGCAAGGCGGGCGCGGTGCGCTGGCTTGGCGTGCGCCCGACGGTGCGCGGCGTGGTCATGAACCCGGTCGATCACCCGCACGGCGGCGGCGAAGGCAAGTCCGGTCAGGGTAATCCCCACCCGGTGAGCCCGTGGGGTCTGCAGACCAAGGGCAAGAAGACCCGCCACAACAAGCGCACGGACAGCATGATCCTCCAGCGCCGCAAGAATAAACGGCTGTAACGGTTTAGAGCTCCCTAGGAGATATCGCAGTGCCTCGTTCGCTCAAGAAAGGTCCATTCGTCGATTTGCACCTCGCCAAGAAGGTGCAGACGGCGAGTCAGAAGAACGATCGCCGGCCGATCAAGACCTGGTCGCGCCGTTCCATGGTCATTCCGGACATGGTGGGTCTCACCATCGCGGTGCATAACGGGCGCCTGCATGTCCCCGTGCTCGTGTCGGAGAACATGGTCGGTCACAAGCTCGGCGAATTCGCCCCCACCCGCACCTTCAAATCGCATTCGGGCGACAAGAAAGTGTCGGCGGCGGAGTAAGCATGCAAACCACAGCGAAATTGCGCTACGCCCGCATCTCCCCGCAGAAGTGCCGCCTGGTGGTGGACACGATCCGCGGCAAGTCGGCGACGCTTGCGGTGAACACCCTGAAATTCATGCCGAAGAAGGGTGCGAAAATCGTGCTCAAGGTGCTCGATTCGGCCATCGCCAACGCCTACAACAATTTCAACGCCGACGTGGACGATCTCAAGGTCACGCGCATCGAAGTCGATCCGGCGCCGATGTTCAAGCGCTTCCAGGCGCGCGCCAAGGGCAGGGGCGTGCGCATCGCCAAGCGCAACAGCCACATCCTGGTTCAAGTGTCCGACGGCAAGCGAGAGGCCTAAAACAGCATGGGTCAGAAAGTAAATCCGATTGGCATCCGTCTCGGCATCACGCGCGACTGGACGTCGAAGTGGTATGCCGGGTCCAAGACCTTCGCCTCGAACATCCACACCGATCATTTGGTGCGCCAGTTCCTGGCCAAGAAGCTTGCCGATGCCTCCGTCAGCCGCATCCACATCGAGCGCGCCGCGCGCCGCGCCAACATCACCATTCATACGGCCCGCCCGGGTATCGTGATCGGCAAGAAGGGCGAGGACATCGAGAAGCTCCGCACCGCGGTCGCCAAGATTCTCGGCATGACCATGCAGGACGTGCGCCTCAACATCGCCGAGATCAGAAAGCCCGAGCTCGACGCCAAGCTGGTCGCCGAGGGCATTGCGCAGCAGCTCGAGAAGCGTGTGATGTTCCGCCGCGCCATGAAGCGTGCGGTGACCAACACCATGCGTTCCGGCGCGCTCGGCATCAAGGTGCGCATCTCCGGCCGCCTGAACGGATCCGAGATCGCGCGCACCGAGACGAATCGCGAGGGTCGCGTGCCACTGCACACGTTTCGCGCCGACATCGACTACGGGCTCGCGGAAGCGCAGACCACCTATGGGGTGATCGGCATCAAGGTTTGGATCTTCAAGGGCGAAGTGTTCGATCAGCCCGAGGTGGAGGCCGCCGAGGCCGAAGTCGCAGAGGCCCCGGCCGCGCCGGTGGCGAAGCCGGCTGACGCCGTCGCGACGCCGCCCGCGCAGAGTTGAACGCCAGGTAATCACACATGATGCAGCCGAAGCGGACCAAGTTCCGCAAACAATTCAAGGGCAAGATCTCGGGCAGCGCGCAGCGCGGCAACTCCGTGGCGTTCGGCGAGTACGGCCTGAAGGCCGTGGGCCGTGCGCGCATGACCGCCCGCGAGATCGAGGCGGCGCGCCGCGCCATCTCGCGCTACGTGAAGCGCGGCGGACGGATCTGGATCCGGGTGTTCCCGGACGTGCCGATCACCCAGAAGCCGCTCGAAGTGCGCATGGGCTCCGGCAAGGGCAACGTCGAGTACTGGGTGGCGAAGGTGCTGCCCGGCAAGGTGTTGTTCGAGATCGAGGGCATGAGCGAGGAGATTGCGCGTGAGGCGTTTCGACTCGCCTCCGCGAAGCTCTCGGTATCGACGGCGTTCGTCAAACGACAGGTGCGGGCATGAAGGCTAAAGATCTGCGCGACAAGGCGCCGGCGGCTCTCGGCGAGGAGCTCATCAAGCTGCGCCGCGAGCAATTCAATTTGCGCATGGCGCGCGCCACGGGACAAGCGGCGAAGCCGGACCAGTTCGCGAAGGTGCGCAAGAACATTGCACGGGTGAAGACGGTGCTCGCCCAGGTGAGCGCGCGCACTCAGGGCGAACGCGGAGGTAAGGTTTGATGGCTAGCACGACGGAAACGACGCTCTCCGGAGCGGATTCGGGCGCCGGTACGGGCGCGGGCACCGCCACGAGCGCAGCAGCTGCGGGCACCCCCGCGGTCGGCCAGCGCCTGCTGACCGGCAAGGTGGTGAGCAGCAAGATGGACAAGACCATCGCCGTCTCGGTCGAGCGCCTGGTGAAGCATCCGACCTACGGCAAGTACATCCGCCGTACCACGAAGCTTCTGGCGCACGACGCCAACAACGAGTGCAAGGAAGGCGATACGGTCTCCATCAAGCCGTGCCGCCCCTTGTCCCGACGCAAGTCCTGGATGCTGGTGCGCGTCGTCGAGCGCGCGCGAGCCGAGTAAGGGGCCGACATGATTCAGCTTAGAACCATGCTCAACGTCGCCGACAACTCGGGCGCCAAGCGTCTGATGTGCATCAAGGTGCTCGGCGGCTCCAAGCGCCGCTATGCCGCGGTGGGCGATGTCATCAAGGTGAGCATCAAGGACGCGATTCCGCGCGGCAAGGTAAAGAAGGGCGAGGTCTACGACGCGGTGGTGGTGCGCACCAGGCACGGCGTGCGCCGCCCGGACGGCTCCTTGATCCGATTCGACACGAACGCCGCGGTGCTCCTGACCAACAAGCTCGAGCCGATCGGCACCCGCATTTTCGGGCCGGTGACGCGCGAGCTGCGCAACGTCCAGTTCATGAAAATCATTTCGCTCGCTCCGGAAGTGCTTTGAGATGAAGAAGATACGCAAAGGCGACCTGGTGATTCTGACCGCCGGCCGCGACAAGGGCCGCAAGGGCACCGTGATCGAAGTGTTCGCGGATGACCGCGTGCGCGTCGAGGGCCTCAACATGGCGAAGAAGCACCAGCGCCCGAACCCGAACGCGGGCGTTCAGGGCGGCATCATCGAGCGTGAAGCCGCGCTCCACGTGTCGAACGTGGCCGTGGTCAATCCCGCCACCCAAAAGGGCGATCGGGTGGGATTCAAGGCGCTGGCGGACGGCCGCAAGGTGCGCATTTTCAAGTCGAACAAAGAAATGGTCGACGCGAAGTAACCGAGAGTCACATGGCAGCAAGATTGCAACAAATATATCGCGACAAGATCGTGCCGGAGCTCAAGAAGAACTTGGCGCTCAAGAACACGATGCAGGTCCCGAAAATCCTCAAGATCACCGTGAACATGGGCGTGGGCGAAGCCGTGGCCGACAAGAAGGTCATGGATGCGGCCACTGCGGATCTCGCGAAGATCACCGGGCAGAAGCCCGCCATCACCAAGGCCAAGAAGTCCGTGGCGACCTTCAAGGTGCGCGACGGACAGGCGATCGGCTGCAAGGTGACGCTGCGCGGCGCCCGCATGTACGAGTTCCTGGACCGGCTGGTGAACATCGCGATCCCGCGCATCCGCGATTTTCGCGGCATCAGCGGCCGCTCCTTCGATGGCCGCGGCAACTACAGCCTGGGCGTGAAGGAGCAGATCATTTTCCCGGAAATCCAGTACGACCAGATCGATCAGATTCGCGGGATGGATATCACCATCTCCACGTCAGCCGCCGACGACAAACACGGACGCGCGCTGCTCGAAGCTTTCAACTTTCCGTTCCGTAAGTAGGGTACAGCCCATGGCGAAAACGAACATGATCATGCGCGAGAAAAAACGCTTGAAGGTGGCGAAGAAATACGCCACCCGTCGCGCTGAGCTCAAGGAGCTGATCCGCGAGCCGAAGACCGGGGCGGAAGAGCGCGCGGCCGCGCAAGTGGAGCTGCAGAAGCAGCCTCGCGATGCGAGCGCGATGCGGCAGCGCAATCGCTGCTCGATCACCGGGCGTTCGCGCGGGGTGTACCGCAAGTTCGGTCTGGCGCGCACCAAGCTGCGTGAGGCCGCAAACCGCGGCGAGATTCCTGGCCTTTCCAAGGCGAGCTGGTGAGGCGCGCACTATGAGCATGACTGATCCGATCGCCGACCTCCTGACCCGCATTCGCAATGCGCAATCCGCCGGCAAGGCGACGGTGGGCGTGGGCACCTCGAAGCTGAAGCTCGCCATCCTCAAGGTGTTGAAGGATGAGGGCTACATCGGCGACTACGGTGTCGATGCGACCAGTGCGGGACGCTCGCTCTCCATCGAGCTCAAGTACCACGACGGGCGCCCGGTGATCGACCGGATCGAGCGCATCAGCCGTCCCGGACTTCGCATCTATCGCGGCAAGGACGAACTGCCCAAGGTGTTGGGTGGACTCGGCGTCGCCGTGGTCTCGACCCCGAAGGGCATCATGTCCGACAAGCAGGCCCGCGCGGCCGGTACCGGCGGCGAAGTCCTGTTCGTCGTTCAATAGCCGATTCGTAAGGTAGAACCATGTCTCGAGTAGCAAAAAAGCCGGTAGACCTTCCCCAGGGCGTCAGCGCCACGATCGGCGCGGACTCAGTCACCGTCAAAGGCGCCAAGGGCTCGCTCACGCTTGCGCTGAAGCACGGCATCAAGGTGGTTCAGCAAGAAAAGCACCTTGCGGTTGAGGCTGATTCGGGCGGCGAGGGCCTGAATGCCATCGCGGGAGCCACGCGCGCCCATCTGGCCAACATGGTCACGGGCGTCACCAAGGGTTACGAGAAGAAGCTCGAGCTGGTCGGCGTCGGCTATCGCGCTGCAGTGCAGGCGAAGAGCCTGACGTTGACGCTCGGCTTTTCGCACCTGATCAACTATGCGATTCCCGAGGGCGTCACCATCGAGACACCGAGCCAGACCGAGATCTTGGTCAAGGGCATCGATCGCCAGCGGGTGGGCCAGACCGCCGCCGAGATCCGCGGCTTTCGGCCGCCGGAGCCGTACAAGGGCAAAGGCGTGAAGTATTCGGACGAGAAGATTTCGCTGAAAGAAGCGAAGAAGAAGTAGGCCCATGAAGCTAGACAAACGAGATACACGGCTGCGCCGCGCAACGCGCGGGCGCGTCAAAATCAAGGAGTTGGGCGCGTTGCGGCTCTCGGTGCACCGCACACCGCGCCACATCTATGCCCAGATCTTCGAGCCCCAAGATGGAAGTGAGCCCGGCAAGGGCGACAAGGTGCTGGTGACCGCCTCCACGCTGCAGAAAGACGTGCGCGGCGATTTGAAGACCACGGGCAACATCGAGGCCGCCAAGGCCGTAGGCCGCGCGATCGCGGAACGGGCCAAGGCCAAGGGTATCGGCAAGGTCGCTTTCGACCGGTCCGGTTTCATGTATCACGGCCGCATCAAGGCGCTGGCGGATGCAGCGCGCGAAGCCGGCCTCGAGTTTTAACGGAAGTCCCAGAGGAACTATGGCGAGAACAGAAAAACCCATGTCCGGCGACGACCTGCTCGAGAAGCTGGTCGCCGTGAATCGCGTCGCGAAAGTCGTCAAGGGCGGCAAACAGTTCGGTTTCACCGCACTCACCGTCGTGGGCGACGGTGCAGGCCGGGTCGGATTCGGCTACGGCAAGGCGCGCGAAGTCCCGGTCGCGATCTCCAAGGCGATGATGCAGGCCCGCAAGAGCCTCGTGAACGTGTCGTTGAAGAACGATACCTTGTTCTATGCTGTCAAAGGACGGCATGGGACCACGCGGGTTTACATGCAGCCGGCCGCTGACGGTACCGGCGTGATCGCCGGCGGCGGCATGCGCGCGGTGTTCGAGTGTGCGGGCGTGCGCAACGTGCTCGCCAAGAGCTACGGATCGCGCAATCCCATCAATGTGGTGCGCGCCACCATGGATGCGCTCGGCAAGCTCCGCACCCCGGACGACATTGCGGCCAAGCGCGGCAAGAGCGTCGAAGAGATCGTAGGCTGAAGCCATGAGCGACACATCTGTCAGAGTCACCTTGGTCAAGAGCTTGGCTGGACAGCTCGCCAACATCCGCAACTCCGCGCGGGGCTTGGGGTTGCGTAGGATCGGGCACAGCGTCGTGGTGGCGGATACCCCCTCCAACCGCGGCATGATGAATGCGGCGAGCCACATGCTGAAAGTCGAGCCGGCGCTGGGCCCGGCGGCTTCGGCCTCGAAGAAGAGAGTTTGATATGCGTTTGAACACCATCAAGCCGGCTGCCGGCGCCAAGCGCTCGCATCTGCGCGTCGGCCGCGGCGCTTCCGCCGGCCAGGGCAAGACTTGCGGCCGCGGCGTCAAGGGCCAGCGCGCGCGCAAGGGCGGCTACCACAAGGTGGGCTTCGAGGGCGGCCAGATGCCGTTGCAGCGGCGTCTGCCGAAAATTGGCTTCAAGTCGGCCATGAAGGCCTCGCGCGCCGAGCTCACGCTCGACGATCTGATGCGCGTCAAGGGCGGCGAAGTCACGCTCGCCGCGCTGATCGGCGCGAGCCTGGTGCCGGAGTACACCCAGCGGGTAAAGATCATCCTGTCCGGCAAGGTCTCCAAGGCCTACGTGGTGAAGGACAAGGCGATCACCGCGACCAAGGGTGCAAAAAGCGCGGTCGAGTCGGCCGGCGGCCGTTTCGAGGTCTGAGAGAGTTTCCATGGCCACATCCAGCGCCAGCGCCGCAAGCGCACTCGGGGACATGACCCGGTTCCAGGAGATGCGCAAGCGTCTCTGGTTCCTGCTGGGCGCGCTGGTGGTCTACCGGATCGGCACCTTCATTCCCGTCCCGGGAATCGATGCGGCCCGGTTCGCCGCGTTCTTCTCGGGTCAACAGGGCACGCTGCTCGGCATGTTCAACATGTTCTCGGGCGGCGCACTGCAGCGCTTCAGCATCTTCGCGCTGAACGTGATGCCCTACATCACCGCGTCGATCATCGTGCAGATGGCCTCCATGGTGTATCCGCCGTGGAACCAGATCAGGAAGGACGGCGAGTCGGGCCGGCGCAAGCTCATGCAGTACACGCGCTACGGCACCGTGTTCCTGGCCGGATTCCAGGGGTTCGGGGCAGCGCTCGCGATCCAGAACGCCGGCAATAACCTGGTCCCAAATCCCGGTCCGCAGTTCCTGTTCATCGCCACCCTGTCCATCACCACCGGCACGCTGTTCGTCATGTGGCTCGGCGAGCAGATCACCGAGCGCGGCATCGGCAACGGCATCACCATGATCATCGTGGCGGGCATCGTCGCCCAATTGCCGCGCGCCATCGGCAGCACGTTGGACATGGTGCGCAGCGGCGAGATGAATCCGATCATCGTGCTGCTGATCCTCGTGGTGGTGGTGCTGGTGACGTTGTTCTGCGTATTCGTCGAGACCGCGCAGCGCAAGATCCAGGTGAATTACGCCAAGCGCCAGGTCGGCCGGCGCATGATGCAGGGCCAGAGCACGCATTTGCCCTTCAAGCTCAACATGGCGGGCGTGATTCCGCCGATCTTCGCCTCGAGCCTGTTGGTGTTCCCGGCCACCATCGCGCAGTTCTTCGGATCCAATCCGAATCCCAACATCATCCAGCGGACCTTGCAAAAGATCGCCGCCGCCCTGAACTACGGGCAACCGCTGCACGTGGTCTTGTTTGCCCTGTTGATCCTCGGATTTGCTTTCTTTTACGTCGCGCTGGTGTACGACGCCCGCGATACGGCCGAAAACCTGAAGAAGGCCGGTGCCTTCATCCCGGGAATCCGCCCGGGCCAGCAAACCGGGGACTATCTGGACAAGGTGCTCACCCGGCTGACGCTATGGGGCGGCCTGTACATCATGGCGGTGTGTCTGTTGCCGGAAATCATCCGCATGGTGAACCCCGGCATTCCGTTTCAATTCGGCGGCACGTCGCTTTTGATCATCGTGGTCGGCGTCATGGATTTCGTGGCGCAGGCGCGCTCGCACATCATGTCGCATCAATATGAGGGGCTCATGAAGAAATCGAGCCTTCGAGGCATTGGGAGTAAGAAATGAAAGTTCGTCCTTCGGTCAAGAAGATCTGCAAGAACTGCAAAGTCGTGCGGCGGCGCGGCATCGTGTACATCATTTGCTCGTCGGACGCCCGCCACAAGCAGCGTCAAGGCTGAGGGCGAGATGGTACCCAGCGAATTGATGTATTGGGGTTTTTCTACTATACTAGCGCGCTTTTTCGCGTGCGCTATTGTTGTCCGCGTAGGGGTGAAATAGATGGCGCGTATCGCCGGCATCAACATACCGATGAACAAGCACGTTGTCATCGGCTTAACCCACATTTTTGGCGTCGGCAAAAGCCGGGCGGTCCGCATTTGCGATGCGGCTGGCGTGAAGTACGCCGTCAAGGTGAAGGATCTGACGGACGCCGAGGTCGCCTCGCTCCGCTCCCAGGTCGCGAAGTTCGCGGTCGAAGGCGACCTGCGCCGCGAAGTGTCCATGAACATCAAGCGCCTCATGGATCTGGGGTGCTACCGGGGCATCCGGCACCGCAAGGGCTTGCCGATGCGCGGTCAGCGTACCCGCACCAATGCCCGGACCCGCAAGGGGCCGCGCAAGCAGGCGGTGAAGATGAACGCGCCGCCGGGCAAGGTCTAAAGCGCAGCAAACGCGCCGCGATTGGAATGGATTTTTGTTCGTGCCCGCGCAGCGGGCATGAACGGGTGGGGCCGCCTCGGGCCCGTCGAAAATTGGCCGAGATATTGACCAGGAAATTGGCGACAGACGCCAGGAACGTCACTTAATTATGGCAGATCAAAAGCAGAACGCCGCCTCCGCGGCCGGTCAGGGCGCGAAGCCCGCGCGTAAGAAGGCCCGTAAGAACGTGCTCGATGCGATCGCTCATGTGCACGCGTCGTTCAACAACACGATCATCACCATCACCGATCGCCAGGGCAACACGCTTTCCTGGGCGACCTCGGGCGGATGCGGCTTTCGCGGCTCGCGCAAGTCCACCCCGTTCGCGGCGCAGGTGGCGGCCGAGCGCGCGGGGACCGCGGCGCAGGAGCATGGCGTCAAGAACGTCGAAGTCCGCGTCATGGGCCCGGGGCCCGGTCGCGAATCCGCGGTACGCGCCCTGAATGGTTGCGGGCTCAAGATCACCAACATCGAGGACGTGACGCCGATTCCGCATAACGGCTGCCGTCCGCCGAAGAAGCGCCGCGTCTAGCGCTGCGCCTCGTTCCCCGTCTACTCAAAGAATCGTCAAAGGTCCCTCAATGGCTAAGTACACCGGTCCGAAGTGCAAGCTCTCCCGTCGCGAAGGAACCGACCTGTTCCTGAAGAGCGGCGTGAAGCCGCTCGAGTCGAAGTGCAAGCTCGAGGTGCCGCCCGGCGGCGTGAAGAGCGAGCGCAAGCAGCGCCTGTCGGAGTATGGATTGCAGTTGCGCGAGAAGCAGAAGCTGCGCCGCATGTACGGGGTGCTCGAGCGTCAGTTCCGCAACTACTACCAGAAGGCCGCGGGTCGTCCCGGCGCCACCGGCGAGACGCTGCTGCAGTTCCTCGAGTCCCGGCTCGACAACGTGGTCTATCGAATGGGCTTCGCGGCGACGCGCGCGGAAGCGCGGCAGCTCGTGAGCCACAAGGCCATCTCCGTCAACGACAAGCTGGTCAACATTGCGTCCTATCAATGCAAGGCCGGCGATGTCATCAATCTGCGCGAGAAGGCCAAGAAGCAGACCCGCGTTGCGGCGGCTCTCGCCATCGCGGCGCAGGTCGGCTTTCCGGATTGGGTCGAAGTGGACGACAAGAAATTCTCCGGAATCTTGAAGTCGGTGCCGGATCGTCAGGAGATTTTGCCGGACATCAACGAGAGCCTGGTCGTCGAGTTGTATTCCAAGTAATTACGCGTCGCAGCGGTCGCTGCGGGGCAGTCTTCCAGTATTGGCGAGCGTTTTAGCGAGGGTATTCCATGCAGGGATCGATCAATGAGTTCTTGAAGCCCCGAGTCGTCAAGGTGCAGCCCGTGTCGACGCGCCATGCGCGCATCGTGATCGAACCGTTCGAGCGCGGTTTCGGCCATACGCTGGGCAATGCCTTGCGCCGGGTGCTGCTGTCTTCCTTGCCGGGTGCGGCCATCACGGAGATCGAGATCGAGGGCGTGTTGCACGAATACACCGCCATCGAAGGCGTGCAAGAAGACGTCGTCGACATCCTGCTCAACTTGAAGGCGGTGGCGATTCGCATGCACACGCGCGATGTCGCCGAAGTGCGCCTGCACAAGAAGGGGCCGGGCCCCGTCACAGCCGGCGACATCGCCGGCGATCACGACATCGAGATTTTGAATCCCGAGCTCGTCATCGCCAACTTGACCAAGGCGGGCGAGCTGTCCATGTCGCTCAAGGTGGAGCGCGGCCGCGGCTATCGTCCCGCCGCGCAGCGCATGGCGTTCGAGGAGCAGACCCGCGCGATCGGCCGGCTGCAGCTCGATGCCTCGTTCAGCCCGGTGCGCAAGGTGACCTACAACGTCGAGAGCGCCCGCGTCGAGCAGCGCACCGACTTGGACAAGCTGATCCTCGACATCGAGACCAACGGCACCATCGATCCCGAGGAAGCGATCCGGCGTGCCGGTGGCATCCTCAAGGACCAGTTGTCGGTGTTCGTCGACCTGCAGGGTCAGGACGAGTCGACCACCAAGGCGACCGAGACGCAGTTCGATCCGATCCTGCTGCGTCCGGTGGATGAGCTCGAGCTCACGGTGCGAAGCGCGAACTGCCTCAAGGCGGAGAACATTCATTACATCGGCGATCTCGTGCAGCGCACCGAGGTGGAGTTGCTGCGCACACCCAACCTCGGCAAGAAGTCCCTGACCGAGATCAAGGAAGTGCTCGAGAGTCACGGCTTGACGCTCGGCATGCGGATCGACAACTGGCCGCCGCCGGGATTGAAGCGCGACGACGAGCGCGACAGCATCTAACAACAAGGTCTTCAGTTTATGCGTCACAGAAACAGCGGGCGTCAGCTTTCGCGCAACTCCTCTCATCGCCAGGCGCTGCTGCGCAACATGGCCACGTCGCTCCTGCGTCACGAGACGATTCGCACCACCGTGCCCAAGGCCAAGGAGTTGCGCCGGGTGGTGGAGCCGTTGATCACGCTGGCCAAGATCGATTCCGAAGCGAAGCGCCGCCTGGCCTATTCGCGCCTGCGGGACGTGAGCGTGGTCGAAAAGCTGTTCGGCGAGCTCGGTCCGCGCTTCAAGGCGCGCGCGGGCGGCTACACGCGGATCCTCAAGATGGAGCCTCGTCCGGGCGATAACGCCGACATGGCGCTGATGCAATTGGTCGAGGAGGCCGCCAAGGTCGGGAAGTCCGCCGACGCTGCAAAGGGCAAGGGCAAGGGCGCGAAGAAGGCCAAGAAGGGCGACGCTCCCGAAGCCGCTACACCGGAAAAGGCCACCAAGCGCCGCAAGGCAGCCGCGGCCTGAACACGCCGCGGGGCGGCCCGCGGCAGAGCGCGGCGCGGCCGGCCTAGGCCGCCAGCCGCGCGAATGCGTCCCGGGTCAGATTCTCCGGGGCGCCGTTCGCCGCCACCACGTTGTCCTCGATCCGAATCCCGCCAAACGGGTGAAGCTGCTCGACCACGGCCCAATCGATGTGCCGGCCGCGCTTGTCTTCACGTGCCGCTCGCAGCAGCGAGTCGATCAGATAGATTCCCGGCTCGACCGTCACCACCACGCCGGGCTCGAGCATGCGGGTGAGCCGCAGATAGGGATGTCCTTCGGGCCGCTTAACCTCGCCCCCGGTGGCGCTGCCCATGACGCCGCCGACATCGTGGACCTGCAATCCCAGGAGGTGCCCGATGCCATGCGGGAAGAACACGCCGGTCACGCCTTCTTCGAGGGCGGCCTGGCCCGACAGTTTCGTCAAGCCGATGGTGTGCAGTACATCGCCCAAGATGCGATGCGCCGTCAGGTGTACCTCGCGGTAGTCCTTCCCGGGGATTATTTCCGCGCACAACTGAAGCTGGGCCGCGTTCAGGGCGTCGATCAGCTCGGAAAAGAGCCCCGGGTCGGCGGAGTAGGTGCGGGTGATGTCCGACGCATAGCCTCGATACTGGGCGCCGGCGTCGATCAGGAATGAGCGCAAGCGATCGGGCGGCCGGCGCTCCAGATGCTGGTAATGCAACACCGCGGCATGCTCGTTGTAGGCCACGATATTGTTGTACGGCATCTCCTCCTCGCGCTGCTCGCAGGCCTCGAGATAGCGCATCTGGGTCTCGTATTCGGACGCTCCGCGGCGGAACGCCGAGAGGGCGGCCAGGTGGCCGCGCGCCGCGAGCTCGCTTGCCCGGCGCAGGCATTCGAGCTCGTACGGGGTCTTGACCGCGCGGTCGAAGTGCAACCGGACAAGCAGGTCCGCATCATTCAGGGTCGCGGCCGCATCCGCCGCAAAGCATCCCTGGGGCCCGATGAAGGCCACGCGGCCGAGCTTCGCCCATTCCCCACTCGCCGTGGCGGGATCCGCTGTCGGGATGACTTCGAGGGAGTGCGTCCAGGGCTCCTGCGGCAGGCTTGCCGGCTGGTGCCAGTAGTCGTTCGGCTGATGAAACAACACCCGCGGGCGCGACCCCGGTACGTAGATCAACACGCACTGCGGGTTGTCGGTGATCGGGACCCAGGCCTTGAAATGCGGATTTACCTTGTAGGGGTAGCTTTGATCGTCCAGGAACAGGATCGGCGCCGCACCCGCGTGGACCACCAGTGCGTCAAATTTCGCCGCCGCCAGCGCGTTGTCGGTCCGTTGCATCAGGGTCCGCAAGTGGTCTTCGTACAGCGTATCCAGACTTACATTGCGCACACGGAGCTCCTGAAATTGAATTCTTTGCAAAGGTTAAGGCGGCGTTAAGGGGGCTACAGATTCGCGAAAGAGATATGAAATTGAGCCAAAACACTCTAAAATCGGCCCGGACATTTGGGTGGAAGCCCAAGACAACATGCTTGCCTAAAACGTTATCATTAAATTTCTGGGGTATCGATAGATGAAGACCAAACTTGCATTAAGCGCTTT
>JBEKHO010000064.1:0-16756 GCA_050012215.1 Steroidobacteraceae bacterium
AGCGGCCGCGAGATCCGACTGGAAGTGGATGGCGGCATCAAGGCCGACAATATCCGCCGTGTGGCCGAAGCCGGCGCCGACACGTTCGTCGCGGGCAGCGCGATTTTCAGCCAACCCGACTACCGCAAGGTCGTCGATGCCATGCGCACGGAATTGAAGCGCGCATCGCCGACGCCGAAGGCGGCCTGATGGCATCGCCCAACTACAATATTCCGGGGCAGACGAGTGCGCGCGGCACGGGCGAGCCGGCAGTCGGCACCGCCGCCCGGGCGGATGGGGCCGCGGCCGCCGGCAGCGGCGAGCCCGAGCCACGTACCGTCGCCGCCGTGCTGGCACGCTCCCAAGCCGGCAATGTGCTCGATGAGCTCGATAAAGATCTGGTGGGTCTCGCGCCGGTCAAAAGTCGCATCCGCGATATCGCGGCGCTGCTGGTCATCGACAAGCTGCGCATGAATCTCGGACTGCAGGCGCAGGCCCCCTCGCTCCACATGAGTTTCACCGGCAACCCCGGCACCGGCAAGACCACCGTCGCCATGCGCATGGCGGAGATCCTGCACCGCTTGGGTTACGTGCGAAAGGGCCACCTGGTCGCCGTCACGCGCGACGATTTGGTCGGTCAGTACATCGGACACACCGCACCGAAGACCAAGGAAGTGTTGAAGCGGGCCATGGGCGGCGTGCTGTTCATCGATGAGGCCTACTATCTATACCGCCCGGAGAACGAGCGCGACTACGGTCAGGAAGCGATCGAGATCCTTTTGCAGGTGATGGAGAACCAGCGCGAGGATTTGGTCGTGATTCTGGCCGGTTACAAGGATCGGATGGATACCTTCTTCCAATCCAATCCCGGTTTGAGCTCGCGCATCGCGCACCACCTGGATTTTCCGGACTACGAGATCGCAGATCTGCTGTCGATCGCGGACAAGATGCTGGCGGCGCAAAATTATCGTTTCGGAGCGGGCGCGCGCCAGACCTTCTCCGAGTATCTCGCAGCCCGCATCGAGCAGCCGCATTTCGCCAATGCCCGCAGCGTCCGCAACGCGCTCGATCGCGCGCGGTTGCGTCAGGCGAGCCGGCTGTTCGCCGACCGCGACCGGGAATTCACTGCCGAGGATTTGACCACGCTGGCCGAATCGGATATCCGGGCGAGCCGCGTCTTTGCGCTTGCCGCTGAACGATCGCCGGCCGAGCCCGGCGCCAAGGAGTAAATCATGCATCTGGGACGCACCACACTGTCGAAGTTTCTGATCCAGCAATTGACCGGAATCGAGGGTGCCAGCGACTTGGGTGCCCTGCTGGTCGACGTCGCCGCGGCCGTCAAGGCAATCTCGGCCATGACCGCCAAAGGGGCGCTCGGCGAATACCTTGGCAAGATCGGCACGACCAATGTGCAGGGCGAGACGCAGCAGAAGCTCGACGTGCTCGCCGATGAGGTGCTCATCAAGAGCTGCGAGTGGGGCGGGCTGGTCGCCGGCATGGTGTCCGAAGAGCTCGAACAGCCCCACGCGATACCGGCCGAATTTGCCCGCGGCCGCTACCTGCTGGTCTTCGATCCGCTCGACGGGTCGTCCAACACGGATGTGAACGTCTCGGTCGGCACGATCTTCTCGGTGTTGCGGCATGACAAGCCCGAGGCGCCGGTGACCGCCGATTATCTGCAGCCGGGACGGCGGCAGGTTGCGGCCGGCTATGCCCTGTACGGCCCGGCGACGATGTTCGTGGTCACCGTCGGCAAAGGCACCCATGGCTTTACGCTGGATCGCGAGATCGGCAACTTCATCCTCACGCATCCGAACATGCAGATTCCCGCCGATACCAGCGAGTTCGCCATCAACACCAGCAACGCCCGCTTCTGGGAGCCGCCGGTGCATCGCTATGTGACCGAGTGCCAGGCCGGCAAGACCGGGGATCGCGGCCGCGACTTCAACATGCGCTGGATCGCCTCCATGGTGGCCGAAGTGCACCGCATCCTGATCCGCGGGGGCGTGTTCATGTATCCGAAGGACACCAAAGATGCGCGCAAGCCCGGGCGGCTGCGGCTGCTGTATGAAGCGAATCCGATCGGGATGCTGGTGGAGCAGGCGGGGGGCCTGGCGACGACCGGCAACCAGCGCGTGCTCGATTTGGTGCCGACCGATTTGCATCAGCGCGTGCCGCTGATATTGGGGTCGCGCAATGAAGTGGAACGTATCGAGCGCTACCACAGCGAGTACGCCCAGGGAATCGACCGCCCGTACGTCTCGCCGTTGTTCAGCGAGCGCTCGATGTTCAGACCCGATGCTTGAGGAGTTTCTGCCCCGACGCGGGGCTTTGGATTCGTTGAATCAACAGATTGACTGAATGGGGAAAGAGCATGTCCGTCAGACATCCGATTATCGCGGTGACCGGTTCATCCGGAGCCGGCACCACCACCGTGATGAAAGCCTTCGATCACATCTTCCGGCGCGAACAGATCAAGGCGCAGGTGATCGAAGGCGATTCGTTTCACTCCTTCGACCGGGTCGAGATGCGCGAGCGCGTGCGCGCGGCGGACATGGGCAAGGGTCCGCCCATCAGTCACTTCGGACCGGAGTCGAACCTGTTGGGCGAGCTCGCCGACACGCTGGCGACCTACGGTGCCACCGGGGGCGGCAAGGTGCGCCGCTACATCCATGATGCCTCCGAGGCCAAGCAATTGGGCGGTGAGCCCGGCACCTTCACGGAATGGGAGGCGATGACGGGGGACAGCGACCTGCTCTTCTACGAGGGCCTGCATGGCGGTTTCAAGGATGGCGAGGTGGACGTCGGCAAGAACGTGGATCTGCTGGTCGGCGTCGTGCCGATCATCAACCTGGAGTGGATCCAGAAACTGCACCGTGATCACAACCTGCGCGGCTACAGTCAGGAGGCGGTGATCGAGACCATTTTGCGGCGCATGCCGGACTACGTAAAATACATCTGTCCGCAGTTCAGCTGCACGCACGTCAACTTCCAGCGCGTGCCCACCGTGGATACCAGCAATCCGTTCATCGCACGCGACATCCCCTCGGCGGACGAATCGATCGTGGTGATCCGCTTCGCCAATCCTAAAGGCATCGACTTCCCCTATTTGCTGTCGATGTTGCACAACTCGTGGATGAGCCGCCCGAACACCATCGTCGTGCCCGGCGGGAAGATGGGCCTCGCCATGCAGTGCATCTTTACGCCGATGATCCTGCGGCTGATGGATCGGAAACGGCGCGCCGCTTAGGCGCTGGTTCGAGCGGATTACACGGAGAATTACCACCGCCATGAATGCACAAGTCGATGTCCCCACGCCCCAGCGCCGCCAGCTGGCCAATGTCCTGCGCATGCTCGCGGTCGATGCGGTGGAAGCCGCGAAGAGCGGTCATCCCGGTCTGCCGATGGGCATGGCCGAGATATCCGAGGTGCTCTGGCGCCAATTCCTGAAACATAATCCCGTCGATCCGCACTGGCCCGACCGCGATCGTTTCGTGCTTTCCAACGGCCACGGTTCGATGCTGCTGTACGCGCTGCTGCATCTCACCGGCTATGACCTGCCGATCGAGGAGTTGCGCCGGTTCCGTCAGTTGCACAGCAAGACGCCGGGCCACCCGGAAGTGGGCGTGACCCCGGGCGTCGAGACCACGACCGGTCCGCTCGGACAGGGGCTCGCCAACGCCGTGGGCATGGCACTCGCCGAGAAACTGTTGGGCCTGGAGTTCAATCGCCCGGGCCACGAGATCGTGGATCATCGGACCTGGGTCTACGTGGGAGACGGGTGCTTGATGGAAGGCATCAGCCACGAAGCGTGCTCGCTCGCGGGCACACTCGGCCTGTCCAAGCTGATCGTGGTGTACGACGACAATGGCATCAGCATCGACGGCCATGTGGAGCATTGGTTCGCCGACGACACGCCGCGTCGTTTCGAGGCCTATGGTTGGCGCGTCATCCGCGGCGTGGACGGTCACGACGAAGCGGCCATCGAGACCGCGTTGCGCGAAGCCGCGAGCGCCGGCGAGCGACCGACGATCGTGTGCTGCAAGACGATCATCGGCAAGGGCAGTCCACACAAGGCCGGCACGCACGATGTGCACGGCGCGGCGCTCGGAGCGGCCGAAGTCGCCGCGACGCGCGAGGCGCTCGGATGGAGCTCGCCGCCCTTCGAAGTGCCGGCGGAAATACGAGCGGCATGGGATGCGAGGGCGGCCGGCGCGCAGCGCCAGGCGGAGTGGCAGCGCCGGTATTCGGCCTACGCGTCGGCGTTTCCGGAGCTCGCGGCGGAATTCGACCGGCGGGTGGCGCGCACGGCGCTGCCAGCCAACTGGCTGCCAGCCACCCAAGCAGTGTTGGCCCAGGTGGTCGGGAAAGGCCAGAGCATTGCATCGCGCAAGGCCTCGCAGAACGCAATCGACGCGCTGCAACCCTTGCTGCCCGAGCTGCTCGGCGGCTCGGCTGATCTCACCGGCTCGAACCTCACCGACGGCAAGGCCAGTGTCCCCGTGCGCCGCGGCAAAGGCGGCAACTATATCAATTACGGGGTGCGTGAATTCGGCATGAGCGCCGCGATGAATGGCATGGCCCTTCACGGCGGATACATTCCCTACGGCGGCACGTTCCTGACTTTCTCCGACTACAGCCGCAACGCCGTGCGCATGTCGGCCCTGATGCAACTGCGCGTCATCTACGTGTTCAGTCACGACAGCATCGGCTTGGGCGAGGATGGTCCCACGCATCAGCCGATCGAACACGTCTCGACACTGCGCATGATTCCGAACAACGCGCTGTGGCGACCCTGCGATTCCGTTGAAACCATGGTCAGCTGGCTCGCCGCCATCGAACGGCGCGACGGCCCGACCTGCCTGATCCTGTCGCGGCAAAACCTGCCGCATTGCGAGCGGTCGGCGGAACAGATCCGCGACATCCGCAAGGGCGGCTACGTGCTCTTAGAGGCGACCGCGGGCTCGAGCGCCGTGGCGATCACCCTGCTCGCCACGGGCTCCGAGGTGGGGCTCGCGCTGCAGGCGCGCACCGCGCTCGAAGGCGCCGGCATCCCGACGCGCGTGGTGTCGATGCCGAGTTGCAGCGATTTCGACCGGCAGAGCGCCGAGTACCGTGCCGCCGTGCTGCCGCGCCACATTCCGGTGCTCGCCATCGAAGCGGGAGTTACCAATTTCTGGCGCGCCTACACCGGGTTCAGCGGCGACGTGGTGGGCATCGACCGCTTCGGAGAATCGGCGCCCGGCCCCCAGGCATACGAAGTGCTCGGCCTCACGACGCAGGCGGTGGTGGCGCGTGCGCGCGCACTGCTCGCACGACTTTGAACTTTCGAATCAGGAGTCTTTCATGTCACTCATTTCCCTCCGTCAATTGCTGGATCACGCCGCCGAGCAAAGCTATGGTGTGCCCGCGTTCAACGTCAACAATCTCGAACAGATTCAGGCGATCATGGAGGCCGCTCAGGAGACGAACAGTCCCGTGATCCTGCAGGCCTCGGCCGGCGCCCGCAAGTATGCGGGTGAAGCCTATCTTCGGCACATGGTGCTGGCCGCGGTGGAAACCCATCCGGACATTCCGATCGTGCTGCACCAGGATCACGGAGCGACGCCGTCTGTCTGCGTGCAGTCTCTGCGCTCGGGATTCACCAGCGTCATGATGGATGGATCGCTGCGCGAGGATGCAAAGACACCCGCGAGCTACGAATACAACGTCGAGGTGACGCGCCGCGTCTGCGAGACCTCGCATGCGGTGGGTGTCTCGGTCGAGGGCGAACTCGGCTGCTTGGGATCGCTGGAGACCGGCGAAGCCGGCGAGGAAGACGGTGTGGGCGCAGTCGGCAAGCTGACGCACGACATGATGCTCACCGACCCCGTGCAGGCGAAGGATTTCGTGGCGAAGACGGGCGTTGACGCACTCGCGATCGCCATCGGCACCAGTCACGGCGCATACAAGTTCACGCGGCAACCCACCGGCGACATTCTCGCGATCGACCGCATCGCCGCGATTCACGCAGCCGTGCCGAACACACATCTGGTGATGCATGGCTCCTCGAGCGTGCCGCAGGAGTGGCTTGCCATCATTCGCCAGTACGGCGGCGACATCAAGGAAACCTACGGCGTGCCGGTGGAGGAAATCCAGCGCGGCATCCGCAGCGGAGTGCGCAAGGTCAACATCGACACCGACATCCGCCTCGCGATGACCGGCGCCATGCGCCAGGCATTGGCCAAGGACCCGAGCGAGTTCGATCCGCGCAAGTCCATCACTGCCGCTCGCAAGGCGGCGCGTGGAGTGTGCAAGGCGCGTTTCGAGGCGTTTGGCTGCGCCGGGCAGGCGGCCAAGATCCATCCGCTTGCTCTGGATGCGATGGCGACGCGCTACCAGTGATCCGCTGGGCGGGGCAGCACCGTTGCTGAAGGCGATTCTGTGGGACGTTGACGGGACGCTGGCGGAGACCGAACGCGACGGCCACCGGATCGCCTTCAACCAGGCCTTCGAAGCGTTGGGCGTGCCATGGCGCTGGGACGAGCAGCACTATGGCGAGTTGCTTCGAGTCACCGGCGGACGCGAGCGATTGCTGCACGACATGCAGCGTCAGCCGCTGGCGCCGCGCGAGGCCGCAGAACGCGAGGCGCTGGCGAGCCGCCTGCACGCGCTCAAGAACGAACTGTATGCGCGGATCGTCGCGACGGGCGCGCTGCCGCTGCGCCCGGGTGTCGTTGAGCTCATGGACGACTGCGCACGCGAGGGCCTCAGCATGGGGGTCGTGACCACGACCAGCCGCATCAATGTGGGCGCGCTGCTCGCCCCGCATTTGGGATCTGCCTGGGAGTCGGCATTCGCGGTGATCGTCACCGCGCAGGAGGCACCCAGCAAGAAACCGGACCCGCAAGCCTACAACCTGGCCTTGGAGCAACTTGAGCTGCCTCCCTCCTCGGCGCTGGCGATTGAGGACTCGCCCGCGGGCGTCGCCGCGGCGCGTGCGGCCGGCGTGCCCGTACTCGTCACGCGCAGCGTCTATTTCGCCTCACAGCCGGTTCCCGGCGCGCTGGCGGTGGGCGCCTCGCTCGGGAGCCGCGCCGGATGGCAACCGCCGATAGCCGGCGCAGCGGGGGTACCCGATCGAGTGGACTTGACGCAGATCCGGCAGTGGCATGCGCGGGCCGCTGCACAGGATTTGCGGATCAGCTGATCCAAGCGCCCGACGCAATCCATAACACCAGCGCCAAGAAAAATACCCACAAGCCCCACGACAGGACGGCCTCGAGGTGAGTGTCGCGCCGGCGGCGCGCCGGTGCGACACCGTCGTTGGGTTCGATGAGCCTGGCGCGCAGGCGGGACGGCAGCCAGCGGCCGGTGAGCCAGCCGTACGCAAAGGCCCATACGAGTCCGATCGTGGCTATCTCGATGCCGAAGGGAGCGCCCTGTTTGAGGTCGTACCATCCGCGCACGGCGGATCCGACGCAAAGCACGGTGGCGGTGATCTCTTTGGAGCGCCGCGATTTCAACATGCGGCAATCCTACCATTCGGCTGCGCCCGCAACCCCGCTCCTGGCGGGCTCTAACTACCTGAGTCCCAGGGGGCAAACTACTGGTTTTTTGCGCGCACCCCCAAAACATCCTAATATGCCCAAACTCACCCGCCCTGCCGCCGACGCGGCGGCGTTGGTTGATTTGTAGCCGATGTTTTTAAGCTTCCGGGCTCGGGGTAAAGCATGAACACTGTCATTCCGGACGTCGCCCTGATCGACAATAGCGACGAGCGCGCACCGCTCGCGCTGGTGCTGGATTGCTCCGGTAGCATGCAGGAAGAGAACAAGATCCAGCTGCTCAACGACGGACTCAAGGCGCTGGCCGCCGATCTGAAGGCGGACCCGGTCGCCGCCCGCTGCGGCCGGGTGCTGGTCATATCCTTCGGCGGCGATGGCAACGTGGAAATTATGGGCGATTGGACCGACGCCATGGACTTCACGCCGCCGCAGCTTCTGGCCGGCGGACTGACGCCGCTCGGCGCCGCCATGCGCTGCGCCCTGGATGAGATCGAGTCGCAAAAAAGTCAGATGCGCACGGCAGGCGTACCGTACAAGCGCCCCATCATCATGCTGCTCTCGGATGGCGAGCCCACCGACGAGTGGCGGGCGGTTGCCGCCGAGTGCAAGAGCGCCGAGATCGCGCACAAGGTCAACATCATGGCCATTGCCATTGGCGATGCGGCCAACAAGGATACCCTCGGACAGTTCAGCAACAAGGGCGCGCTCAACTTGAACGGCCTGAAGTTCAAGGAACTGTTCATTTGGCTGAGCCGCAGCATCCGTGCGGTCTCCCGGGCCCCCACGGGCGGCACGGTACAGTTGAACCCGGTGGACAGCTGGGCGCAATTGTCCACCTGAGGATCCGCCGTTAGATGTGGAGAGTTTTCTCTGCCTCGGCGACCGGACAACGCAACGTGGACCAGGGTGCGCCCGGACAGGATGCCAGCCATTGCCTGGTGACCGGCGATGTACTGGTGGCGGTGGTGTGCGATGGCGCGGGGTCGGCCCAAGAAGGCGGCACAGGTGCGGACTTCATGGCGCGCACGTTGGCTGAACAATTATCGAGCACCCTCTGTGATGACCGTCACCTGCTCGACCTGCAGGCAGAAGGCAGCGGGCGCCTGGAGACTGCCCTGCGCGGCGCCATCGAGGCGGTCCGTAGTCGTCTCGCCGACCTCGCTGCCTCGAGCGAGCTCGAGCTCCACGACTATTCATGCACCCTGGTCGGATGCGTGGCGGCTGCTGCCGGGGGGAGTCTCTTCCATATCGGCGACGGCTTCGCCATCGTGCAGGGCGCGGAAGGTGAGTCCGTGCTCTCGCGCCCTGAGAACGGTGAATATGCCGATGAAACCTATTTCGTAACCGACGAGAACTGGAAAGATCATCTGCGGCTCACCCCGCTTGCCGCACCCGCCAGCGGATGCTTGATCGGGCTCATGTCCGACGGCACGGCACCGTTCGCCGTCGACCGCGCGCGCAGCGGCTTTTTCCGGCCATTCATCGATCCCGTAGCCGCCTATTTGCGCGAGGCCACGGCGCCGGCCGGCAACGAAGCGTTGCGCAATCTTTTGGAGAGCCCGCGAGCCAGCGAGATCTCCTCCGACGACAAGACGCTGCTGCTCGCCTTTGCCCTCTGAGCGGTGATCCCCGCCGAACGCAAGCCTGATCACATCGCGCAGCTCGTCTGGCCCGGGCAGCGCTCGGAACTCGTGACACTCGCCGCCACCGGCAAATCGGGCGGCGCGGGAGAGATATTCTCCATCGAGGGCAGGCCGGAGTTTGTTGCCAAGATCTACCACGCCACCACCTCGCAGGCAGTCCTCGCGAAATACCGGCACAAGATCCAATGGATGGTCGAGCACAAGCCGGCGCTGCCCGAGATCCCGGCCGAGTACCAGGACATCGTGCAGCTCGCGTGGCCCGAGGCGCTGATCCTGCGCCGCTCGCGCTTCGTCGGCTTCGCCATGCGCAAGATCACCTTCGACCGCACACTCGAGCTCGACTATCTGCTGAATCGCCGGCAAGCCGCCCAGGAGGGATTTGACGCCGATTACGGCAAGCTCCTGACGGTCTGCTTCAATCTCGCCTCCGTCATCAACTGCCTGCACGAGCGGCGCATTGCCATCGTGGACTTGAAACCGATGAACGTGAAGGTGCACAAGGCGGAGCTATATGTGTCGATCCTGGACTGCGACGGTTTCCACATCGACACCGAGGAGTTCCGCCACGACGCGCCTCAGGTGACTCCCGAATACCTGGCGCCGGAATTCCAGGACAAAGCAGTGACGCACCCCGAGGCCCAGGACAGCTTTGCGCTCGCCACCATTATTTTTCGGCTGCTCAACTACGGCATCCATCCCTTCACGGGTGTGGCCTCGGACCACAACACGTATCCGCTGGAACTCGCAGGCCGCATCAAGCAGGGGTTATATCCCTATGGCAAGGTCGCCCACGAGAGCGTGCGTAAGGTGCCTGCCAGCGTGCACGAGGCCTTCCCCGACGACCTGCGGCAACTTTTCGACCGCGCGTTCGCGGCTCCCGGTTACTCGAGGCCGAGCGTTCGCGAATGGGTCGATGTGCTGTCGATCTACGCCAGCAAGCGCAGCGGACAGATCTCGCCTTGCGAGAAGGGGCATCTGCGATTTTCGGACCGACCGTGCCCCACCTGCCTGCGCGAGGCCCTGATCAAGGGCGCCGAGGTGCGGCGGCGCAGCTTCGTCGCGCGCATGCAGGCCGCACCCGCCCGCACCTTGAAGTATGTGCGGCGAACTCTGCGTCAAACCCACAGCTCACCGTTCCAGGCCGCATTGGCGCAGGCGCAGCTGTTCACGTTTCGACAGCTCGCGCCACCCGCTCCCATCACGACGCGCAACGCCATTGCGCTGGAGATTCTGTGGATCAGCGGCCTGTTGATCGGCTTGTGGTGGGCGCGATGAGCCCGCTCACCGCCAGCATCCTGTGGGCCCTGTTGCTGCTCATTGCCTGGCGCTGGAGACCGCCTCAGGCGGCTACCCTAAGCGCCTGGGTGCTGATCATCGCCTTTGGCGCGTTGGGCGCCTGCGCCCTCTGGTTCGATTATTTTGTCCATCCCGAGCCTCAAGCTTTCACCTTCTGGAAGCCCACGGTCGTTTATTGGACGCTCACCGCGATCATGTCGATCGTTCCGCCGCTCGGCGGCGGCTACCCCGCGAAGATCATCCTGGGCAATTACTTCGCGCTGTCGAACCGCGAATGGCGTTGGATCAACCGCGGGTTCGCCCTGCTGTGCGCCGTTTTGGGAGGCGTCAACCTGGTGGCGGCCTCTGAAGCCTCCTACAAGGACTGGGAGGGCTTCAAGTTCAGCTGCATGGTGTTGTTGCTCACCATCGTGCTGTTTCGCCTGAATTTCGTCTGGCTGCCCATCCTTGCGGAGGTCTCGATCCACCTGTATCGGCGCGCGACGGCGGCCTACCGCTATCTGTCGCGCCTGTTCTCGAGCTAGGGCAGGCCCCCGGGCTTGAGGCTCGCTCGGGCCTGGTTCCGATCGAAATGCTCGAGGCTCCGGCGCGCCGCCTCCTCGAGCTTGCTCGGCCCGCGTTTTGCCACCCGCTCGACACGCTCGGCGAGGTAGCCCCGGGCCTCGGCCGCTCTTCCCTGTTCGCTCGCCAGCACCGCGAGCTGATACAGGAGGTCCTGTTCCCGTTCGATGTCGCTTCGCCCCTGCGCGATCGCGAGCGCCCGCTTGAGGTAGGTTTGCGCCTCGGCAAGCTTCTTGAGCGCATACAGGTTCTGGGCGGTGTTGATGAGCACCGTGCTCAAGCGCTGATCGCCGGCTCCCAAAAGCCGTTCCGCATCCTCGATCAATGCCAGGTTGGCCGCGCACGCGTCGTCGTAGCGCTTCGCTTCGTGCAAGGCAAACGCGAATCTTTCACGGATGCCGAGCCTCAGGTTCTCGTCGAAATCCGACGCCGCCTTGGAAAACTCCACCGCCTGGCCGTAATGCTCGGCGGCGGTTTGAAAGCTCTTCAGATCGCCGGCCACACCGGCGAGGAAATAGTGGTCTAGCGTGAGCTCGTTGGCATCGGCGGCCGTGCCGGCATCGATTGCCAGCCCGTCGATCAAGAAGTCGCGCGCCTTGGGGAGATCGCCCCGCTTGAACTCCACTTTACCGAGCATGATGAGAAGTTGCCGCATCTCGGGGCGGGCATCGGAACGAACGCGCGCCGAGCTCAATAGCTCCTGCAGCTCACTAACCAGAGGGATGGGATCGTAATTTGCGCCCGGGGCGGACATCGACGCTCGCAATTCCGCCAAGCGCTGACGAAGTTGCGTCAATTCCGTATCCATCGCCATCCTGTCGAGATCAGATGGCCCCGCTCAATCGAACGGTCGCACGGTGAAATCTCTTCCACCGTGCGACCCAGCTTCTAGTGCAGCGACTCCAAGTACACCGACACTGCCTCCATCTGAGGCACAGTCAGCGGTGCGGCAATCCCGTTCATGACGATCTGTTCGCGCGTGCCGTTATGCAGCGCAATCAGCTGCTTGGTCAGGTATGAGGCATGCTGACCAGCGAGGCGCGGAAACTGGTCCGACCCCTCGGCAGCAGCCTGATGGCAGGCCGAGCACGGCGGAACGCCGGTGGCCGCAACGCCGTCGTTATAGATGCTCTTGCCTTCCTGGATTTCGGCAGTCTTCGGTACGTCAAACGCCGGAGCAAGCGTGCTGTAGAACGGCGTCTGCTTGCTGAAGTAATCGGCGAGCGCCGCAATCTGCGCATCGGTCAGCTGCGCGGCCATTCCCCACATGATGCCGCGCGCCCACGGGTCGGCACGGGTGCGGGCTCTGAACGCCTGCAGCTGCTCGATGACGTACCAGGCCTTCTGGCCGGCGAGCGCCGGATAGATGGGGGAGATGCTGTGCCCTTGGGCTCCATGACACCACTGGCAGGTGGTGACGACCTTCTTTTCGGCCCAAGCGGCATCGGCAGCCGGAATAGGCGCCGGCGCCGCGGAAGCGTCCTGAGCCACTGCCGCCGAGGCGGACATGAGCGAGATGGCTGCGGTAGCCAGGGTCGCGAGAATCAGTTGTTTGGTGTTCATATGATTCTCCTTGGGTTACATCGCATACCAGAGGTACAGGAACGTCGTGTCATTGTCGGACGCGTTACGATGGTTGCCGTCATAGTTGGTCGTGGCGCCGTTGAACTTCGTGTAGTGCGTGTATTGAAGTGTGAATTTCACATTGAGCCAGGGCGCATAGGAAATCTCGCCGATGGCCGCATCCGTGGTGGGGTTGCTATTGGCACTATTGGTGACACCGACGTTGTACACGCCGCCGACCCCCGGAGTCCCGAGGTTCGCACCGCAGGTCCCGGCGCTTCCGGCGATGCACTGAGTGGGCGCCGAAGGATACAGCACGGGATCCGTCGATCCATGGATGTTTACGAAACCTACGTCGAATCCGAGGCGCCTCTCCCACCAATAGGTCAGGTCGACGGTGGCGTAGCTCAGCCAATCGTGCGGGCTCGCAGCGCCGACGCTCGGAGCGCTCGATGCATTGAGCGACTGATTCTCCTTGACGTACGTGCCTTTGAGGGTGGCGGTGTTGTGCTCGCCAATGAATTGAAACTGAAAGTCCTCGGCCACATCGGTGTAATTATCGGTCGCTCCCGACAGCGGCAGCCCGTTGCCCGGGTACAATTTGAATTTGAGTCCGTAGGTGCCCACCATGAGTGCGTAACGATCGATGTCGTACTCATACGAGAGTCGCCAGTACGCATTGTTGCCGGCCAGCACGGCTCCGGTGGTCGAGTCGATCGGGCCGAAATTTCCGGTGAGGGGGTTGCCGGGCGAACTCGATCCAGTCCGCGCTTCGCGGTAAAAACCGGCCGCAAGGTACAATTGCTCGTTCCACAGAATGTAGGCGATCGGGCCCGCCGCTTCGTAGGCCTGTCCCGCCTCCACGATGGGCGCTGCCAGCGACGGTATGAAGGTTGCCGGCGGCAGATAGGGGAAGCCGAACGCCGGGGTCGTATTGTAGGGATCCTCGACCGACGGATTGTTGTTGATCGACACGCCGTACACCAACGGCTGCTTGTTCGGCAGGACGATGGTGTTCGCAAAGCGAAAGTCGGTGTTATCTATGTTGAACGTGTCGGCCCCGTTGCTGTAGGTCACCTGGGCAAAGGCTCCGAAATGGGGGGCAATCTTGCCGCCATACAGCAAGGAAACCTGGTAGGGGAAATCGATGTTGTCCCTCAGCGAATTGGCACCCGGGGTCTGGCTGTCGGGGACCGCCTTTTTGAACGACACGTAATCCGCCATGATGAACAGCGCGAGGTTCGGAACCGCCGGCAAGCCGAGTACCGACTTGCCCTCGTCCGTGATCATTTCGATATCGCGCCCGTTGTCCAGCTGATATCCATTCAGCTTGAACATGCGGCCGAAGTGCGTGAGCTCCGGATAGATCGTGTGGCAGGCCGCGCAGGCTGCGCCCGTCTGCCGCGCGAACAAGGGCAGAGCGCCGGCGGGCCGGGAGGCCACGACGCCCAGCAGCAGTACTGCCGCCAGGACACTGCCACGCCCGCACCACGCGTTTATTCGAAGCCAGTTGAATTTAGCCATAGCTCTGAAAACCCCCACTTTTATTGCTCGCTACGCAGGGCGCTCGCGTGTAAAACGAGCGCCGTCGTGACTCGACATCAAATCGCAAATCTATTAATCATCCCGAAGTTCGCGCCGCCCCATTTGCTGGTTGCTGGCGCAGAACACATTCCCCTATCGCGGCAGCTCGGCGGCGTGGGCCGCCGGCAGCTTCGTCTTGCGCCGCGGCATCAAAATGTACCAGGAGAGCAACATGCTGGAAAAAGCCAGCGAAAGACCAAATATCGCCGCGATCGTTGATAGCATTTTTTAAGTTCCGCTTGTGGTGTTGAGCGCTCGCCCGAACTGCCTCATTCGCTATTTTGCACGGATCGCGTCGGCGGCTTCCTCGGCACCGTGGCGCTTCAAGGCGATCCAGAGAATTCCGATGTAGGCGACGCCGAATACGATCATGCAGCAGTCGATGAAGCCGGTGAACGTCTGAGGCTCATAATCGACCGGGAACCAACCGCCCCAATCGCTGAATTCCCCGCGCCCCAAAAAACACATCATGGCGGCGCCGAATACGCTTCCGTTGCCCATACCGGTCACCATGCCGGCAATGATAATGATCCAAAATGAACGAGCTGCTAATGATTTTTCTTGCACGTGTTTAGCCTCAAACTCCCTGCAGTTGCGAAAATACCTCAAATCTAAGGCACTTGGCGAGCCGATGGTACTTGAAGATTTTTGTGGATGCAACGTGATAAATACTTATCGATAGGTAGCCGCCGCTCGAGCCTCGCGATCCAACGGACTCAACTCCAGCATGCGGGCAAGGCTCGCGGCCGCATCGGCATCGCCCCGCGCACGCTGCAGGATCCAAAGGGCGCGCCATGCCTCGAGCGACCAGGGATTGATAATGAGAATCTTCCGCAAGAACTGTTCGCGCGTGAATCCACGCTCGGGTGCGGCGTCGATGCTTGCGAGCAGACGGTCCGACACGGCGTAAGCGATCCACCGATCGCGGGGGTCGGCCTCGAACGCCAGCCCCAGCAGATGGTCGGCCTCCAGGGTGGCACCCTTCCAGCTCGCGAGCTCGCTGCGCACCCAAAGCTCGGTGCCGATGTAGGCGCGCCTGAAATCCTCTTGTTGCGGCAGGGACACACCCAGGAGTTCGACTGCCCGCTCAACGGTCGGCCGGCTCGCCAGCAACCAGTTTAGAACGGAGGCCGTATCACCCTTGGCGTCGTAATGCAGCCTCGGGACCAAGAATTCGATCACGGGGTCCCATTCATGCTGCGTGGGCCCGACGCTCGGGGCGATGGGACCCCAATAGCGTCCGAGCCATTCCAAGTCGCCTTCGGAGGCGGTGGCCTCGGCGCGCTGCGTGGCCGTCAACGAATTCAAATGCGCAGCGATCGATGCAGCGCCGGCCCATTGATCGCGCGGCCCGACCAGCGCCAGATGCATGCCATCGAGAAATAGCTGGCTCTCCGGGAACACCTGCCGGAAGCTGCGCAAAACGATCCCCAAGGTATTTTCATCGAATTGGTTGAGCGCCAGCCATTGCACGTAGATTCCTTGCGGTGCGAGGCGCGCACGAATCCGCTGAAATTGCTCCACGGCGAGCATCGAGCCCGCCCCCGCGAGATCCGGATGGAATACATCACCGATGATGGCGTCGTAAGCTTCAGCGGTTGCCGCCAGGAAATGACGCGCATCGTCATGATGCACCCGCGTGCTCTGCAATACGTTGCGATTGCTGTCGATGAACAACTTGCGCGCGGCCTCGATACTGCCGGCCGATAGCTCCACGGCACTGCGCTCCACGTCGGGGAACGGCAGTGAGCCTGCGAGCGAAATGCCGGTGCCGATGCCGATGAACAGGACCTTGCGCGGCCGGGGAGCCAGCAGCAAGGGCAGCCGCGACTGATTGGATTGCACGAACACCGCCGTCGGGTCGGTCGAGGCGTCCTGGCGGCGCATATCCGTGAGCAGCACCCTCTGCCCGTCGGGTTGCTCGACCACCTGCGTGATGGCGATGGCATCTTCGTAGCGATACAGGTCGCGGCTCCCGGCCATCGCCTGCGGCAGAAACTCCCTGACCGGCGGCAACACGGCAACCGACCAGGCCGCGGCCATCACCAGCGGCACCGCGGCCCAGGCTCGACGCGAACGACCCAGCATCAGTCCCGGCAATAACAGGAGGACGGCGGCCAAAGCCAGAGCGCCGGCGCTTCCGATGAGCGCAGTCAGGATCACGTAGAGGAGGCCGCCCAGCGCCGCACCGAGCGAATTGGAAGCATAAAGCCAGGTGCCATTCGTGTTGAAGCTCGCCGTCAAGGCGGGGAGCCACGCCCCCAACGACAGGGTCACGGGCAGCGTCAACGCAACCAGCCACAGCGCCTGTGCGGCCAAGGCGGCGCCCATCGAGTCGAACCTCGCCCGCTCGAGCAACGCCGAGACGTGAGGCAGCAACCAGAGGCCGGCGAGCGCATAGCCCGATGCGCACCAGGGCAACGCCGCGAGCACCCTGGCATCCAGCCGGCGCGAGGCGATGAGGCTCCCCAATCCCATGCCGAGCAACATCACCGCCAGGATCAGGGCGAGCACATATTCGGTGCGCAGCATGGCGAGGCTGAATAGCCGCAGCCACGCCATCTCGAGCAGCAGGCTCGCGGC
>JBEKHO010000065.1:0-21132 GCA_050012215.1 Steroidobacteraceae bacterium
ATGATGCACGCCGCCGGTCCATACGCCCTGCCGCTCAGGGTCGAGGCCATGGAGGCGGGTTGGCAGGAGGATCCGACCGCGGTGACGGTGGGACCGCGATTTGCCGCCACCGCGACCGCCGCCTATTTGAACCAGCGCAAGCTCTCGATATTCGGCGGCACCAACGAGATCCAGAAGAACATCGTCGCCAAGATGATGGGCCTGTAGGAGCCATACGTCATGGAATTCGAATTCAGCGATGAACAGCGTCAGCTGCGCGAGGCGGTCGAGGGCTTCGCCACGAAGGAGTACAGCTTCGATCGCCTGCGAGCCATCAAGCGATCCGGGGCGGGCTGGGATCCCGCCGTTTGGCGGGGATTGGCGGACCTCGGTGTCACGGCGCTCAACGTCCCCGCATCGCTCGGGGGCCTGGGCTACGGGCCCACCGAAACGCTCGCCTTGATGGACGCCAGCGGGCCGAGCCTCCTGCTCGAGCCGATTCTTACCAGCGCCGTCATTGCCACCGCGTTGCTTCGCCAATTCGAAGGCAGCGCGCCGGCCGCCGAGCTGTTGCGCGCCATGGCGGCGGGCGATCGGATCGCGGCGCTGGCGCACTTCGAGCCAAAATCGCGGTTCGATACCCGCTGGATCGAGACGCGCGCGACCTCCGCGGGCGGGGGATTTCGGCTCGAGGGTCACAAGGCGGTGGTGGCTCATGCGGGAATCGCGGACGTGTTTCTGGTGTGCGCCCGCTCGGCCGGCGAAGCAGGCGAGCCCCAAGGGCTGTCGCTGTTCGTGGTGCCTCGGGAAACGCCCGGACTCACGCTGACCGAGTATCTCACCGTCGACGGGCAGCGGGCCGCCGACATCCACATGGACGGCGCTCTCGTGCCGGAGACGAGCCGGTTGGGCGGCGAGGGTGACGCGCTCGCGGCGATCGAGGCGGCACTCGACCTGGGGCTCGCCGCCTTGTGCGCGGAAGCGGTGAGCATCATGCAGGCGCTGATCCGGGCAACCGTCGAGTACTTGAACACACGGCAGCAATTCGGGCAGCCGATCGGGCGCTTTCAGGCGCTGCAGCACCGCGTGGCCGACATGACCGTTCATCTCGAGCAAGCCCGCTCCATGAGTTATCTGGCGGCGATGCGCTGCACTTCGACGGACTTGCGCGAGCGCCGGCGCGCACTGTCGGCGGCCAAGGTGGTGATCGCCGAAGCAGCCCGCTTCGTCGGGCAGCAGGCCGTGCAGTTGCATGGCGGCATGGGAATGACCGATGAGCTCAAGGTGAGTCATTGGTTCAAGCGGCTCACCGCCATTGAAATTCTGTTCGGCGACGGCGATTTTCACCTGCAGCGGTTCGCGGCGTCCACCGGCGCGGCGGATGCTGATTAGCCAGGCGAGGGTTTATGTTCAAGCGCGTGCTCTTGTGCTATGACGGATCCGCCGCCGGGCGGCGAGCGCTTCGGCGCGGCGCAGATCTGTCCATCTGCCTGAAATCCCAGGTCTACGTGCTGTCCATCATTCCCGCCGGGACGCTCGATCCGGTGCTTGCCGCGGGCGCGACCGGCCATGCGTGCATCGTCAACGACGATCGTGGATACCGCCAAATGCTGGAGGAGTCGGTGCAATGGCTCAAGGCGCGGGGCCTTGCCGCGGAAGGGTACTTGGCGAGCGGAGACACGGTCGAGCGGATACTCGAGTACTCGAACAAACTGGCGGTGGATCTCATCGTGCTCGGCTACTATCCGCGGCCGACCGGCGGCTTCTGGTGGTCGGGCGGCTCGCGAACCACGCTGGCCGAGCGCGCCCATTGCTGCATTCTCGTTGCCGTAGACCCCGAACTTTGACGCCGGCTTCGCTCTCGCTGATCGCGCTCGAAGGGATTCCGGAAGTCGAGCCCGGCGACGCCTTGGGGCCGCTCATTGCAGCTGCGCTCAAGCGTCAGTCACTGCGCCCGCTCGATGAGGACGCGCTCCTCGTCTGCCAGAAAATCGTGTCGAAATCCGAAAACCGATTCGTCGATCTCGAGGGCGTGGAGGTGTCCGCGCGGGCGCGCGAGCTGGCGGCAGGTTGCGGTAAAGACCCGCGCTTGGTCGAAGTGATCCTGCGCGAATCGACCGACGTGGTGCGCTGTGCTCCTCAAGTTCTCATCGTCAGGCATCGGCTTGGCCTGGTGATGGCGAACGCGGGAGTCGACCAATCGAATGTTCCCGGCTCCGGCCGCCGCGTGCTGCTGTTGCCCGAGGATCCGGACGCATCGGCGCGTCGGTTGCGTGACTCTCTTCGGGCGTTGCTCGGTGTATCGCCCGCGGTGGTGATCACCGACTCGTTCGGCCGGGCTTGGAGGCGCGGGGTGTGCGGGACTGCCATCGGTGCGGCCGGATTCGTGACTCTGCTCGACCGGCGGGGCGACGAGGACCGGTTCGGGCGCACGCTCAAAGTGACGCAGGTCGCAACCGCCGACGGCCTGGCGGCGGCAGCCGAACTGGTCATGGGGGCGGGCGCCGAAGGGCGGCCCGTGGTGCTCGCGCGCGGACTGCCGATCGCCTGGCGCGACGACTCGGCGCGAGCGGCCGATCTGTTGCGGCCGTTGTCCGAAGACCTGTTCAAGTAGGCGGCACCGATGCAGCACATCGTTGCATTATGTGGGGGCGTCGGCGGCGCGAAGTTGGCGGACGGTCTGAATCAAGTTCTCGCACCCGGCGCGCTCTCCGTCATCGTCAATACCGGCGACGATTTCGAGCATCGGGGACTGCCGATCTGCCCGGATCTCGACACCGTGCTGTATACGCTCGCCGGCGTCGCCAATCCGGAGCAGGGATGGGGTCGGGCGGACGAAACCTGGCAGGTGCAGGCGCAGTGGCGGGAGCTCGGTGTCGACACCTGGTTTCAATTGGGCGATCGCGACATCGCATTGCATCTATACCGGCGGGAGTTGCAATCGGCAGGGATGACGCTCACCGAGATCAGCCGCACGCTCGCGCAGCGTTTTCGCATTGCCGCCGAACTGTTGCCGATGTGCGATCAGGCTGCGCCCACGACGGTGTCCACCGAACTCGGCGAGTTGCCGTTCCAGGAGTACTTCGTGAGGCATCGCTGCGCTCCCGCGGTACGAGGATTCCGTTACGGTGCCGAGCGCTTCGCGACGCTGTCGGGCGAGGTGCGCGCCGCCCTCGAGCGGCCGGATCTCGCGGGCATCGTGCTCTGTCCGTCGAATCCGTACTTGAGCATCGCGCCCATTCTGGCGGTTCCCGGCCTCAAGGAGCTCTTGAGGCGGGTCCGGGCTCCCGTGATCGCCGTCTCGCCGCTGATCGCGGGGGCCGCGGTCAAGGGCCCCGCGGCGAAAATCATGAACGAGCTCGCTCTGCCGGTGTCTGCTCTGGAAATTGCCCGGCAATATCGCGATTTTTTGGACGTGATGCTGATCGATGAGGGCGACCGAGCCCTGATCGGAGCGCGCGAGGCCGGCGATCCGCAGATCGAGACGGCAGCCATTCTCATGAGGTCGCCGGCCGATCGGCGCAATCTGGCGCAGGCGTGCCTCGAGGTTCTTCGCCGCCGGCCGGATTTGGGTTCAAGCCAGCCGGACAAGGGTGCATCATGATCAAAATCGGGTACAAGGCGTCCGCGGAGCAATTCGGGCCGAACGAGCTCCTGGACTTCGCCGTGCTGGCGGAAAAGCTCGGATTGGATTCGGTATGGATCAGCGATCATTTCCAACCGTGGCGGCACACCGGCGGCCACGCCCCGTTCTCCTTGTCATGGCTGGGCGCGCTCGGCGCCCGCACCGAGCGCATCGTCATGGGAACCAGCGTGCTCACGCCGAGCTTTCGCTATCACCCGTCGATCGTCGCCCAGGCCTTCGCCACCTTGGGCACGATGTTCCCGGGCCGTGTGGTGCTCGGCATGGGGACCGGGGAATCCTTGAACGAGGTGCCCGCGACCGGCTTCACTTGGCCCGAGCAGAAGGAGCGCACGGCGCGCTTCCGCGAGGCGCTCCGGCTGATCCGTGCGCTCTGGTCCGAGGAGCGAGTCAGTTTCGAGGGTCAATACTACAAGACCCGATTGGCGACGCTGTACGATCGGCCGGCAAAGCCCGTGCCGTTGTTCGTGGCGGGGGCCGGGCCGTTCATGGCCAAGCTCGCCGGTATGGAGGGCGACGGCTTCATCTGCACCAGCGGCAAGAAGCGCGAGCTGTACACGGAGACCTTGCTGCCGAACGTGCAAGCCGGCATCGATGCCTCGGGTCGCGGCCGGGACTTCGGCTTCGAGCGCATGATCGAGATGAAGGTCTCATTCGATACCGACCGCGATCGAGCCGCCAGCGATACCCATTACTGGGGCGCGTTGGCCTTGAAGCCGGAAGAAAGAGATCACGTCGGCGATCCGAAGGAAATGGAGAAACTCGCGGACGCGCTGCCGATCGAGCGCACCGTGTCGCGCTGGATCGTGTCGAGCGATCCGGACGAGACCACGGAAAAGATCGGCGCCTACATCGATATGGGATTCGATCATCTGGTGTTCCATGCGCCGGGACCCGACCAGGCACGATTCCTCACGCTGTTCGCAGACCAGGTCGTGCCCCGCCTCAGGAGGCGGGAGGTGCGTCAATGGTGAGCGCGGTCTGGGCGGTCGTCCCGGTCAAGCGGCTCGCGGAGGCCAAACGACGCCTGTCCGCGGCTCTCGGCGAGACGCGCGAAGAGTTTGCGTATCTCCTCGCCTGCCGCACCTTGGATGTGCTGCGCAGTGCCGGCCTGTTTGCCGGCATCATCGTGGTGACGCCCGATCCTCGCGTCGCTGCGGCAGCCCGTGCCCGTGGGGCGGTGGTCGTGGACGATGCAGACAGCTCCCTCAACCAGGCCTGCGTGCTGGGGCTAGACGCCGCGGCGAAACAGGGTGCGAGTCTCGCGGTCTTGCTGCCTTCCGATCTCGCAACGCTGACTGCGGAGGTCTTGTCGCGTCTGGTCCAGAACTATTCCCGCCTGCGGAACCAGCAGAACCGTGCGATCGTTCTCGTGCGCTGCAAGGAGGGGACCGGGACCAACCTGGTGGTGCTCGAACCCCGCACGTCGTTTCAGCCGTCGTTCGGCCCCGACAGTTTCTCGAAGCATGTGCGCGAGGCGGGCCCCGACGCGCACGAACTGTGCGAGCCGACGGTGTCGTTCGACATCGACACGCCCGAGGATCTCGAAGTTTTGCGGGCGAGATTCGAGGAGGACCACGAGGCGGGAGCCATGGCGTCACTGCTGCGCGGAGCTCGCACCTCGCCGGCGACAACCGCCTGGGCGAGCGCGCAAGCTCTCAAAGCGGCGTCCTTTACGGATCTCGCGCATCGCGCGGGTGCGCTCCGGGACTCAGGATACGGAACGCTGGTGAGCTACTCCCCGAAGGTGTTTCTGCCGCTCACGCAGCTGTGCCGCGACTCCTGTCACTACTGCACCTTCGCTCAGGCGCCGCGGCGGCTCAAAAGTCCCTACCTGTCGATCGAGGAGGCGGTCTCGATCGCGACCGAGGGTGCCCGGTTGGGCTGCAAGGAGGCGCTGTTCACGTTGGGCGAACGGCCGGAACTTCGCTACCGAGCCGCACGTGACTGGCTGACCGCGCACGGGTTCGAGAGCACGCTTCATTATCTCTCGCAGGCCGCTGCTGCGGTTCGCGATCGAACGGGGCTCTTGCCGCATATCAACGCCGGCTGCATGACGGCAGAGGAGATGGCGATGCTGCGGCCGGCGTGCGCATCGATGGGTCTCATGCTGGAGAGCTCGGCGGCGCGACTCTGCGAGAAGGGTGGCCCGCATTACGGATCGCCGGATAAGGAGCCGGCTCTGCGGCTTGCCACCATTGCCGAGGCCGGACGACAACGGATTCCGTTCACCACCGGTATTCTGATCGGCATCGGCGAAACCCGCGGCGAACGCATCGAGGCGCTCCTCGCCATTCGCGAGCTGCACGAGCGCTACGGGCACATCCAGGAAATCATCGTTCAAAATTTCGTGCCCAAGCGGGGCACGATCATGGCCGATGCGCCGGCCGCCGACGCCGAGGAGCTGTTGTGGAGCATCGCGGCTGCGCGAGTCCTGTTCGGCCCCGCCATGAGCATCCAGGCGCCTCCCAATCTCTCGCCGGCGCCGCTTCCGTCGCTGGTGCAGGCCGGCATCAACGATTGGGGCGGCGTATCGCCGTTAACGCCCGATTTCGTGAACCCGGAAGCGCCGTGGCCGGAACTCGAGCACCTGCGCGAGCAGACCGAGGCGGCGGGCAAGACCTTGGTCCAACGCCTCACGGTCTATCCAAAGTACGCGAAATCGCCCGAGGTCTGGATCGATGCGGGCATGCGCCGCGCGGTGCTGGAACAGAGCGACGGCGATGCGCTCGGACGCGAAGATGCGTGGCGAACGGGCCGAAGCACCGATCTTCCTGCAAGTTTTGCGACGCGCTATGGGCGCATCGAGAGCACCCGCGTCGACATTCTCCTGCGGGAGATCGCCGATTTCGGCGCCGAGCATCTGAACGCCGACGCGGTCGCAGAGCTTTTCCGCGCCAGGGGGAGCGACCTGCGCGAGGTATGCGAGGCGGCGGACCGGCTGAGGGCGCGCGTCAACGGGGATACCGCGACCTACGTCGTGAACCGCAACATCAATTACACCAACATCTGCGGTTACCATTGCAGCTTCTGCGCCTTTTCGAAGGGCACGCGCAAGCGCGAGGGTGCCGAGCGCGGCTATCTGCTCGACATCGCCGAGATCGTCGAACGAACGCTCGAGGCGGGCAGCCGCGGCGCAACCGAGGTGTGCCTGCAGGGCGGCATTCACCCGAGTTTCACGGGCGATACCTATCTCGAGATAGTTCGCGCCTTGAAAGCTGCGGATCCGCGGATGCACGTGCATGCCTTCTCGCCGCTCGAGGTCTGGCATGGCGCCGAGACGCTCGCAATGCCGCTGCGCGACTATCTGTCGCTGCTGAAAAGCGAAGGCCTCGGCAGCCTCCCTGGCACGGCCGCGGAAATCCTCGTCGATGAGGTGCGCGCCATACTCTGTCCCGACAAGCTGCGCACCGAGGAGTGGCTCGAAGTGATCGAGACGGCGCACGAGGTGGGCCTTCCCACGACCTCGACCATGATGTTCGGGCACGTCGACCGGTACGGCGATTGGGCGCTGCATCTGTTGAGGTTGCGAGATTTGCAGCGGCGCACGCAGGGGCTCACCGAGTTCGTGCCGCTGCCGTTCGTCGCGCACGAGGCTCCGCTCTACCGGCGCGGGCGCGCGCGGCCGGGCCCCACGCTGCGCGAGGCGATTCTGGTACACGCCGTCGCACGGCTCGTCCTTCATCCGCACGTCGAGAACATTCAGGCGTCCTGGGTGAAGATGGGACGTGCGGGAATGCGCGAGGCGCTGCGTGCCGGCGCCAACGATCTCGGCGGTACGCTGATGAACGAGAGCATCACCCGCGCGGCGGGCGCGACGCATGGCCAGGAGATGACGCAATCCGACATGCTCTCACTGGCGGCCTCGCTCGGGCGCCCGGCCGTGCAGCGAACGACGCTCTATCGCAGCCTGTCGGAGCTCCACGCCCGGGAGGAGTCGGGCCGCGTCGCTACGGCGTCATCGGGGTGCACGTGTTGATCCCTCGGAGCTAGAGCAGTCCCGCGCGCTTGGCCAGTAGCTCCCGCATCGCCTCGAGAAAGGCTGCAATGTGGGAATCCTCGATCGCCAGGGAGAGCGCGATCAGTCCCCTCGGCGCCGCATAAAATCCACGCTCGAGCAAATCGAAGAACACGAGTGCGCCCGCCTCCGCATTCGATGCAGGTCCGGCGCCGGCATGAAGAGTCAGCAGCGAGCCGAGCCCCGAGGCGCGAAGACCGGATCCCGTTTCAGCGAACAGGCGGCCGAGCTCCTCGCGCAGCAAATCCCCGCGGCGGTTCAAGCCATCGAGTGCCTCCGCCGTCGCCACCGCCGACAGTCCCGCGAAGCCCGCGGCCATCGACAGCACGTTGTTGTTGAACGTGCCCGCGTGCGACAGATGCTGCGCATTGCGCGGATCGTAAAGCGACATCACGTCGGCGCGGCCGCCGAAGGCCCCGAACGACAAACCCCCACCGTGGTACTTGCCGAGGGTGGTCAGATCGGGCCGAATGCCGAGCAGCGCTTGGCGTCCTCCGGCCGAAAGCCGCGATGTCTGGATCTCATCGAATATCAGCAGCGCGCCCGCAGCGCGGGTTTCATCGGCGAGCATGTGCAGAAATGGCGGATCGCCCGGGATGCAGCCCGCGGAGCCGAGCATCGGTTCCACCAGCACGCCGGCGAGCTCGCCCGCATGCCTGCGCAGGAGCGTCCGCGCGGCGTCGATGTCGTTGTAGGGGGCAATCAGGAAGTCATGCGGCACGTTGATGGGCGAGGGCGCGCCACCGAACTTCAGCACGCTGCCGTGATAGGCGCCGGCAAACACCAGGATACGGCGTCGGCCGGTGAAGGCGATCGCCGTGGCGATGGCCATCAGGTTGGCTTCGGTTCCGGAATTGGTGAATCGCACGAGCTCCATCGAGGCGTAGCGGTCCCGGATGAGATTGGCCAGGCGGATCTCGGCCTCGTTGTGCGCGGACAAGCTGATGCCGTTATTCAGTGCATCGATCAGCGCAGCGCGGATGACGGAATTCGAATGTCCAAAAATTCCCGCCGTGTACTCGCCCAACAGATCGACGTAGCGGTGTCCGTCGGCGTCGAACAGATGGCATCCCTCGCCGCGAACCATGCACAGAGGAAATGGATCGAAGTAGAGGATCGTGCGGGTATTTCCCCCCGGCATTGCGCGGGAGGCCGATTGCCATTGCGCACGGCTCGACGGGTTACGGGCGGCGTACTGCGCTTTGGCCGAGAAGAGGGCGTCGCTGAGCTCGGTGCTGCTCACCGCAATTGGCTGTCTTTGCTCCCGCGACGATTGTATCCGCTGAAGCGAGCTGCCTCTTGATCTTGCGCGTCCTGGCAGGTGACACACATGCGCACGCCATGGAACGCCTGCCTGCGCGCCTCCGGGATTTCGTTGCCGCATTCGACGCAATGAGTAGCCGAGGGTCCTTGGGGCAGCCGGCTTTGCGCGCGCTTGATGCCGTCGCGCACCGTCGCATCGATTTGATCCTGCACTGCTCCGTCGCCGGCCCAACCTGTGGCCATGATTCACCTCGCGGCATGCCGCGCGTTGGATACGCACGCTTCAGTTGTCTTTATGGGTGTTGGCACGCCAAGTTGCAATATCCAGCGATTAAAAAACAATATAATCAATGAGTTACATTCACACCTCGAGCCAGGTTGCGCCGCTCGAGGTGACCTCCAGCTCGCGCCGATCTAATTCGTCCTCGAGACGGTGATAGACATCGTCGGGGATCCGGCCCTGTTGCCGCCAATCGATCAGCAACGCCCGCTCCGCCTTGAGCGCGGTGCGCCGCATCGCGTCCTGCGGCGTGTCCGGCCGCGCGCGGTCGACGCTGGCGGCGCGCGCCGTCGCGAATTCGGCGCGCACCTGATCGGCCAGCGCTCCCGGTTCCCGACTCAAGGCCTCGAGTCCCGCGTCCAGCATCTCCCGGCGGGTTGCCGCGATCTCCTGATCGAGCGAGTCGTCCTTTGGGATGCCGAGCCACGCGATCAGCGGACGAATCGTGAAGCCCTGCAGCACGAGCGTGCCCAGCACCACGGTAAAGGCGCTCAGGACGATCTCCTCGCGGTGCGGAAACCCGGCCGGCAACGCCAGGGCGGTGGCGAGCGTCACGAGTCCGCGCATGCCGCACCAGGAGACCAAAATGCCGACCCGTGCGTCCGGCACCGTGCCGCGCACGGTGCGCTTCTCGAAGTAGGAGCGAAAGCGGCGGATTGCCAGGCCGTAGGCCATGACCCAGACGATGCGCACCAGGATCACGGCAGCGAGCACCAGGCCGGCGAACGCCAGTGCATGCGACAGCGCCTCGTCGCGCATCCCGGTCACGATGGCCCGGGCCTGAAGCCCCATGAGGAGAAACGCCAGTACGTTGAGCACGAACGTCACCGTCGACCACACAGCGTTCGAATTGATCCGGTCGCGCGCGTTGGTGCGCTTCGGCATCTCGCGCGCCGCCACGGCGGCGAGTGCGACCACGGCGAGGATGGGCGAAAAGTCCAAATGGGCGGCGAGTATCCAGGTGCCGAAGGTCAACAGAAACTGCGCAATGATCGCGGACAAGGTTCCCGCCACGGTTTTCAACAGGCGGGTGCCGACCACGCCCACCAGCAACCCCACGAAGATACCGCCCGGCACCGCGATCAGAAGCGGCGGTACGAGGGGCGCGAGCGATGCGCCCGGGATGGTGGCGGCCGACACGGCGATGCCGAACGCGAGCAGCGCCACCGCGTCGTTCAGCAGGCTCTCGCCCTGCAGGACGGCCATCGCGCGGCGGGGCAGGTCGAATTCGCTCAGCACCGCGGCCGCCGCGGCCGCATCGGGCGGGGCGACGATGGCACCGAGCGCGATCCCCGCCGCCGCCGTGAGGCCGCCGAAGGTGACGCCGACCCAGGCGACCACCGCCGTGGTCACCAGCACAAGCAGCACCGCGAGCGAGACGAGCGGCACCCAGTTGCGCATCAATTCCCGGGGTGGCAGCTCGAAGGCCGTGTCCATGACCGCGGGCGCGACGAACAGCGCGAGCGCCAGGCGCGGCTCGATGGTCAGATGGGGTGCGAAAGGCAATGCCGTCGCGCAACCACCCACCAGCGCGAGCAACGCAGGATAAGGCACGCGCAGATACCGGGCCGCCTGCATGAGGACGACCGCGATGGCCAGGAGCAGCAGGGTCACTTCGAATAGCGGCATGGGTCGGCCCAATGGTAGTCAGCTTGACGGGGCAGCGTCCAGCACAGGTGTCCGCCGCGCATAAAAGATATACGCTAGCGCCGGCGTATAAGATCACGGTCCAAAAAATTCATGTCAAAACTCAAGCGCGCCTTGGTCAAGTCACTCTATCCCACCCAGCTCACCGTCGGCATGCTCGAAGTGGAGGTCAAGCGCAATCGCCTGATGAAGCTGTCACCGGATGAGCGCGAGGCATTCCTGGAAGCACATCCGATGCCCGCTGTCATCGGCCCCGAATTGCGGCTGTACATCACCGATCACCACCACTTGGCTCGCGCCGCGCTCGACGCTCGTGTCAAGGAGGCGTTTTTCAGTGTCGAAGCGGATTTCTCCGCGCTGCACCCGACGAAATTCTGGGCCGAAATGGAGAAGCGTTCCTGGGTCCATCCGCTGGACGGGAACGGCGTGCGTCACACCTACCATCACCTTCCCGCGAGTCTCAGAAAGCTGGTCGACGATGTCTATCGCTCGTTGGCGGGGTTCGTCCGGGATGCCGGCGGCTTCCGCAAGACGGACGCGGCGTTCGTGGAATTCATCTGGGCGGACTTTTTCCGCCGCAATATCGCCGTCGAGGACGTCACTGCGGATTTTCGCGCCGCCGTGCGCCGCGCGAAGCGCTTGGCGCAAAGTCCGCTGGCGAGGCGCATTCCAGGTTTCACGGGGTGAGCGCCTCCGCCGCCGCGCGGCTCGCGGCGCGGCTCGATCGGCTCCCCTCGTCGCGTACGGTGTGGACCATCGTCGTGCTCATCTCGCTCGGCGGCGTGTTCGAGTTCTACGATCTCTTTTTCACGGCTTACGTCGCTCCGGGGATGGTCGGCAGCCGGCTGTTCACGCCGGAATCCCTGGGATTTTTCTCCTCGCTCAAGGTGGTGCGAGTTGCGGGGTTCGGCACCTTCGTTTTCTCCACGTTCGCGGGTTTGTGGGTCGGCGTCGTCGCGTTCGGACACTCGGCCGACCGCTTCGGCCGCAAGGCCGTATTCACCTGGTCATTGATCTGGTATGTCGCCGCCACCGCGATCATGGCGTTCCAGAGCACCGGACAGTGGATCAACGTCTGGCGGTTCATCGCCGGCGTGGGATTCGGCGTTCAGCTGGTCACCGTCGATACCTATCTGGTCGAGTTGACGCCCTCGTCGCTGCGGGGACGCGCGTTCTGCGTGAACCAATGCATCTGCTTCAGCATCGTGCCGGTCGTGGCGCTCTTCAGCTGGCTTCTGGTACCGCGAGCACCGCTGGGGTTCGACGGCTGGCGGTGGGTGGTGCTGTTTGGCACGGTGGGCGCGATGGCCGTATGGGCGCTGCGCACGGGCATTCCGGAGAGCCCCCGTTGGCTCGCCTCCCAAGGGCGGCTCGACGAGGCCGAGCGCATCGTCGAGGCACTCGAGCGCCGCGTGGCGGCCGAGCGCGCCGGCTCCGACAAACCTGCCGGCTCGGACGGCCACGGCAGCTTGGCCGGAGCCGTCGATACAACCCAAGCCACCGAGCAACAATACGTCCACCCCGAGCGGCGCGCGCGGCTGGCCGACATATTCGCGCCGAGATACCGGGGCCGGACGCTGATGCTGTCGGTTTTCAATGTCGCCCAGGTGATCGGGTTCTACGGCTTCAATTCATGGCTGCCGACCCTGTTGACCGCGCGCGGCATCACCCTCACCCACGGTCTCGAGTACGCTTTCGTGATCGCGATCGCACAGCCCGTCGGGCCGCTGCTCGGGACCTTGTTTGCCGACAGGGTCGAACGCAAGACGCAGATCATTGTCGGGCTTGCCTGCATGGGCGGCGCGATGGCGGCGTTTGCCGTGGCCACGACGGCGGTCGCGCTCATTGTGCTCGGCATCCTCTTCACCTTGGCCGCAAACGTCATGTCGTATGCGTACCACGGCTATCAAGCCGAACTCTTCCCCACACGCATCCGATCCCGTGCTGTGGGGTTCGTCTATTCCTGGAGCCGCCTGGCCGCGGCCTTTGCAGGGCTCATCGTCGGTATCCTGCTCGCCGACGGGGGCGTCCCCGCGGTGGCCCTGTTCATCGGGGCGGCCATGGCCATCGGCATCGCCGCAATCGGGGCTTTCGGCCCCTCGACCCGGGGCGTGGCGCTGGAGCAACTGAGCGATTGAATTCGCCATTGAAAATCGCGACCAGACGCCCCAGAATTCCTGGCCTGCAGGTCACGGGGAGCAGCATGGAAGACGTTCAAGCGGAACTCACCGCGTTGGCCTTGCACTTGAGGGGCCGGCGCGATGCCATCCTTCAAGCCTGGCAACTGGCGATCAAGTGGGATCCAAAGGTCACCACGGGCGACTCGCTGCCTCGTGTTCAGCTGCTGGATCACATTCCCTCGATGCTCGCCACGTTCGAGCGTGCCCTGCAGGGGCCGGTCAGCAGCGCCGCCGACGCCGTTCAAGAGGCCGGTCAGCAGCCCGCTGCCGCGCACGGCTTGCAGCGCTGGCGGCAAGGGTACGACCTGCGCGAGGTCACGCGTGAACTCGGTAAATTGAACGAATGCGTGGTGGCCGAACTCGATTCCTACACGGCTGCGCATGCCGAGCTGTCGCACGCCGCGACTGCAGCAGCGCGGCGAGTCTGGGCGGCCATGTGCAGCACCGGCATCGAAGAAAGTGTAGGCCAGTACTTCGAGCTTCAGAAACAGGAAGCCGCAGGCCACGTGAAGGATCTGGAAAGCGCGTTGGAGGAAATCCGGGAACTGGAACAACAGCGCGGCGATTTGTGGCGGCAAGCGGCCCACGATCTGCGCGGCAATCTCGGCGTGGTGGCCAACGCCACGGTGGCGCTCACGCATAGCGAACTGCGCGATTCCTCCCGCGACGACTTCGTGCGCATCTTGATGCGTAACGTAACCTCGCTCCATCACTTGCTCGACGACGTGACCAGCTTGGCGCGGCTGCAGGCCGGACGCGAGCAACGGCGCATCGATTCCTTGGACGTGAGCCCGATCATGCAGCAGCTCTGCGAGGGAATACGCCCCTTGGCGCAACAGCACCGATTGTTTCTGCGATGCGACGGGCCGCCGGGCTTTGCCGCCGATGGCGATGCGGTGAAGATTCGGCGCATCGCCCAGAATTTGATATTGAATGCGGTCAAGTTCACGCGCGAGGGCGGAATCACGGTGAGCTGGGGCGACAGCGAGGCCAACGATCCCAAGCGCTGGGTGCTGTCCATTCAGGACACCGGACCCGGCATTCCCTCCGATGCCGGAAAGCCCATGTCCGTTGCGCTGGAGGGCAAGTCAAAGACGCCGCGCACCGAGGAAGCCGCGGGCGCGGATACCGGCGAGGGCATCGGCCTGTCCATCGTCAAGCGCTTGTGCGACATGCTGGATGCGTCGATCGAGTTGAAGTCGGTGGAAGGTGTCGGCACGACCTTCAAAATACTGTTCCCACGGCATTATTCCTGATCGACATCACATGCCCGGATTATGGTTCGAGGAGTTTCACGTCGGTCAGGTGTTTCAACATGCCATCCGGCGGACCGTCACTGAAACGGACAACGTGATTTTCACGACCATGACTCACAATCCCGCGCAGCTCCATTTGGATGAGGAGTACATGCGCAGCACCGAATACGGCCAACGGTTGGTCAATTCGGTATTCACGCTGGGACTGATGGTCGGGATCTCCGTCGGCGATACCACGCTCGGCACGGCGGTCGCCAACCTCGGTTGGGACGAGGTGCGTTTCCCGCGGCCGGTATTTCATGGCGATACCCTGCACATCGAGACGGAGGTGATCGAGCTGCGCGACTCGAAATCGCGACCCGATCAGGGCATCGTCACGTTCGTGCACCGTGCCTACAACCAGCGCAACGAACTCGTGGCCTCGTGCAAACGCACCGGACTGCAGCGCAGGCGGCCCGCCCAATGAACGTGCTGCGATCGCTGCTGTTCATTCCCGGCGACAGCGAGAAGAAGCTCGGCAACGGCGATCGGGCCGGCGCGGATGCATTGGTCCTGGATCTCGAAGATTCCGTGCTGTCTGAAAACAAGGCACGCGCGCGCGGATTGGCGGCCGAGTATCTGAGGGCCCGGCCGAAGGCGGGGCGCCGGACGGAGCTTTGGGTCCGCATCAATTCTCTGGACTCGACGCTTGCGCTGGCCGATCTGTCGGCGGTCGTCGCGGCCGCCCCCGACGGCGTGATGCTCCCCAAGGCCGAAGGACCCGCGGACGTTGCCAGATTGTCCTTCTATCTGGACGCGCTGGAGGCGCAGGCGGGAGTTGCCGTCGGATCGACGCGCGTGCTGCCGGTGGCGACCGAAACCGCGGCGGCGCCGTTCAACCTGGGCGGGTACGCGGCCGCGCGTCTGTCTCGACTCGTTGGACTGACATGGGGCGCCGAGGATTTGGCCGCCGCTCTCGGCGCGAGCACGAATCGCGAGGCGTCGGGAGAATGGGCCTTCAATTACCGGGTGGTGCGTTCCTTGATGTTGCTGGGTGCGCGAGCCGCGGGAGTTCAGCCCATCGACACGCTGTATGCAGATTTTCGCGATGAGAAGGGCCTCTATGCGGCCTCGCGTGCGTCGCGGGCGGAAGGGTTCACCGGGCGCCTCGCGATCCATCCGGCGCAGGTACAGGCAATCAACGAGAGCTACATGCCCTCCGCCGAAGAAATCGCCCACGCGCACCGGGTGGTGGCCGCATTCGAGTCCGCGCCGGGCTCCGGCGCGGTGGGGCTCGACGGGAAAATGATCGACATCCCGCACCTGAAGCAAGCGCAGGCGCTGATCATTACGGCGGCTCGATTCGGGCGCTGAAGCGCGCCGCTATCCGCGAACTTGGGCCTTGGAGCCCGGGACTGCATCCAGCGCGATCAGATTCAACTTCATGGCCTGCAGGATGTCGGCCAGCAGATTTTTGCGCGCCATCGAGATGCCGCGCATCACCCGAGAGTCCAGGGTGAGGCCGATCTTCCACCCCTGCTCCAAGATTTGATTGCCCTTGCGGGTCAAGAACACGCGGTTTATGCGCCGATCCGACGCATCGGGACGGCGTTCAACGAAACCCCGCGCCTCCAGGCGTTCCACGATGCCGCCGAGCGCAACCTTGCCGAGATCCAGGAGCTTCGCCAGCGCCGACTGCGTGATGCCTTGATTGCCGTGGATCGAGAGCCCATTGAGCACCCACCACTGCGAGCGCGTGATATCGAGGGGCTTCATGAGGTGGTCGAACGCCGTGCGCCTGAGTCGCGATACGTCGTGTATCAGGAAGCCGATACGATTCCTTTCGGTGCGCTTCATCCCACATCCCCCGGCATTTTTTGTTCGCCGCGACATTCTATCCAATCCGTCGGCGCGAACACGGATCGAGAAGGAAATTTCGCCCCGTCGGGGCACCGGGGAGCGGGCCGGGCTTGGCCAGAGCGACGGGGCCGGGAACCTGATAGGGTGCCGGCCGCCTGGATCGATCGGGACCGGCACGGGGCATGGCGCAGTCTGGTAGCGCATCTGCTTTGGGAACTTCCCGAACACGACCGACATTCACACAGCAATCAAGTAGTTGCGAGCATTCCACTTCGCGCGAGGAGTCGTTTGTGGACCCATTTGTGGACCCGGCGACGCGATAAATCGATGCGCGACTCTTCGCTACACACCGCAACGGGCATCGAGAGTACCGTGCTCCTCCGTGGCTTCACGGTGGCTTCGTGAGCCGACCAGGTTTGCTCGATGCGAGTGGCTTTTTCCACATGTCCGGCTCAGGGCAGCCGGAGGCCGTCGCGAGCTCATCGAAAACGCGCCGACGAGTCTCGCCATGAAGTGGCTCTTCGGCGCCGGCAGTGACCTGGCGCACCGAGGATAACGCGGTATTTTTGTAACAGCGGGGACCACTCAATCCTATCTTTGAGCTACCGCGTTGCAGCGGGTACGGTCATTCGCTGACTCAGGCCGGGGGAGTTATCTTTGTCCTATCGGGGAGAGTCTCGACAAAAATGCCAACTCCAGCTCGCCTTCATAAGTTTCGGCGCCGACCTTTAATGCGTTGGCCACGCGCGCCTGTGTCACCTCGCTAGCGACACTCAAATCGGACTCATGGGCTTCCACCAGAAGCCCCTCCGCCAAGGAACCGAATGCCCCTAGATCCACGGCCGCCTTGATGTGAGCGACGGTGTGCGCAGGAAACGAGGCGATGCGGTGGGCGAGTCTCTCGACAAAGGGCGTCAGTTCGTCCGCCGGCAACGCTCGGTTGATATAGCCGTAACGTTCTGCCAGTTCTGCCGAGAGATCATCGCAACCCAGGAGCACCTCCAAGGCGCGTCCCCGCCCGATGAGCCGTGGCAATCTTTGCGTGGAGCCACCGCCAGGCACAAGCCCAACCGCCGCCTCAGGCTGGCCGAAGATCGCCTTGCCTACGGCAGCAAAACACATGTCCACGGCCAGCGCGATCTCACTCCCCCCGCCCCGGGCCCGCCCCTCGATCTTGGCAATGGTCACCTTGGGCATGTTCCTGAGCCGCTCGCCGATCATCTGCGTAAGACGAAAGCTGCGCGTATGGGACACCTTTTTGGAGGCGGCGCCAACGCGGCCCAAACCAGAGTGGGCTATGAAGAAATCGGGAAGCGCGCTCTGCAAGACCACAACACGGACGCTCTCATCGGCCTCGAGCTCCCTGCCGAGTGTGTCGAATTCCAGCGACAGAACTTCATCGAGAAGATTGATCGGCGGGTGATTGATGCTGGCAAATGCGACGCCGGCATCGAACCGGAACTGGAAGCATTTGTAGTCGGAATATTGCATGGTAGTGGGTCCGTTATTCCGCCTCGGGACGACTGAGTTCCTCCAGCAGGAAAATGAAAGACTCGTAAGGCCGTCCGGTCGCGTGCCGCAGGCCCATCTCACAGGTGCGGTTCGCCGAGAGATAGGCGTCGCATGGCCGCGCATCCAGCACCGCTCGCACCTCCCGCGTCGCCGAAACGACCAGCTCCGGATGCAACAGTCCCCGGTCGCCGGCAGTGCCGCAGCAGGTAGTTCCAACCGGGACCTCGATTTCGTCGGCCAGGCGCCCCGCAATCTGTCTGAGTGCGCCAGCCAGCCCGAGATGCGTCGTCGAGCACGTCGGATGCACGGCGACCCGCCGCAGCGTTCGAGAGATTGCCAGGTTCGGCAGAAGATCACGACACCATGCGATCGAGTCGATGATCTTCAGGCTCTGGTACTGTTCCTTTCGCTCTCCTTCGAGCTGCGTCGCGACATCCTCTCTGAGACCCAGGGTACACGAGGCGGCGTCGACGACGATGGGAAGAGCTCCTCCATCGCTCCAGCGCCATAGCGCCTCGGCAACGGCTTGCGCCATGAACTTGTGGCCTTGGGTGTAGGCTTTCGATTTCCATGGGGTCGAGCAGCAAAGGCCAGCGACATCCGGCGGAATCCACAGCGGCTTGCCGGCGCGCTTGGACAAGGCGACAAAGGTTTCCGCAAGGGAAGGGCCGGCCGGCCCGGCGGGATCGCGACCGAACATGCGGTTGATGCACGCACAGAAATAGACTCCCGCGGCACCGTTCCGGTCGGTTTTGGGCGGCCTCGCAGCGGCGCGTGGCATTGGCCCGGGCACCGCGGGCAACAGGTCCGGGCTGACGACACTGCGCGCGGCAGCGGCAAGGGCGGTGAGCGGCTTCACTCCGAACACGGAGGAAAGCGCGTGCGCTCCGCGCAGGCCCGCGCGCGACGCGCGTTCGACCGCTTTCCAGTGTTGCGCGAGGCGCAACGCCACGGCCTCCCCTGCAGGACCGTTCTCGCGCGCTCTGAACTCCTTGATCAACGCCCCTGTGTTGATTCCGATCGGACAGGGAATGGCGCAAGTGCCGTCGCCTGCGCAGGTCTCGATCCCGTCATACTGGTACTCCCGTTGGAGTTGTGCGAGCACGGCGGAGTCAACCTTCTGGCGCACCATCTCCCGCCGCACGACAATCCGTTGACGCGGTGTCATGGTGACATTGCGGCTCGGGCAGACAGGTTCGCAGAATCCGCACTCGATGCATTGCGAGGAACCCGTCACCCCCTCGATTTGAGGGAAGGACTTCAGATTCTTCAGGTGAAGGCTCGGGTCGCGGGTCAGGATCACGTCCGGTGCGAGGATCCCGTGAGGATCGGCGAGCTTCTTTATGCGCCACATCATGGCAGCGGCCTTCTCGCCCCATTCCGAGACGACGAACGGGGCCATGTTCCGGCCGGTTCCGTGCTCGGCCTTCAGGGAGCCGTCATGCTTCCTGACGACGAGCTCCACGAGCTCGGTCATGAAATCCGCGTACCGGGATCGACCCTTGGCGTCACCGAAATCCGCGACCAGAGTGAAATGAAGGTTCCCGTGAGCGGCGTGCCCCGCGACGCCGGGAATGAAACCATGTTTGGCAAGAAGTTCCTGGACGTCGCGCGCACCCTGTGCCAGACGCTCCGGCGGAAAGCACACGTCCTCCGTGATGAGAGTCGAGCCTTCCGGGCGATTCTTGCCGATCAACCCCAGAAGTCCCTCTCGGACGTGCCAGGCGAGCTCGATGGCCTCGGCGACGCTCGTGAACTCGACCGGCCTGATCAGCTTGGCGGTACTCACGAGTTCGAGAACCTGCTGCTGTGTTGCTTCGAGCGAGGCCGAATCCTCGGCGCCGACCTCGACGAGCAGGGCAGCCGCTTTGGGATCGAGCGTCTTCCAGTAGCAGGGCGTTTCCGCAAAGGCTTGACCGGCCGCGGTGAGCGCCGGGGCGACCATGAGCTCAACGGCAGTGGCACCGAGGTCGACAAGGCCGGGAACAAGGGCGATAGCTTCGTCGATCGTGGGCACGGGAATCCATGCCACGCTCGTCACGCGGGGCGCCGGTATCGTCTCTATCACTGCTTCGGCGATGAAGGCGAGCGTGCCCTCTGAGCCGACGAGGAGGCGTCGAAAGATCTCGAGCGGTGTTTCGCCGTCGAGGAGTGCACAGAGCCGCAATCCATGCGTGTTCCTGATCGCGTACTTGCGACGCGTGCGATCCGCCAGCGCTGGATCCGCCAAAAGCTCTTTGCGTAGCTCGAGCAATCCTTTTGCGAGCTGCGGCTCTGCCAGCGCAAACGCCTTTTCCGCATCGGGCTTCGACGTGTCGATGACCGCGCCGGACGGTGTCACGAACGTGAGCGCGGAGACGGTATGGTAGGCATCCCTTGGTACGGTGCATCGCATGCCACCGGAGTTGTTCGCAATCACGCCTCCGATCGTGCAGGCACCCGAGCTGGCGGGATCCGGCCCCAGCCGCCGGCCATGCGGCTGCAGCAGTGAGTTGACGTGGCCGAGGATCGTCCCGGGGCGTGCCCTCACGCGTCGGCCGGCATCCTCCACCTTGGCGCCGTACCAGTGGCGGCGCACATCGATCAGGATGTCGTCGGATAGAGCTTGACCGTTGAGGCTCGTCCCCGCCGCGCGAAACGTCGCGTGCCGCCCGGTCTCATGGCAATAGCGGAAGAGTTTGACGATGTCGTCGGTCGTGCGGGGCAGAACCACGACTTGGGGGACGAGTCGATATGGGCTCGCATCGGAGGCATAGCGTACGAGGTCGATGGCCCTGTGGAGGACGATCTCCTTTCCCAGGAGGGCGATGAGATCGGTCTTTAGATCACCGGGAGTCCCGTCGACCAGGGAGGCGGGGACAGCATCGTCCTTGGGTGGCCCGTCGAATCGACCGATGCGCGCAGGATTCGCGGAAAACAGCTTTCTAATCAAGGCCGCTACTCCACTCTTCACTCGTCCTGGACGACGTTGCTCAGGACACCGATGCCCTCGATCTCCACTTCGAAGACATCGCCGGGCCGCATGAAAATAGGTGGCTTGCGTGCCGCCCCGACGCCACCGGGCGTTCCGGTGATGATCACATCACCCGGCTCCAGACTCATCGCGACGCTGATCATTTCGATCAGCGCGGGGACGCTGAAGATGAGCTGGTCGGTTCGCGCATCCTGCATCACTTGGCCGTTCAAGCGGCCCTGGATGCGCAACCCGTGGGCTCCCGGCGGCGCGGCATCGGGCGTCACCAGCCAGGGGCCGAACGCCCCGGTGGCATCGAAATTCTTGCCCATCGTCCATTGCGGCGTGCGCAATTGAAAATCTCGAATCGTCGCATCGTTGAATAGGGAGTAGCCCGCCACGTGATCGAGGGCCTGATCTCGGGGGATGCGGCGCCCCGGCTTGCCGATCACCACGGCCAGCTCGGCTTCATAGTCGAGCGCAATGGATTCGCGGGGCCGTCGGATCGGCTGTTGATGAGCGATCAGACTCGTCGCGAAGCGGGCGAAGATTTCCGGATAGG
>JBEKHO010000066.1:0-15995 GCA_050012215.1 Steroidobacteraceae bacterium
TGCCGCGGCGTCGATGGCTTGGTCGGATCCGCGCCAGACACCGGCGGCGTCGCTGCACCACGGCCCCGCTGCGCCGGCGTCACCGCCGACCGATACTGACTGTGCGGGGCAAACACGCCGTGGCCTCCCGCGTCGCCGATGCCTCTATCGAGATGGATCGTGTGCAACAGCACTTCGCCGCGCCGAGTATCACGGTGATCGCGCAAGCGCGAGCGACACCTGCTGCGTATGCGGCGAGCGGTCCCGAGCACTTCACCTATATCCACTTCGTCGCCCATGGAACGGCCAGCCGCTCGAGCCCGCTGGAATCCGCGGTGGTGCTGTCACCGGCGCCATTGAGTCCGAATGATTTCAAGCTCTATGCGCGGGAGATCGTGCGCCATCCGCTGCATGCGCGCTTGGTGACCGTTTCCGCCTGTTATGGATCGGGCGTTCGCAGCTATGCCGGCGAGGGCCTGGTGGGCTTGGCGTGGGCCTTTCTGCGCGCCGGATCTCACAATGTCATCAGTGCGCTCTGGCAGGCCGACGATGCCGCGACGCCGCTTTTGATGGATCGGCTGTATGCGGAGCTCGAGGTGGGGAAGACGCCCGATGTGGCGCTGCGTACCGCGAAGCTCGCGTTGATTCACTCGGCGAACGTGTATCGCAAGCCGCTCTACTGGGGGGCGTTTCAGCTGTACGCGGGGGGCTAAAACGAGGCGCATGGCTGCAAGTGGGGGCTGGGACAGCGATTAGGACCCGTCAAATATCAATTTTTCGCGATGCTCGAAGCCGTCGGCTGAATTTTCGCGAGCGCGCTCGTCAAAGTGTCGTGAACGCAGTCCACGTAGGTCGCCCAATCGTCGGCTTCTCGATCATCGCGGAACTTGCGACACAAACGCTCGGCCAGGAGGGTCAGACGCCTGTGAGCCTGCGCCATGCCGGCGGTAGTGGATAAATCAAGACCTGCGAGCGCAACCGTGCCGGACGCGGTTTCGGGCTTTGCTGGCACGAGCTCGCCCGCGGGCGCGAAGCTGGGCGTAACGACCAGGAAAGCGGCGGACAGGAGCAATATTTTTCGCGACATGGGGCCTCCTCAGCGACTGTCAGCAACCATGGGTTGATCCATTCACTAGATCGTAATCCGCGGAGCAGAAGTGCCAGACTCGGGCGGATGGTTCGCCCAGGCCCCAGGCCCCAGGCCCCAGGCCCCAGGCCCCAGGCCCCAGGCCCCAGGTCGCCGGTTGCGAACCGATCGTTGATTCGCTACGCTGAATTCGCCTGGCAGTGGGAAGGCGAGCGGATGGATCGGAGCTAGTGGTGTCGTCGGAACAGCATCCGGACGCGGCCGAGTCTGTGACGCACAGCCGGCTGTTTGCCTCGCTGTATGGCGAGCTGCGGCAGCTCGCGGAGCGTCAATTGCGGCGCAACGCGGGCGCGCCGGTGAGCCCGACCACTCTCCTGCACGAAGCCTATCTCGGAATGTGCGGGCGAGATGCCGTTTTCCCCGACCGCGAGCGATTCATCGGATACGCGGCGCGCGTCATGCGGGGCCTGATCATCGATTTCGTGCGTGACCGGCGTGCATTGAAGCGCGGCGGCGATTTCCAATTCACTCAGCTGTCGACACAGGTCCCTGAATTGGGTCAGGACGAAGCGAACCTGTCGCAGCTGTCGGAGGCGCTCGATGAGCTTGCCGTGCGTGATGCGAAGCTGGCCGCGCTCGTCGATCTCAAGTATTTCTGCGGCTACACCTTCGATGAGATTGCCGCCCAGCGCGGCACCTCGATACGCACGGTCAAGCGCGACTGGGAGAAGGCTCGCGCGATGCTGTTCCATCAGCTGAAAGGCGAGTTTCAATCCGAGCACGTGCCGATCGATTGACTAAGGCGGCGCCGGTGGGTGCGAGCTGAGCTGCGCGTGCACCGAGCTGTACGCATCGGCGACCTGGCTCATCAAGCCTTCGCGCGCGAGGAGCCGCGCCAGTGTCGCGCGCCGGTAGCGCCAGTGACGCCACGCCTCATCCGGCCAGCCCTCGATTCGAGCGCGTTCCGCCGCGCTGGCGTAGTACTTGAATGCTTCGAGCCGTACTGCGCTCTTCTTCGGAACATCCATTTCGGCGGAGGCGTCGGCGTCATCCCGGTCGGCGATGCGTGCCAATGCATTCGGCTCGCCGGCGGCGGCAGCCTTCCGATACCAGGACCAAGCCCGTGCGCCGTCGGGAGCGAGCAAGTCATTCCCCTTCCCGTTGGGCTGGCTCACGCCGTATTCGTAGAGCTTGCCCAGCTCGAACCCCGCGATGGCCACGCCATCCTGCCAGGCCTGCTCGTAGAGCGAGACTGCCTTCGGCAGGTCGAGCATGCCGGCGGACGGCTGTGAGAGCAGTCCGGCCAGATCGATTCGTGCCGTGCGATAGCCTCGGGTGGCCGTCTCGAGTTCCAGGCGGCCCTCCCCGAAATGCCCGGCCGTCAATTGTGCGCGGGCATGCTGGTACAGCGATCGGCCATCGTGGGCGTGACGCTTGAGGTCATCGCCGCAAGCCGCCATGGCGACGTCGACGGCGATATGATCGGCGAGCGTCCCCGCGGCCAAGCGGTCCGGGTCATAGGGCGCCGCCGCGGACTCATCGCATTTGGACCGGTCGCCCGGCCATGAGCGCACACTGGCGGAATCCGGCAGCCCAAGGCGAAATCGCTCGACCGGCGACAGCACTTCCAACAGGGCCGCAGATGCCCATCGAATTTGCGACTCGAGTGAAGGAACGCGCGCGTCCCAGATACGGACCAAGGCGTCGTCGGAGGCCGTCACGATGTGAGCCCCGTCGGGAGAGTAGGCGGCGGCATTGACCGAGTCGACGTGCGGAAACACCATGAGCTGCTGCCCGGTATCGGTATCCCAGATTCGGGCGGTCTTGTCGAGCGAGGCAGTCACCACACGCCGCCCGTCGGAGGAGAACATGGCGGTGCCCACCAGCTGGGAATGACCGCTCAACATTTTGATCTCATGACCCGTTCGGCTGTCCCAAATCCGGGCGGTCATATCGAGCGATGCAGTGACCAGGCGGCGGCCGTCGGGCGAGTAGGCCGCTGTGAACACGGGGTCCGAATGTCCGTCAATCACCAGCAACTGAGCCCCCGAAGCGGCGTCCCAAATTCGAACGGTCTTATCCAACGAGGCTGTCGCCACGCGCCGGCCATCAGGCGAAAATGCGACGCCGCTCACCCGATCGTTGTGTCCGCGAAATACGATGATCGGCCTTCCCGAAGCGGCATCCCAGATGCGCGCGGTTCGGTCGAACGATGCCGTCACGGCCAGCCGCCCATCCGGCGAGAACTGCGCGCTTTCGACCGCGTAGTCGTGCCCGGTGAGCAGTGCCGTTTGCCTGCCGCTCGCGGCATCCCAGATTCGGCTGGTCCCATCGTTCGCGGCCGTCACTACGCGCGCCCCGTCGCTCGAGAATGAGGCGGTCCATACACCCCGCTCATGCCCCACCAGTGCGATGAGCTCGCGCCCCGTTGCAACATCCCAGATCCGAGCCGTCTTGTCGTCCGATGCCGTGACGATCCGGCGACCATCGCTCGAGAATTGAACGCTCTCCACAGCACTTTGGTGCCCGCTCAGAATCCGCACCGGCGGCCCGGTTGCGACGCTCCAGACGCGCGCCGTTTGGTCATGCGACGCCGTCACCACCTCTCGGCCATCGGGCGAGAAGACGGCGGTCGACACTTCCGCTCGGTGCCCGTTCATGACCATGAGTTCCTTGCCCGTCGCAACGTCCCAGAGGCGCGCGCTGGTGTCGTCGGACGCGGTGACGACCTGCAGCCCGTCGGGCGAGAATTCGGCGCTGTTCACCAGCTGTGAGTGCCGGAGCACCATGAGCTCACGGGCCGACGAAACATCCCAGATTCGCGCCGTCTTATCACGCGAAGCCGTGACGACCCGCTGTCCGTCGGGCGAGAACGCGGCATGAATGACCGCCTCGGTATGGCCGCCGAATCTTGCGATCTCACGGCCCGTGGCCGCGTCCCAAATGCGGGCGGTCTTGTCGACCGACGCAGTCACCACCCTGCGCCCATCCGGTGAGAACCTTGCGCAAGGCACCAGGTCCGCGTGGCCGCCGAGCGTCAGGAGCTCGCGCCCCGTCGCGGCATCCCAGACACGCGCCGTTTTGTCGAACGACCCCGTGACGATGCGCCGGCCGTCGGGTGAAAATGCCGCAGATCGCAATTGATCGGCATGCCCGCGAAGCACGAGGAGCTCCCGGCCCGTTTTCGCGTCCCAGATACGCGCTGTTTTATCCCACGAGGCCGTGAGCACGCGTGTTCCGTCGGGCGAAAACACCGCCTGCTCCACGCCGGCGGTGTGCCCTACGAGATCCAGCAGCTCCCGGCCGGATTCCCTGTCCCAGATGCGGGCGCTCTTGTCCTGTGCGGCAGTGACGATGCGGGTACCGTCCGGCGAAAATGCGGCGGAACGCAATTCCGCCGAGTGACCGCTGAGCACCATGACGAGGGCGTCTTGCGCGCGCGCCTCCTGGAACACGCTGAGCGCCTCGGGGCTCGGCGCGCCCTTCACCCCGCTCTGCGCCACCACCTCGAGAATGATTCCCAGGGCACCCGGCACGTCTGCATCTTTCAAGCGCGCAGCCGCCGTTTGCGTGACCGAGCGCAACTGCGCCTGAAGCGCGGCGTCTCGCTGCGCGGCCGCCTCGTCTCGCTGCGCGGCCGCGATCTTCGCTTCGTAGGTCGTGGCGACCAGCCCCCCGGCGAGGGTCAGCAGCAGCACACTCGCCGCGGCGATCCCGACCCAGTGCCGGCGGCCAAACTTGAGCGCGCGGTAGGCCACACTGTCCGGCTGCGCGAGCACCACATCGCCGCGCAAATATCGATCGATATCCTCGCCGAATGCGTTCGCCGTCGCATAGCGCTCGGTGGGGGATTTCTTCAAGGCCTTGATGGCGATCGTGTCGAGATCGCCCTTGAGGATGCTCGCCAGCTTCTTCGCCGTCGTCGCCCGCGCCGTCGCCGCCGCTTCGCTCGACGCGGCGCGGCTCGGCGGCACGGGGTCCGCCTGAAGGATCGCCTCCTCGAGCGCCCCGCGCGAGTCGCGCTTGAGCTTGTAGGGCCGCTCCCCGGTAAGAAGCTCATAGAGCATCACGCCGAGCGCATAGACATCGGCCGCGGTCGTCACGGCCGCACCGGCGATCTGTTCCGGCGCCGCGTAGTCGGGAGTCAGCGCACGTCCGCCCATCTGCGTCAGCTCCGTCTCCTTCGCCTCTCCCTCCGAGAGCAGCTTCGCGATGCCAAAATCGAGCAGCTGAACCTGGCCCTCGGAGGTCACCAGGATGTTGGCCGGCTTCAGATCGCGGTGAATCACGAGGTGAGCGTGCGCGTACTGCAGCGCGCTCAAGACTTGCCGATACAGCGCCAATCGCTCGCGAACCGACAGGCGGTGCTCGTCGCAGTACGTCGTGAGCGGCGTACCGGCCACGTAATCGAGCGCGAGATAGGGTTGACCATCCTCGGCAAAGCCCGCGTCGAGCAGCCGCGCAATGTTCGGATGATTCAAGCTCGCGAGAATTTCGCGTTCCCGGGCGAATCGCTCGCTCGTCACCCGATTCTTCAGCGCCGGATGGATGAGCTTCAAGGCCACCTGGCGCGCGAACAAGCCGTCGGCGCGCTCGGCCAGCCACACGCTCCCCATGCCGCCGTGGCCGAGCAGCGCGAGCACGCGGTAGGGACCCAATCGTTGGCCGATGAGTCCGGGATCCGCCTCGACCAGGGTGGCGACGTGACTTGCCACCAAGTCGCTCGTCTCCAGAAAGCCCCGTTCGCGCGATTCCTCCTGCGAGGCGGACAAGGCGCGCAGAAGCGCCGCCGCCCTCGAATCGCTGCGCTCGAGCGCGGCGAGCCATGCGCCCCGCTCCCCGGGGGCCAGCTCGATCGATTCGTCCCAGAGCTGCGAGAAGCGTGAGAATTCAGCCGCGCTCAAGTCCTTGAGCGACACGTCCGGATTTGAAGGCTCATCCGCACCCATACGTCCCTAACGATGCGCCCCAGCGAACAAGGTCGACCGCCGCATCCCTGGTCGCCGCGCAAAGACCCGTGTCCCCGCCGTTGCCTGCTTCCGTCCGTATACGCCCGTCGAGGCGCCGCTGTCCATAGCCCGGGAACAATCGGCATGATTCGTCGCGGCCGGTACCCGCCGCCAACCTTTGCTGGCACTTTCCCCGAGCCGTTTGCGATCTAGTCAATGCAGGCGGCTGCGGCGGGTGCCGGGAGCCGCGGGTCATCAACCAACCGCGAGGAAGCATCATGAACGTCAAAACCAATGTGAAGGTGGGAACCACTCCCTTCCCGATCCGGCTGCACTAAGGCGCAACGCCTGATCTGCGCGGGGTATCCGGCAAGGGCCGGGTACCCTCACTCCAAAGTGCTGCAAAGCGGGGATCGGCGCCCCTATGTCGGATTTCTCTCGCAGTTTCCAGCGTCTGCGTGCCGATCACGGCAGAAGCACCCTATGGATAACCGCGACCTCGGGAGCCGTGCTTGCCGCATGGATCGTGTGGGCGATCTGCGCGCGGGTCTCGCTGTATGAAGTGTCCACCGAGGCGCGGGTGGAACTCGACGGTGCGACTTATCCGATCGATGCGCCCTTCGCAGGCCGCATCGTCGCGACCACCCTGCACACCGGGCAGCGGGTGCGGCGCGGCGAGGTGCTGATCGAGATCGACGCCATGGCGGAGCAGCTCCAGTTGCGCGAGGTGCAGGTACAGGTCCAGGGGCTCGAGCCGCAGATCGCGCAGCTCGACGCGCAGATCCAGGCCGAGCGCAGCATGCGCGGCGAGGAGGATCGCGCGGTGCGCCTCAAAGCCGCGGAGGCCGAGAGCCGGGTGCACGAAGCGCAAGTTCCGGCGGAGTATGCCGCGAAGAACCTGGTCCGCATTCGCACCCTGCGCGCGGAGAATTACGTATCGGCACACGATCTCGAGAAAGCGGAGAGCGATGTCAGTCAATTGCGCGCTGCGGCGAGTGCGCTGGAGATGGCAGCCAGCCGGATACCCCAGGATCAAGCCGCCCGCAATCGCGAACGGGACGTGCGCATCAGTCGTCTGCAAGGTGAGATTGCCACCCTCGAAGCGCAGCGCGGCACGCTGCAGGCCGAGACCGCCCGATTGAATTACGAGATCGAGCGCCGGAGCATCCGCGCCCCGGTCGATGGCCTGATCGGCGAAGCGGTCAACCTGCGAGTGGGCGCCGTCGTCGGCGACGGCGAGCGGCTCGGCTCGATCGTCCCGGCCGGACGCCTCATGGTCGTGGCGCATTATCCGGCGCAAGCGGCTTTCGGCCGCATCCGCGCGGGCCAACCTGCGACGTTGCGCCTGGACGGCTTTCCCTGGGCCGAGTTCGGTACCGTGTCCGCGACCGTCGCCGAGGTGGGCCGGGAGGTGCGCGACGGCAAGGTGCGGGTCGAATTGGTGCTCCGGCCCCGATCGAGCTTTCGCGGCGCGCTCGAGCATGGCATGCCGGGGACGCTGGAGGTGGCGGTGGAGCGGCTGTCCCCGCTGAACCTGACCCTGCGAACCGCGGGCCAATGGCTGACGCGGCCGCTGTGACGCGGCGCTACTTCATTCCCGAGGTCATTCAAACCTCCGCCATGGATTGCGGGCCGGCGGCGCTGAAGGCCTTGTTCGGCGGCTTCAACCGCTACCTTTCCTACGGGCGGCTGCGCGAGGCCTGCCAGACCGACGTCGACGGCACCTCGATCGACACCCTCGAGGTCATCGCGCAGCAGCTGGGGCTTGGCGCGGTGCAGTCGATGCTGCCGGCCGACCTTTTGTTATTGAAATCCTCGGCGTGCCTGCCCGCGGTCGTCGTGGTCCAGCTGCCCGACGGGGGCACTCACCTGGTCGTGCTGTGGCGGATCCATGGGCCGTGGTTGCAGGTCATGGATCCCACGGCCGGTCGACTCTGGTTGCCGCGTCAGCGGTTTCTCGAGTCGCTCTATATTCACGAACAGCCGGTGCCGGCCAGCGCCTGCGAGCAATGGTGCGGATCGGCCGTGTTCACGGCCGGGCTCGAGCAGCGCATGCGCGCGCTCGACCTGCCGTCGCAAGTGTGGTCCGACCGCGCGCATCAGGACGCCGCGCTCCGGCTGGCCGGCGCGTTGCGCGAGGCGGGGCGGCTGCACTCCGAAACGAACGCCCGAAAGTTCCTCGCGATGTGCGCCGCGCATCCCGATGAGATCCCGCCACAGTACTGGAGCATTCGCCGAATCCCAGAGGACCCCGGGCAGGTGATGCTGCGAGGTGCAGTGCTCTTGTCGGCGTCCGGCGGCGTGTCGGATGTGCCGGAGGAATCGCTGCTGCCGTCGCTCGCGCGGGTGCGCACCGAACGGGCGCCCCGGGTATGGGAGCCGGTGCGGGACGCCTTGCGTGAGGCCGGTTGGCGGCTGCCGGCGGCCACGATGGCCGCGCTCTGCGCGGTGGCCCTGGGTACGGTCGTCGAGGCGTTGCTGTTCCGTGGACTGTTCGACATGGGTCGGCATTTGCAATCGACCGCGGAGCGCCTGGGTGCGATGGTCGCGCTCGTGCTGTTTCTCACGACGGTCTTGGCGCTCGACGGGTCGGCCGCCATCGGCTCGTTCCGGCTCGGCCGTCAGATCGAGATGCGCTTGCGAACGCGCTTCCTCAAGAAGGTGCCGCGATTGAGCGACCGCTACTTCCAATCGCGGCTGATCTCGGACATGGCGTTTCGCGCCCATTCGCTGCAGCTCTTGCGGCAGCTGCCGGAAGTGGCGGGTCACTGCATGTATCTGGCCGTGTGCATCTTGATCACGGGGACGGCAATCGTCTGGGTGTACCCGGGGTCGGCGCTCCTCGCGGGTCTGGCGATCCTCTCGGCGTGCAGCGTGCCGCTTCTGTTCATGCCCGCGATGGCTGAACGCGACTTGCGGCATCGCGAACTCAGCGCATCGCTTGGTGCATTTTACCTCGATTCCCTGCTGGGTTCGCGCGCCATTCGGGCGCATTGCGCGGAGCGTTCCATGCGATCGGTGCAGGCGGCCCGACTCGACCGTTGGGCAGCGGCGGGCCTGAGCCAGGCGGCCTTGTTCGTCGGGGTGGATGCGGTGCAGACGACGGCGACGTTGGCGTGCATCGTGGCGTTGGTATACCAGCAGAGCATGATTGCGCAAAGTCCCGCCGGCCTGTTGCTGCTGATCTATTGGGCGATATCGATCCCGCTGCTCGCTCGGGAAGCAGCCGCCGTCGCCCGCAATCTCCCCGCCATGCGCAATACACTGATGCGATTCCTCGAGTTGATCGAATCGCCGCAGGACTCATCGGGCGACCTCGCGCCTGCGGCACCACCCGGCGGAGTCAAGATCGACATCGACGAAGCCTGTGTCGTCGTGGGCGGACATGCAGTGCTCGACCGAGTGACGCTGCACGTGCGACCCGGTGAGCAGATCGGCATCGTGGGCGTGTCGGGAGCGGGCAAGTCCTCGTTCGTGGGATGCCTCATGGGTTGGTTTCAGGTGTCGAGTGGTCGAATCTGCGTGGATGATGCGCTCCTCGACGCCGCGAGGCTCGCGCAGCTGCGCCGCGAAATCGCGTGGATCGATCCGGAGGTTCATCTGTTTCGGTCCACGCTCTACGAGAACCTGCGCTACGGCAACGGCAGTGAGGGTGTCGGGCAGCTCGGCGCCATACTGGAGGCGGCGGATCTCGGCCGCATCCTGGAGCGGGCGCCGCAAGGCCTGCAGACGCCGATCGGCGAGGGCGGGACGCTGGTCTCCGGCGGCGAAGGGCAGCGCGTTCGCCTCGGGCGCGCGCTCGGGCGCAGCGGCGTGCGGCTCGCCATCCTCGACGAGCCCGCCCGCGGGCTCGGGCGCGAGGAGCGCCGCGCCATGCTGTCGTCGCTGCGTGCGCACTTCAGCGGCGCCACCGTGCTCTGCGTCACGCACGATGTGTCCGACACGCTGGATTTCGATCGGGTGCTGGTGATCGAGCAAGGACGGATTCTCGAACAGGGAATGCCACGGGCGCTGCAGGCGCAGCCCGGATCGCGATATCGCGCATTGCTCGATGAGGAAGATGCGATGCGGCCCGATCAATGGGCCAATGCGGCGTGGCGGCGGTTGCGGCTGCACGCCGGAACCCTTGGAGAGTCGGCCGTCGCGGCGCAGATCGAAGGGGCGACACGGCCATGAGCGCGGTGCTCGCACCGTATCTCGACCAATTGGAACCGGACGCTGGTGTTCGCCGCGAGGAGGCGGCTGCCGGGGAGACGCCGAGCCCCGGCTTTATGGGAGAGGTACATGCTGCGGGCTTGCCGTGGCGGGTGTTCACGCTGCTCGCGGTGCATCTCCTGGAGACGCTGCTGCTCATCGGCAGTTGGGCGTGCGTCGGTCTGGGTGCGCTCAGCGGAAGGCTCGATGCCGGGTGGCTGGCGGCGTGGGCTCTCGCGCTCGGCAGTACGGTGCCGCTGCAGGCAGTCTCCACCTGGCTGCAAGGCGTGGTGGCGCTCGGATTCGGAGGCGTGCTGAAGGAAAGGCTGCTGGTAGGCGCGATGGCCATGGATCCGGATCTCATTCGCAGCAAGGGCGCCGGTGAGATCTTGAGCGAGACGCTCGAGACCGAGGCGATTGGCGACCTCGGTGCGAATGGCGCCATCGCGACGGTGCTGGCACTGCTCGAGCTGCTGATGGCGCCGGTGCTGTTTCACTGGGGAGCGGCATTCGGCTCGGAGGCCGCCATCTTGATCGCCTGGATTGCGCTGTCCTTGGGCCTGATCGTGCACAACGCGCGTCTGCGCGCCGACTGGACCTTGCAGCGGCTCAACTTGACCGACCGGCTGGTCGAAAACATGACTGCCCACCGTACCCGTGTCGCGCAGCAATCCCCTGCCCATTGGCATGACGGTGAGGACGCCGATCTGGACCGATATCTGCAAGCTTCCCGCAAGCTCGACGGCAGCTCCGCGCTGATCGCCGCCGCGCTTCCGCGCGTCTACGTCGTCGCGGCAATACTCGCGCTGGCACCGGCTTTTTTGAACGGCACCTCGAGCATGACGCAGCTGGCCGTGACTTTCGGCATGATCCTGTTCGCCACCGCAGCTCTGCAGCGGTTGAGCTTCGGATTCTCCGATGTCGCGGCGAGCTGGGTGGGATGGAAAATGGCCGCACCGCTGATCGAAGCCGCGCGCGCCGTGCAGCCCGACGGCCCGGCTGTCGAGACCCGGCCGACACCGCAGGGCATTCCCGTGCTGCACGCGCAATCCCTGGGTTTCGTGCACCCGGGCCGCCTCGGGGCGGTGCTCGCCGGCTGCTCACTGTCGGTCCACCGTGGTGAACGGATCTTGCTCGAAGGCACTTCGGGCGGCGGTAAGTCGACGCTCGCCGCGATCCTCGCCGGATTGCGCGCAGCGGGAAATGGCTTCGTCCTGGCCGGAGGTCTCGATCGGGCGACGCTCGGGGATGAGGGCTGGCGCAGGCGCATCGCCTTGGCACCGCAATACCACGAGAACCACATCGTGGCGGCTCCCCTGATTTTCAATTTGCTGATGGCGCGCGCGTATCCTCACACGGCGCCGGATGTCGCCGAGGCGGAGGAGGTTTGCCGAGAGCTCGGGCTCACGGATCTGATCGGCCGAATGCCGGCCGGCCTCAATCAATTCGTGGGCGATACCGGCTGGCGGCTATCCCAGGGCGAGCGCAGCAGAATATTCCTGGCACGCGCGCTGCTGCAGAAAGCCGAAGTAGTGGTGCTGGACGAAAGCCTTGCGGCGCTCGATCCTGAGAACTTCCGCGTGTGCTTGCAGTGCATTGCGCGGCGTGCGCCGACGATGATCTTGATCGCTCATTTGTGAAGGGTGAAGACGATGCGCCCCTCTCGCGATGCCCGGCGACTACTTGGGCTGTCGCGCCCCGCGCCCATTCGCGCTCACCCCTGGCCGGTGCCTCATCACAGGCTTCGGGGTGTCTGCGGCCTCAAACAATGTCCGACACCCGTCTGCCAACAGTTCGACCGCCTTCCCCAACGCGCCGAGCTGCCCCACGCGGACGATCGCGACGGATCGGTGCAGGTCGAAGGAGGGAGGATGCAATACCTTCACGGGACCGATCGAAAGGTTTCTGGCGATAAAGCGAGCGGGCAGCAGCCCGATCCCGTAACCGGCCTGAACGAACGCGAGCTGCATATGCATGTTGTGGATTTCAGCCGAAATCATGGGCGTGAAGCCGGCACGCTCCATCCGATCGATGAGGCTCGCCCGAAGAAAGCACCCGGGCGGATTGAGCACCCAGGGTGCCCGGCCCAAACTTTTCCAATCCCCGTCGAGGTTGCCCGCCGCGCCTTGAACGATCTCCATGCGGTCGCTGGCGATGATATTCGTCAGAAGCGGTGCGGGCGCGGTTTTGCCTTCGGGCAGCAGCACGGCGGCCACGTCGAGCTCACCCGCGAGCAGCCGGTGGATCAATTCGCCGGTGAGTTCGGTCGACAGCCGCACCCGGACCTTGGGATATTTCTCAGTCAGCGCCTGAATGGGCTCGATCAGCGTGCCCTCGGCCAGGGCATGCGCGAGCCCGATGCGCAGGAGGCCGTGAGGCTCGGCTTCGCTCGAGGTGAGAGATTTCAGCGCTTCGGTCCGCCGCAGCAGATCTCGCGCGTGGTCGAGCACCCGGGTGCCCAGCGAGTTCAGACGCGGCGGCTTTACCGAGCGGTCGAGCAGCTCGGCGCCCAACGCGGCCTCCAGCCTTTGCACCTGCCGGGTGATCGCAGAGGGCGTCCGGAACAGACGATCGGCGGCACCGGCGATGGACCCGGCTTGGGCGAACTCTACGAGGGCGCGTAAATCTTCGAGCAAGAGGGCCTCCCACGGCGCTTTGCCGTTGACCGGCATAATAATGCGCTGGCGGAATTATAATCGTGAGAATAATGAAGTTGTAGAATTTTGATTTCGCATCAGAATATCGAGGAGGAGATTCTCTTTGCGATTGGATGGCTCATGCCGATCCGGCCCGCGAGCATCCGACGCAGGATCCACAGGAGCTGGCCATGAGCAAGACTGCCATCACCGCGCCCGAACTCACGCCGCCGGTCGGCCCGTTTTCCCAGGCGATCGAAGTCGGGGGTTTCCTCTACTTCAGCGGTCAGGTCGGCCAAGACCCGATTACGGGTAAGGTGGTCGAGGGGGGAATTGTGGCGGAGACGGAGCGCGTCTTGCGGAATCTCGCGGCGGTACTCAAGGCGGCCGGCAGGAGCTTCGATCACGTTGCCCGCGCCGGCGTGTATCTCACGAGCATGAGTGACTTCGCCGCGATGAATGGCGTCTACGCCAAGTATTTCAGCCAGCCCTTTCCCGCCCGCACGACGATCGCGGTGGCCGCGCTGCCGCTCGGGGCCTGCGTGGAGATCGACTTCGTCGTCAAGGCTTGAGGCGACCCACGGAGGGTGAGCTCATGAAGTACCCCTTTCATATCGTCGATGTTTTCAGCTCGACACCGTTCGGCGGCAACCAACTCGCGATTCTGCCGGACGCCACGGGAATCTCGACCGAGGGCATGCAGAAAATCGCCCGCGAGTTCAACTTTCCCGAATCGACCTTCGTGCTGCCGAAGAACGATCTCAATACCTATCGCGTGCGCATCTTCACGCCTCGGGCGGAGCTCGACTTCGCGGGGCATCCGACGATCGGAACCGCCTGTGCGCTGGTGATGAAGCCGCATGTCGAGACGGCCGATCCGGTCCGATTGATCCTCGAGGAGAACATCGGTCCCGTGATGGTCGATGTCGTTTCGCGAAGCGGGGGTTATCACGGCACGTTGACGGTGTCCGGAAAAATCGACACGCCGGCCGGCGCGCCGGCTCCGGCCGATCTCGCCGCCGTCCTCTCGATCGAGCCTGCTGAGGTGAGTCAATCCTTTTTCGCGGGCGTCGGTCTTCCGTTCTGCTTCGTCCAACTGAAGTCGAGCGAGGCGGTTGATCGGGCCGCGATCAATCGCGCCGCCTGGACAGCGACGCTGTCGCGAGCGTGGTCGCCCAATCTGTTTTTCTTCGCCGGAGATCTACGGCCCGGTGGCGGGCTCTACGCCCGCATGTGCGCGCCCGCACTGGGCGTCGAAGAGGATCCCGCGACGGGAAGTGCCTGTGCCGCCCTCGTCGGAGCCATGGCATCGAAGCCGGATTTTGAAGGGGCGGTCTATGGTCTTCCGATCCAGCAAGGTGTCGCGATGGGGCGCCGAAGCGAGATCGAAGCGCAGGCGCGTAAGAGCGCAGGCGTCGTGACTTCCGTCAGCGTGAGCGGCGCCACGACCTATATCGCGAGCGGCGAGATCGAGGTGCCGCCGTCCGCGCTGGTGTCTTAGGCCGTCGAGGGTGCCCTCATGCGCGCGAAATGGCGGGTGACGGGGATTTGAGAGTTCACCGAATGCTTGCATCATCAGGTGAGTGGGACCATGAGAACACTGAGTAGAGTCATCAACATGGGGTCCAGCCAGGGAAGCCCTATGCCAATCATGGCCGTTGCCTTCGCGGCCAGCGCTCTGGCTTATGGGGCCATCGCTTTTGCTGCGGGGGGTGCCTCGCCCGGTGGATCGGCGGCACTGGCCGCGGCGGTCGCCAACACCTCGCGTCCGAACTCGGACACCACCCAGGATGCCGACCGAAAACCTGAGCAAACGCTGGCCTTCAGCGGCATCAAACCGGGGGACCGGGTCGCGGACTATGTCGCCGACTCAGGCTATTTCACGCGTCTCTTCTCCATCGTCGTCGGCCCACAAGGGCACGTTTATGCCGTGGAGCCGACCGCATTTTTCAAGTATCAGAGCTTCCCCCCGGCAGTCGCGGAGCTCGAGGGCTACGCCGTCGCGCATCCGAACGTCACGGTGACGACTTCCGCGGCGCTCGAGGGACTCAAGTTCCCGGAAGGGCTCGACCTGTTCTGGATTTCGAGAAACTATCACGACCTGCATGACAAGTTCATGGGGCCGGTCGACACCGCTGCCTTCAACAAGGCGGTGTACGCAGCGCTGAAGTCCGGTGGCTCGTACGTGGTTCTCGATCATTCCGCCACTCCGCACGCTCCCGCCGATGTGACCGAGACCTTGCATCGCGTCGAGTCCTCGACGGTGCGCCGAGAGGTCGAAGCCGCGGGGTTCAAGTTCGAATCCGAAAGCTCGATCCTCGCCAATCCGGCGGACCCCCGCACCGCCAAAGTGTTCGACCCGACGGTTCGCGGACACACCGACCAGTTCATCCTGAAGTTCCGAAAACCCTAGTGGGATCGCGGAGGTTGAGCGTGAACACGAGGCTTCAAGACAACGCGATAGCACTGCAAGTAATTGATTAATAGGAAAAACGAACTACTGGCAGCGGCCTCGGTCCGGCCTACCAGCAAAAAAGTGGTTCCCATGCGCAAACCGGCGTATTTTTAGCTAAACACCCCCAAGCTCCGCCGTTCCACTACTCCAAGTCTTGGTAGGTCAGAAAAATCAGAAAGGGAGGTCCCATGATTCGTAAATGGATTTTTGCTTTTTGCATCGCATCTCTGTGCGCTGTAGGGAACAGTTCAGCCGTCGCTGCGACAATTCATTACACGCTGAACAACATCAAATTTCAGGCGCCCGTGGGACCTCCCCCACCAATTCCTACGCCCCCGGGATATCCGCCGCAGCCTCTAGGAGACGACAGCTCTGCGGTAGGGACATTCGACTACGACACCGGTTCTCAACAGATTTCAAATATCTCGATCACCACCACGAGCACCCCTGGGGCTCTGAACTGTTACGAACCAAGTCCCTGTGCAGGGGTGGTGAACTATACGGGATCGAACTATGTTTCAAGCAACCCGGGCAGTACTGGCGGAGCCACCGCGCAGATCGACACCGACCCTTCGCGGATAGGAATTTCAAACGCCCGTCCGGTCCAAGGCTGCCCACAACCTTGTTGCGCGTAACCAGCCTTATGTTGCGTCCAAGCTTAGGGGCCGCGTGGCTTGCTTGGGCTATTCGGGCCG
>JBEKHO010000067.1:0-15788 GCA_050012215.1 Steroidobacteraceae bacterium
CCTATGAACAGCTCTACCGTCCCTGCCCCCGGTGCAGCGATCCGGCTCGATGACCTTGACCATCGGATCCTGGACGAGCTTTCCCGCGACGGGAGGCTCTCGAATGCCGACCTGGCACACCGGATCGGACTCTCTCCGTCGGCGTGCTGGACACGCGTGCGCGCTCTGGAAGAGAACGGGGTGATCAAAGGCTACACCGCGATCATCGATCGCGCCGCCGTCGGCCTGCCCGAGACGATCGTCGTCGAAGTGACGCTCGAGAAACAGAGACAGACCGGCAATGTCCTGGATGCGTTCGAGAAGGCGATAGCCAACCTGCCCCAGGTTATCGAGGCCGCGCTGGTGGCGGGAGATTTCGATTACTACCTGCGGGTCGCCGCATCGAGCACGACCGACTACGAGCGTTTCCTGAGGGAGAAACTCTATCGCATTCCCGGAGTGCGGCAGGCGCGCTCCATCTTCATTTTACGGGAGATGCGCGGACATCCCTATAAGGTGTGAGCCTAACCCACGAATCCGAAGATGACGACGGCGACGATCCCCAGCGGACACATATAGCGCAGGGCAAATCCCAAGAGCCGCCGCGAGGTCGCGGATAGTCCGCTCAACTCCCCATCCGGAATCAGGCGATTCATCCGCCAGCCCACGAATAGACTGACCAGGAGCGCGGACATCGGCATCAGCAGATTCGCGCTCACAAAATCCATCAGATCGAAAAAGTTGAATGACGCGAATCTCGGAACTGAAGTCAACGGATGCCAGCCGGCCCATCGCCCAAACGACAGCACGGAACCCTGCCCGATCAGCCAGCATGAACCCATGATGAGGCACGCCGCGAGGGGCCGCCGCATTCGACCGCGCTCCACCAGCCACGCGACCCACGGCTCCAGCAATCCCACCGACGGAGTGAACGCGGCGAGAATGAGGAGCGCGAAAAACAGGGTGCCGATGACGCGCCCTCCCGGCATTTCCGCAAACGCGACCGGAAGTACTTCAAAAACGAGCTGCGGTCCCCCAGCAGGATCGAGGCCGTAATGAAACACCAGCGGGAAAATGGCCACTGTCGCGAGCAATGACACCGCGAATATCGATCCGACAACGGCCAGCACGACACGCCCGAGCGACTCTCCGGCCGCCATGTACGCCCCATAGGCGATCATGATTCCGGCACTGACACCCAAGGCGTATAGCGCCTGGCCCACGGCGCCGAGAACGACCGCCGGCGTGAGTCGGCTGAAATCGGGTGCGAAGGCGAACGTGAGCCCGCGCGCCACATCGCCGGTCACCAGCGAGTACGCCACGAGCACCAGCAGTATCGCGAGCAGCGCCGGCGCGCGCCATCGGTTGGCCCATTCGACGCCGCGATTCACGCCGCGGGCCGAGATGAGCGCCACCAGCGCGAAGAAGCCGAGCTGCCATAGCGACACCGCTCGCGAATCGGCAATGAATGCATGGAACTTCCGAGTGGCCGCGGCGGCGCCCTGAACGTAGTTACCGGACAGAAAATACCAGGTATAGGCGAGCACCCATCCGGCAATCATCGTGTAGTAGGAGACGATCAGGAAGCCGGCGACGGAGCCCGTCCACCCCACGATGTTCCACCCTCTGGAGTAACCGAAGCGCGCGGCAATTTCTCCCGCCGCCTGCGGCGGGCTGCGACGAGACCAGCGGCCGATCACGATCTCGCCCACGAGCACGGGGGCGCCGAACACCAGGCACGCGATCACGAATACCAAGATGAACGCAAATCCACCCCCCGCTCCCGCGAGGTAGGGGAAGCGCCAGATACTGCCGAGACCGACGGCGGCGCCGACCGCGCTGAGCGAGAATGCCAGACCCGATGACCAGCGCTGCGAGCTCACTGGCCGATCAGGGAGCGATTGCTATCACGCGTGCCGGGAATCCGGTGCCCCCCTCCTGCTTCGGCCACGTGACGATGATGATCGCACCGGATTCCGGTACCTGGTCCAGGTTCGCCAGCATTTCGATCTGGTAATGATTGGTGCCGAGGATGTAACTCTCGAGGGAATAATCATCCTTGGTCGTGGCGAGACCCGGATCCGTATCCGTGGTCTCATGCCCGGAGGCAGTGATGCCGCGGTCCTCATACAGGAGCTTCAGCACGGGCTTGCTCCAACCCGGGTAATGCGCCACGCCGGCCGCGTCGCGATTTTGCATCGCATCTTGATCAGGCCAGCGCTTGGACCAATCCGTGCGCATCGCGACGAACGCATGCGGCGGTATGCGGCCGTGCTTCGCCTCCCAGGCCTGCACGTCCTCGACGGTCAGCGTGTAATCCGGGTTCTTGGCAACCTTGGCATGCACATCGAGCACGACGAGCGGCAGCACCATTTCCGTCGGTGGGATCTGATCGACCGTGCGCAGCCCTTCGTGGAAGTGGGCGGGCGGATCGATGTGCGTACCCCATTGTCCGACGTGGGTGAATTGCTGCACGTGGAAGCCGTCCTTCTTGATCGTGTACAGGTCGGTGACGGTCTCCTCGCCGAACCCCTTCCAGTGCGGGGTCTTGGGGCCGAATGTGTGGGTGAGGTCGACGAATCGCTTCGACGCCAGCACCGCGTACGTGTCATTCAGGCTGGGCGCCGCAGCCGGATCGGATATGGCTGCCGTCGCAGACAGCAGCGCGGACGATAAGATGATCGCAGCGGCTCGTAAGGTCTTCACTTCACTCTCCCATCGCTCAGTTTTGTAGAATCAGATCGACTGTAGCAGACCGCCGTCGCACGCGATGGCCTGGCCGGTGACATACCCCGCCTGATCGGATGCGAGAAAGGCCGCAAGAGCGGCAAAGTCCCGTGAACGACCCAATCGGCGCGCCGGAATTTGCGCGGCCAGCTTGGCTTCGTCGAGATGAAGCTCCTCGAGTCGCTCGGTCAGCGTATAGCCCGGCATCAATGCGTTGACGGTGACCTGATCAGCGGCCACTTCCTTGCTGAGCGTATTGATCAAGCCATGAAGGCCCGCGCGCAGTGAGTTGGAGAGCATCAGATTCGCCACCGGCTCGCGAGCGGCGATCGAGGTGATCACGATCACCCTCCCCGAGCGTCGCGCCCGCATATCGGGAAGAGCTGCGCGAATGGCACCGACGCTGCTCATCCAGAGCTGTTCGAATGCCATATGCCATGCGAGGTCGGACAAGTCGGCAAATTGGCCGGGGGGCGGACCGCCCGTGTTGACGACGAGCACATCCAAGTGCCCCAGAAGGTTCTGCGCCTTGCGCACGAGCGTATCGGCGGCGCCCGGTATCGACAGGTCGCAGACCAGCCCCTCGGCCCCGATCTGCGCGGCGGTCGCGGCCACACGTCCCGCGTCGCGCGCGCAGATGGCGACTCGCGCGCCCTCCTCGGCAAGGACCTCGGCGACGGCCTTGCCGAGTCCGCGTGAACCGCCCATCACGAGCGCTCGACGCCCCTTCAATCCGAGATCCATGCGCCGCGTTCCCTCAGCGTCTCAGGTAAGCGTCGGTGCCGGTCAACCAGTCCTCGCGCGGCGGATCGAAAATGCCCACATCGAGCGTGTCCTCGAGGGCGAGCGCACGGTGCGGCACATGGGAGGGAATGACGACCACCTCGCCCGCTTTCACCGTAAACTCCCGCTCGCCGGTGATGAGGCGCCGGGTGATCCTGCCCTTCAGTGGCTCCGCGGGAATTTGGTCCCAGCGATGATGGGTAACGCTGTTGAAGTCCGAATCGCTCATTGTCCGAATACCCTCATCGTTCGAGAGAGATGGGCCGTCGTCAGGATCAGAGAAACGCCGGATCTATTTCGACGCCAAGCGCAGTCACCAGACGGTTGGTCTCGTTCGCAAGACCGACGATGGCCAGCAGCTCGGAGTATTGCGACTCCGTCATTCCTTGCTTTCGGGCCGCAGCACCGTGGGAAGCAATGCAATAGTGGCAACCGTTCGAAGCGCTCACCGCGACGTACAGAAGTTCCTTGGTCAAGGGGGAGAGCGTCCCCGGTCCCATGACCTCCTTGATATTGGCCCAGATACGTCTCAAGGTCGGTGGATCATGGGCCAGCACTTTCCAAAAATTGTTGACCCAATCCGTCTTGCGCGTCGTCATGATGTCGTCATAGACGGCGCGCACCTCGGGGCTTGCGTCCGCGTACTCAATGGGTTGCCGCTTTGCGGTCATTGGGGTCCGTCGAAAATACCGGGGTTTGGAAGCTAGCACCGATTATATGAGTTGGCAAAGGTCTGCCGCGGGCGGCATGCAATGAGGCATGGCACGCCCAGCACCAGCCAGGCAGAATGATCAAGCCGTGCAGCAGCGCGACCGGCGTGTGGCGTCTCCGGCGGGGAGACAGACTAGAGGATCTGTATGACCCAAAATATGAGTCGCTCGACGCTCACCATCCAAGGCGTCGACGTGTTCATCGAAGGCGAGGGGGCCGATGCCTTGGTGATGATTCACGGCTGGCCTGACACGCATCATTTATGGGACAGCTCAGTGCAGGCACTAAAGCCGTTTTTCCGTTGCGTGCGTTTCACGCTGCCCGGATACGACCTCGAAAAACCGCCACGTGCTACCTCGTTGGCGCAAATGACGGCGCTGCTAGCTGACATCGTGGATGTCGTAAGCCCCGCGCGACCGGTACATCTGCTGCTTCACGACTGGGGCTGCGTCTTTGGTTATGAATTCGCGGCGGCTCGCCCGGAGCGGGTCGCGCGCATCGTGAGTGTCGATATCGGTGACTACAATTCGCACGCTTATAGACGATCACTCTCTCTCAAGGCCAAAGTGCTCGTGTTTGCCTACCAGTTCTGGCTCGCCGTGGCGTGGCGCGTCGGTGGAGCAACCGCTGACGCCATGACGCGATGGATGGCACGCAAGGCCGGATGCCCGGCACCGGCGTCTGCCATCGGCTGGCAGATGAACTACCCGTACGCGATGATTTGGTTCGGCGTGATGGGCGGATTTCGGAGCGCGGCACCGGTGAGGCCTGCCTGCCCGGTCTTGTTCATGTATGGCCAACGCAAGCCATTCATGTTTCATTCACTCGATTGGCTGACCACGCTTGGCACCCGACCCGGCTGTGCGGTACGGGCGTTTTCCACCGGCCACTGGGTCATGGCGCAGCAGCCGGAGGCGTTCAACCAGTGTGTCCTCGAATGGCTTGTGAGCCAGCCGTCAGCGAAGTGAACCGGGAGGCGAAGGGGAACCCGTCCGGGGCTTGGCCTCCACGCCGATGGCGTTCTATTGATAGGCTGTGCCGTCGTGAATAGCATTTGTGCCCTATTGCTGAGCGCCGTAGCGACCATGGGAATCGCCCGGGCTGCAGTCTCCGAGTCCGATCGCTGGCACGACCATGTGGAGCGCACGGAAATCGTCCGCGATCCGTGGGGCGTCGCCCACATCTATGGCAAGTCGGATGCCGACACCGTGTTCGGCACCATCTACGCTCAGGCCGAAGACGATTTCCGGCGGATCGAACACAACTACCTCACGAACCTTGGTGTGCTGGCGCAGGCTGAGGGCGAGAGCGCTGTTTACTCCGATCTGCGTCAGCGGCTGTTCATCGATCCTGCGCGATTGCAGCGGCTCTATTCAGGCAGCCCGCCCTGGTTGAGGTCCCTGATGACGGCCTGGGCCGACGGCCTCAATTACTTCCTGTCGACGCACCCCGCCGTGCACGCGCGCGTGCTCACTCATTACGAGCCGTGGATGGCGCTGGCATTCACGGAGGGGAGCATCGGCGGCGACATCGAGGACGTCGACCTCAAGAAACTCGAGGAATTCTACGGCGGACACCCGGTCGCCGCGTCTCGGCCGCGGGCGGCGGCGCCCGGCGGATCGAACGGTTTTGCGATCGCGCCAAGCCGCAGCGCGTCGGGTCACGCGCTTCTCTGGATCAATCCTCACACGTCATTCTACTTCCGCTCGGAACTGCAGATGGTCAGCGACGAGGGTCTGAACGTCTATGGCGCAGTGACTTGGGGCCAGTTTTTCGTTTATCAGGGGTTCAACTCGTACAACGGCTGGATGCATACGTCATACGGCGGCGACGCGATCGACGAATACGCCGAGACAATCGTTCAGAAGCCCGATGGCCCGTACTACAAGTCTGGCGACGCGCTGCGCAAGCTTCGGGTCAGTCACCTTTCCATCCTGTTCAAACAGGGAGGCGGCTTGGCCAGCCGCGACTTCACGGTCTTTCATAGCCACCATGGGCCAATCATCCGCGAAGAGGGCGGTAAGTGGATCGCCATCCGCCTGTTGCAGACACCGATGCCGGCGCTGCAGCAGTCGTACCTGCGCACAAAGACGCACAACTATCGCGAATTCCGCGCGATCCAGCAATTGCGCACGGATACGTCGAACAATACCGTCTACGCAGATCGCGACGGTACAATCGCGTACTTCCACGGCAACTTCATCCCGAAGCGAGACCCACGCTTCGACTACACGCACCCGGTTGACGGCAGTGATCCCGCGACAGAATGGCGGGGTCCGCATTCGCTCGACGAGATCATCTCGATCGTAAATCCGAAGAATGGCTGGTTACAGAACACGAACAACTGGCCTTTCTCGGCTGCCGGCGCGGAGAGTCCGCGACGCGAGGACTACCCGCGTTACATGTGGCGAACCGGCGAGAATCCACGTGGCTTGCACGCAGTGGAAGTGCTACACGACATCCACCAAGTTACGCTCGACACCCTGATCGCTGCCGGGTATGACTCGCACCTGACCACGTTCGACGTGATGCTGCCGCGGCTTTTCGACGCCTACGACCGCCTGCCGGCCACGGATCCGCGCAAGGCCGACCTGAAAGAGCCGGTCGAGCTCCTGCGACGCTGGGACCATCGGGCCAGCGAGGAGTCGGTTGCTACCGCGGTCGCCATCTTCTGGGGCGAGGGGGTCATCAATCGCAATCGGCAGGCGGCACTCTCCTTCGACGAGCCTGTCTATTCATACCTGGTCGACGGAGTGACCAACGAAGAACGCCTCGATGCGCTCGGCGCTGCGCTCGATCGGCTGCGGAGGGACTTCGGGCAATGGAACACGCCTTGGGGCGAGATCAACCGGTACCAGCGGCTCGGCGACGACATTGAGCCTGTATTCGACGATGAGCGGCCAAGCGTACCCATCGGCATGACCTCTTCGGAGTGGGGAGCACTGGCAGCATTCGAACCACAGGAGCCTCGTAGCAACAGGAAGCTATACGGGGTGTCCGGCAACAGCTTCATCGCGGCCGTCGAATTCGGTCCGACGGTGCGCGCGAAGGTATTGAGTTGCGGTGGCGAGAGCGGCGATCCGGTCTCGCCTCACTTCGCCGACCAGGCGGACCTGTACCGCCACGGCCAGTTCCGCGATGCGCTACTGACGCGCGAAGAAGTACTCGCGCACGCCGCGGCCCGCTACCATCCGGGAGATCCGGGCGCTCACTGATCAGACTGCGTATCGGGCTCGCTCGACCGCACATCACACGGATCAGCGGCGCTTGCGTCGGTGGCTGGGCCAGTCGCGATTGATGCGATTGAGATCAAAGCCCCGCGGATCGAATGCGCCTCCGATCCATCGCAGCATGACGACGTGCTCATCGTCGGCCCGGTCACCGATCGTCTCGAGGAAACGCTGGTATCCATGCGGGCCACCAACGTCCTCGGGCGGGCACGCATTTTCGCCGGCGATGCACGCCGGTAGCGGAAGGGCCTGCTCCGCATAGTTGGGCGGCGGCGTTTCGATCACGAGACGATGCCGCCAACCATCGCCCATGTCGTAGCGGTATTCGATCTGCCCGCGCATACCGAGCTCCGTGACCGCGGCCGCGACCGAAAAACGCCGCTCGTCGCGATATTCCGCGGCCTCGTGATCGAGCTCGCTCTCCGCTATCCACCAGTCGGGAGCCACGAGGTAATTGCCCACCTGAAACTCGTGCGCATGCGAGTCCCACCAGCCCAGGACCCACTGCAGATAGTGGTGCAGGGTCGTGAACGTCCACTGGTTGGGGACGACGACTCGGCGCCACACCAGTGGCGTCACATCCATCAGCTCGATCCGCAGCGCGACGGGTACCGGTTTCGCCGGCATGATTTTCACCCGCATCTTTGCCTTGAATCCCATAATACCGTGACAGCACCGCCCCGCGCGAAGGGCTTCCCCCTAGCTCCTTTGATGTCTTCTTACGGCACTGTCTGTCATAACCGACAGATTTCCTAATAAGCCAACCGCACTTATTCTCCCACCGCAAATTGCTCTTCGTGCAGAGCGAATATTAATAAGCCTCAACCCGGATTCGCCACGATTTCAACGATGCAGCAATTGCCATGACAATGCGTTCGACCTTTACTGCAGCAGCAGCCGCCGCCTCCTCGGTAATCGTTATGGGATGCGGTGGTGGTGGGGGATCCTCCGCCGCCACCTCGCCTGACGGCGCCACCTCATCCACGACCACGGCGTCCTCAGGCACCACATCCACGGGGAGCACGTCTACGGGCAGCCCCTCATCCGGCGGCACCACCACATCCTCCGGCGGCACCACTACATCATCGGGTGGCGGCACATCATCCGGCACGTCCTCCAGTACGACGAGCGTGCCGTCCGGGAGCTTCGGCTGCGGAAGCGCCACGCGAACTGCGCCGACGGGCTCGCCCAGCGGCCCGTCGCTGCGGATAACGCTCCAAGGCAACGACCCGACCCAAACATATACGGCGGGATCGACTTTCAGCGTAAAGTTTCAAACCGAATCGAAGGCCGCGGATGTCATCGCCTGGCAAATCGCGGATTACACGGGCAAGGTCGCTGCGTCGGGCTCGATCGATGTGTCTGCGGGTGCGACCACTGCCAGCGTGAGCTGCTCGTCCACGATTTCGGGCTATTTCGCGGTGTCGGCGAAGCTGAAAAATTCAGGCGCCACGGAGCCGCAGCAGGGTAGCCGCCCGGAGGGCTATGCGGCTTTCGGCGTGCTTCCCAACGTGGCGGACTATGTTCCGGCGTTCAACGCATCGCTCGATACGCGCCGCGTAGGCTTGGTGGCGGCGAATGATGTCGAGCCGGGCACCCAGCTACAACCCCTGAACGAGAACCTCGGCACATCTTGGGTCATGACCTCACGCGCCCTATCGCTGACCGAGCCCCAACGTGCGGGACAGTACAACCCGGCGAACTTTCCGATCGACGACGCGATCAAGGAAGGCAACCTCGGTCGCATCGTTTACATGAACGGCCTCCCGTTCTGGGCAAGCACGGCCCCCTCCCCGGAGTCCGCCGGATCGTATCCCCCAAAATCCTTCAGCTACTTCCAAAGCTATTCTGCGCAAGTCGCCGAGGAGAGTGTGCGGCTCGATAAGGAATATATCCATAACGAGCATACGAACTACTACCAGGCCAGCTGGGAGCCGGATCCGGGCCCCCCGACCGAGTGGAAAGGCACCGATGCCCAATTCGTCGAGCTCTACAAGGCGACCTGGGAGGGCGTGCATTCGACCGATCCGAACGCGAAGGTGATCGGCCCGGCGACGCAAAGCATCGGCATCTGCCAGAGCTGGCTCGAACGTCTCGCGCCGTTGGGATTCACCAGCTATCTGGATGGCCTGTCCTGCCACGGTTACTACATCCTTGGGGCGAGCTCCGCGCTGCCGCCGGAGGTGGGGAATCTGCCGACGAAGCTGCAGTCTCTGCGCAAGGCCATGACTAGCCTGATGCCTGGTAAGCCGCTCATCGTGACCGAGACCGGCATTGGATATCCGATGAATACGAACTACGCTGCGAATTATCCGACCAATTCGGTGCTCACAGAGCATGCCGAAGCCGTGGTGCGAGCTCATCTCATCATGTTGGGAGAAGGCGTGGACAAATCCTTCGTTTTCTACGGGGCGGACTTCGGTTCGCCCGTGGGATTCGGCATGTACTTCAACCTGGACATCTCCAACTACGCCTCCAGCAACCTTCAACCGAAACCAACTGCCATGGCGATTGCGGCGGCGACGAGGCTGGTCGACGGCTCACGCACCCTCGGAGGGCTGACCAACCTGCCGTCCGGCGGATACGGGTACACGTTCCTGCTGGCCGACAGCAATCACACGATGACGGCTCTCTGGGCGCACAACGCCTCGTTCAATGCGAGTGAGTCGTACGAGTTGACGGTCGACTCTCCGGGAACCTCCGGCAAAACCGTGATGTTCGATGCGATGGGAAATCCGGAAGCCGTCGAGTACTCCAATGGCGTCGTCAAGGTGACGATCTCGGAGATGCCGATTTACGTGCTGTCCTCGAATGTGTCGGCCTCGAAGTCCCACGTGCGGGCGCCTGAGGGTTATCGCACCAGCTTCTAGACGATACGCCGGCTGTGGCCGGCCACGCTGCGGCCGAAAAACAGCGCCTGAGCGTACAGACCGTGAACGAACGAGGCATACCGTCTATTTGATATTTCATGATGCCGCGTTCCGGCGAACGGGGCTCTCTCTTCGATTGAGGGGTCGGCGACTTTTCAATCTTCAGCGCCTAGGTCTGCTTCTGAGCGCCCTTCAGAAAATAGGAGCCGCCTACAATCACGAGCAGCCCAGCGAAAATGAATGCGCTCGTCTGGCGAGCTGCGTAGGAGCCTGTGCCCTGGGGGGGCCGCCTGTTATAAATGCCCGCACCAGGATGGCACCGTATGCGACATAACTCGCAGTATTGCAGCGACCCCTTTAGGAACCGTGTTTTGCTGACGTCGCGTGACTTCGGCCGTTCGCCGACGACGACACGAACAGCAGCCGCCAATTAACTCAGGTGCCTGCCCACGGCGAACGGTCAGTGATCGCGGCCGGCCATCCCCCGAGCATGGTTATCCACCATCTGGCTCACAGAGATTTGGACGTTGGCGCGGCCGTCTCCTGCCGATCGAACACGTAATGGTATTTCCAGACACCATCCGCATCCTTCCCAGAGATCGGCCCCCGCAATGTTTTCCCGCTCGCCGAAATCCTGAACTGGGCCGCCTCCACCCGCTTGCCCGCCTTCTTGAACACGAATTTGAACGTATTGGGCTGCGGACGCGTCGCGACCACCGCATCCGCCTCCCCGTTTCCAGTGATCGCCGCTTCCTTGCCGTCAAACATGGACGTGAATTCCATGTGAATCGGAGGACCATCCGCCTCTTGATACTCGATGACCTGATGGACGCCACCGCCGGGTGCATCCGAAACCGTCAAGGTCTGGCTCTTGAGCGGCGGAGGCGGATCAAACTTCGACTTCGCAATGTTCAGCACCCACGAACCCACAAGGGGATTCGAAGCGTCTGCCGACCACGCCGTACCCGACACGCAGAATCCCGCCGCAACCGAACAGGCCAGTACTGCAGGAAACAATATTTTTTTCATGGTGGACCCCTCGTTGGTTGTTGTCCGATGTGAGGATCGATTCGGCGGCTCAGCGCAATCCCTCGATAGATTGCAGAGCTTCATCCCTGAATATCCCCGTTAATACTGCGCCCACGCCTCGCCCCGAGTCAAAACTCGCCCAGCAAGCCGCTCCGCTAGTCGGTTGCATTTCAAGACCCCGGTGCTATCGGGTCCCTCCCCCTCAGTCAACGATTCGCAGTTCGGGGTGTGCCGCGTCAGGTCTATTGCGTCGTGGAGTACCCGCGGTACAGAGGCTTATTAATCAATCACTAGCAGCGCTTGCTAGGCCTCTTCCCTGGCGCACCAAAGCGCAATCCTCGCACACCCAATTTGAGTGAGTCAGGTTCCCGATGAAAAATCTACGTGCATCTTGGATGTGGATGGCATCATGTCCCGCATTGGCATAGTCGGAATCAAGGTCGCCGGCCGAGATCGAAGCTATCCGCTCCTTCGTGATCGACCGTGCGCCGGCCAAGGCTCAAAAGACGCAGTCATCGTGTCCCGGCGAGAGGGTAAATCAGATGCCGTACATTCGCATATCGTGGCAAAGTGGCTCCGTGGCCGCGGCGACACTGTGCTTCATGGGCTGTGCGGTCGGTCCCAACTACCACAAGCCCACGGTGCAAATTCCCGAGAGCTTCAAGGAAGGCGTCGACTGGCAGCGGGCGCAGGCCAACCCGCAGGGCTCGCTGTCAAGCACCTGGTGGCTCGATTTTCACGATGATCAGCTATCGAAGCTGGTCGATGAAGCCCTGCACGCGAATCAATCCATCATCGCGGCGGATGCCGCCTACCGGTTGGCGCAAGCGACCGTCTCGGCGAGCGCGGCCTCTCTGTATCCCACGGTGAGTGCGAGCGCGTCCGGTACCCGCGCCGAGTACGGCTCCGCGGCGGCGGCGTCAAATGACGCTCCGCAGGGCGTGTATCACTATGTCACCGCCAGCGTTTCTGCGAGCTGGGAGCTTGATCTTTGGGGGAAGACCCGTCGCCAGATCGAGTCCAGCAAGGCCAACGCGCAGGCGAGCGATGCCCAGCGCGCAGGTCAGCGCTTGTCGATCGCAGCCAGTGTCGCCAGTGATTATTTTGCGTTGCGCCAGGCGGATATCGATATCGATGTTCTGCGGCAGGAGCAGCGAGTCTACGGCGACCTATTGGCGATGACGCAGGCCGGTTACACCCAGGGCGGATCCTCGGGCGATGACGTGCTCGTTGCGCAGGACACGCTGGAAGCGGTGATCGCTGCCCTACAGACGACACAGACCCAGCGCGAACAGTACGAGCACGCGGTCGCCGTGCTGATCGGTGTTCCCCCCGGCAGTTTCTCCATCGAGCCGCGCAAGGACTATGCATTCGTGACGCCGGCGGTACCGATCTCCCTACCCTCTCGACTGCTGGAGCGCCGCTACGATGTGGTTTCCGCCGAACGACAGGCTGCGTCTGCGAATGCGCAGATCGGCGTCGCGGAAGCGGCTTTCTATCCGACTCTCGATCTTGCGGCGCAAGGCGGCTACGTGCACAACCAGTTTGCTCATCTCATCTCGATGCCCAACCGCTTTTGGACATTGGGCCCCACTCTGGCCGAGACCCTCTTCGACGGCGGAGCCCGAAGGGCCGCGGTGCGCGAAGCGCGCGCGACCTACGACGAAGAGGTAGCCACCTACCGGCAAGCAGTGCTGACGGCGTTTCAGAGCGTCGAAGACAGCATGTCGTCATGGAATCATCTTCAGCAACAGACTCAGGCTTACACCACCATCTATCAGCGCACCCAGACGCTGTTCGACCACACGCGCGCACAACGGGAAATCGGTACGGCGAGCGAGCAAAGCCTGCTGAACGAACGGCTCACGCTCTTGTCGGCAAAGCAGAATCTTGAGGACAGCCAAGCCTTGCTCACTCAGAGCAGCGTGACCTTGATCAAGAACCTCGGGGGAGGCTGGCAGTGGGATGAGTCCCGCGAAGCGGCCACCGCCACCACCTCAAGGGATCAACACACTGGCACAGGTCCTGCAGAGAGTCTCGCGGCGCGGTGAGTACCGAAGCTCGCGCAGCGATGGTGCTCAACCACGATTCAAACAGTATTGGAGTCGCTATGAAACGGGCACCGCAGACGTTGTTACCGTGTCTCGTCATGATGGCCGCGGCGGGATGCGGTTCGGGCAAGAAACCCGCTGAGGCGGCGCCGCCCAAGGTCGGCACGGTGACGGCCGAGCAGCAAACGGTGCCGCTCACCCGGGACTTGGTCGGCCGCCTATCGGCGTATTTCAGCGCCAACGTCGTCGCCCGTGTTTCGGGTGTGCTGGTCAAGCGCACGTACAAAGAAGGCGATGAGGTCAAGGCGGGCCAGATCCTGTTCGAGATCGACCCGGCCTACTACACCGCCGTCCTCAACAACAACCTGGCGATCCTGGCCGAAGATCAGGCGACGTACATCAACAACCGGGTGACCGCCGAGCGCGATCACAAGTTGCTGCCCATCGGCTCGGTATCGCAGCAGACCGTGGATGATGCCGATGCGGCGGAGCGCAGCGCCGCCGCGAAAGTCAAAGCCGATCAGGCGGCTGTCGAGACCGCGCGCATCAACTTGGGTTACACCCGAGTCGCCTCGCCGATCAGCGGCACGGCCAGCCAGCAGCAGGTCACCCAAGGCGCCTTGGTGGGCAGCGCCACCAGTGACACGGGCTCCGGCGGCACCCTGCTGACGACGGTCGAGCGCATTGATCCGCTCTATGTGAATTTCACCATCAGCGCCGCCGATCTGTTGACCCTGCGCCAGGCGCGCAACGTCGCGCTCGCGCACCAGAGCGACACCAAGGTCCAGATCACCCTCCCCAACGGCAGCCCTTATGCAGAGGCCGGCGCATTGGACTTCTCCGATGTGGCCGCGAACCCAATCACCGGCGCGGTGAATCTGCGCGCACTGGTGCCGAATCCGAAGCACGACCTGCTGCCGGGTATGTACGTGACCTTGAGGATCACGCTCGGCGAGCAAAGCCACGTGTACCTGATCCCGCAGCAGGGGGTGCAACGCGACACCGTAGGCGCCTATGTGCTGGTGGTGGGGCCGCACAGCAAGGTGCTGCGCAAGGATGTCACCACCAGCGAGAGCAACGGCAACGACTGGATCGTCACCGGCGGCCTCGATAGCGGCGACCGGGTGATCGTTACCGGCTTGCAGGGTGCGAAAGAGGGTGACGAGGCCACCGCGGCTCCGTGGCAGCCCCCACCCACGGCGAGCCCGGCAGGAACCGGCGACTCCAATGCCTCGAGTGCCGGATCGCGACCCGTAGCCCGTAACCCGTAGGGAAATCCGCGTCATGCCCAATTTCTTCATCGATCGCCCGGTATTCGCATGGGTCATTTCCATACTCATCTGTCTCGGCGGCGTCATCTCGATGTTGAACATGGGAGTAGCGGCGTATCCCGACATCGCCCCACCCCAAGTAACGGTCAATGCCACCTACCCCGGCGCCAATGCCGCCACCATGGAATCGACGGTCACGCAGGTCATCGAGCAGCAGCTCACCGGCATCGATAATCTGTTGTATTTCACCTCGACCTCCAACAGTAATGGCACCGCGACCATTACGCTGAGCTTTGCAACCGGCACCAACCAGGACATCGCCGAGGTACAGGTGCAGAACAAGGTCGCCCTGGCGCAGCCCCTCTTGCCCACCGAGGTGACGCAGCAGGGCGTTATCGTCGCGAAGGCCAGCCCCGACATTCTGTTGTTCGTGGCCCTGTCATCCGACAACCCGTCCGTCAATGCGGGCCGCCTGAGCGATATCCTCGCCTCGCAGATCCAACCGGTGCTGGCGCGAATCAGCGGCATTGGCAACACGTTCTTGCTCGGCTCTGAATACGCGATACGCATCTGGCTGGATACCGACAAGCTGCAGGGTTACGGGCTCTCTTCCGCCCAGGTGCTGAGTGCCATCAACGCGCAAAACGCGCAGTTCGCCACCGGCTCTCTCGGTGCGGATCCGGCCGTCAACGGTCAGACCTTCACGGCGACCGTATCCGGGGATACGCTGTTCTCCTCGCCGCAGCAGTTCAACGACATCCTGCTGCTGACCACCAGTGACGGCACCACGGTGCACCTGAGCGATGTCGCCCGCGTGACCTTCGGGGGCCAAAGCTACGGGAATGCCGCGGTCTGGAACGGCAAGCCGGCAGGCGGTCTCGGACTGTTTCTGCTGCCCGGCGCCAATGCCCTGGCGATCGCGAAGACGGTCAAAGCGCAAATGACCCTGTTGGGGAAAGACTTGCCGCAGGGGGTGAGCTGGGACATTCCCTATGACACGACCCCCTTCATTACTGCCTCCATGACCGATGTGGCGAAGACGCTGGCCGAGGCGATCGCTCTGGTGTTCGTGGTCATGTTGATCTTCCTGCAGAACATACGAGCCACCATCATTCCGACGCTGGTGATTCCCGTCGC
>JBEKHO010000068.1:0-15571 GCA_050012215.1 Steroidobacteraceae bacterium
GCCATCTTCTCTGACATCGCTGCACTCCAGATTTGACAATCGCTCGTATCGCTTGAATGTTGTAGCACGCTTCGCCACTTCGGCTGAGCTGCAGCACCACGGAGGCGATCATAAGACCTTCCCAGGGTGATTCCACCGGTGACTGAGTCCTCGCATTCGGTCTCGAAACTGCGATGCGCCTGCGGGACCCGGGGCTGGCGATCCTCAGGACCGATCCGCTCGTGGCTCCGTTGCGCAACGAACCGCGTTATCAGGCGATCAAGCGCGAGTTGAAGTTTCCGGATTGAGGTGCATCACGCTTTCGGCTGCTTGCTCAGCCAGCCGCATCCTTCCGCTTCGCGAAGAATTGCTCCACCCGCTTCGCCGCATCCGGCGCCAGCCCTTCGTTCTTGAACAGCTCCAGCCCATTCGCGTCGCGCAGGCTCAGCCCATCGATGCCGATGAGCGAGCGCTTGTTCACCTGGTTGGCGTACCACGAGTTGCCGAGTATGTCGTCCGAGAGCCGCGACAGTTCCGCATCGAAGTGCTCGTCCGGGAAGCAGAAATTCGCGAGATGCATGGCCATCGCCTCCGTTCCCGTGTAGCTCCTGCAGGTGAGCATCATCTCGCTCGCCTTTGCCCTGCCGATGCGATGCGGGAGCCTCAGGGAAAGCCCCCACACCGGCGTAAGTCCCCACCGCGCGTACACGTCCGAGAATCGCGCGGACTCCGAGGCGACGATCAGGTCCGCGGCCAGTGCGAGCTCCAGCGCTCCCGTGGAGCAATGCCCCTGCACCGCGGAGATGACCGGCTGCGGCAGATCGGAGAGCTTCTGGATGACCTCCGAATGAAAGTGCGGTTTGGCATGCGCGCGGACGTGCTCGAGCACCTCGTGCATGTCGTAGCCTGCGGAGAAACTGGACCCGGCGCCGCGCAGAATCACGAGACCGATGGTGCGGGTCTCCCGGGCGATCGCGTCGACGTGCTCCTCCAGATCTTCGAACAGGTCCTTGGACAGTGCGTTGAACTTATCCGGACGATTCAGCGTCAGGATCGCGGCGCCGTTCTTATTCTCCCGCAGGACCAGGTTGTTCATAATGAGGCTCCTCCCGTCGATTCCACCACCCGCCACCGAGCGACTGAAACAGTCCGACGGTGTCGGAAAATCGGTTGGCTTGCGCTTGGCTCACCGCCAATTCTGCCTGGGCGAGCGTCAGCTCCGCGTTGACTACAGCCACCGGGCTGATGGTGCCGAGCTGTCGCTGGCGCTGCGCCAGCTCCCAGGTGCGCCGCGCCGCGCGCTCCGCGTCGACGCTCGCGCGCAGCGCATCTGCATCCGCAGCCAGTGCCCGCAATGTATCCGCGACATTCTGACATGCGAGGATGACGGCGGCGCGATACTGCGCGCCGGCCTGATCCAGCACGGCGTCGGCGGCTCGTTTCTTGTGCAGCAGCGCACCGGCATCGAACAGCGTCTGAGTCAACGAGGCGCCGGCGTCCCAAAATCCGGTGTACGGTGAGAACAACCGGCCCACCGTCAATGCACTCGAGCCCAAGTCGGCGTTGATCGCGAACTGCGGCAGCATGTCGGCGATCGCGACGCCGACCGCGGCGGACGCGGCATGCAAGTTCTCCTCCGCCTGCCGCACGTCGGGGCGCTGCTCGATGAGCTTCGAGGGCACGCTCACCGGCAGATCTTCGGGGAGCGTCAGCCGGTCGAGTGTGAAGGTCTCGGAGGGTTCCTCCGCCGGCAGTCTTCCGAGCAGGGCGGTCAATGCATCGCGGGCCTGTCCCAACTGCTTCTGCAGCGGCGGCAGCGTCTGCGCTATCAGTGCTTCCGCCGATTGTTGCGCCAGCACGTCCAGGTCGCTCGCGGTGCCGAGCGCACGCTCTTTCTGCGCGACTTCGGTGAGGTGATGCTGCAATTCGAGCAGCCGATCGGTGCTCTTGATCTGGCCTCGGAGCGACGCCTCGGTGATGGCCGTCACCGCGACATTGCTGGTCAAGGTGAGGTACGTGGCCTCGAGCTGGAAGCGGGTACTCTGTTCCTGCGCCTCGGCCATTTCCACCGCGCGCCGCACGCCGCCGAACACGTCGGGCATGTAGGTCAGGGTGAGCTGTGCCGTGTAGAGGCTATAGGTCGAGTTCGCCGTGTTCGCGGGCGCGGTCAACGTGCCCACCGGATATTCGGAGCGGTCCCCGCCGAAGCTTCCTTGTACATTCGGAAAGAAGCTGGTCTTCTGCGCCAGATAGAGCTCGTGCGCCTGCTTGAGCGCCGCCTGCGCGGCCCCAACGTCCGGGTTACCCTTGAGAGCCCGCTCGATGAGCAGATCGAGCTGCGGGGACTTGAACAACGTCCACCACTCGCCGGGAATATCCATGCCCGCAACGAATCGCTGGGCGTTGCCGGCGGGTCCCTCGGCCGCCGCGGTCGTGTTGACGGATGAGGCTGCTCCATAGCCGGGATCGGCGGGCGGCGTGGGAGGCTTGTAGTTCGGTCCGACGGCACAGGCGGTGATGCCCGCGGCGACAGCCGTGCCGATCCCTATGGCGCGGAAGAATCTCATTGGCCCCACCGCGCCTGCCCGTGACGGCGCTCCGCCCAGTGCTCGATGATGTGATACATCGAGGGCAGGACGAACAGCGTGAGGATGGTGGAAATCGCGAGGCCCCCGACGACCACGGTGGCGATGCCTCGCTGCACGTCGCTGCCCACGCCGGTGTGAATCGCGGCAGGCAACATGCCGAGGGTCGCGACCGTTGCCGTCATCAGCACGGGGCGCAGCCTTTCGGTGGCGCCCTGCATGATGGCCTCATGCAGGTCGAGACCGGACTTACGCATGCGGTTCAAATTCGACACCATGATGATGCCGTTTTGAACCGCAACGCCGAACAGGGCGATGAATCCCACGCCGCTCGCCACGTTGAGGTTCTGGCCGGTGATGTGCAGCGAGATCAGGCCGCCCAGGGTGGCGAGCGGTACTACGCCGAGAATCAGCAGCGCCTGGCGGAAGGATTTGAGCCCGACGGTGAGGAAAATCAGCATCATGCCCATCACCAAACCCAGGATCACCAGGAGTCGTGCCTCCGCCCGGCGCTGATTCTCGAACTGGCCGCCCCATTCCAGGCGGATCTTGTTGCGGTCGAAGCGCACGCGCGCGTCGATTTTTTTCTGCGCTTCCTCGAGATAGGAGGTCAGGTCCCGATCGCGGTTGTCGATGCGGATGGTGAGGTTGCGCTGGCCGTTCTCGCGAGTCACCGTGCTCTCTCCCGAGCGTTCGCGAATGTCGGCCAGTTGGGACAGGGGCACCTGAATGCCGCCGGAGCTGTTCACCAGGAGATTCCCGAGCGCATCCGGTGAGTTTCGGGTGTCCTCCGTGTAGCGGACCGTCAGTGGATAGGTGCGCTCGCCGACATACACGGTGGAGACGGGCGCCTGGCCAACACCCGTCTGAATGACGTTCTGCACATCGGTCATGTTCACACCGTAGCGCGCCGCCTTCTCGTGATCCAGCTTCACCTCGATCTGCGGAATTGGCGGCTCCTGGAACACCGATGCACTCGAGGTCCCCTGGATCGAATAGAGCACGTCCACGATCTCCCCGCCGATGCGGCGCAGCTCATCGAGATCGTCGCCGTAGATCTTGATGACCAGCGGACTGTGCGCGCCGCCGATCATGTCGTTCACGCCGTCGATGATGGGTTGGCTGATGCCGATCGAAAAGCCGGGCAGATCCTTCGCGAGGTTCGTCGCCAGTTTGTCGACGAATTGCTTCTTGGACTCGCCGGCGGGCCAGGTGTCGTAGGGTTTCAGTCCCACCGGCGCTTCGATGTGCGACATGGTCCAGGGGTCGGTGCCGTCGTCATTGCGCCCGGTCTGGGTCACGACGTATGACACTTCTGGATACTTCAAGATGGCGCGGCGCAACTCGCTCGCCATGTCGCTCGCCTTGTTCAGCGCCAATCCGGTCGGCATTTGTACCTGAAGCCACAGCGCGCCTTCGTCGAGATCGGGCAGGAAGTCGCGGCCGACGGTCGCTCCCAGGCCGACCACCGCGAGCAGCGCGAAAATCACCACGCCGTAAATGATCTGCGGCTGGTCGAGGCACATGGCCAGAATCCGGTCGTACCGCACCGTCAGCCGCTCGAGCCAGCGGTTGTGGTAGACGTGGCCGGGCTTGCGAAAGGCGATGTAGGCGAGCCCCGGCACAAGGGCGAGCGCCGTCAGCAATGCCCCGAAGAGCGCATAGCCCATGGTGTAGGCCATCGGCGTGAACAGCTTGGCCTCGGCGCGCTCGAAGGAGAAGAGCGGCAGGTAGGCGGTGATGATGATGAGGCTCGCGAAGAATATCGGGCGGGTGACCTGGAGCGTGGCAGCCTTGGCTTCGCTCTCGCTCAGCTCCTCGTTGGGCAGCGCCTCGCGCCGCCGCAATACCGCCTCGGTCACGACGATGGCGCCGTCGACCAGGATGCCGAAGTCGATGGCGCCCAGCGACAACAGGTTCGCGGACACATGGGTGAGGTTCAACAGCGAGAACACCGATACCAGCGCCAGCGGAATGCTCACCGCCACCACGACCGCGCTCTTGGGACTGCCGAGGAACAGGATCAAGATCAGGAAAACGAGCGTGATGCCCTCGAGGATGGTCTGGCCGACCTTGTGGATGGTGGCGTGCACCAGATCATCCCGGTCGATGTACGGCACGATCCGCACGTCGCTTGCCTTGAGCCTGGCGTTCAGCTCCTTGACCTTCTCGTGAACGCCGCGCAAGGTCTGCGAAGGGTTCTGGTACTTGAGCATCAAGACGATGCCTTCGATCGTATCGGGGTTGGAGTCCTTGCCGAGGATGCCCTCGCGCTCCTGGTGGCTCAAAGTGGTACGGCCGAGATCGCGCACCAGCACCGGAATGCCGTTCACCTGCGTGACGACGATGGAGCCGATCTCCCCGAGATCGTGGATCAAGCCGACGCCGCGGATCACGTAGCTCTGATCGCCGCGCGATACCCGCCCGCCGCCGGCGTTGGTGTTGTTGTTGTTGATGGCATTGATCACGTCGGTGATGCCGAGGGAGTAATGCGTCAGCTGCTTCGGGTCTAGGTTCAACTGGTACTCCGTGGTGAAGCCGCCGAAGTTCGTGTCGTCGACCACTCCCGGAACGGACTTGAGTGCCGGAATCACCGTCCAGCGCTGGATCTCCGACAGCTCCTGGAGGTTCTTGGTGTTGGATTCCAACGTGTAGCGGTAGATCTCGCCGCCAGGGCCCGCCACGGGATCGAGCGACGGCGTCGCCCCCGCGGGCAGCACCGCCTGATTGATGCGTTCCGTCAACCGCTGCCGTGCCCAGTAGTCTTCGTGGCCGTCGCGAAACAGCACCGTGATCAGCGACAGGCCGAAAGTGCTGGAAGAGCGCATCAGCAGGAGCCCGGGGGTGCCGTTGATTTCGCGTTCCAAGGGCACGGTGATGAGCTGCTCCACTTCCTCCGCGGCGAGGCCCGGTATTTGCGTCGTCACCTGCGCTGCCACGTCGCCGAGCTCCGGATATGCCTCGACCGAGAGCGTCTCCCAGGCGTACACGCCGAACGCCGAGAGCAGCACTGCGATGATGATGATCGCGACGCGCCGGTGTAGGCAGAAGCCGACGAACTGATCAATCATTGAGCAGAATTCCGCCCTTGACGACGACTTGATCGCCCGGCGCGAGTCCGGAGCGGATGGCGACGGTCGCCCCATCGCCGAGATCGGGATCGACCGTGCGCCGCTCGAAGGTCCAGGGGGCGGTCGCCACGAACACGCTCGTCCGGTCGTTGTTCATCAGGAGCGCGGAGCTCGGCACCACGATTTCGTTCCTGTCGGGGCCCATCACCGTGACCGTCGCGAACATGTTCGGCTTGAGCGTGTAGTCGCCGTTCGCGAATGCGATGCGCAGCTTGTTGCGCCGGGAGTCGGGCTCGATTACGTCGGAGACGAAGAGCACCTTGCCCCGAAGCACCTGGTCCGGATAGGCGGACAGGGTGACCTCGGCACTCTGATCTTTGTGGACGGCACTCACGTCCTTCTCCGGAACCAGGGCAGTCACCCACACCGTGCTCAGATCTGCGATGGTCATGAGCGTCTGTGTCGGGTCGTTGATCATGTCCCCCGGCGCCACCGACAAAGCAGTGATGCTGCCGTTCATGGAGGCGGCCAAGACCAGCAGATGGGAGCGGTCGGCGGACGCGCCCAGCATCTTGAGCCGGGACTGCGTGCGGGTGTACTCCGCCAGAGCCTGGGCCCGATCACTTCTCGCCTGGTCAAGGTCCTTGTCGGAGGCCGCGCCGATTTCATGCTGACCCACCTGGCGCTGCAGGTTTTTGTCGGCCAGCTTCAGGGAGTCCGCCGCCTTGGCGTCGTCATCGTAGGCCTGCCCTAGATCGGGCGAGTCGATGATGGCCAGCACCTGACCCTTCTTGACCCGGTCCCCCAGCGACACCTTGAGGGACGTCAATCGGCCGGAGAGCGGCGTAAGCACCGCCGCGGTCCGCGCGGGATCGGATTCCACCACGGCCGGTAGCGCGAGCTTCGCGTTCACGGACCGCGCCGTTGCCGGCTGCAGGCTCAGGGCCTGGCGCAGGGCGGATCCCTCCGGCACCACGATCCGGTCTCCCTGACGCACCATCAGCGCCGCCGGCTCATCGCTCTTGCCGGCGCCGCCGAATAATCCAAAGCCGCGCGTGAGCAACGCGGCCAAAAACAGGATGCCGAGCGCGATGCCGCCCCACAGGAAGGCCTTGCCCCGGAAAGACGGCTCGTGATCGTGAATCGGCATGACATTCCCCCTCGACGGCGCTCGCGATGCTAAGCGGTTTGGGTTATCCTGTCTAGGGGGATAGGATATATGACGGAGATGTTACAAATGCACAAGTTTCCCGAGATCGCGACCCGGCTGAAGCGGGCCCAAGGCCACCTGGCCGGCGTCATCGAGATGATGGAAGCGGGCCGGCCGTGCATGGAACTCACGCAGCAACTGCACGCGGTCGAAAGGGCGATCGCGAACGCCAAGAAGGAACTGATCAAAGATCACATCCACCATTGCGTGGAGGAGACCTCGGAGTCCATGCCGCGTGAAATCAGGGCCCTGATCAAGGAATTTCAGGGGGTTACGAAATACCTCTAGGCTTGCAACTTAACGGGCGTTGCCGTGTTCTAGCTGCTTACCATGAGGAGTGTGGCCGATGACCCTGAGTGATGAGCTGAGCAAGCTCTCGGAACTGCGCTCGTCCGGGAGCCTTTCGGAGGAAGAATTCACAAGGGCCAAGGAGCGCCTGCTGCAGGCGGGTCCCGCGCACTCCAACGACCCGATGGTGTCCGCCGTGAACTCCTTCAGGCGCAGCCGCACCGACCGATGGTTCGGCGGAGTATGCGGCGGCATGGCTCGGTCGAGCGGGATGGCCGCCTGGGTATGGCGGCTGATATTTGCGGCGCTGTTCATCTGCGCCGGCGCGGGTCTGCTCTTGTACCTGTTGCTGTGGATCTTCGTGCCGAGCGAGTGACCGACCGGCACTTCGCAAACCGGAGCGCTATTTTTTGGGCGTTTCGAGCCCCCGCGCGACCGCTGCCGCATGCTCTTCGGCCGATTTCTTGGCAGGCCGCGTCCAGGTGTCGGACGTGATCTGTGCTGCGCGGGTCAGGGTGAGTTTCGCGTCAGGCGCGGAGGCGGTGATGGTGGACCCCGCGCCGATGGTGGCGCCGGCGCCGACACGGACCGGCGCGACCAGCATGCTGCCCGAGCCGATGAAGGCGCCGTCTTCGATGACCGTGGGCCACTTGTTGGCGCCATCGTAGTTGCAGGTGATGCTGCCGGCGCCGATGTTCACGTCGCTCCCGACGCGCGAATCGCCGACGTAGGTGAGATGGTTGGCCTTGCTGCCGGAGCCGATCTCGCTCTTCTTGATCTCGACGAAATTTCCGATGTGCACGCCGCGATGCAGAACGGCCTCCGGCCGCAGGCGCGCGAACGGTCCGATGCGGCAATGCTCGCCGATCACGGCGTTCTCGATCACGGTATTCGCGAACACCTCGGTGTCGGCGCCGATGCGCGCGTTCTGGATGACGCAATTCGGGCCGATCCGCACGCGCGTGCCGAGATGCACCTTGCCGATCAGCACGGCGTTCACGTCGATGTACACGTCGCGCTCGACTTCGATATCTCCGCGGATGTCGATGCGCGCGGGGTCCGCGAGCGTCGCACCCGCGAGCATCAGATTACGCGCGCACGCCTTGCGGTAGTGCGCCTCCACCTCGGACAGCTGCACCTTGTCGTTGACGCCCAGCACCTCATCGGGGTCCGTGCCCAGCAGCGCGTCGACGCGATGTCTGTCGTTCACGGCCAGGGCGATCACGTCGGTGAGGTAGTACTCGCGCTGCGAATTGTCTCTGCCCAACCCGAGCAGCCACTCGCGCAGCAGTCCGGCCGGCGCGGCCATGAGACCGGTATTCACCTCGCGGACGGCGAGCTCCACGGCGCTCGCGTCCTTGTGCTCGACGATGGCGCTGACCTGGCCGCGGGCATCGCGCACGATGCGTCCATAGCCCGTGGCGTCGTCGAGATTGACCGAGAGCACGGCGAGAGCGCCACCGGCCGCGAGATCGACGAGTTTCTTGAGGGACGCGGCACCGATGAGGGGCACATCGCCGTACAGCACGAGCACCGTGTGCTCGTCGGGGATCATGGACATGGCCTGCATCACCGCATGCCCCGTGCCGAGCTGCTCGGCCTGCAGCACCCAGTCCACGTCTTCGTGCCTCAGCGCATCCTGCACCTGGGCGCCGCCATAACCGTACACGACGCAGATATTGGCGGGTGCGAGTGAGCGCGCGGTGCGGATCACGTGCTGCAGCAGGGGCTGCCCGGCCAAAGGCTGAAGCACCTTGGGCAGATCGGAATTCATGCGCTTGCCCTGTCCCGCTGCGAGTATGACGACGGTAAGCGGCATGAAAGCTCCTTCTATGAGGGCTGCTAGCGTTTCTTGCGTAGTCGTTCGATCGCTCGCAATTGTGCCACGGCGCGAGCCAGCTCGGCCTGCGCCTGGGCCAGGTCCAAATCCTCCCCGCGAGCCCTCAGGGCCTCCTCGGCCCGCTGTTTGGCAGCCTGCGCCTCGGCCTCGTCCAAATCCTTGGCGCGAGCCGCCGTATCGGCCAGTACAGTGACGGCATGCGGCTGCACCTCGAGAATGCCGCCGCCGACGTAAAACACCTGCTCTTCCGCGCCCTCGGCATGCACCCGCACCTCGCCCGGCTTGAGCGTGGTGATCAGCGGGGCGTGCCGCGGCGCGATGCCGAGATCGCCCAAGGTGCCCGGCGCGAACACCATGCTGGCTTCGCCGGAGAACATCTCTCCCTCGGCGCTGACGATGTCGACGTGAATGGTGTGGGCCATGGGTGCGTCTACGACAAGGTCTTGGCTTTCTCGGCCGCTTCTTCGATGCTGCCGATCATGTAGAACGCCTGCTCCGGCAGATGGTCGTACTCGCCGGCGATGATGGCCTTGAAGCCGCGGATGGTGTCCTTCAGCGAAACGATCTTGCCGTCCTGGCCGGTGAACACCTTGGCGACGTTGAAGGGCTGCGACAGAAAGCGCTGGATCTTGCGCGCCCGGTACACGGTGAGCTTGTCCTCTTCGGAGAGCTCGTCCATGCCGAGGATCGCGATGATGTCCTGCAGTTCCTTGTAGCGTTGCAGCACGGCTTGCACGCCGCGCGCCGTCTCGTAGTGCTCCTCGCCGACGACCAGGGGGTCGAGCTGGCGGCTGGTGGAATCGAGCGGATCGACCGCCGGATAGATGCCGAGCGAGGCGATCTGGCGCGACAACACGACGGTCGCGTCCAAGTGCGCGAACGTGGTGGCCGGCGACGGGTCGGTCAAATCGTCCGCAGGGACATACACCGCCTGGATGGAGGTGATCGAACCGGTCTTGGTGGAGGTGATGCGCTCCTGCAGCACGCCCATCTCTTCGGCAAGTGTCGGCTGGTAACCGACCGCGGAAGGCATGCGGCCGAGCAGCGCCGACACCTCGGTGCCCGCGAGGGTGTAGCGATAGATGTTGTCGACGAAGAACAGCACGTCGCGGCCTTTGCCCGAGGCCTGCTTCTCGTCGCGGAAATACTCCGCCATGGTCAAGCCGGTCAGCGCCACGCGCAGACGGTTGCCGGGCGGCTCGTTCATCTGGCCGTACACCATGGCCACCTTGGAATTCGCCAGGTTGTCCTTGTCGATGACGCCCGACTCGATCATCTCGTGGTAGAAGTCGTTGCCCTCGCGGGTGCGCTCGCCGACGCCCGCGAACACCGAGAGGCCGCTGTATTGCTTCGCGATGTTGTTGATGAGCTCGAGCATGTTGACCGTCTTGCCGACGCCGGCGCCGCCGAAGAGTCCCACTTTGCCGCCCTTGGCGAACGGCACCAACAGGTCGATGACTTTGATGCCCGTGACAAGAAGATCCTGACCGCCGGCCTGCTCGTCGTAAGCGGGAGCGGGACGGTGGATCGGCAGCGTCTCTGAGCTCTGGATCGGTCCCTTCTCGTCCTGCGGCTTGCCGAGCACGTCCATGATGCGCCCCAAGGTGCCGGTCCCGACCGGGACGCTGATGCCTTTGCCCGTACCGGTGACCGACAGGCCGCGGCGCAGGCCCTCCGAGGGGCCCATCGCGATTGCCCGGACGACACCGTCGCCCAACTGCTGCTGCACTTCGAGCGTCAGATCGACATCATCGAGCTTGAGCGCGTCATAGATCTCGGGGATCTGATCGCGTGGAAACTCCACGTCGATGACCGCACCGATGATTTGCACGATTTTGCCGCTGGACATGATTTGAATTCCTCTTGGCCTTATACCGCTGCCGCGCCACCGACGATCTCCGAAAGCTCCTTCGTGATCGCGGCCTGGCGGGCCTTGTTGTAAATGAGCTGCAGCTCGTCGATGAGCGTGCCCGCGTTATCGGAGGCGCTCTTCATGGCCACCATGCGTGCCGCCATCTCGGAGGCCACGTTCTCGACCGCCCCCTGGAACACCTGCGACTCGATGTATCGCATCAGCAATCCGTCCAGGATCTCGACGGCGTCCGGCTCGTAGATGTAATCCCAACGCTCCTGCAGCTCGCCCTTGTCAAGGGTCTGCAGCGGCAGGAGCTGCGAGACGGTGCCCTTCTGCGTCATGGTGTTCACGAACACGTTGTGGATCAGCAGCAGCTGATCGATCTTTTCCTCGCGGTACAGATCCAGCATGACCTTGATCGGTCCGATCAAATCCTTGGCGTGCGGACGATCACCCAAGTGCGTGGCGGAAGCCGACAGCTCCACGCCGGACAGGCGGCGGAAGAATTGCAGCGCCTTCAGGCCGATCGTGCAGACGTAGATCTTCGCATTCTTGGCCCGCGCCTCTCGGATGGGGACGAGCGCGGACTTGAACAGGTTCAAGTTGAGCGCGCCGGCAAGTCCCCGGTCCGTGCTCACCACGATGATGCCGACGGCGCGCACCGGTCGCTCCAGCGTGAACGGGTGCTTGAAATCCAGATTCACCTGGCGCAGGTGCCCGACGATCTTCTTGATCTTTTCGGCGTAAGGCCGGGCCGCCCGCATGCGTTCCTGTGCCCTGCGCATCTTGCTCGCCGCGACCATCTCCATGGCCTTGGTGATTTTTTGCGTGTTCTTGATGCTCGCGATCTTGCCGCGAATTTCCTTAGCGCCTGCCATAGCCTCTGCTCACTTGATGGTGCTCGTACGCCATGCGCGTCTACAGTGTCGAGAAGAACTCGCCGCAGCACTTCTTGAGCGAGGCCTCGTTTTCCTTGGTCAGATCGGGCTTCGCATTGATGCTCTTCAACAGCTCGGCGTAGCTGCCGCGCGCGAAGGACTGCAATCCCGCTTCGGCTTCGACCACCTTGCGCCGGTCCACCTTATCGAAGTAGCCGTTGTTCGCCGCGTACAGCGACAGCGCCATTTCGGCCACCGACATTGGGGCGTATTGCTTCTGTTTCATGAGCTCGGTGACGCGAGCGCCGCGATCGAGCTGCTTGCGGGTGGCCTCGTCGAGATCGGAGGCGAATTGCGAGAACGCCGCGAGCTCGCGGTATTGCGCGAGCGCCAGGCGCACGCCGCCGCCGAGCTTCTTGATGATGTTGGTCTGCGCGGCGCCGCCGACGCGCGATACCGAAATGCCGGCGTTGATCGCGGGACGCATGCCGGCGTTGAACAGGTCGGTCTCCAGGAAGATCTGCCCGTCGGTGATCGAGATCACGTTGGTGGGCACGAAGGCAGTCACGTCGCCCGCCTGGGTCTCGATGATGGGCAGTCCCGTGAGCGACCCCGTCTTGCCTTTGACCCGCCCTTTGGTGATCTTCTCCACGTATTCCTCGTTGACCCGCGCGGATCGCTCGAGCAGGCGCGAATGCAGGTAGAACACGTCGCCGGGATAGGCTTCGCGGCCCGGCGGACGGCGCAGCAGCAGCGAGATCTGCCGGTAGGCGACGGCCTGTTTCGACAAGTCGTCATAGACGATCAGCGCGTCCTCGCCGTTGTCCATGAAGTACTCGCCCATGGCGCAGCCGCCGTAGGGCGCGAGGTACTGCATGGCGGCGGGTGTGGAGGCGGAGGCGGCCACGATGATGGTGTGCGCCATCGCGCCGTGCTCCTCGAGCTTCCTCACCACGTTGGCGATCGAGCTTTGTTTCTGGCCGATGGCGACATAGACGCACTTAACGCCCGTGCTCTTCTGATTGATGATGGTGTCGATCGCCACCGCCGTCTTGCCGGTCTGGCGGTCGCCGATGATCAACTCGCGTTGACCGCGGCCGATCGGCACCATGGAGTCGATCGCCTTGAGCCCGGTCTGCACCGGTTGGGACACGCTCTTGCGGAAAATCACGCCCGGCGCGACGCGCTCTAGCGGCGACTTCTGTTTCGCATCGATGGGACCCTTGCCGTCGATCGGCGTGCCGAGCGCATCCACGACGCGGCCGAGCAATTCGGTTCCCACCGGCACTTCGAGGATGCGGCCGGTGGTCTTCACCTGCTGACCTTCCGAGATGTGCTTGTAGTCGCCGAGCACCACGGCACCGACCGAATCCCGCTCCAGATTCAGCGCGAGTCCGAAGGTGTTGCCCTCGAATTCGAGCATTTCGCCGTAGCGCGCATCCGCGAGGCCATGGATGCGGACGATGCCGTCGGTCACGCTGGTCACCGTGCCGACATTGCGCGCTTCGGTGGCCGACTGGAACTTCTCGATGCGCGCCTTGATCAGGTCGCTGATTTCCGATGCCTTGATGGACATATCCGATCCTCTTGCTGCGGGCCTGCCGGGCCCCGCGCCTAAACTTCAGTGCTAATCAGTCAATTCCGTTCTGAGACGCTCGAGGCGCCCTTTCAGCGAGCCATCGATGACGAGATCGCCCGCGCGAATCACCGCGCCGCCCAAAAGCCCCGCGTCCACGGTGTTCTTTATGTGCACCTTGGCTTTCAAGCGCTTATCGAGCGCCTGCTTGAGCTTCTCGGCCTGCGCGGCGTCGAGCGGCACCGCCGAGACGACTTCGACGTCGACGGTGTTCTCCGCCTGGGAGCGCAGGAACTCGAAATGCGCCGCGATCTCCGGCAGCAGCAGCAGCCGGTCATTCTCCGCGAGCACGCGCACGAAATTCTTGACGCCCGGATTGAGCCGCTCGCCGAGCACGTCGTTGACCAGCGAGGCGTGATCCGCCGCGGTCAATTCCGGATTCTTGATCAACTCCGCGACACGCGGATCGGCAACCACCTGGGTGGCGAGGGCGAGCCCCTGCGACCAGTCGGCGAACGCCTTCGCGTCGCGTGCGTACTCGAACGCTGCCTTGGCGTAAGGTCGTGCGATGGTCGCTCGCTCAGCCACGCGCGACCTCGGCGGCCAGCTTGTCGAGCAGCTCGGCGTGCGTCTTCGGATCGATTTCGCGCCCGAGCAGGCGCGAGGCGCCCTCGACTGCCAAAAGGCCGACTTCCCGACGCAAGCCCTCGCGGGCGCGCGTGCTCTCGAGCGCTGCATCCTCGTGGGCTTTAGCCACCAGCCGCTGGGCTTCGGACGCCGCAGTGCCTTTTGCCTCTTCGACCATCTCGTTTGAGCGTTTGCCGGCCTGATCGAGAATCTGAGCGGCCTTGGTGCGCGCCTCCTTCACGATGGCCTCGGCGCGCTGGTCGGCCTGGACCAAATCGGCCTTGCCCTTCTCGGCGGCCGCAAGTCCCGCGGCGATCTTGCGCGAGCGTTCCTCCATCGCGTCGATGATCTTCGGCCACACGAACTTCATCGTGACCCAGATGAGCGCGATGAACACGACCATCTGCACGATCAGCGTGAGATTGATGTTCACGTTCGACTCCTTGCCGGCTTACGCGGTGCGGTCGGGCTCTAGCCGCAGGCTAGTGCGTAAGACCGGCGGTGAACGGATTGGCGAAGGTGAAGAACAGCGCGAAGCCGATGCCGATCATGGCGACCGCGTCGACGAGCGCCGCGACGATGAACATCTTCACCTGAAGCATCGGAGTGAGCTCCGGCTGGCGGGCGGAGCCCTCGAGAAAGCGGCCACCCAAGATTCCGAACCCGATGGCGGTGCCGAGCGCGCCCATGCCGAAGATGATGCCGACGGCGAGCACGGTCATGGCCTGAACGTGTGCAATGTTATCCATTCAATCCTCCTAGACGAAAACAACAAAGAGATCTGGTAATCCGACTCGGTTACTAATGCTTTTCCTGCGCCATCGACAGATAGACGATCGTCAGCACCATGAAAATGAATGCCTGCAGAATGCCTATCAAAAAATCGAACACGGTCCACAACGCCGCCAGCAGAACCTGCAGGACCAGGAAGAACCACCCGGTTGCGGTCGACAGCTGATGGAAGCCGCTCAGCGACAATGTCGCCAGCAACAGGAAGATCATCTCGCCGGCGAACAGGTTGCCGTACAAGCGCAGCGAGAGAGACAGAGGTCGCGCCAGGAGCGGCACGATCTCGAGCAGCAGATTGGCGGGAACCAGCAGTACCTTGACGACCGGATTCTTGGCGCTGAACGGCTGCAGCGTGAGTTCCCCGAGAAACCCGCCGAGCCCCTTCACCTTGATGCTGTAGTAGATGATCAGAACGAAAACCGTCAACGACATGGCGAACGTGACGTTGAGGTCGGTGCTCGGCACGACTTTCAGGTGGCCTGCGCCCGCGCTGCGCGCCACGAGAGGCAGCAGGTCCACCGGCAACACGTCCATGAAGTTGAACAAAAACACCCAGCAAAATATGGTGAGGCCCAAGGGTGCGAGAAGCTTGTTGGTCCCGTGAAATGTGTCTTTCACCTGGCCATCGACGAACTCGACCAAAATTTCCACGAAATTTTGGAATTTGCCGGGCACGCCCGCCGTGGCGGTGCGCGCGGCGAGATAGAAGGCGCCCACGAACAAAAGCCCGAGAATCAGCGAAATGACCACGCTGTCCCAGTTGATGACGGATAGATCGAGGATCCCCTTCGGCGCCTTGTTGGTCAGGTACGTCAGGTGGTGAAGGATGTACTCGTTCGCGGTGGTGGGCTGTTCTGCTGCCATTTACTGTCT
>JBEKHO010000069.1:0-14623 GCA_050012215.1 Steroidobacteraceae bacterium
CCGCTTCTTGGTGGAGGGGGTAGGATTCGAACCTACGAAGGCATAAGCCAGCAGATTTACAGTCTGCCCCCGTTGGCCGCTTGGGTACCCCTCCACAAAATGAGCCGCGTATTTTGCGGCTCATACCCTCCACTGTCAATGTTAAACGAGCAGCGCTCGACGCCGCCGGCCCGCGCCCGTCGCGGGCGACTCCAGCGCGGGCGGGCACAGCGCGGTGTTTCCCTGCGCCTACCTTAATGCTCCGCGTTACCGCGGCGTCTGCCTCAATGCTCCCTGGATGTGTGTTACGCGAGCGGGCATTGACATTATCGTAAGATATAGAAATACTATCTTACGATAGCTTTTACGATAATATCTCAGGAGACATTTATGCATTGCCATCACCATTTCTCCCATTTTTTCGGGCGACACGGCGGCGGGCGGCGTTTCGGAGGCCGGTTCGGCGGCGGATTCGCCGACGGCGGTGATCTGGGCGGCCGAGGCTTCGGCATGGGGCGCAAATTGGCGTCCGCCGACCTTCAGCTGCTGATCCTCGGCCTGCTGGCCGACAAGCCGCATCATGGTTACGAGATCATCAAGGCGCTCGACGAGCGCTCAAAGGGGTTCTATGCGCCGAGCCCCGGCATGGTCTACCCCGCGCTAACCTATCTCGAGGAAATAGAGCATGCCACCGTCGAGACCGAGGGCACTCGCAAGCGCTATCACATCACCGAGCTCGGGCGCCGCTACCTGGATGAACATCGATCGGCCGCCGACTCGCTGTTTGCCCAGTTCGGACGCGTGGGCGAGCGCATGGAGAGCCTGCGTCGGGCCATGCAGGCCGGCGAACCGGGTATCGGCGGCGAGGATGAGCGCCACGGATCGGCACCCCTGATGCGGGCACGGCGAGCGCTCAAAGCGGCGCTGGCCGACAAGTGGGACAGCCCGGCGCAGGAGCAGGAGCGGATCGCCAAGATACTGCAGAACGCCGCGGAGGAAATCGGCGGTACGAAATCGAGGGAATGAACCTGCACCTTGCAGCGATAGAAGGGCAGGGTGGAGGCCGGCGAGCCCATCCACCCTGCACTTGCATCGGCAGATTTATGCTGCGATCAATTTGCCGGCATCACCAGTTGTTCACAAGAGCAGCTCCATGTGTTCCAGGACCAGCTCGTCGGCGACCCGCCCGAGATCGTTGTCGGCATTGGCTTCGGGCCGGGTGCTGCCACCGACCTCGAAGCTCTGGCGCTCATCGATGGACTGCGTCACCAGCTGTCTTACCGTCTGCGCCCGTGCGACCGGTGCAAGGCCGACGAGCGCGGCGAGGGCCACCGACAGTGCCAAAAGGCCTGACCGGGCACGCAGTGACGCCCCCGGCTTGGATGTATCAATCGGCCGATCTTTCATTTTCCTTCTCCTCGTTGATTGTTGTCGCAAGTCCCGCGCGATCGCTGCCGGGGCGGCTTGCTGCTGAAGTCATCGCTCAGTTGCAAACCCGGCGCGGCACCAAATAGGTCCATCCGGTGAACGCGTTCACCACCGGCACCGATACGACCGTGCACACGGGCACCACAACGACAGGGGCGGCAACCACCGGCGTGGCAATCACCGGCGTGGCAATCACCGGCGTGGCAACCACCGGCACCACGGGGGCCGCTACGACGGGCGCGGCGACCACCGGTGCGACGATCACCGGTGCGACGACCGGCGCCACGACCAGACGGCTCCGTATCCAAATGGCGGCGTCAGCCGAGGTCGCGGCGCCGGCGGCGAGGGCGGTGACGGCGAGGCCGCGAATCATCCACTGCTTGAAATTCTTGCTCATGTCTGTCTCCCGATTGAATTGAGTTGGTGGTCAGGTGCGCACTTGCTGCACCCCTGCCGACCTAACGACGGGGAGACCGACTTTGGTGAAAAAATCAGTCGCTCAGCGCGCCGCCAGCGTGATTTCGCTTTGCCAGCGAGCTGCTTCGGCCGTGCGGCCGGTTGCCGCGCAGAGATCGCGAAGCGCTTCATACGCGGCTTGCGTACGACCGGCCCACTTGTCCTTGGTCTTCTCGAGCGACGAGATCGCATCGAGCAACAGCGGTTCCGCCTCGCCGTAGCGCTTCATCGCGACCAGACAGGTACCGATTTGCACGTTGGTGCTCGAGGCGAGCCAATCCTGCTTGAGCTTCCTGCGGGTGGCCGCCACACGTTGCAGCACTTCGAGCCCCGCCGCCTCTTGGCCGCTTCGGCAAGCCGCTAGGCCGTAAACCCCCCAGGCAACCTGGGTCCATGAATTGTCGTCACCGAGCACCCGGGACAGCCCTTGTGCGGCGGGCAATGCCTCGGCCGCTGCCTCCGCATACCGATGCTGCGCCGACAGATTGTGTGCCAGGCCTTGCTGCGCCATGCGGGTGTCCTTGTGGTCGGGCCCGAGTATGCGGCGATAGGCGGCGAGTATTTTCCGAAGCAGCGGCTCCGCGGCGGCTTCCTGATGGTTGAATTCCAATGCCGCGGCGTAGTCATATTCGATGTCGAGGAGATTGGGATGATCGGCCGGCAGATACTTTCGGTCGATCTCGAGTGCCTGCCGGAGTAAATCCAAGGACTCGGCATCCAGACCTTGGTCATGCCGCAGGGCGCCCAGGTTCTCGAACGGCAGCGCCTCTGCGGCGCCGAACGCATGCCCCGACCGCCGATGGACCTCGATCTCGAGTTTATAGATCGATTCGGCCTCCGCAATGCGCCCGGCGCTCTGAACCGCCTGGCCAAGCGCATCGAGCGTCTCGGTCAATTGTTTCTCGGCACCTCGACGGTTCTCGACCAGCGCAAGAGCTTGCCGCAGGACGGGCTCCGCTTCGTGCGGTTGCTCGGTTTGCAGCAGGAGCCGCCCCCGCGTCCCCAGGGCCTCGGACAAATCAAGGGCCCCACCGTCGTTCGCACGCAGGAGCGCTAGCGCGCGGGTGTTGGCGGCAAGCCCCTCGGGGTAGCGCCCGAGACCGTTGTTGGTTTCGGCGACCAGCTCCAGCATGGAGGCAGCAGCCAGCGGCTCCGCCTCGGCGAGAGTATCGATCTGGTGTGTCGCGGCGTCGAGGAGTTGGGCGACGGTGACATCCTTGCTGCCGACGCGGGGGTCGGCCGACTTCAGTAGGTTCTCCAGGAACTCGCCGCGCCGCGCCGTCATCTCTCGCGCCTGCTCCGCTTTGCGCGCCTGGAGTCCAAACGCCACCGCGCCTACGATTACCCCGCAGCCGAGTATCGCAATCACGCCGATGGCGATTCGCTTGATCCGCCGTGCGCGGCGCACGCGCCAGCGGGAACGGTCGATGAAGGTACGAACCGAGTCCGGCAGCACCACCTCGGCCGCCTCCAGGGCCTCGAACGCGGTGATCTTGTCGGCCGCCGCCAGCCAATCGTCGGATTGCGCGTGCTGCTGCCACGACTGGGTTTCACGCTGTGCGAGCTCGCGCGTCTGCAGCAGGCCCGTTTCTTTCTTCAACCACTCGGTGAGGGCGGGAAGCGTATGCAGGAGCGTGTCGTGCGCAAACGCGACCACGGCCTGTCCTTCGCGCTGATCGGTCACGCACAGACGCGCGTCGATGAATCGCTGCAACAGCCGCTCGCGGGCGGCATCGCCCCAGAGTTCGGCGAGCGCCGCATAGCGGCGCGTGGCGCGGCCTGCGTCATCGACGCTCACCAAGCTGCGGAATACCCGCGGCGCCACGAGCTGCGAGTCGTCATCGGCGAGCAATACCGCTTGCGCCGTGGTGGCGATACTGCCGGACAGGCCGCCGAGTTCCCGGTAGGCGGCCTGCGTCAGCACCTGGCCGGAGCGCTTCTGGTACAGCTCGTTCAACGTGAATTGCAGCATGGGCAGGCTGTCCTTCTCCCGATATGCATCTTCGCGCAGGATTTGATCGAGCGGCCTGCCGTCCGCGTCGATTTCAAAGGCCAGATCCGCCGCCCGCGCCGGCAGGGTGATCACCGAATCCAGGGCCGTGCCGCCCAGCGTGGCCAGGTAGTATTGCCCCTCGTTGGTGCCGAAAACTTCGCGTAGCTGCGAGTGACTCTTGAGCAGCGGCATCGCGTCCGCCCGGATCGAGGCCAATGTCCAGGCGCCGTCGGCCTGCAAAATCCGAAGAAATCGGCCGAATTCTTCGATCATCGCGTCGGGGAACCCGCGCACCAACAGTTCCTCGAATTGATCGATCAGCCAGACGAATCGCAGCTGCGCCGGCCAGTCCGTGCGGCGCCGGTGCGCAAGCTCCGCCAGGGTGCGGATCTCAGCGTTCGGCCAACTCGCCCCGAGGTCGGAAAATTGCGCCCACACCTCGGCGATCGAGCGGGCGAGTTGTCGCTCGTCGGTGCCGGCCGGTAACAACCCCGGCCGCCAGATGGCCCGACCGACTTCGGCGACGACGCGCCGTTGCGCCAGCGCGTCCTGGACGGCCTGCGACTGGAAACGGGGTTCCACCAAGGCGGGCAGGACCCCGGCCCGCAAAAATGAGCTCTTGCCGCTGCCGCTGGCGCCCTCGACCAACAGCCCGGGCGAACCGGATTTTTCCCGTCGCAGGAGCTGCTGGATCACGTCCCGAACCTCTGCGTCCCGACCGAAAAAAATCGCGTGGTCCGCGTAGTCGAAATGCTCCAGGCCGCGAAACGGGTTGCGCAAGTAAACCTTGTCGAGCGTGTAGCCCAAGGCCGCCAACGCCTCGTCGAGGTGGGCAACGGGATGCAGCTCGATGTGCCCGGGAAGCCGCTCGGTGCTGCGCCAGGCATCGACCGACGCGCCGTCGGCGGCCGGATACAGAATCACGCCGCGCTTGACCCCGGAGCACTCCGACAGGTCACGGACTGCGGCGGCAATTTTCCCGGCGGTATGCTCGACGCTTTCGACGGAACCGTCGGCGGTGAGTGTTCCGGTGGCGGCGATCGCGGTTTCGGCCGTCGTCGGGAGCTTCCATTTTGCCGTGATCAGCGCGAGTGCAAACAGCAGGTCGCTGCTGCGGCCCATGACGCTTTGCTGTAAACCCGGCACTTCATATTCGACCGTGAGCTGTGCGCGCACGATGCCTTCGCCCCGCAGGATCCTACAGGCGAGCTGGCCCGCCGCCCGCGCCGACTCGAACAGCACGTCGTTCCTGACCGGCCGAAAGTGTACCGACAGCCCATCCGGGCCCGGAAACTCGCGCAGCATCCGGATGCGCAGTTCGGAACTCGAGGCGGTTTCCTGACCGTCGACCAGCAAAAGCCGGTACATCATGCGTCCCCGACAATGCCCGCCGGGCGGGTGAAAGACAAGTGAGATTGTCTTTTTACCGGCACAATGGCATTTATTACCACCATCGGAATCAGGCGGCCGCGCGAAACGATAGAACAAATCCACGGATCGAAAGTCTAGTACGGATGAATATCGATATCGTGCTTCCGGAGCAGTGGACTCCGGCATAGAAATGCCGACGACTACACCGATGAACTCCAAGAAACTTTCCCCTGCCGCGTCCATGTTCGAGAAGGTGTTGCGCGCCTTCGAGACCCGAGGCATCACCTATTCCGACGTGCTCGCGCGGCTCAGGCGGCTGCTCGCCACCGGCGCATTGCCGACCGAACTGTTGCCGATCCTGCGGCGGCGCGAGTCCGCCGAGCGCATGCCGGAATACGCGCGTTTGGAAGCCCTCTTATTGGAGGCGATTGAACAGAGCGCGGCGGCCGATGAACATCCCGAGTCAACCAGATCCGGGGATCCGGTCGCGACGGATGCGGCCGCGACCGAACTGCACCGGCCGGATGATGAAGTGTCCGTCGATTTGGAATTCGATGCGCCGGCCAACGCGTTGAGTTCGCCGAGAGGGCTGCGCGCAGCCGAGCTGGATTTATCGGTTCTTGCACAGCACTTGCGCTCGGTCGAGGAGAGAGTTCCGCCGCGCGCTGCCGCCCTCGAGGCGCTGACGCGCTCCTTCGAGAAAGCCCGGGAGGGCGAGTCGGCGGCCGCGGAGCGGGCCGCGGCGCTTGCAGCGGACTTGGCAGCCACCGGGGCTGCGCTTCAGGCGGAGCAAGGCAAGCTTCGGGAAGCCGAGCAGGCGCTGGCGCAAAGCGTTGCGTCGGGCGAGGAGGCGCGCGAAACATCGCTGCAAGAATTGCAGCAATACCGAACGGAACTGCGCACCTTGCGCGAATCGATGGCCGAGCGCGATGCCACACTCGATCAGGCCCGGCGCGCGTTGGCTGAGCGCGATACGGGCCTCGATCAATCCCGGGGCGTACTAGCCGAGCGCGACGCCGGCCTCAGTCAAGCCCGACAGGCACTTGCTGAACGAGACGCCGGCCTTAATCAAGCCCGACAGGCCCTCGCTGAACGCGACGCCCGCCTCGATCAAGCCCGACAGGCCCTCGCTGAGCGCGACGCCCGCCTCGATCAAGCCCGACAGGCCCTCGCTGAACGCGACGCCCGCCTTAATCAAGCCCGACAGGGGCTTGCTGAACGAGACGCCGGCCTTAATCAAGCCCGACAGGCCCTCGCTGAACGCGACGCCCGCCTCGATCAAGCCCGACAGGCCCTCGCTGAGCGCGACGCCCGCCTTGCTGTCCAGTCCCGGGAGCGCACGGTGCTCGAGGCTGCGCTCGAGGCGCGCTCGAAAGCTGCGGCGCAGCTGGAGGCTGATTTGGATACCCGGCGCGCCGAGGCAGAAGATGTGCCTGTGCCTGCGTCTTCGCCGGCGGAGCCTCCGCGCTCGAGACCATCGCTCGAGCGCCAGCGACTCCAATGGCTCGGCGGCCCGGCCCGCGCAATCGGGTGGGCGAGTGCAGCGTTGGTGCTCATTGGTTTCGCGTGGGTGTTCGCGCACCGCTCGCCCCCGGGTGCTGCGCCGGCGGCATCCGTGGCGGCTCCAAAACCCGGTTCGGTGCTCCGCGACTGCGCGAGTTGCCCGGAAATGACCGTATTGCCTGTGGGTCGATTCAAGCAGGGCTCTGCCAGCGGTCCCGCAATCGAGCAGCCGCTGCATTGGGTGGTCATCGGCCGCTCCATTGCCATGTCCACGGGCCCCGTCACGCTTCAGGACTTCGAGCAGTTCGTCACTTCCACGGGACGGGACATGCAAGGCTGCGACACCTACGACGGCGAGTGGAAGCACCGCCCTGCCGACAGCTGGGAACATCCCGGCTTCGCGCAAACGGGTGCGCATCCGGTCACGTGCGTATCGTGGAGCGATGCCACCGCCTATGCGAGTTGGCTCTCCGCCAAGACGGGCCATCGCTATCGGCTGCCGAGCGCCTCGGAGTGGGAGTACGCGGCCCGCGCCGGCGCTGAGACATCGCAGCCGTGGGGATCGGATGCCCAAGGCGCGTGCGCGGATGCGAACGTGGCGGACGCCAGCGCGGGACGTCGATATCCCGGATGGGCGGTCTTTCCATGCGACGATGGCAATGTGTATACCGCGCCGGTGGGCACGTTCAAAGCCAACCCGTTCGGTCTCAGCGACATGTTGGGCAACGTGTTGCAATGGACCGAGGATTGCTGGCACGAGAGCTACGCTGCCGCGCCGGTCGACGGCCGCGCATGGCTCGACGGCGATTGCTCCGTGCATGAGCTTCGCGGGGGCTCATGGTTCAGCGCCCCCTCCTATGTCCGGGCCGACTATCGCGACCGCTTTGCTGCTGATTATCGGACCAGCACTGTCGGCATCAGGCTGGTCAGGGAGCTAGGCCCATGATGCTCGCGCACCCGGGCGCCCCAGTTCCGGCTCGCGCGGCGCGGCCGCTGTTCTTCGCTGTGCTGCTGCTGTTCGCGGCCTGGGTTCCCGGTGAGGCCGCATCGGCATCGGACGATCGTTTCGCTTCGGCTGAGCGCGCGCGTTATGCCGCACTCTGCCGCGCGCACAAGGATCTCAACGCGTGCTCCGATGCGGTCCGTTGGAGCCCCGGCGATCCCGCGCTCATCGCCGCTTTGGCGGACGCCCTAATGCGCGCGGGCCGGGTGCCGGAGGCGCTTCGGGATTACCGGCGCGCCGAAGCGCTCGAGCCGGGTATGCATGGGCTGGACGCTAGAATCAAAGCGGCCGAGACAAAGTTGACCGACCGGCGCCAGCCCAAGAAACCCGCGGTCGACCGCTCCTCCGCCGATGCGGCTGACAAGAAGCGCTACTCGAATGCAGATCCGGAAGCACAGTCGCACTGATCGGAATAGTGCTATCGGGACGCCAGATCGAGCTCCATGTAGACCGCATCCTGCAACGGGTTGTCGTAGTAAGGCGTCGTCGGGCGGAACCCCAAAGAGCTATAGAGCTGGCGCGCCGGACGCATGTCGAGAAGCGTATCGAGATACATGCGCGCATACCCAAGCGCCTTCGCCCGCAACACCAACTGTTCGGCGAGCCCGCGACCCACACCCGTCCCGCGTGCTTGCGGCCGAAGGTAGAGTCGCTTCATCTCGCAGGCATCGGCCGAGAATCGGCGAATCGCTCCGCAGCCGATCGGACCCGCACCGCTCCGCGCGAGGATGAGACATCCCGAGGGAGGCGCGTACATCGAAGCCAGCTGATCGAGCTCCGCAGCAAATCCCTGAAAACAAAGGTCGATGCCGAGTTGGGCGGCGTACTCCTGGAACAGCACGCGAGCGGCGGCAAAGTCCGACGGCCCCGTGGCCTCGATCAAGACGGCGTCAGTTTTGCGGGGCTCTCGCATGGGCGATCTCGGAAAGCACGTCCGCCGTCCCCGGCGCCCGGGCCAGGTCCGGGTAGCGCTCCCCCCCCGCGTACTGAAGCTCCAGCGTCTTGAACGTATCGTCCTTTTGCACCAGCAACGTAAGCCTTCCCGACGGGTCGGGCGGTGCGGCGAGTGTGTCCTGCAACAGTTCCTTGGACCATTTGTAGCCGTTGAGCCCGATGATATGGCTGCCGGGTGATGCGCCGGCCGCATCCGCCGGGGAGTGCGGAATCACATCGCCGATGGTCGCTTGTTCGTCATCCACGTAGAACCCGAGCGAGTAGCGCAGATCGAGATCCTTGTCGTCCGCCTCGTGCGCGGCGTGCATCACGGTGGCGAGCGAGGCAAAGGTCAGCTGCCAGCCCGCCGCCTTGAGCCCTTCGAGCGGAGCCTCGGGGCGCAACCGGTTGAGCCGCTCCTTCCAGAAACCCGCCCAGTCATAGGGTTGTACCGCCGCGAGCGCGCTCACCACGTCGTCGAATTCGTAAGGTCTCATCTGCGGTCCCGTGCTCGGCGGTCCGTAGAACAACCTGCAAAAATCGTCCAAGCTCTTGTGTCCCTTCGACAGCCGCCGGATGAGCGTATCTGCCTCCAGCCAGAGCAGCGCGGATTCCTGATAGAAGTCCTCCTGTCGCCGCAACCTCGCCGCCCAGTTGCGCGATTGGTAGTAAAGCAGCGAGGCGGCAACTGTGGTTTCCTGGAGCGATCGCCATTCGCGCGCGCTGTGCGATTGCATCGCGGCCGCATCGTGGGCGAGTTCGCCGCGGAACTCCTCATCGGTAAGCAGGCCGCTGCGCACGGCGAGCACGTCGCCCAGGTACTCAGTCAATCCCTCGTACACCCAAAGCATGTCGCCGAGCATGGGGTCTTGATAGTTGGCGGTGGCAAGACCTGTGGGCCGGCGGTATTTGCCGTTCCACGAGTGTACGTATTCGTGCGGCAGGAGATTCGCCTCCGCACGCCGGATCGGATCGTCCAACAGCGCCCGGAGCGGGGAGCGATCGTCGCTCGACTGATGATGTTCCAGCCCATCCGGCATGATCTGATCGGTGAGCGCCCACAGGAATTCGTAGCGATCGTAGTGCGTCGCACCGAACAATGCCGCGGCCTCGCGCACCAGCCGCCGATAGTGGGCTTCGGTGGACGCGCTCATGTTGAGCGCCACCGGGGTGTCGGCCGCGACGTGCAGCGTCACCGCCGGACTCCCGCCAAGCGCGAGGTCGCGCATGTAGCGCCCGGCGAGGAGCGTCGAATCGACCAGCGTCGTGAGCGATACCGGCGCAAAACGTATCCCGTCCGCTCCGGCCGCCGTCGTCTCGAGCGCGGTGGCGTACTTCCATCCGGCCGGCAGCCGCAGCGATGCCTGATAGCTCAACTCATCGCTCCCCGTGGCGGCCGGATACAGCACCAATTGATTCCATTCTAGGATCAGCAGCGATTCGGTTGCCGTGCGCGGAGTTTCCAGTCCCTGAACCACGCCGTCGGGCGCGAGGGTCGTGTCTATTTCGAGATCGACACCGAGCTGACTCGCTCCGGCGGGAATCTCCAGGTGAAACGCATTCAGATCAACCGAGTCGCGCCGCCACGGGAGAGTCTGACCGTTGATCTTGAAGATCGGCCCGCGGAGCGATGTCAGCGGCCCTGCCGGGCTGTGCCGGCCCGGCAGCCATTTCGGGTATACCAGGGTCAGGGGGCCCGCGCTGACGGGCAACGTCAGATGCGCCGACATGATGCCGCGCGGCGCCTGACTCGCGTCGACTTGGATTTGGGCGGCGGCCGCGCCCGCCTTGGCCGCGTATTCTTCAGCCGCCGCGTCGGCCCGGGGAGGCGCGGCGAGACTCAAAGCCAGCGCGGCGCCCGAGGCCGCGAGCGTGAGTAACGGCGCCGCTCGTCCAGGCCGGCGCACGACTGACGAAGGATGCACGGCTGTAACGGTCATCGTCGAGTCCCCGGCTTCAGAAGCGATAACGGAAGGACACTTCCATGAAGCGCCCGATCGCGCCGGCTTGGTCGTATGAGGCATCGTAGTTCTGTCCGCCATAGGTCACCGTGTCGAGCGGCGGCAGCCGATTGGTGACGTTGGTGATGTTGGCCATTAATTGCAGATTCCCGCTCACCCGGTACTGAGCATACACGTTGGCGTAGCCGAAGCCCGCCACGTAGCAGTGGGGATTGGTGCTGCTCAACTGCAGGCACTGCGGCGGTTGGCCCGGGGTGTCGAGCGACGCGTCGATGCCCTGCATGGCGCTACGGTAATTGAGCGTCGTGCCCAAGGACAAGGAGCCGCGCGTCCAATCGACGGTGAGTGTTCCCCGATTCGCCGGGGTTCCAGTTGATCCGCTGAGCGCGGTAGGCCCGACCGTGCCCACGTAATGATAGGTCACATCGTCGAAGGTCTGTTGGGACTGGATGAGGTGCGAGGCGTCGAGCGTGGTGGTGAGCACGCCGTAAACGCCGAGATCGAACAGCGTCTTCCAGCCCGCATCGATGCCCGCCGTGATCGAGTACGACGCGTTCACGTAAGGCGTCAGGTATTCGATGATGGTGCCCGGCAGCGTCGACCCGGGAGCCGCCGGCGTGCGTATCGCGTTGCTTGGATCGTAGGGCGCGGGGGCGATCTCGCGGTCGCGACGGATGTAGAAATAATCGACGGTGAGCGCGTTGTGCTTGAACGGCTCGGCAATGACGCCAAAGGTGTAGCTGGTGGAGGTCTCGGGCTTGAGCTGCGGATTGCTGGTGGTGAGCAATGCCACCGCGCTGCCGGGCAGCCCGCAGTCTTGGACGGAACTTGTGACCGGGCAACGCACCGGATCGACGGGCGCGGGGGCGACGCTCGAGGCCGAGCCGGCATGACCACTCTCGGCAATGCTCGGTGCGCGGAAACCGCGCGCGAACGTTCCGCGGACCGCGAATTGCGGGATCACCGTATATTTGAAGCCGAGCTTGGGCGTTGCCGCGGTGCCGGCGGAAGTATCGTAGTGATCGACGCGGCCGGCGGCGTCGAATTCGAGGTTGTCGAGCACCGGCGCGACCATCTCCAAGAACGCCGCGGACACCGTTTGCGAGCCGCGCGCATAGAAGCTGCCGTCCATGAGACTGTCGCCTTGGAGCGCATAAGGCTGGCCTGGGTTGTTCTCGTGCGTGAGGCGCCAGTCGACGCCGAAGGCGAGTGAGGCAGCGCCGCCCGGCAGGGCGAATATCTTGCGAGTGGCGTTCGCGGACAGGAAGGTGATGTCCGACGTCGCGGTGTCGTGCGTCTCGGGTACCAGCGAGTTGTCGACGGCGGCCGAGTTCAGATAGGAGTTCTGGCCGACGCGGTAGCCGTTGGCGAGCGCGTTGTAGAACGCCGGTACGTACAAAAATCCTTGATAGGTGATCCGCGTCACGTCGCGCACATAGCCAAGACTCGCTGCGACATCCCAGCCACCCACTGTGTTCGACAGATCATCGATCACGCGATACACGTCGGTGCCGTACAACGTGTGCTCTTCGGGCAAGTTGGTCAGCGCGCCGAAGAACAGGGCCTTGTCGCCGATGTAACTGTTGAAAATATTGCCGGATCCGAGCGAGTTGTAGTACGTGCGGGCCGCCGCGAAATAAGGGCTCGCCGGATTGAACGGATTGTCGAGGCTGTTGGCCGGCAGCACCACCTGCGAGGTCGACGGATCAAACTGGTTCTCGGAGGCTCCCGCTGCACCCGCCCACGCGAAGGGCACGAGATTGGTGCCGACGTCGTAGGCGTTCGGCTGTCGGTATTGTTCTGCCTGCGTCAAATAGTAGGATGCCGCCAGCGAATTCAGCCAGCCGCCCGCGAGGCGCTGGCTCCAGTGGGTCGAGAAGTCGAGGCCCGCCGTCCGCGGCTGCAGCTTCTTGTACGCATTCGTGTCCCACGCGCAGCCGCCGCCGCCGTCGGCCGCCAGCGCGATGTCTTGGGCGCTGCAGCCGGGCAGCGCGAACGGCGTCTGGTTTTGCACGGCGCCTCCGCTCACCGGCAGCACCTGTCCCGGTACGGTGTACGTCGTGAGCGGATTCGGCAGCCCGCCGTTCACCACGCCGCCGTACAGATTGGGTCCCCCCCACGGAGTGAGGTCCGACGCCGCGATATAGGAACCGCGCGCCTCCTGCGCGATGGCCTGCTGATGGCGCCCCTCGAGACTCATGTAGAAGTTGTGCCCGTCGGCCTCGAGGCTCCCCGTGCCCCAAGTCGCCGCGAAGCGCTGCGACAGCCCATCGCCGCGGTCGGTGGAACCCCCGGTCGCCGACACATCGAGGCCCGTGAATTCCTTCTTCAGGATGACGTTGACCACGCCCGCAATGGCATCGGAGCCATAGGTGGCGGATGCACCATCCTTCAACACTTCCACCCGGTCGACGATCGCCATGGGAAGCGAGTCGATGTCGACGAATTGGCGCTGGCCATCGTCGGCCAGCGGATAGTTCGCCATTCGATGCCCGTCGACCAGCACCAGGGTTGCGTCTACGGACAGGCCACGCAGCGCGACGCCGTCCGCGCCGCCCGCCATCGCGCCGCTGAACGCCTGCGACAAAGTACCGGAGTTGTCGGCGGAAACCGTCTTGATCACGTCCGCGATGCTGTTGAGCCCGCTCTTTTCGATGAAATCGGCATCGATCGTGGTCACGGGCGAGGGCGACTCCGCGTTGGTGCGACGGATGTACGAGCCCGTCACGACGATGGTGTCCAGGGTCGAATTCGTAGCCTGAGCGCCGACGGGAGGTCCGTCGAGATCGGCGCCGGGGCCGGCGGCGGCCGGAAGCGGTAGGTGGCAAAGGACGCTGGCAAGGCAGCAGGCAATAACTCTGCGCATTTCGGCTCTCCCATGTTTTTGTCGTGAATGCCAGCCACATTCGCTTGTTAAAGGCGCCGTCATCCCCGGCACTCGGCGACCACTCCCCCCGCTGTCCCCGCTCGCAAAATGTAAACGCATTCGCAATTCATTGCAATGACATAATCTATCTCGTCGGCCGCGCGCCGGGTACAATCCGCCGGGTGAAATCCCTGTACGAAAAAACCATTGCGTTCGTACTGCAGTACGTCGATGAGCACAAGCTTGGCACGGGCGACCAGCTGCCCACCGAGGCCCAACTCTCCTCCCTGGCGGGCGTCAGTCTGGTCACCGTGCGCCGTGCGCTCTCGGAGCTCTCCGCTCAGGGCGTGGTGCGCCGGGAACAGGGACGCGGCACCTTCGTGGCGCGTCCCCGGGTGAACGCCGAGACCACGAAGATCGGCGGCCTGCGCCATGGCCTGCACCTCGATTCGCGCTCCAAACTGCAAACGAAGATCTTGAGCTGCACGCCGCGCGCCGCCGCTACCGAGGAGGCGGAGCATCTCGGTCTCTCCACCGGGGCGAGCGTGTGGGAAATCTCGCGCCTGCGATTGCTCAACAAGCGGCCCATGATATGGGAGACATCCGTCATTCCGAAAATTCTCGCGCCCGATCTGTCGCAGCAACTGAGCGCGCGGGACAAGCCCTCGCTCTACGATTTGCTCGACGAGGTGTACGGTCTCAAGGAAGTCCGCGAGGAACAAACGCTGGTGTCGCGCCCGGCCGTGACACGCGAGCACGAATTGCTCGATCTCATGAGTTTTGAATGGGTGGTGGAAGTCTCGGGCGTGAGCTTTTCGACCCGGCATCAGGCCATCGATGCGTTCCGGATGGTGTTCGTCGCCAAGGCGTTCACGTTTCGGCTGGAGACGGCGCCGTCGTTCTTCGTTCAGGCGGTCGAGGTCACTGAGAACGCGCGGGCTCGGAGAGTTCAATGATGGTTGCGTTCGGGTGCCGCAGCAGACTGGTGGCGGGCCACGCCGGATCCTGAACTCCGCGTAGCAGCGCCGCCTTCGCGGCGAGCTTGTCCCTTCCCGCGATCAACAACAGCGTCTGGCGGGCTTCGAGCACGTTTTTTACGCCGAGCGTGAGCCCGTGAGTCGGCGCCGGTC
>JBEKHO010000070.1:0-14194 GCA_050012215.1 Steroidobacteraceae bacterium
GGTCGAAATACGTGCCTTCCACTAAATCAGTTTAGGCCGGACGCGCCTTAGATTTAGATCGCGTCCACGCAAAGACTACGACTCCTATCTGTCCACTCACAGCCCTCTTAGAACGCCGAGAGCTGCGGAGCCTGTTAGCTTCAATTTCCCCATCAGTTGAATCCATGAAGGCGGTCCCGCGTTCCTTTATGTCTCGAAGGATGGGACTGACGGTTCGTAAATCGATTTCGGGCACATGGCAGCTCCTTTCCAGCAACAATACTGCTCCGCGTTTTCGTCCTTGTGCGTTGCGCCTGAGCGTATCTAAGAAACGCTCAACTACAAGTGCTGCGCGGGGAATCTCGAACTCAGGCAGCACGAAGACTCTCCGCAGGGCTACGAAGCAGCCATTACCATCGGATTTTACGCTCGGCGAATTCTTCAAAAGCTCAATCGCAATGTCGGTAGATATCCGAACTTTTGATAGCCGGATCAAATTGGTTATCGAGCGGGGCCCCTTCGACGCAGTCAGCATCATTGGATTGCCAAAGCTGTCCAGAAATCTTGGATCTGTAAACCAAGTCGCCATCAACACTCCCATATTCTCGTAGGTTCGCATCGCCTTACGATACAGGGTGAGATGTTTGCTTTCGTTTCGTTTCGATAAGTTCGCCCGTCTGTGGCTGCCTTCCGTGATTTTGTTCCTCCGGAGGAAATCGTAGGTGGCCTTTAGCAAAGCCTTTGCCGCCTGTTCACGCACCAGAACATTTAGAGGAGGAACGCTTTTCATGGTCATCCTTTTCTTTGACGATTTTCGCCTTGCTCGGATAGGCATAGTCTGATGATTTACTGACGACGAAGATTAGTTCGGCGCTTGGGTTTTCCGGGCGATGCGAATTCGGCTGTTGGTTCGACCGAATCTTCAAAATAGAAGACGGTGACGCCAATGCGGCGTACTGCTTGGTTTGCGTCCTTTGTCTTCACCTTGCCTTGTGACCTTTTTAATATGGCTGAAGCCGAGTTAATTAGACTTGTTCCCTGATCAGCAATTTCTCTCCGGACAACTGGAAGCAAACTCGGGCTTGCATCCGAGATCAGGGATGTTGCTTCAAATAGTGGCCGCTCCACGCGGCGGATATTTTGAATAAGTGTCCCCAATAGATTCTTACAGTGCTCGCCGGCTGCCTCGATCGCGGTCGGGGTTAGACCAACAGATACCGGAACACGCGTTCTTATGGTTACCCGCTGATTTGAGAGCCGCTCGATGGCACCGATCTGAATCAGCTCGTCAAGCATCGCGCGAACGGGAATTCCTACGCCGTACTTCGACACTAAGCTTTCAAAGCTGCGCCGCTTGCCGAATATCGGGAGCACCGCCGGTTCCCCGGCAGAACTTAAGTATTTTGGGTCACTGAACCATCCAGCGAGAGTTCGCCTGGCGGGTTGTTGACTAACTTTATCGCTTCCACGAGATTTAGATAGCTTCGAGATTTTGGCCACTTCAGAACGTGGTATCCCAGTAATTATGGCCACTCGGGAATTACTTTGACGACCGCTTTCCTTGAGGAGGCGTCGCGTCGCGACATGAACGGCTCGCAAACGTGTTAGGAAATTTAGTTCCTGAACCGAAAGCCCGACATCAAACATAAGATCAAGCAGCGGATCGAGAATTAGCTCGAGAGCGCCTAACGTCGCTTCCTTGATCGGGTCAGTTTCAAGTGAGATGCGCCGCACGTCCGGTCATCTTTCTTGCTGCAGAAGCGGTATGATCGGAAACTCATCCGGTTTTAGCGTGCCGGTGAGCAATGTTGTCGAAGACGAGCCTCGATGCGAAAATCTGTGAGTGGAATCGATGAGAAAATTAATGACGGGACCCCCACGGTCGTTCCAAGGCCGCGCGCATGTTAGCGTGCATTCGTTTCGATATCAGCCCGCAAATGCCCTCTGTATGCATATATATACAGGGCGAACGTGCTGAATTCACTAGTCTGCTGGCGCTGCGGCACCTCTCTAGCCTCGCTAAGCCTCCCCCTGCGTCGCCTCGACGTCTGCAAGGCATGCAACGCCGAACTCCATGTCTGCAAGATGTGCGTGGAGTACGACACGTCGTATGCCAAGCACTGCAAGGAACCCACCGCAGAAGAAGTCCGAAAAAAGGACGAGGCGAATTTCTGCGATCACTTCAAGCCGAAGGCGGGGGCTTATGTGCCCAAGGATACCGCCGCGATCGAACGCTCGAAGTCAGCCTTGGACGATCTCTTTCGCAAATGACCGGCCGGCGCTGGCTGGTCGCACAGCACCAGCGCAGTCCTGACTACCGCGAATTGCCCTTCGAGGCGGCTTTTCGAGGCACCTTACGCATCCGGCCCTCCTTCAGGGAAACCCTCAACTTAGGGCCCTGAAGATTCGCATCCCGACCCGTTCCATATAGAGTACAGGCGCGTGAGGGTATTACCCTGTTAAAGGACTGACGGAGCACGACAGGATGGGTAGATCTCAGGGGTACGTTCGCCTTGCCACGACGGCGAGGCGGACTTTGGCTGAGCAAGCCTTCGATGCCATTCGAGAGGCGGTTGTCATTGTGGACGCCCGGCTCAAGCATTTGCCCCTTGTCCTCCTCAATTCCGCTGCCCGAAGCTGTTTTGACAGTGAATCGGAATCGGAGCTTTCGTCCCTGGTCGGTTCCTCACTCTTCGGTCTCCTCGACGCGGCATCCGCGTCCATGGTGCAGCCTCTGCTGACCTCGGTGGCCGCGGGCGAGCCGAGTTTGACCCGATTGCTCAGTTGGCGGTTGGCTCAGGGCGACGCGGCGGCCATGACCGAGCTCAAGCTCCTGGATTTCTCCAGGGACCAGCGCTTGGTGATGATGACTTTCGCGCCCACGGCGCAGACCGCGGATCTGGTCAATGCCGCAGATCACCTGACGTTCGGCGTTGCATTGAAGTGGAACGACCGCCAACTATCCACGCTGCCGGCCGAGTCGAGCGACAGCCATCTGCGAGCTTTGATCGAGGATGCTCAGGACATCGTCACCGTCGCGGCACCGGACGGGGAAATCAGGCATGTCAGCGGCGTGGCGCGCAACGCTCTTGGCTGCCGCTCGGGAGAGCTCGCCTCCACCGAGTACATTTTTGACTATGTTCACCCGGATGATGAGGCGGCACTGCGGGCCAAATTTCGGCAGCTGACTGCCGGCTTGATCACCGGCTTTACCTGTCAGCACCGCGTGCGACATCAGGATGGTTCGTATCGCTGGCTGGAGTCGAGCTACATCCCCGCACTCGACAATCCCCTCATCAACGGCGTGGTCTCGACCTCGAGAGACATCACGGAGCGGAAACAGGCAGAACTCCAACTGGCGCAGCGTGAGGAGGTGTTTCGCCTGGCCGCCGACGCGGTCGACGGGGTCATCTTCGAGTGGGATCTGATGCGCGGCGTCGTGCATCGCTCGCGGGGGATGATTGAAATCTTGGGGATCGAGCCCGAGGATCTCGCTCCCGTGATCGACGCCTGGCGCGAAAGAATTCATCCGAGCGACATCGAGGCGGCTACCCGCCAGATCGGCCTTTCCCTCATCGAGGGCCGGGGCTGGACCGTGACCTACCGCATCCGCGATGCGCGGGGCCGCTATCGTTCCATCCTCGAGCGCGGCCTGATTCAGCGCAACAGCGCCGGGGATCCACTGCGCGCCATCGGATGCTGCGTCGACGTGACCGAGATCAAGCGCCTGACGGACCTGCTCGGTGAGGCGCAGCGCACGGCCAAAATGGGAGGCTGGGAGTACAGCTATTCCACGCTCGACCTCACCTGGACCGATGAGATGTTCCGCATCTTCGAGGTCCCGCCGGAGACATTCGTCGTCTCCTGGGACTCGATGTTGGCGCAGTGTACCCCGGAGTCGCGGGAGCGATTCCACAGCGCCTGGCGGCGTGCGGATGCGGCCGGTGGTCACTTGGATCTGGAGCTCGAGATCGGGGCGCTCGAAAATCGCCGCATCTGGATCCGGGTCATCGGCCACATCGAGAAGCTCGACGGCCGGTCGGTACGGGCGTATGGATCGGTACAAAACATCCACGCCGAGAAGCTTGCGCAGATTGCGCTCGAGAACAACACCCGCTGGCTGAAACTCTCGATGAACATGGCGCACCTGTATGCGTGGCGCTGGGACAAGGCGAGTGATCGAATCGACGTGGCCGTCCTGGACCGCGCGAAAAGCCATATGCCCGCCCTGTTTCCCACTTTGGCGGCGCTCATGGACCGCGTGCACCCGCGCGACCGGGTGATCGTGACGCGCGCCATCGAAGAGGGCTTCCAGAGCCGCATGGACACCCACGCCGAATTCCGCGTGAAGATCGACAACCGGAAATATCGCTCGTACGCGTTTACTGCGCGGCCGCTGTTCGATGGCGATGGCAAGCCGCAGGGGCTCGTCGGTGTGTCCCAGAACGTGACCGCGCGGCGCGAGTCGCAGGCGAAGCTGCGGCGCTCGGAGCAGCTGCTCCGCACCACCACGGCCAACACGGCGGACACGCTGATTCTGGTCGATACGGACCTCAAGGTCCGCTTCATCAATCGAGGCCACGGGGCACTCGCCATCGAGGACATCGTCGGTCGCGAAATTTCCATTCTGCTGCCCGAGGCGGCGCGTGCCTGCGTGACGGCGAAGCTGCGCAACGTGCTGATCACCGGCGATTCCACGACCTACGAATTTGAATCACTTTCCGACGGGGCGGAGCCGCAGTATTTCGAGAATCGGGCGGTTTTGGTCCAGGACGACGCCATCGGCGCGGGCCTCTCGATCAGCGTCACCAACATCACCGAGCGCAAGCGACTCGAACAGGAAATCCTCGATGTCTCGAACCGTGAGCGGCACAGCATCGGCCGCGACCTGCACGACGGTCTCGGCCAGGAGCTGACCGGCGTCGCGTTGATGCTGAGAAGCCTCGCGACGCGCTTCGAGCGCCAGTTTCCCGAGGGCGTGGCCACGCTCAACGAGATCGTCGGGGTGGTCAATCAGTCGATCGAGAACGCGCGCTCGCTCGCGCGCGGGCTTTTGCCGGTGCGCACCGACACCGGCGGCTTGCCGTTTGCGCTGCGCGAGCTCGCCACGCGCAGCCGCGATCTGTATCAACTGGATGTGCATTTCCGTGCCGAGATATGGCCGGAGATCACCTTGAGCGAAACCAACGCGAGCCACCTCTATCGCATAGCACAAGAAGCGCTCACCAACGCAGCCCGTCACGGTCATGCGCACAAGGTGGACATTCTGCTGATGGTCACGCGCAATACGTTCCTGCTGCGCATCACCGATGATGGGGTCGGACTGCGTCGCACGAGCGCGCCGACCACGGGCATGGGTCTCAAGATCATGCGTTATCGGGCGGGAATCATCGGCGCCAAGATTGAATTTGGCGGGAACAAACCGCAGGGCACCATCGTCAGAGTGACGGGCGAGCAGCCCGCGCGTGCCGGTGCGCTACAATATGGGCACGCCATTTATGGAGGAAGTGAATATGGGCGCTAGTAATACATGGATGCGTTCCCCCAGCTCTCCCACGGGCACGGGAGTGGGCGGCGGCAAGCGTAAAGTGCGGCGTGTTCTCATCGTCGATGACCATCCCATCGTGCGCCAGGGCCTGCGGCGGGTGATGGAGAACGAAGAGGATTTGACGGTCTGCGGCGAGGCGGAAACCGCCCGCGATGCGCGCACCGCCATCAAGGAATTGAATCCCGACGTGGTGATCGCGGATATCAGCCTGAAACAAGGCGACGGCATCGAGCTGGTGCGCGATGTGCGCGCCCATTACCCGCACCTCCCCATCCTGGTCCTGTCGATGCACGATGAGACCATTTACGCCGAGCGCATGCTGTCGGCGGGTGCGAACGGGTACATCATGAAACAGGCGGCGAGCGAACAGTTCCTGATCTCGCTCAGGCGCGTGCTCGACGGCGGGATCTATGTCTCGGAGGCCGTCGGCAACAACATGATTCAGAAGTTCGCCGCCGGCGGCTCATATATCTCGGCGAACCCCATTGACCGGCTGAGTAACCGGGAGCTGCAGATCCTGCACATGATCGGCAAGGGCATGAGCACGCGCGAGACCGCGCACTCGCTCAATCTCAGCATCAAGACGGTGGAGTCGCATCGGCAGCGCATCAAGCGCAAGTTGAATTTGACCACCGGCACGCAACTCGTTCAGTACGCGGTGAATTGGTTCACCGGGCGCGAGGGTGCGGCGGGCGGCAACGCCGCCGGTACTGCCGGGCCCGCGATGAACGGGGAAGGGCACGTCTCGAATTGAGGCTCGAGGGCCTTTAGTCGCTGCGCCGATCTTCGAGCGTGACCGCGAGGTGGCGCGCATTTTCGTGTTGGAAGGCGATCGCGCGCACCCGTAAGCGCCTCGGACCCGCCTCGCACCCCGCTCCCTGGTCGAGCCAGAACTCGATCGCCGTCTGACTGTTCGCGGACTTAAGCCGTGCGAGTGCCTGAGCGGTGATACTTGCGGGGAAGGCATGCCACTCGCGGTTCGCCTGCAACAGCGAGGCGCGTGCATCGAGCAGCGCCGCGGCGACCGGCAAGGCATCGAACGCGCCGCGCAGGCCGATGAGATCCGCGGCGGAGTTGCGGTCACCTCGATCGACGCTGACCTCGTGCATGCTGCCGGCGAGATGCACCGGATGGCCGGCGTCGTTGCGCAGTGCCGAGCCCCGCATGCGCCACCACGGCAAGTCCGCCGCCCCGCTCACGGCGACCTCGAAGTCGAGCTCGAGCGGTCGGCCCTGCTCCAAGTGTGCACGAATGCGCGCCATGAGCTCGGTCCACGCTGCCGGCTTCAACAGCGATTCGAGCTCGCCCAAGGTGGTGCGCCGGCTCTCGGTCGGCCAGCCCAGTTTTTGATAGAACCACGGGCTGAACCACGCCGAGCCGCTCTTCAGGTCGAGCTCCCAGAAGCCGTCGCCGCACGCTTCGAGGGCGTGAAGGCCCGGCTTTGCCGTACTGCGCTTTCTTGGGGGAGATCCGTCCATGCGAGGAATATATCGGTCGAAACTCGAGGGTCTTGATGGTGGAAGCTCGCGTCTGGGACGATCCCCGATGACCTGCAGCACACTTCGATGCAGGACGCGGGTTTTCCCGACGGGCCGTTGAGGTCAAGTCGCAGGGCGCGGCGCCGATATCATGGACTTATGACGGCCCTGGGACGGATCTCAAGTTGGCGACCGATGCGGACACCGTGATCTCCATCACGCAAGCGGGCAGCGAGACCTCCAACGCCATCCTGCTTGCGGAAGACGATCCCGTGACCCGAATGCTCATGACCCGCTTTTTGAAGAAGGCGGGCTACGAAGTAAAAGCCGTGGGCGATGGGAGCGAGGCGCTCGAGCAGATGACCCAGCGCTACTACCCCATCCTCGTGACCGACTGGGAAATGCCCGGCATGGACGGCATCGACCTCTGCAAGGCGGTGCGCACTCTGCAGCTCGACGGCTACGTGTATGCGCTGCTCCTCACCGCGCGCAACGCCAAGGAACACATCATCGCCGGTCTCGAAGCGGGGGCGGACGATTACCTGATCAAGCCCGTGCACGAGCCCGAGCTCATTGCGCGATTGAATACCGGGCGGCGCATCCTCGCGCTCGAGTATTCGCTGCGCTTTGCCAACGAGCGTAACCGCGTCCTCTCGATCACGGACGCGCTCACCGGCGCCTTCAACCGCCGCTACCTCATGGACCAGCTGCCGCGCGAGCTCGATCGCTGCCGCCGCTATCCGGCGCCGCTCTCCGTGATCATGTGCGATCTCGATCACTTCAAGCAGGTGAACGACGTGAAGGGTCACGCCGCCGGCGACGATGTCCTGCAGCAGTTCGTGACGCGCATCCAGAAGTCGATCCGCACCCCGAGCGACTGGCTCGCGCGATTGGGCGGCGAGGAATTCCTGATCGTGCTCCCGGAGACCGGACACGAGGGCGCCATGCTGGTGGCCGAGAAGATCCGCGACATCGTGGGCGGCTCCGCCTTCATAACCCGCGCGGGTGACGTGCAGGTCACGGCGAGCTTCGGCAGCGCCTCGACGGAACGCCAGGGGCCGGATCTGTCGCTCAAGGTGGAGACGCTCCTGCGCACCGCGGATGAGTGTCTGTACCGCAGCAAGAAGGCCGGCCGCAACCGCACCACCGCCGTCGAAATTCCCGCGCTCGTGGATCTCTCCCTGAACGGCGCGGCTATTTAGCCGCCAGCGGCTGGCAGGGCGCCCTCATCCCACCTCGCGCAGCTGCGCATTGACCGCCTGCAGATTCTCCTTCACCTGATGCACCAGGCTCCCGATCTCGCGCAGTGAGTTGCTGCGCGCCGCGAACTCCAGGTTCGAGGCAGCGGCGGCGAGCCGATGGGCGTGGATGTTGGCGCTCGCGCCCTTCAAGGCGTGGGCGCGTTTGCCCACCGTGTCGAAATCGCTGGTGCGGACCGCTTCCAAGATTTCCTTGAGACACTTGTCGCCGCTCGCGACGAAGGTGTCGATCAGCTCGCGCTCGAACTCGGCATCGCCCCCGGTGAGCTCATGCAGGGCGTTCACGTCGACATCGTGCTGCGCCCGTTTGTCGCCCAGGTATCGGCTCAAACAATCCGCCAATTGCGTCGGCACGATCGGTTTGCCGATATGCGCATCCATGCCGGCGGCGATGCAGTGCTGGCGATCCTCGATGAGCACGTTCGCGGTGAGGGCGATGATGGGCAGTCGCTTGCCGAGGCCTTCCTCCCGCTCCCTCTCGCGGATGCGGGCGGTGGCGGTGAAGCCGTCCATGACCGGCATCTGGCAATCCATCAATACCGCATCGATCCCGCCCTCGGCGATGCGCTCCAAGGCCTCGGCGCCGTTGCTCGCGAGCACGACATCGATGGCAAGCTTCTGCAGAAGCCTCGAGGCCACGTGCTGGTTCACCGGGTTGTCCTCGACCAACAGAACGCGCGAGCCGCGGAACGTGGTTAGGGTCCTCACCTGCGCGGTCTCGGTCGCCGGTTCGGCCGGGCCCAGGAGCGCCTTTTCGATCAGCTTCGCGAGGTTGTAGGCGCGGATGGGCTTCAACCCCAGGGCGCTCGGCGGGAACGGGCCCTGCGCGATGGCGCCGTGATCGGCACCGAACAGGGAGAGCAGCACGAAGGGCAGCCGCGCGTGGCGGGGATTGGAGCGCAGTGCGGCGAGCAGGTCGATGCCCCCCCGCAGCGGCATAAGCTCGTCCGCCACCACGCAGTCGACCTGCGCACCGCAGGCGAGGTACTCGAGCGCCTCATCGACGCTCGCGACCGCGATCGGCTCGAAGCTGAACAGCTTGAGCTTGGTCACGAGGCTCGAGCGGCTCACCGCGAGATCATCGACAATGAGCACTTTGCGCCCGCCGCCCAAGGGGCTCGGGCCGCCCTGGTCGCGGGGTGAGGAAGCGGGGAGGGTGACGCAGAACTTGGAGCCCTTGCCCACCACGCTCTCGACGCTCACGTCGCCGCCCATGAGCTTGACCAGCTGCTGGACGATGGAGAGCCCCAAGCCCGAGCCGCCGTAGAGGCGGGTAGTGGAGGAGTCGACCTGCGAGAAGGATTTGAACAGGCGGTCGAGCCGGTCGGCGGGGATGCCGATGCCGGTGTCGGACACCTCAATGTGCAGCACCGAGTTGCCACCGTTGCCGTTGGTGCACGAGAGCTTCAAGAGAATATGGCCCTCGTGCGTGAATTTCTCGGCGTTGCCGATCAGGTTCATGATGATCTGGCGCAGCCGCACCGGGTCGCCGCGCGCGAGCACTGGCACGTCCGCGTCGATGTCGACCACGAGCTCGATGCCCTTGACGGCGGCCTGCAGGGCGGTGGCGGCGGCGGTGTCATAGACCACGTCGCGCACGTCGTAGTCCACCTGCTCCAATTCCAGACGGTCCGCCTCGATCTTCGACAGATCCAGCACGTCGTTGAGCAGCGAGAGCAGCGACTGGGCGCTGCCGCGAATGATGTCGACGTACTCGCGCTGGGTCGCATCGAGCGCGGTCTCGGAAAGAATCTGCGACATGCCGATCACGCCGTTCATGGGCGTGCGGATCTCGTGGCTCACGTTCGCGAGGAAATTGCTCTTGGCGCGATTGGCGGCCTCGGCCGCAAGCTTGGCATCGAGCGCCGCCTGCTCGGCGCGCTTGCGGTCGGTCACCAACTGCATCGAGCCCGCGAGCCAGGTGGGATTGCCGGCCGCGTCGCGCTCTGCGAGCGCGCGAAAGCGCATCCATTCGTAGTGCCCGGCCTTGTGCCGGATGCGGACTTCCGCGTCGCAGACAGTGCCTAAGGCGAGGTGGTCGGCGAGCACCTGTTTCGCCCGCTCGGCATCCTCCGGGTGCACGAGTGCCCAGAGTTGCTCGCGCGAATGGCCGAGCTCCCCCGTCTCGAGTCCCAGAAGCTGCTCGAAGTGCGGCCCGAACCAGAGCTTATCGGTCGCGAGATCGAGCTCCCACACGCCGTCCCGGGTGCCGAGCATGGTGCGCGCCAGGCGCTTCTCGGTGGAGGTGAGCGCGGCTTCGGTGCGTTTGCGATCGGTCACGTCGATGAGCGCGCCGGTGATGCGCAGGATCTCGCCGTTCTGACCATGTGCCACGTCCGCTTTCTCTGCGATCCAGCGCTCGCCGCCGTCCGGCAGGCGCACGCGGTATTCGCAGGCGTAGGAGGGATGATCGCGGTCGGTCTCGAAAGGCGCGTGTCGGACGCGCTCCAGGTCCTCGGGGTGCACGCTCGCCAGGCGCCCGTTCAAATCGTTCAACTGCGTGGTGGGCGCGATGGCGAGCATCTCGTGCAAATTGTCGGAGGAGATCCAGCTCCTGCGGTGGAAGTTCAAGTCCATGGTTGCGACGCCCGCCGCGCTCTGCGCGATGTTGAGCGATTCGGTTTTCTGGCGCAGCGAGGCCTCCAGGTGCTTGCGCTCGGTGATGTCGGCGATAGTGCCGATGAGGCGCACCGGGGCGCCCGCGGCATCCTTCGAGATCTCGCCGCGGGTCGCGAGCCAGCGCACGCTGCCGTCCTGGAGGAGCGTGCGGTACTGTGCCTCGAACGCCTCGCCGCCCTCGAGCGCGCTGCTCAACGCGTGGATGACCGGCTCGAAATCCTCGGGGTGAATGGTGGCGAGCCAGTCGTGGCGCGTGAACACCGGGCCCAGGGGCTCGACCCCGATGAGCTTGAAGAACAGCGGCGTCGCGTCGATCTGCGCCGACTCCAGATCGAGCTCGAAAATGCCGAAGCCGCCGACATGCTGGACGAAGCGCAGGAATTCGGACGAGCGCCGCAGCGCCGTCTCGCGCGCCTGGCTGCGGTAGACGAGATCGTGCAGGGTTTCGGACAGTGCATCGAGCTCATCGCCGCCGCTCTCGGCGGGCGCTTCGGGATCTGCGAGGTAGGCCAGTTGATCGCGCAGCTCCGCGACCCGCGCGGTGAGGCCGTTCGCGACCGCCAGCACGATCGCGGTGAACACGATGAGCACGTCGAAGGCGATCAAGCCCCAGGCGAGGCGATGATCGGGGTTGACCGCCGCGAGCCACGCGGTCGGCCCGACGACGATCGCGGCCGCCACCGGGATGGTGAGCAACTTGGTGCGAATCGTCCAACTGCGCATGCGTCATCCAACCGTTGGGCGTGCGCCCTGTAGGCTCAGGTTATCGGCTGGTTTCGCGGCCGCTTGAGCTATGATTCGCCTGGAATAACTGTGATCCGAACCCCGCCCCCGAGCACCGAAAACTGCCATGGAACCTAAGGGATTTGCCGAACGCCTGCTCGGATGGTTCGACGTGCATGGGCGCAAGAGCTTGCCGTGGCAGGAGAATCCCACCCCGTACCGGGTGTGGGTGTCGGAGGTGATGCTGCAGCAGACTCAAGTTCAGACCGTGATCCCGTATTACGGCCGGTTCATGGCGCGGTTTCCCACCGCCCAAACGCTGGCCGCGGCGCCGCTCGATGAGGTCCTGCACCTCTGGACGGGCCTTGGGTACTACGCACGGGCGCGCAATCTGCACCGCTGCGCCCAGGTGCTCGTCGAGCAGCATGGCGGGACGTTCCCGCGGGAACTCGAGGCGGTGACGGCGCTCCGGGGGATCGGGCGCTCGACCGCGGGCGCGATCCTGGCGCTCTCCCGCGGCGAGCGGCATCCGATTCTCGACGGGAATGCAAAGCGCGTGCTCGCGCGGGTGTTCGGGATCGACGGGGATCCGAGCTCGGCGGGGGTGCTGAAGACGCTCTGGGCTCGGGCCGATGCGTGCACGCCGAACGCGCGGGCGGCGGCGTATACGCAGGCGATCATGGACCTCGGCGCAACGCTCTGTACGCGCACGCGACCCGCGTGCACGGTATGTCCGATGAACGAGGGGTGCGTCGCGGCGCGCGAAGGGCGCCAGGCGCTGCTGCCCGGCGCGAAACAGTGGCGGCCGCGGAAGGCGCGGGAAGCGGTGCTGCTCATCGCCGAGAGCGGGACGGAGGCGGAGCTTTCCGTGCTCCTCGAGCGGAGGCCGGCGAGCGGCATCTGGGGCGGACTCTGGTCGCCGCCCGAGTTCGAGAGCGAGTCGGACGCGCTCTCGTGGTGCCGGCGCGAGCTTGGGGACCTCGAGTCGAGCGAGGCGCTCGCGCCGATCGATCATGCGTTCACGCACTTCGATTTACGCTTAAATCCGCTGCGCGTACGGTGTGCGGCCGCGGCGGGGATGGGCGGCAGCCCCAGCGTGCGCGAGGGCGATGGCCGGTTGTGGTATGCGCTCGAGGCGCCGCCCAAGGTCGGGTTGCCGCAGCCGATTCATGAGCTCTTCGCGCGGTTGCGCAATGGCGCGCGCGCTTAGGCTAAACTTCACCCATGGCGCGACGTGTGCAATGTGTGGTGTTGAAGCGCGAGGCCGAGGGCCTCGATTATTTGCCGTATCCGGGCGATCTCGGCCGGCGCATCTACGACAACGTCTCGAAGGAAGGCTGGGCGCAGTGGGTGGCGCACCAGACCATGCTGATCAACGAGAACCGGCTGACGCCGATCGAACCCAAGGCGCGGGCATTCCTGGTGGCGGAGATGGAGAAGTTCTTCTTCGGCCAGGGGTCGGAGAAGCCGAAGGAATTCGTGCCGAAGTAATCCGCCCCCGGAGGCAGTGCGATGCAGGCGCCGGCGCGGGATGCGATGACCGAAGCGACTCGCCGGAGAGAAGAGCAGCGCGCCGCCTGGATATTAGCCGGATTCGTGCTCTCGGAAGGCGTCTGGTGCGTGGTCAATTTCGTGCCCGATCCGGCCGGGTTTCTGGTCTATCTGGGCTTCGCCCCGGGGGGCGACGGAACCCCGCTTGCGTGGATGGCGGCGCTGCTCGTGACGGCGGCCTATACCGCGAAAAGCCTCGAGCTGCCCTCCGTGCGCGAGCATCTATTGCGTCCCTCCTTCCTCAAAGCGCTGGCGATTGTGATGGCGCTCTTCGCGGCCGTTCTCGAGGAGGCGTTCTTTCGCCGCATGTGGATGAACTACCTGGCGCGGCGAGACATCGGGCCCGCGATCCAGATCCTGACATCCGGTCTCCTGTTCGGCATCGCGCATGGCATCTGGGGACTGTTCGGCCGCAGCGTACGGGCCGTCGCCTGGCCCATCGCCATCACCGGTTTGCTCGGGAGCGCGCTCGCGGTGGTGTATGTCCTCGGGGGCCGAAGCCTCGCACCCTGTATCGCGGCGCATTTTCTCTTGGACGTGGCGATCGAGCCGGGTCTCGTGCTCGCCGCGCTAAGGGGGGAGATGGCACGGCAGGGGAGGCGGCCGCAAGCTGCTCTCGATTCATTGTCTACCAGGCCTGGGGAGTAGTGGCAGCATCTCGCTCTTTCGACCGCCCAGAGGCTAGAACGGGCTCGGGATCAATTTCGGATCCGGCTCAAGGCGCCGAAGTCCGCGCGTAATCCCTTGATTCCAAAGCGGTCGTTGACGCGAAGCCCTCGTCCCTGTTTAATACGCGGCTCCCCAAATGGCCAGGTAGCTCAGTTGGTAGAGCAGCGGACTGAAAATCCGCGTGTCGGGGGTTCAATTCCCTCCCTGGCCACCATTTCCATATTAAAATCAAGTAGTTATCCGGAACTAGCTTGCGTAACGTGCTGATTTCCTTTGCCCTGAAAAAGTCACCGGAATCTCTGCACAAACATGAAATTTGAGCGTTGACTCAATTCTCGCGCAAGCGCGAGTTTGGAGAAATACGCAAC
>JBEKHO010000071.1:0-12481 GCA_050012215.1 Steroidobacteraceae bacterium
CTACTCATCCTCCAGTTCACAGCAGGCTGGACTGCAGCGGCGGCCCGCGCTTCCTAAGCGGCAGCTCGCTCTGATGCTGCTCCGGCGCAGCACGCTCCAGGTGCGACAGTATCTTCGCAATGAGCTGCGGCTCCTCGATGCTGGCGATGATCTTCAGCTCCCCGCCGCAGCGCGCGCAGCACTCGATCTCTACACCGGACAACGGCGCCTCGCTCAGCTCCGACACCGTGTACGCGCTGCATGTAGATGCCGCCGGCGTACTCTGGGTGGGCACCCGCGGCGGCGGCCTCGACCGCGTCGCCGGAGCGCCATTCTCCAAAGGCGGTGTGCGCTTCGCCAATGTCTCCGAATCAGAAGGGCTGCCCAACAACACCGTCTACGGCATCGAGTCCGACGCGAAAGGGGCGCTCTGGGTCAGCACCAATCGAGGGCTCGCAAGCGTCCAGCGCGAGGGCGGTGGCATTCGCGGATTCCAACGCGATCATGGATTGCAGTCCGACGAGTTCAATTTCGGCGCTCATTACCGCGGCCCGGACGGCACCCTCTATTTTGGCGGAAACAACGGCTACAGCGCGTTCATCCCGCAACGCCTGGAGCTGAGCGAAGCACCGCCGAGCGTCGTGCTCACCGACGTTTTGAGCGCCAATATGCGCGTGTCGGCATCGCCCGATCGGCTTCGCCACGTGGATCTCGGCTATCGCGACTCGGTCGTCAGCTTCCAGTTCGCAGCGCTCGATTTCACGAGCCCCTCCAACGTGCGCTACCGCTATCGGTTGGAAGGGTTCGACAGCGACTGGATCGATGCCGGTGCCGCCCGCCGGGCGACCTACACCCGCCTCGACGCGGGCGACTACGTCTTTCGGGTGCGCGCAGCCGACGACGACGGCCGCTGGAGCGAGAGGCCGGGCGGTTTGAGCCTGCATGTCGCACCACCGCCGTGGGCCACCTGGTGGGCGAAGACGATCTATGTGTGCGGTGCGTGCGGTCTCGTGTTACTGGTTGTCCTGGCTCAGAACCGGCGGGTTCAACGGGAGGTCGCCTACGCCTCCCGCCTCAAGCTGGAGGTCGAGGAACGGACCGCGGAGCTCGCGGAGCGAAATCGTGACATGGAGCGGGCAAATCGCAAGCTGCGAGAAATCAGCGTCTCCGATTCCCTGACCGGTCTGGGCAACCGCCGCTTCCTGCAGGAGGCTTTGGCCGTCATGGCGAGCGAGGCGGCCCGCGGGACAATCGGCGACTGCGTGCTCATGATCGTCGACCTCGACCGTCTCAAGCCCATCAACGATGAGTATGGCCACGAGGGCGGCGATGCCGTGCTGATCCAGGTGGCAGAAATCCTCCGCCGCGAGTTTCGCCCGTCCGACCTGATCGGCCGTTGGGGCGGTGATGAGTTCGTCGTCGTCTGCCGCGACACCGATATCGCGGTGGCCAGCACTCTCGCCGAGCGCGTTCGCTCCTCCATCGCAAAGCGGATATTCCGCATCGACGACGGTCTCGCCGCGCGCACTAGTTGTTCCATCGGCTTTGCGCCGATCCCGTTCATTCCCGGAGAGACCGCGGCATTCGACTGGGAACAGTCCCTAAGTGTCGCGGACCTCGCGCTCTACGAGGCCAAACAAAATAGGAATCAGTGGATCGGCTGGGCCGGTACGGAAAAGGCCGCGCGTTTGCCCTCGATACTGGCGGATCTCGCCGCAAGTCCTGCGGCCCTCGAGATCGATGGGTATCTCACCGTCAGCAGGCGTCCCTCGAACCCCGAGGAAACCGTGGATCGATTGCGGCCGCCGCGGTTCCCCGCGCCGAAAGAGTCTTGAGAAAATCAATCAGCTTCCATCTTCCGGTAATAGTTCAATCCTGCCCGGAGTCCGCTTATCTGCATCTATTTGGCCGCTGCGGCCATCTGTTGCATCGGCGAGGCGATTTTCTTATAACCGCTCGGCACCTGGAAGGCGTCGGGTGGCACAGTTTCCTCGGAGAACTGTGACTTTTGCGTGGTCGTCTCGTACAACACGGCGCTCGTCGGCCCGGTCGGAGTCGCGGGCGGCGCGCTACCGGCTGGCTTATCGGCGCTGCGCTTGGCGAACGCGCTTGCGACTCCACGCGTCACCAGGGATCCCAGGCCGCCAAACCGACTGCCGGCCTGTGATGCTGCACTGTCGGTAGCGGCCTGGGTCGCCGCCTGCGTCGCGACGTCGCCGGTGGCGGGCGGTGCTCCGGCGGCGGTCGCGGTTCCAGCCGGTACGTCGCCGCCCAATCGAGTGATTTCGAGCACCCGGGTGCCTCGGATCTTGGCCTGTTCAACCTCCATTTTTTTCGCCATTTCCTGCATCGCCGAGCCAAGGCCCGGGTTATTGGCGAACATCGGCGCCAGCGCCGAGCCGTTGATCATCGGCTTGACCGCTTTCATCATTGCGGAGACATCGATGCCTTCCATCAACTTCTTCGAATAGCGCTGGTAGAAATCCTGCACCGCCCTGACTTCGGGCGGATCGGGCGTGGTCCATACTTCGTCGGCATAGTTGTAGGTCATGGTCGTTGGGCCTTGGGCGGGATCGGCTTTGGGGTCGGTGATGTGCGCCTTGATGGTAAAAATCTGCTCCTTGCAGGTCTGGCCGTTCACCAATTTGGTTTCGCCGGTATCGCTCGTCGAGACATCGAAAGTGATCTGCAGCTGCGGCGCCTGGTTGTTCGGCGTGGCCGCAGGCTGTTGTTGCATCTGCGCCTGCGCTTGTTCGAGTTTCTTCGGCGCATCCTTGAAGGCCTGGCGCATCTCGGTGAAAGTCGTGACCGAGTAGGTCTTCTTTTCATTGTCGATCCGTGTGGTCGTCTCCTGATCGATGTCGATGATCTCGCTCCCGGTCGCCGACACGATCGCCATCTGGTTGCCGTGCACCAACACGAGCTTGTTGATGGGGTCGAACAGCTTCTTCGCCGATGCGCCACCGAGGCGTAGCAAGGGGCTCGACTTGAGAGAATCGACCAGGGTACCCCCGGTTATCTGCGTCGTCTCCTGGTAACTCGCATCGGCGACGGCCAGGCTGCTGACGAGCAAGGTATTGGAAATGGCAAGCGAAAGTACTGCCTTCATGGTCGGATCCCCGGGTATTGTTGTCGCTGGCAGGTGGTCATTGCGATCGCTCCGCCGCTCGGTTGATGAATGATGTTCACAGACGCCGCAGCTCCACGCGGCGGTTACGGGCGCGCCCCTCGAATGTATCATTGGAGTCGATGGGCGAGGAAGCGCCGAAGCCCGCCGTCTGTAGCCGGTCTGACGCTATCTTGTATCGCGTAACCAGTGCGTCCTTGACAGCGGCGGCGCGCTGCTGCGACAGCGCGAGATTGAATTTGTCGCCACCGACGTTGTCCGTGTTGCCGCTCAGCGAGAGCTTCCAGTTCGGGTTCTTCTGCATGATACCGGCGATCTCACCCAACACCTGTTCCGATTCGGGACGGATTTCGGCGCTGTTGAAATCAAAATAAATGCCGTAGACCTGCACCGGCTTATTATCCGACAGCGCCCTTTCCATCGAGGAGTCGGCCTTGGGCTTGTCAGGCGCCGGCGCCGCCTTCTGCCCCGGCTTTTGCGCCCCGGGTGGGAAGCTGATCTTGATGACTTGCGTAATGCGCAACGACAGCTCCTTGCGTTCCTCGACCAGCAATACCGGGTTCGACGGCTGGTCCAGCAAGTAGTAGTCCGAGCTAGCGACGTCTTTGCCTTCCAGCCCCTTGCAGGTCGTGGCGGCGTGCAGCGCTGGCAGGTGAACCGGCTGATCATTCACCAGCACAGGAACCATGACATCGGTCCCGCCTACGCGATGCATCACGCAGGTGTAGGAGGGCAAACCCGCGTGGTCGGAGACGGCCGGCTTTTGCAATGCCTGCCCATGCATCATTCGCTGGATGTTCTCCAGAGCCTCCGCGGTGTCCTCACCCGGCGTGGCCGGGAAGTAGAACTGCACAGCCTCGCCCTTGAGCAGGCCGTTCAGCACGTCGCTCGAAAGCGCAATCTGGGTGATGCCCGGATAATGTTCGACCGGATCCTTGCACGCCCAGGTTCGGGTGCTGCGGGCGCTCACGAAGTCGACGCTGTCTACGATCAGCTGACACTTCGCGCCCTTGTTAGCAGCGTCGTTGCTTGAGGCTCCCGCGGCCGCGCCGTGTGCCCTTTTGTCCGAGAATGAAATCTGCAGCTTGAACTGTGAGGTCGTCGCGTCTTGGACGGCGCTGTACCACTCGTAGTCGCCATCGGGCGTGCTGCGGGCAGCGACAACCAGCAGGCCCTTGGCGAGTGGAATCTCGATCGACGAAATTGTGCCGTCGACCGGTCTGAAGGGCACAAGCGGTGGACCGACCTGTGGTTTTGAGTCGGCATCCCCGCTTTGCACGGATTTGAGCCGGTCGGCGAGGCTCTGTGCCTGGCCGGTCGGGGCGCCGCCATAGTTCAGCAGCGCTGCCGCGCCAAGCGCCGCGGCGATACGAATCGGCAACGATGGCTTGCGCGCCGGCATTGTCCCCCCTATTCGCCGGGCAGCACCGCTCCACGAGACGGTACCTCTGCCTGGCTGTGCATTCCCTTTCGCTACTCGCGCTGCAACTCCACGCGTCGGTTGCGCGCCCGGCCTTCCAGCGTGTCATTCGTGTCGATCGGGCGCCCGGCGCCGAAGCCGCTGGTGTCCAGTCGCTCGACTGCGATGTGAAAGCGAGCCACGAGCGCGTCCTTGACAGCCGCGGCGCGGTGCTGCGACAGCGCAAGGTTCGCCGTGGCGTCGCCGACGTTGTCGGTGTGGCCGCTGACCGAAAGCTTCCAGCCGGCGTTTTTTTGCAGAATGTCCGCTATCTGGCGCAGCACGAGCTCCGACTCCGGCTTGATCGTCGCGCTGCCGAAATCGAAATAGATGCCATACACCTGCGCCGGCTGCTTAGCCGCCAGCGCGGTCTCGAGCGGCAACGGCGCGGTCGCCGGCGGCGGGAACGTGATCTGCACCGCCTGGAAGAACGTGTCGTCCAAATCGAGTGCAAGCGTGATTGGGTTGGCGGCCTGGTCAAGCCAGTAGAAGTCGGCCTGAGTCTTCGCATCCGGCGCGCACGACGCATGCAGCGCCGGCAGCTCCACGCGCTGGCCGTTCAGCAGCACCGGGACAGCGACGTCGGTCGTGCCGACCCGGCGCAGCTGACAGGCGTTCATCCACTGTCCCGCATACTGGGCCAACATGGCCCCCACGGGTTTCTGTCCCTCAATCTGTGCGCCTTGCTGGGCGTACACGGCCCATTGATTCGAATTCGCGTAGTGAAACTCCACGGCCTGGCCGCTCTTCAGCTTGGCCAGCAAGCCGCTCGAGGCGCCTATCGAGGTGGAGCCCGTGAAGTGCTCCGCTGGCGAGGCGCAGAACACCTCGCTGTAGGCAACCGCGCTCGCAAGGTCAGCGACGTCGATCGTTCGCAGGCAGGCAATCTTGTCCGGAAATTCCTTCATCGGATCGGCGTCGCCCAGGTTATCGGCGCGCCGCGCGAGCGGACCTTTGAGCTCCATTTTGGGCTGGCTCGCCGAATAGTGAAGCTGCACTGCGGTCTGCCCGACGGCGGTGATCATCTTGATGGATTCGTAGTCGCCCAGTGGCGGCTCGCTGACAGCGGTCACGACCGTGAGTCCGGAAACCAGCGGCACCATCGCGGTGGAGGTCGTCGATCCGACGGGTTTCCAGGCCGGCAGCTTCGTCAGGCGATCGGCCTGGCCGCTCTGTACGGCCTTCAGCCTGTCGGCGAGGCTCTGCGCCTGCGCGGCGGGCGTGCCGACGAGCAGCTGCGCGCCAGCGATCATCGTGAGCACGAGGAACGACGCGCCTGCTCGCCGGGAACTGTAGGTCAACCCCATCCGACTTCTCCCAACGGTCGTCCGCCCTTCACACCGACTTGCAAAAATCGCTCGCTGGATCCCAGCGCGTGTAGGTCTTCGAGAACAGACTCTTCATGGTTTTGGCGTCGGGGAACATGCCCATCAGCGAGGCCTCTGCGCCCCATTGCCCGGCGATTTCGAGCTGAAATTTTGAGCACGGCGCCGGCGTCAGGGTCGAGGAATACGTGGTGCCGGCCGAGTGAATGATTTGCACATACGCATCCGCCTTCGAGGCGAGGGCGTTGGTGAACGAGAAATTGCCAAACGGCGACTTCTGGATCGCGCTGATCGTCTCGGGGGACAAGAGCGACGAGGCCAGCTTGCCGACGATGCTGTCGATCTTCTCACCAGCCTTTTTGATGGCTTGATTGCCCGAAAATGCGCTCATCGGTGCAAGTTGCAGCTCGATGCGGGGCGCGCAGAACGCTATGACCATGGCGTTGGGTGCCGCCGCCGATACGCTCCTGGTCTTCGTGACCTCGACCGTTAGTCCCTCGCTGGTTCCATCGCCATTGAAGCCGACCGTAACCGCGCCTTCCTCGAACTGGTTGCCTCCGGTCAGCGCCGGATGAATCAGCATCGCGACACTCACGTCGAGCGTCAGCGGAATTCCACTCAGGAACGGTCCCAGCGGTATCGTCAGGCCTGCCGGCAGGTTGAGTTTGTCCTCGTTGGTCCATCCGCCCGGCGTCGTCTTGCCCACCTGCCAGGCTAGCTTCAGCTTGCCACTCATGCCTTTGAGTATGCTGCTGAAGTTCTGCGAGTCGTTGCCGGGAAAGGTGAAGTCGCCGCCAGCCGTGAAGTTGGATATCGTCCCGTCGATGGTGACCACGCCTGTAAACCCGGCGTTGGATTTCGAAATCTTAAGCTGGATCGTCGCCTCGCCGGCCGCTGGTGATACCGACCAGTCCTCGACGTCCCAATCGGGGTGGAACCCTTTGAGAAAGTCCTTGGTCTGCTTCAGGGCTGAACCGGCATCGATCCCCGGCTTGGGCGTGTTGTAGCTCGGCGTAGTCTCGGGCGTTTGCCCCTGATAAACCGTCGTGTCTTGCTGTGCGCCGGTGCCCTTCTGCGCGTAGGCGGGCGGCGCGATCAGGTCCAGCCAGTCGAATGGCGGTGACGCCCGCTCCTGGACCGCCGTCACTTTGGGCCCGTTGAACGTGACCGGCGACTCAAGATGAATCGCACCTCCCGCGACCACGTCGACGAGCCGCGCGCGGTCGATGATCAGTACCGTTTGACTGCCGGTCGTTTGCGTTGCAACGACTTTGACAGCGAACGCATTCTTGACCAGGAGGATGTCGTTGGCCTTGAGCGCCAGTATTTCTGCCGGCGCGTTCTCGAACACGGCACCATGGCCGTCGCTGCTGACGCCGACGAGCGACCCGGTCACCAGCGCCTCGTCGACGATCTTCACCTCCGGCTTGTAGGTCACGTGGGCGAAGCTCTTGCCGGCGCCCACAACGACGTTGCGTTCATTTGCGCGCTTTCGTTCCAACCACGCGGACACGTCGACCGGAGCACCCGGGGCCGTCACGACCGGCGCTGTGCTCGCCGCGGGTGCGCCGGATTTTTTGCTGCAGCCCGCCACCGTCAGCACGGCTGCGGTCAATAGCGCCGCCGCCAACGCGCGTCTGCAGCCGCCGTATTCCTTGATTCTCATCAGAGGGAACCCCCTTCGTTGGCGGGCAAAGCTTGATTCGCACGCCGCCGTGACCGAATCTCTGCCATCGTAGGCATCGCGCTCTGCTCGCGACCTGTTGTATTACTTGTTTATACGGTCAGCTCTTCCCCGAGCAGCGCAAGGATAGCCCCGGGCAATGTGAAGCGCCAGGCCTCCTGTCCTTGCTACTTCGAAACGGCCTTCGCGAGCAGTGCATGGAACCGGTCGTGCGCGATCGCCGCAGCACCCTTCCCCGTGATCGCGATCATCACGGTCACCGGGCCATGCGCCACCACCCCGACGGTCATTTCCATGCCCTCGGTCATCGTCGAGGAGAACGCGGCGTCGCCGACGCCCGCCTCCACACTTGTCTTCTGGCCCGCGCCGTCGCCCGACCGTGAGTCCTGCAATTGATTCGCGACCTGCTTTCTCGCGGCGTCCGCGGACGGATATTGACTCACGGTGACCCCGATGTGCAGACCGGCGCTCGTATACATGCAACTGGCCGTTCCGGACGTAGGGTCGACCTGTGAGATCTTGCCGCCAGTCACCGCGCCTCCCACCGCAGCCGTCACGTCCGCGCTCGAGAGGAAGTCGCAGGCGTTCGGTGCGCCGACGGCGAGCGAGGCACCGAGCTGGCTGAGCGCCGCTACTGCGAACATTGCCGGATGAAAACCGGGCGGTCCCTTATGCTTTACCATGCTGTCTCTTCCTTGATCCGAGGGTTTTAGCACCACAGAGGGTTGCGCAGCTTCGCTCAATTCATTGCGGTCGTCTGAGCGGCGCCTTGATCTGCGGCTTGGTGGATGCGTCTTTCGCCAGCGACGAAGCGGACTGCGGGTTGGTCGGTGTGCCAGACGCCACATCGTCTGAGGCGGTGGGGGAGCGTTGGACGTTCTCGACGGCGATTGCCCTGAAATTTAGTTTCGGGTTATCGCTGAATTGGGTGTCGTGCTGCGCCGTGGTGGGCGGCCGCACGTAGGTGCCCCCTTTGTTCAGGTTGCCGGCGGCCGACTTTCCGACGAGATTGCCGCTGCCGCCCCCTGTACCGCGGATGTTCGTCCCAGCGGTCTTTCCCGCAATGGTGCCACTTGGGGTTTTTCCCGCGGCACTGCCACCTGCCGTGTTTCCGGTGCTACCCGAGCCGGCATTGGGCGAGCCCATCTTGAAGCTGTTCAACGATGTCAGCGCCGCTTTGTTGGGGCTTCCCTGATTGACCGGGGGCTTGACCTTGGGAGGTGGCGTGTTGCCGGCGTAGGCGGACAACGCGAACCCCATGAGCGCACACAGCAGGGCGGCATTCTTCAGCATGGCCAGTTGCTCCTCGCTTCGTATTTTTGTAAGCGGCGTATCCATGGAAAGGCGCCAGCCGATGGTACACCTTGGGTATCGCGACCGGTACTGGCTGAGCCACCCGTGCATGGGCGCGCGCAAAGCTGCGCGCGATGAGCGTTGCTACATCTGCCAAAGATTTTTCGACTCATCCCAGGCCGGTTTGATGCAGGACTCCTTTCCAGGGAGAGCAATGTCCTGGTCGCCGATGCGCACGCTCCCCGGGCGGAAAACCCAATGGTCGGAGGCTCGTACGTTGACAGGAAAGCCAAGGTGCAGAAGTGGCCGGGGGCGTTGGTTGAGATTGATCGGTTCCCCCGATACGGCGCGACGCCGGTCCGGCGCCGGAGTGCTGTAGGCATTTTGGTCGCCGACATGGAAAACGGCTATCGCGGCTGGCGCCACGGCCGTGCCGTTGACCTCCAGCCGGGCGCGGTCGGCCCGGTAGATCATCGAATCAAGACTGCTGGCGAATTTTGGTGGCGTTGATTCGTCTCCGGCCTGCGCGCTGCCATCGAAGATGACCCAGTACATCGATTCACCGCCCGGCGCGGTCTGCGGACTCATGCTCACCGGTTCCTGTGCGCCGATATTGTAGCGACGATACCCCGCGTCGCCCTTGACGAGGTATGCAAAGCCGGTCCAACCGGGCAGCGCCTCAGCCGGCCCACACAACGCACCGCTGGCTGCATGGTGGATGCTGGAGCATCCGCTGAGCGCAGCTGCAATTGCGGCAACCACCATGCTCGCAGCCGAGCGTGGGAACCGATACCGGGTGTGACGCCCGATTCGGGCGCCCGCGCCACCCCCGATAATCCCATCACCCATATTCGACTCCCTGTTCGGCGGCAGCGGCTGCATCTCCCTTCGACGCTGCGTGATTCTAGCAAGCCTCTCAGCTTGCGACGAAGCCCGTTCTGAGCGCGCGCACCCAATCGGGCCGGTCGCGCTGTTCGGCGAGCCGCGCGGCCGCGTCCCAATCGTAGGCCACGGCGAAAAATTCCACCGCCCAGCCGTTTTCGCGGCGTTCCGCCACCGCGTAGCGCGCGTGCGGCGCCCCCATCTCCACGCGGTGCGGACCCGGATCGTGACCCTCGTAGGCTTGAATGCCGACGCTTCCCGGGTTGACGATCACCTGACCGGTCGACAGGTGCACGAGCTTCGGGATGTGCGAGTGGCCGCATAGGATGAGCGATGCCTCGCAGCCACGTGTCCGCTCCTCGATCCGTTCGAGCGGCGCCGGGCGCAATTCGCGCTGCACCAGGTCCTCGAGATAGCAATCGACGTCGTTGGCAGGCGTCGCGTGGCAGAGAAAGATATCTGCGTCGAGCGCCCGCACGGCGGGAAGGGCCGCGAGCCAGCGGCGCTCCGCCTCCCCGAGGGTGTCGAACGCGTACCGGTCGGACGCCCCCATGCGCCCAGGGTCCATCGTCAATACCTGCCGCTCGTGATTGCCGCGGATGGTCGGCAGGCCGAGCGCCATCAACCGTTCGGCGGTCTCGCGCGGCAGCAGCGGTCCCGAGACGATGTCGCCCAAGTTCACGATGAGGTCCACCCCGCGCCGCTCGATGTCGGCGAGCACGGCGTCAAGGGCGAAGAGGTTTCCGTGGATGTCCGAAACCGCGGCGATGCGCATACGTTCTGTGACTCTACTCATGACCTGTGCATACGGCAGGGGCATCTGATCGATGATGCGGCAAACGAAGTCGACCCCCCATGAACCGCCACCGGCATGCTCATGATTTCGGCTGGGCAAAGTCCGCGATTATTTTACGCATGGCCCGGTTGTCGTAAACAGTCACGCCGGATTCGGCAGCTTTCGCGGCGATTTCAGCGACGAAGGCCCTGCCGATGTCGCGCTGTTCGATATTCCCCCAGGGACCCGGCACCAACTTGCCGAGCCAGCCTACCCAACGCGGCGTATGAGCATTGCCGACAATGATGCCCGGGCGGAAAATCGCCAATCGCGGAAATTGCACCGCTTGGATCGCCGCTTCCTTCAAGCCCATGATGCGGGTATATTTGATCCGGCTGCCCGCGTTGGCACCGGCCGCCGACAGCAGGCAAAACTGCACCACACCCGCCTGGCGCACGCCACGGGCAAAAGCGCCGACCACGCCGACTTCCAGCTGCTCGAGCTGCGCTTCGGTCCATCGCAAGGATCCGCTGCCGACGCCGACGCAGCTGACGGCGGACACGCGATCGCCCGCTGCCGCGATCTCCCCAGCCAGATCGCCGACACGCAATTCGAAATCGGGAGCGCCCGTATCCATCGCCACGCTGCGCAGGCGCGAGGGATCGGCGCTCGGCACGGGTCTGCGGGTCACCAAGACCACCTCGCGAAATACCGGCTCGGACAGCAGTGCTTGCACCACGGCGCTGCCGACCTGCCCCGTGCCACCGATGACGATCACGCGAAACTGCGGGTTCATTCAGAACAAAGCGTACCAGGTTCCACGGCCCGCACCATGGCGCACCCGATGAGCGTTGCCCACCGACGATCGTGCACGATCGTGCATTCGTTCACAGAATCAGCGCCCAGTTCGGCGGCGGCATCCCGGACCGGCGGCGACGGCCGAGCCTACACTTCGCCCCAATATGAAAGAGATGTCCTTGGGATGGTTGGCGATAAGTGCGGCGCTGATGCTCAGCGGCTGCGGGAATGGTGACTCTGGGTACATTGTGGCTGGTCACATCAGCGGCCTCAGCGCGAGCGGGCTGGTGCTGCAGAATAACGGCGGCGACGAGCTGACGGTACAAATGGGAGCGTCGTCCTTTCAATTCCCGACACCGGTCGCTCCGGACGGTAGCTATGAGGTGACGGTCGCCTCACAGCCGACCGGGCTGACCTGCACCGTCACTCATGGCGTGGGCGCCAGTGTCCAGGCAACCGTCATCACCAACATAACGGTCGCGTGCAGTGCCGCCACCTACCAGGTCGCAGGCACCATCAGCGGCCTGACCGCGAGCGGCTTGGTGTTGCAGAACAACGGAGCAGGCGGATAGGAATTTCAAACGCCCGTGCGGTCCAAGGCTGCCCACAATCTTGTTGCGCGGAACCCGCCTTATGTTGCGTCCAAGCTTAGGGGCCGCGTGGCTTGCTTGGGCTATTCGGGCCGCCGGTGCGCCTCCGCGCAGGGCCCCCGGCCATTGACTGACCGCCGACCTTAAGCGTGCCGCGCCGCCCGTCAAGCCACCCACTCTGCCGTTCTCTGGAGCTTAGGACAAGCGGACCCCGTCCGCCGCCCTCTCCCGCTCACGGAATCGCCACTCATCCTCCAGTTCACAGCAGGCTGGGCTGCGCAGGCGGCCCGCGCGCCCCGAGCGGCAGCTCGCTCTGATACTGCTCCGGCGCAGCACGCTCCAGGTGCGACAGGATCTTCGCAATGAGCTGCGGCTCCTCGATGCTGGCGATGATCTTCAGCTCCCCGCCGCAGCGCGCGCAGCACTCGATCTCTACACCGAACACTCGCTTCGGCCGTCTTGCCCAGCTCATCGCCACATGCCGCGGCGTCGATGGCTTGGTCGGATCCGCGCCAGACACCGGCGGCGTCGCTGCACCACGGCCCCGCTGCGCCGGCGTCACCGCCGAC
>JBEKHO010000072.1:0-12076 GCA_050012215.1 Steroidobacteraceae bacterium
GCGCACCCGCGCCCCATGGCGAGGCGTGGCCAGGTCCTCCTCGATATCCGCGATTGTCGGCCGCTCCCTTATGCGAGCCCGAGTCAAGTCGGCAACCCACGGTGCGCATCAGTTTCGGCACTCGCTCGCCACGAACATGCTGCGCCGAGGCGCCACGCTGACAGAGATTGGGCAAGTAATGAGGCACCGCGATCCCAACACGACTCGCCTGTATGCGAAGGTGGATCTAGGCGCGCTTCGCGAGGTGGCTTTGCCCTGGCCCGGGAGACCTTCGTGAAGAGCTTGCATGCCTCTGTGCGAGATTATCTGGCGATGCGCCGAGCGCTCGGATTCAAGCTGCAGCGCCATGAAGCCCATCTGCTAAGTTTCGTTGCATTCATGCAGCACCACCGAGCGCGGCGCATTACCGCGAAGTGGATGGTCCGGTGGGTGCGCGAGAACCCATCGACTGACCTCTCCTATCAAGGGCTGCGATTTGGCGCCGTACGCAGCTTTGCGGCCTATCACAGCGGTGTCGACCCCTGCACCGAGGTGCCACCAGCAGATCTGATCCCACGCACGCCAGGGCGTAACCGCTTCTATTTGTATTCCGACGAGGAAGTGCAACGGCTGCTGGCGGAGACCTTGAAGCATCGAGTCGGCGCGACCAGCATTTCGCGGTGGGTGCGTTACACCCTTTATGGATTGCTGAGTGTCACGGGACTTCGGATCGGTGAGGCGCTGAGACTGAACCTCGCTGATGTCGACCTTGACCAAGGGATTCTCACGATTCGTGACTCGAAGTTCGGCAAGTCTCGTTTGGTCCCGGTTCATCCGTCCACCCGCATCGCCCTAGGTAAATATCTGCAGCGACGCAACGACTACTTCGATGGGCGCCACATCGAGCCGTTCTTCGTATCTCGCCATGGCACTCGCATGCGCCACAACGATGCGTGGAAGTCCCTCGTCCGCCTGTCGCGGAAGATCGGACTGCGCGGCCCCTTGGACCGGCGCGGACCGCGGCTTCATGATTTTCGGCATCGCGTCGCCGTACAGGCGATGCTCCGCTGCTATCGCTCGGGAGCGGATCCCGAGCGCCGCCTGCCGGCGCTTTCGACGTATCTTGGCCACGGCGATTTGAAGCATACCTACTGGTATCTGCACCAAAATCCTGCGCTCATGAGACAAGCGGTGGGGCGCCTCGAACGCTACTGGGAAGTCCGATGAGCACCACGGAGCCTACCTTTTCTGTTCTGCTCCAGCGGTTTTTCATGCAGCGCTTGATGCAGCAGAAGAACGTGAGCCCGCATACCCTTTGTTCGTATCGCGACACCTTTAGGCTCCTGCTTCGATTCGCAATGAAGAAGCTGCATGCGACGCCGGAGCAGCTGACTATCGAGCAGATCGATGCGCCTTTTGTGACGACGTTCCTGAACGATCTGGAGAACAGTCGAGGAGTGAGCGCGCGAACACGGAACCTTCGGCTCACCGCCATCCGGTCGTTCTTCCGATTTGCTTCTTACGAGTTGCCAAGCCGAAGTGCGCAGATCCAGCGCGTGCTTGCGACACCGCGTAAGAAGTACACGCGGCGGCTGATCGGCTTTTTGCCTCGGCCCGAGGTCGAAGCGCTTCTCAGCGCGCCCGATAAGACAACCTGGACGGGCCGTCGTGATCACGCGTTGATGTTGCTCACCGTTCAGACTGGATTGCGCCTTTCCGAGGTGACGAGCCTGACCCGGCAGAGCCTGACTTTCGGAAGGGCCGCGTACCTCCAGGTCATTGGGAAGGGGCGCAAGGAGCGCGCTGTCCCTCTTTGCAAGCCGGTTGCCACCGTTCTCAAGTATTGGCTTCACGAGCCACGCATGGACGGCACCGAGCTTGTTTTCCCAAGCACGAGAGGCAGCCGATTGAGTGCAGACGCGGTTCAGCATCTGTTGAACAAGCATCTTGTGAGCGCAACGAGAGCTTGCTCTTCGATAGGTAAGAAGCGGATCACGTTCCACTGTCTGCGGCACACAATGGCCATGGACTTGCTTCAAGCGGGTGTTGAACAAACAGCGATCGCTCTTTGGCTCGGCCATGAGTCGATCGAGACCACTCAGATGTACCTCGATGCCGATCTCGCATTGCGAGAGAAGATTCTGGCCAAAACGACGCCCATCGACAGCAAGCCAGGGAAGTACCGGCCAACAGGTCAGTTGTTGTCCTTCTTGAACCAGCTGTAGCACCCAGACTATGCCGCATTCGATATCGAAGATCGCCTATGATAAAGCTCTCTCTGCAATACTGTCGGCATATTCCTGGAGACGGCATAGTTTGCCGAATGCCGATATCGGCATTCGCAGTACTTCGACACCAGGACATGGGCGAGTAGTCCCGGGCCGGCGAGCCCCCGTGCGATCGGCCGTGACGGTGCCTCGGCCTTTACAGCGACAAGGATTTCGATCCTTTCGTAGAGCACCTCGGACTGCAATCGGCGCTGTCGGGAATCTAACCCTACACACGGCGAACCTCATAATCCGCCTTTGCTTTCGCTAGACCAGAGGGGGCGGACGGACGCAAAGGCACTCAGCGTGCGAGCACCAAGGATCAATCGTCACCGGCGATCAGATCAGTGGCGGTTCGTGATCGCCGGCCGAGGCGTTGCAACTGTCAGCGGCAAATCTCATCGCCTCAAGCCCTATTCGCCCTATTTTGTGCAGCTCGACCCGCACGCCAGGCTCAGCAGATACCTGAATCGCGTGAATTAAGTTCACAGTTATATATTGAGTCCCTTTGGTTTCCGAAATATCGTGCCGACCCTGTTGGGTTCTGGCAGAACGATATTTGGATAGGAGCCAAATCAGATGAGAAATGCAAATGCTAGGTCCAACGACTACTTCTCCTTCATGGAGGAGAGGAAGTGCGGGAAGAATCCACAGCAGAACCGAATCGAGGTCCTCGTAAACAACTCTTTCATCGAATCGGATGTGGTTGAATTCATCGAGGAAGCGCAAATCGAAGTGACGGAATCCGTCATCAGTGACACTATGATACAGCGAGTGTTCGGGCACTTTCGCCAATACGTTCCGGTTGCCGTCGAGGATTGACCGTCAGGCGGAGCGGGCCGCTCCGGGGTCCCGCGGCGATCCGACAGTGAGCGCCTAGAATCATGGGTGTGGTTTTCCTTTTAGGAGCGTCGACTATCTGCGCGACTGACGCTGTTTTGACTCGGAGAGGGAGCCAAACCTGTCGAGACCTGCCAGATTGCGGGTTTCGAGCCAGGCAACAAGTTCCTCGATCTCAGCAGTGTCGATGCTGCGCAATCGGAGAGCTTGTCTAAGTTCCTACCGCCGACCTAGAACAATTCCGTCATTGGACCAGCAATAAAAGTGGCACCGATTACGAACTTAAGATGCGGGGCTTTGGAAGGATGGGAGCCTATTTCGACGTCATCATTGCTGAGCACATGCGGACCCCCAAAGAAAACCGTGAGCGTTAGTGCGTCCTATTGCCCGCATAGCTACCCTTCATTAGAGGTGCCGCGCAAGTTCTTGACTGCACTGGCTTAAATGGTGGGCCGTGTAGGGATCGAACCTACGACCAATTGATTAAGAGAAGCCCGCGCGTGACCGCATTTAGGCTTTTAAAAACAACTAGTTATACCTCGACAACTGTGCCACGATTTGCTGAGTTAAGCCGGCATAAGTCTTTGAATTCACGAGTATCCATACCCTTCAATGGCACAACCCAGGAGCGTAGTTCTGCAGTCTCGATACCGCGTCAGTTCGCCACCGAATCACTTGAGGTAACTCTTGTCGTTTAACGTTAAGCGTTATATCCTTCTCCGATGATCAAGAGCTTCCGTTGTGCAGATACGAAAGCCCTGTTCGAGACTGGTAAATGCAAGAGATTTTCGGCGATTGTAAAAGCCGCGACTCGAAAATTGGCGCAACTTGATGCAGCTCAAACTCTGGAATTCTTGCGCTCACCACCAGGCAACCGGATGGAAGCGCTGAAGGGCGAGCGTAAAGGACAATTTAGTATTCGGGTCAACGACCAATACCGCCTTTGCTTTCGCTGGACCGATGAGGGGCCGACGGACGTGGAAATCGTGGACTATCACTGAGGGTAGCGAAGATGTTTAAGAATGGAATGCGGCCGGTTCATCCAGGCGAGGTCCTTCGGGAGGATTATCTGAAGCCGCTTCGCATGAGCGCCAACGCATTGGCAAAAGCGCTCAACGTACCCGCGCCAAGGATCAATGAAGTGGTTCGTGAGCGGCGCGGCATCTCTGCTGATACGGCTATGCGGTTGGCGCGATATTTCGGTGGCGATGCGCGTTCGTGGCTGAATCTTCAGAGCGCCTACGATCTGCGCGTAGCTGAAATCAGCAATGCGAAGCGCATTGCCCGCGAGGTTTCGCCCGCCGCCGCGTAAGGAACGCGAGGCAACTTGCTGCCACTTTGGCGGTCCCCCAATTTTCCAGACACCGATGTGCGCCATGATTTACCAAGTTACCCAAAGATAGCGCCTTGAATTCATGGAAGGACCGATCCCCCAATGACACACAGGCGAGCGCGCTTACGCTTTGCGCGCAACTCGAGGTCGACGGCCAGCCGCGAACCGGGGATAGCTAAGCTTGAAAGTCAACGCGGTCGCGATGAGAAAACTGCTCGTTCATCGTTTCAAATGTAGAGAATCTTGTTAGCGCAAACGCGCGGTAAACCCATTTCCGCGGTCGCCAGCGACGAAGCCGCGGTAAAAGCTGTCAAATTAAGTTAAGAATCATCTTCCAGGGGTTCGCGCGGTTGCCTATACTAAATTTCGAAAGATTTGGAAATAAAGAATGGAGAAAGGGAAGATGATTAGCAAGAATCGGATTCTTCTGTCGGTTACCTTTGCCATCGGTGCAATTGCCGGCACTCCCGCCATCGCCAGTGCGGCTGCTGGCGCGCCGCCGCCCGGCGCTATTTTGGATTTGGGCGGTGGCGAGACAGGCGCGGCCCCGTTGCCCGTCAATCTAGTCGTCAACAACACCGGCGTAATTCCGGGAGCAATGCCGGCGCTGGCGAGTGTCGACTTCACGGCGAGCGCAGCCAGCACCAACATTGCACTCGCGATGATTGATGACCCGGCGGGCGTCTTCGTGTGGAACGTGGCGGTCAAAGACCTCACGAACCCCAGCGCCTCCTCGCTCCTCACCAATGGCAATTTTGCGAACGGGTTGTCGTCGTGGACTCTGCTGAATCCATACAACACGAGTTCTGTCATCAATGCGCACACGGGTTGCGGCTCCTTTCCGGGGCTGTCGACTACGTGCGTCGTCGGTGGCAATGGTGGCGCCTATGACACTATCGATCAGAAGATTGCTACGAAAGCCGGCGACTTATATCAGCTGTCTTTTTATTACGGAGCAGCCCTAGGTGCTACGCTCACTGGCGCCGGAAGTGGATACTACAACGACGTTTCAACCAACGGCTTTAGCGGTGGCAACGGTAACGCGATTGACATCCTGGCCTACGCGAATCCGGTCTCTGTGTCCGCACCCGAGATCGATCCGGCTTCAGCGTTGTCAGCCCTGACGCTGTTGGCTGGCGGCTTGATGGTCCTTCGGGGACGCAAGCAAGCCGTTTAACTTCACTTCTGTCTTGCAATGAAAAGCCCGGCCACGCGCCGGGTTTTTCATTTCGGCCAGTGCTTGATGATTTGCCATCGCCGAAACCGGACGCTCACTGTCTGCTTCGGATCGGTCGATCTCGGCCCCTGAGAGGCTTGCGAGAGTTTCGCTGAAAAGACCACGAAACTCTCACCCACTTCCCGCGGCACGTATCGCATAATGACCACATGAACCAGACATTGCGATCACTTGGCATCACCGTCCGAAAAACCATCGACACATTGATCGCGACAAGCTGCATTAAGAAGGGACTGGCATTGCTTTACAGGGACAAGGATTTCGATCCATTCGTAGAGCACCTCGGACTGCAATCGGCGATGCCGGGGACCTAACGGCTAATCGAATGGGGGAAATTCCGATCTATGGGGGAGATCTTTGAGAGTAAGCGGGCATGGCGTCTTGACCCGGCTCGGATTGCGGCCCGTTGATCTCTTCAGAAGTCCGGCTCATAGATTCGGGCCGCATGGTCGGCCATCTTCCAACAAATGCCGGCGCCGCCTGCTTTGATCCCATTGTGGGCGATCGATGCCCTTGATTAGCAGCCAGAGCGCCATCGAGACCAACGCCAGGGGCAGGGGTGCAATCACATATGGCAAGTCGTACTGCGGCAAGACGACAACCAGGAAGTTCTTGACGATGAAGCTGGCGCCTCCAAAGACAAAGATCGCGCCAAGCGCGCGTGGAAGGTAGCCGGAACGCAGAATCAGGTACCCGCGCACGACCGTCGCGGTGCCATAGAATACGGCGAAGATGCCGTTGACGTATCCGTAAATCGTAAGGCAGAGATAGGTGAGCGTCGCCTTGGCCTCCGGCGCGATGACCCGGGCGACATCGGCATCCACCGCCGGTAGCGCGGCGGCAAAGTAAAAAAGTTCTCCCGCGGCATAGACCGCCGTCGCCATCAGCCCGAAACACGTCGCCAGCAACGCCAGATTGCGGCTAATGGGCCGAAGAAGCGCATAGAGCAGCACGTTGAGCGTAATGTCGCAGGCAGCTTCGATGAGGTACGCGGCAAAGCTGGCCCGAAAAAGTCCTACTGAACTCGCCACCTGGTGCGCAGTCCCAGCTAGGTCGTTGACGATGAGCAGTTGATTCGGCACGTGCGACTCGCCCCATCCGCCTGCCACGATAGTGATGAGATAAAGCGCCCCGATCCACCGCGCGTACTGCTGTGCCGTCCCTGCGTTCATCGCACACCTCGTGATGCCATGTAGCACGTTCGCTTTCTGCAGGGGCATGCTGGCACCCTGATGTTCCATTTGTTCGGGACCAACTTGGCAGCAACTGCTGCAGATCGACAAAAGGCGACGAGTTCTTCATCAGTCATGTTCAGGCCCCGTGAATTGCGGTTATCACGCACAGTGACGTTTCCCTGATTCGGGCACCCCGCGCACGCGTCTCCTCAACGATACGCAGCTTCTCTTCAGTCGTGTGCCGAATCCGAGGCCCAGTCCGCCGGCCCAGCGTATCAGTCGTGAACGATCTTTCCGCGAAGATGCCCACTTGGCCCCTTACGTGGGCACCTACGATGTGCCCACTTAGCCCATCATGGGTACACCGCGCTCCGCCGGCCATGCGGCCCAAGCCGGACGGTTACCTTTGAGATTCTTGCGAGTGATGTCAAAAAACTTGTTACAGCAAATTGGTGGGCCGTGGGCGATTCGGACTGTTCCTCCGATCTTGATACGCATAAAACTTAAGTAATTTCAATCGTTTGCGTAGGCCAGTGATGGCCGGCATCCTGACTCGCGGCAGCGCGCACCCGATCCCGACGTGGTTTGGCCCCTTCCCAGGCGTGTTTTGAGAATAGTTGCCCTCCTTATTAATCGATATTATTATGGATTTAGGATAATTATGTCGATTAACAAAACAACTCATTCTCCGCTTGCCCTGCGCGAGGGCTTTCATGTCGTGCTGCTCAGAGCTCTGGCAGAGCGACTGCAAGGACGCGATTGGGTTCTGAAAGGTGGAACCAATCTACGCCTTTACTTCGGTAGTATCCGATTCAGCGAAGACATCGATCTGGATGTGGGCAAGGACGTCGCGGGCGCCATGCAACGCGCCATTCCGGCGACGCTGGCTGATGGAGATATGCAACGGCGCCTGCAAGCCCTCGGTATACTCCAGGCCTCTCTGATCGGCGGACGATCGAGTAAGTCGACCGACACGACACTGCGCTACAAAATTGAGCTGGTCGGGCGCGGCGGCATACGACCGCCGACCAAAATCGACGTGTCTTACCGGGATAGATGCGAGGGAGACGAGTACGCGGTCAGCCCAGCGAACGATTCCGCCGTCCGCGAGTATCTTCGCCCAGATGACCCGCCGCTTCTATTGCCGAGCTACACACGGCCTGCAGCCATCCGTCAGAAGATCAATGCCCTTGCCTCGCGCACACACGTGCAGGCCCGTGATGTATTCGATCTGTTTGTTCTTGGAAATGGAACGCCCAGAGGTATCGACACTGGTTTCCTAAGACGCTGGCTAGACGATGCCACGCTACACAACGCGCGCGGCCGAGCGCTCGAAATTTCCCACGCCGAGTATTCAGACACGGTCCTGGCCTACCTGGATCCAGCGCAACGCGAGCAGTTGCAGGACGAGGACACCTGGATCGCGCGTCAATTGTTTGTCGGCGATCTCATCGACCAGATCCTCGCCGTACCACCGGAAACAATCACATGAACGCCGTAGATACCGCTGTCTTCGGCGAACTGACGCATCGTCAACCCGTATTCACTACGGCCGACGTCATTAAGACCACAGGAGGTTCGCCCGTCTGGGCGACCCAATCACTTTCGGCTTTGGCAAAGGAAGGGCTGATTGCCAAAGTTCGACGTGGACTTTGGGCATTGCCCGGCCATGCTGACTTCTCACCCTACGCCATCATTCCACAATTGCTGCGCGCCACAAAAGGAGAAAAGACCGACGTTCGCGGTTACGTATCGCTACTCTCCGCCCTTAATCTGCACGGCATGATCGACCAAGCGCCGCACGTGATTCAGATCGTGGCGGAACGTATACGTCCCACCGTACGAACCCCTTTCGGGACATATCAGTTCCACCGACTCGACCCCGCACTCATCGGCGGCTACGGTCCGTATCGAAACACCGGCAACTTCGACATCGCTACCCCTGCCAAAGCTCTATTCGACGCGCTGTATTTATCGACCCGGCGCGGCCGTCGGCTGCGACATTTCCCCGAGCTGAGTTGGCCAGCGAACTTCTCTCGTCGCGAATTACGCGAGTGGATCGCAAAGATCGACGATAGCAAGCTACGGGTGGCAGTCACCGAACGGTGGGATGTCTTACGGCACAAGTCGCAGCCATGAGCAGCAAAGAAATCTATGTGAGCACCGACGTTGAGGCCGACGGGCCGATCCCCGGCCCGAACTCGATGTTGAGTTTTGGCTCGGCGGCATATACAGGTGGAAAGGAATTGATAGGCACATTCAGCACGAACCTTGAAACGCTGCCGGGCGCAACGGCCGATCCCAAGACGGCAGAATGGTGGGCCCAACAGCCCGAGGCCTGGGTCGCGTGCCGGCAAGAACTGGAAATGCCTGAAACGGCCATGCGCCGCTACGTCCTCTGGCTCAAAGCCCTTCCCGGAAAGCCAGTATTCGTTGGCTACCCAGCCGGATTCGATTTCCTATTCGTTTACTGGTACCTGATTCGCTTCGCCGGCGAAAGCCCCTTCAGCTTCTCCGCCCTCGATATCAAAACTTACGCAATGGCCCTGCTGAAAAAAGATTATCGCAAAAGCACCAAAGGCGGCATGCCCAAACATTGGTTCGACTCGCATCCCCATACCCACATCGCCCTCGACGACGCCATCGAGCAGGGCGCGCTGTTCTGCAATATGCTTGCCGAGAATCTCGGCAAGCCCTAGTGCGAACCCGCGTTGAACATTGACCAGGGATTTTGCAGGCCGCGCCCATCGAAACAAGGAGTTGCGGCGCCGATCGGTATCGAATCGGCTTGCCGATTCACAGCTCATTGTATCGCGCAGGGCGGCGGCCGACTTAAGCGGGCAAATAATGGACGCGCCGTAGGCTCGATTGGCGCCTTCGCCACGATCTGTCCCTCTGCAATTGATTTCTAAGGAATTTTGTGCAGTCTTTGGTAAATGGTGGGCCGTGTAGCCCTCACATTCGTAACGTAACACGCTGATTCCAAAATAATAATTTTAGGCGATTTGAGGTGAGGCCCCCGCCGAGGCCCCCAGGCAACGGTGGTACTTCTCGCATCTCCTTGGACGACGCATTGATGTCCCGAGTTAACGCTCCAGTAAACTCGTCGCTCCCGCTATTGGTAGGAACGCGTAACAGTCAAGAGCCTGCGAGTTCCGCTACCAAACGAGCCACACGCCGAGCCCGCCAGGCGAGACCAGCGCTAGAATCGTATCCGGTCCTATGCAACCATTTAAATGAGGCCAGCTACTCCTTATTGCAAATCCGTACGGGGCGGCCGGGGCAGTAAAGACATGGCATCGCGCCTATGAATACACCATGACATCGCCCCAGTTGTCTCCAGTGAAGCAGCCTGCGGCGAGCATATCCGCTTGGGCGCCATTTCAGCACCGCATCCTCACACTCGTGTGGATAGCCACCGTGATTTCGAACATCGGCGGCTGGATGTACAGCGCCCGTGACGGTGACCGTCGAGTACCACGTTTCCCAACGTGACCGGGCCGCCTTCCTGCTGGCTGCGAATCATCTCGGTCACGCGCTCCGCCGCGATGGCGCCTATGCGTGGACGGTCTATGAGGATGCCGAGCACGCCGGCCGGATATTGGAAACTTTCTATCTGGAGTCCTGGGCGGAGCACTTGCGCCAGCATGAGCGGGTTACCAACGCCGACCGGGAGTTGCAGCTAGCAATTCGCCAATTGATACAAGATGAGCCACTGGTGACGCATTTCATTTCCCTTGGAACCGACTAGAGTTCCGACGGTCACATCCAAAGGTTCGCAAAGTTGGCAGACCGAATGAAATCAGCGGCACGAAGAGACTCGTGCCGCCGATGCTTCGGCGCCTAGGACCTTAAGGCAGATCGAACACCAGAACCTCCGCCTGTTGCCCGCCGTCGATGCGCACGGCGGCCGCATCGGTGATCTTGAGCGCATCGCCCGCGCCGAGCTCGATGCCGTTCGCTCGAACCTTACCGCGAACCACGTGTACGTAGCTACGACGGCCGGGCTTCAACTCCAGCAAGGCATTCTCCTCGCCGTCGAATCGTCCCGCATAGAGCGAAGCGTCTTGGTGAATCAACACCGAACCCTCGCGGCGATCCGAAGAGGCAATGAGCCTGAGGCGTCCTTTTTTGTCGCTCTCGCTAAAATGCTTCTCCTCATAACTCGGCTCGATTCCGACCACATTGGGCTTGATCCAGATCTGCAGGAAATGCAGCCTATCGGTGGCGGATGAATTGAACTCGCTATGTCTCACACCCGAACCCGCGCTCATGCGCTGCACGTCGCCGGGTCGAATCACGGAGCCGGTTCCGAGGGAGTCCTTGTGCGCAAGCTCACCCGAGATCACATAGCTGATGATCTCCATATCGCGATGGGGGTGCGTGCCGAATCCGGCACCGATTGATCTACAAATCGAATTAATTGGATGGACTGATGATGACTGGAACGACGCTGGAACAGTGGGCGGTACTGGCAGCCGTGGTCGATAAATCCGGCTTCGGTCCGGCCGCCTCGGCGCTTCATAAGAGCCAATCTGCAGTGAGCTATGCGATTGCCCGTCTCCAAGAAGCGCTCGGCATCGAGCTACTGGCGATTGACGGGCGCAAGGCGGTATTGACGGCCCATGGCAAAACCCTGCTCAAGCGCGCCCGGCCGCTGCTGCGCGACCTCGAGTCGATCGAGGCGCTCGCTCGGTCGTTGAAGCAAGGCTGGGAGCCGGAATTGAGACTAGTTGTCGACGTCGCCTTTCCTCGTCAGCGATTGCTCTCCATCGTCGCGGAACTGCAGCAGCTCTGTCCGAATACGGAGATTCAGCTCTCGGACGCCGTCCTGTCCGGAGCCGAGGAGGCGATCGCGGAAAACCATGCCGATGTCGTCGTGAGCACGCGCCTGCCGCCCGATCACTTTGGCGAGTTGTTGCTCACCGTCACCTTCGTCGCGGTGGCCAATCCGAGACATCCGTTATTCGAGCTTGAGCGGCCGCTCACGTCGAATGACCTCAGTAAGCACATCCAGGTCGTCGTTCGGGATTCGGGCCTCCAGCATCCTCGGGATGAGGGCTGGCTGGGCGCGGAACGGCGCTGCACGGTCAGCAGCATGGAGGCGTCTCTCGCTATGGTTAAAGCGGGTTTGGGTTACGCCTGGTTGCCGGAGCACTTACACTCGGAGGCGATCCAACAGGGAGAACTGCGAGCACTGCCGCTCGAGATGGGCGGCTCGCGCCCGGTATCCTTGTATCTCGTT
>JBEKHO010000073.1:0-12029 GCA_050012215.1 Steroidobacteraceae bacterium
GTTGCGGGCGCGGTTGAGACCGTTCGACCGGGCTCCCACGTGAACGCTTCGACTGACAAATCGCTGCCGCCTGTCTTGAAGTGTCTGGTCCCCGGTAGCAGGTAGATGAGGTCCTTCGGGGCTCCAAAATTGCCCACCAAAACCCAAAGTATCCCCTCTGAATCAAATCCAAGATCCATAATGTGAACGGTCGGAGCATTCCACTCAACCTCGATATGCTGCCACCCCGAATGATCGAATCTCCATAAACCCCCAGTTACGGCCGCCCATACAATTCCATCCCGATCCTGGGCAAAACGGACAACGGTTCCCGTCTCGATCGGATAATTGGTCACTCGCCCCTTATCGACGAAACTGAAACCTCCTGATGACGTGTAGCCAATCCAGAGGCCACCAGACGGCGGTGCGAACAAGGAGTACAGGTTGGACGAAAGGAGCCGGTCGCCAAACGGCGAGCTGTAAGGTTCGAATCGCATTCCATCAAAGCGAAATAATCCTTCGGGGCCGCCCAGCCATAAGAACCCGTCCTTGGTCTGTGCTAAACACACGACGTCTGCCGGGGCTCCGTCTTTGAAGGTCCAGGAGTCGTGCCCCACCTGCACGTTCATCGATGCCGGCGTTTGCCCGAGCGACGATGGACACCGAAGACAGGTAACGATCATTAAGACAACAAGCCAGCAAACGAACCTACTCGGGCTTGGGATTCCCCTTCCAGCTCTTTCGGGTGACATCTGCAACCCCGCCGAGTGAATTTGGTGGCCTGCCCGGTTTTGTTGACCGGTTTAGAGCGATCATACCAAGCGAGGTGGAACATGTAGAGGCAGACCGCGAGTCCGAACGTGGCTAGGTTCGATGCCTTGCTTTGATCGCTGCGTCAAACGCCCGCCCAAGCGTTGTCCCAGACCTGTCTCGCTGCGCGCTCAGAGCAGCCCCATGGCGCTGGCCGTCGACACGGCATGAGCGCGCGTCTGCACGGCGAGCTTGATGAAAATGCCCTTGACATGGGACTTCACAGTCTCGGGGGCAATCTGCAGCTCTCGAGCGATGCGTTTGTTGGAAAGTCCGTAGCTCATCGAGCGCAGGATGCTGTGTTCGCGAGGACTCAGCGACTCCGTGACGCGTGAGGCGCGAGCGGGCAACGTGCCTCTAGGCTGCTGAGCACGGTCCGCGAGAATGCTCCCGATGTAGGGACAAAGCTCCGGGGGCAGGTGGCTGTCCTGCGGGGTAGCGTGGTAAAGAGACAGCAGAAGCTCGGCCACGTGCGCTCCGGCATCGACGAATGTCTGATACACCCCGGCGCGCGCGCCAACTTGAAGCGCTTGAACGAGCATGGCACGACCTTCGGCTTGGTCTCCGCATCCGAGCAGAGCGTCGGCCAGGTGAACCGACAATCGCAGAGCCCAGTAATTGTTTCGCTTACCGCGGCTCGCCGCTTGCAGCTCCCGGAGAATCGTCGCTCCTCTGAGCGCGTCCCCGGTGGCGACCAGTACCTGTGCTTGTGCCAAGGCATGGCTGGCCTGCAACGTGTCGTCCGAGGAGAAGTCGCGCGCGAGTGCCTCGATACGCTCAGCACAGATCGCCGCGTCGCGTGTGCGACCCTCCTTGAGGAGAAGCTCAGTACGCAGCATCAAGCTCTCCGCCATCATCCCGGTCCAGTCGCGCGCCGCCGCCAGGGCCTCCGCCTCCTTCAGGGTGAGGAAGGCGAACTCCGTGTCTCCCCGACGGGCGGCGAGACGAGCCAGAACCCTGAATCCTCGCAACGCGCTCTCCTCGTCCCCTGAGGTTCGGACCGCCGTGAGGCTCTCCATGACCAGAGCCTCCAGTCCAGCGCTGTGCCCTTCCTCGTAGAGCAACTCCGCGAGCACGACGGCCGCGCGGGCTGTGACCGGTGATCGCTTCCCGAAACGACTCACGGCGCGTTCGTGCGCGCCCCTTGCTAGTCTCGTCGCGACGGCCAGTCGGAGCTGCTCAGCCTCCACGACCGCTTCGAACGTCGGCCCGATGATCGTCGCAAGCCCGTGCATGCCGCGGAGAGTCGGCATCGCGTGATTGAGACGAGGTACTGCGTAGTATCGATCAAAGTCTCTTACCTTCCAGTAGCCGACGCGCAGCGCTGCCGCCAGCGCGGAACTCCTCCCACCTGACCGGTGACGGCTTTCGAGTACGGCAAGCGCCGCGCGCACCGTGGCGCCGTCCCGGCTCTTCAGCACAAGCAGCACGGCTCTCAGAACCTCCGCAAACTCCCGCGATCGAGCCGCAACCGGGGCAACGGAACGCGCGATCTCATCTTCGAACTGCGCGATGGTCACCAAGGCGTCGTCGAGCCGCAGCTCGATGAGGCTCCGCCACGCGCGCACGAGCAGAGTGTTTGGGGAAAGCGCCGTTCCCCGCAGACGACAGTCCCGGTTCAGGGCGGTGGAATCGTGCCGCCAAACAACAGCGAGAGATGATCGAAGCACAGCTTGAATGGAACCTTCCGAAGACATGGACCCTTCATCGAGCAGGCAGCTCGAAGACATTGCCGCATGGTTGGTTTGAAACGAGCGTAGGACGTGGCGGCTCACGGCAAGCTCACGGGAGGGACGCAGGGAGGGCTTTTCGGGCACATTCACACCGTATTTGAGATAGTTGGTCGCTGTCCGCCTCAACGCGGGTCAACCTTGCCCTACAGCGGTTCGAGTTGCGCCTAACCAAAGTTAGGGATTAGATGGGTCGAAATAGCTAGACGGGAGGGACGGGCTCCCGCGTATGATCGGCAAACAACACGAGCGCGCGATAATCCAGGGCAAGCTGTTTCCCGCCAACGGGACGAGGAAGCCGTTGCCCCGGCCGAGGCTTGACTCGTCAAGCGACGTGCTGGACGGCATCTTTCCGGTCGTTGTCGTGGCCGCACCGGCCGGATACGGCAAGTCCACTCTCATGGCTCGATGGCACGCACGGCTCCTCGAGCGCGGGGTGTCTTGTGCGTGGCTGTCCCTGGACGAAGACGACAACGACGCGACCCGCTTCCTACGTCATCTGGTAACAGCCCTACAGAAGGCCAGCCCGCACATCGGCAAGAACGCCGCGGAGGAGCTCATCGCCGACTTGGCGAGCGGTTCAAGATCCCTGCTGGAGGCGATTGCCGGTGACCTCGCGCAGGTTCAACACCGCATCGTGCTGTTCCTGGATGACCTGCAACTTGTCGAGCGGCCGGAGGTTCGCGAAATCCTCGATTGGCTGATCAACTACTCGCCCCGATCCCTGCAGTATGTCATCGGCACTCGCCAGGATCCCGGCCTTCGCTTAAGCGGTCTGCGGGTACGGAGCCAGTTACTCGAGCTTGGAGCCGAGCAACTGCAATTTGACGCCAGGGAAGCTGCCCAATTCTACAGAAGCCGGCTCGGGCGAGACCTGCCGGCGCCGGATTTGCAGACCTTGCTCTCCAAAACGGAAGGCTGGCCGGCGGCGCTCGAGCTCGCGGCGCTGGTGCTAACTGGGTCGAGCGAACCGACCGCGTTCATCCGGCAGTTCGCGGGTACCGATACCAGCGTGGTTGACTATCTGTGCGACATGGTCCTGTCACAGATGGACGAACGAACTCGTGACATCGTGTTCCGGGTCTCGATGTTCGATCGCATCTGCCCACCGCTTGCTCGAGCCGTTACCGATGCCGATGACGCCGAAGAGGCGTTGCTGAGCCTGCGCACGCGCAACCTCTTTCTGATTCCGCTGGATCGATCCTGGGAGTGGGTACGCTTTCATCATCTGGTAGGTGAATTTTTCCGCGAAACCTATCGCAGAACCGCGCCGGAACAAGCCCGGGAGTGCCTGGTGCGGGGAGCACAGTGGCTGCACGCCAATGCCCATGTTGAAGAAGCGGTGAATTACATGATCCGGGCTCAAGAGTGGGAGCGGGCGGCACATTGGATCGCCGACAGTGTGGAGGAACTGGTATTTCGTCGCGGCTATCACCAGACGATCTTGCGCTGGATGAACGCGCTTCCTGAGGATTGCGTCGATCGCCACCCAGTTATCCGTATCCAATACGCCTTTGCGCTCTCGTTCTACCCCCGGTATCAGGAATACGAAGCGCAGATCTACCGCCTGCAGCAGCTGCTGCAGCATCTCGAGGCGCAACCCGATCAGGACGCCCGCCGGGTCGATGAGTTGCGTTGCGCGGTCGAAATGCAGGTCGCCATGGCGGTTGGCTTGCGCGATGACGGAATTCGAGGTGGCGAATTGGCAGCCGCATGGCTCGCACGCTGGCCAGAGGCCTCGCTAAGGCGCAAGGGGGTAATGGGCAACGTTCTGAGCTTCGTACACAAGACGCGGGGCCACATCGACGCGGGACTGGAGGTGATTGCCGAGACGCGCCAGTGGCTCGAGCAAAGCGAAGGCTACTATGCGCTGAGCTGGACCGCCTACCTCGAGGCCGTGCTGTACTTCAAAGGCGGGAGTTACTTCGACGCGAGGATCGCATGCACGCGCGGACTCGAGCTGGTCGAGCGAAGGCTCCACGGGCATCCCGGGCAGTCCAGCATGCTTCATACGCTCCTTGCGGGTATCGCGTACGAGTTCGACGAGATCGAGCAGGCTCTCGCGCACCTCGAACTGGCGCAGGGCAGCGTGAACGAATACGCCCATGCCGACGCGGTCATCGTGGCCTACTTGACGCAGGCCCGCATCCAGCACCTGCGATGCGATGAGAGCGGCGCACTGGCGATGCTGAGAGAGGGACAGGAAGTCGGTGAACGGCGTGGCTGGCGCCGCGTTAGCCTGTCACTGGCGGCCGAAGAGTGCCGTAGTCTCGCGCGCGCGGGGCGTCACGAGGAGGCGAGGCTCGTTGCAATCCGCTTCGAATTCCACGATCTACCGCCCCGCGGTAGTGCGCCAGCGCTGGGTTCCGACAAGGCATTGCGTGCGGCCTCGCGTTACCTGCTCAAGCAATCGCCGAGAGTGGTTGTCGAGGCGCTGGATGTTGCGATCGCAAGCAGCCAGCAGCGAAAGCTCGCTCACCGCTCGGTGGAATTGTTGATCATGCGCGCCCTGGCCGAAAAGGAGGACGGGGATTGGGCGAGTGCCTTGGCGGACGTGCGTCGAGCGCTCACCATCGCCGCTCCGAGAAATTATGTCCGCGTGTTCCTCGACGAAGCTCGCGAACTGGGCGCTCTGATCGATCGACTCGACATGGAGCAACTCCGCGGCTCCGAGGCGGCGCCCCTGGCGCGCCGCCTGCAGCGCGCGATTTACACGCCTGACGTTCCGGGTGGCGCCCCGATCGGCATGGGCGAAGAACTGACGAAGCGAGAACTGTCGATCCTGAAGCGTCTGGAGTCGGGCCTGAGCAACAAGGAGATTGCCGAAGCAATTTTCGTCTCCGAAGGCACGCTCAAATGGCACCTCCACAATGTCTACGGCAAGCTCAACGTCAAGAACCGCGGCGGCGCAATGGCTCGAGCGCGGTCGCTCGGCATTCTATGACTTGCGAGATCCGGACTCGATCCGGGATTCAAAGCTTTTCGGCGTAGGCAATGCCCGCGAGATTCCCCTGAGCCCTTGCAATGGGGCGCTTTTCCGATCCGTTTAGGTGAGCGGAGTAGATCGAGCCGGAGAGGTCCGTGATGAACATCCGATCGCCGCGCACATCCAGTGCGATACCGACCCCTTCCATCAAGTGGCCGAGCACGACCTCCTGGTTGGCACGGCCGTCGATCGGCGTGCGACTCACCGTGTTGCCGCGCGGAGGATCGCCCCGATCGGTCCAATAGAGGACGCGGTGCTCGAGATCGAGCTCCAGATCAATCGGCTCTGGGAGCCGTTCGAACAGTGTGTCAACGTCGATCCGGTTCGCCGGTGTCTGGCCACGGAGCCTATCGATGCTCGCGCGAAAAATGCGCCCCTGCCCGGAGTCATCCGCATCCCTCTGGGCCCAGTACATCTGGCCACGGATCGGATCGACGGCGATCCCCACACACCAGTTCGATGGATCGTGGCGATCGCCTTCGCCCTCCCCCGTCTGGATGAGCGTCTCGACCTGCGAGCCATCGAGGTTGGCACGCATCACACGCATGCCCTCGCGGTCCGACCAATAGAGCTTGCCACTCTTCTTTTCGAGATGGAGTTGCTTAGGCGTGAACGTGCCCCCTTCCGGAATGATGAATCGACGATTGCCGCCGTCGAGATCCGCGCGTTCGATCGAGCCGTCATTCCTGTGCGGAATGCCCATGTTCGTCCAGTACATGTAGCCCGCCGCCGAATCGACCGCGAGGGCATCGGGTAGCCGGCAGCCGGTGACGAGTGTCTTCGGGTCCGAGCCATCGGGCTCGAGCGAGAAGACGCGGCCGCCGCACAAGTCGAGCACGAACAGGCGTCCGCCTGAAGAACGGAAGTCGGCCATGTTTCCTCCAGATCGGAATGACGCGGACCCGCAGCATCAGTCCCATCACGCACCGCCTTCGGCGGATGCAATGCGTCGTCCGGCCTCGATCGAGCGACACCTCCAGTCTTTCCAGGTTGGCAGGACTTGTCTTCCCCCCAAACAGGGGGTTCCTTGTCAACGGATGAACCGGTGACACTTCGCCACCGCCGGTCGAGTGGCCGGCATGGACGGAGACGGCCACCATGCTCGAAGAATCGACCAACAGTGCCCATAACCCCGAGATCGAGAACATCCAAATTGCCGCCGATTTATTGCGACGAATGTTATTGGAGCTCAAGGGTCTCGGGGCCAACTACCCGCGTGTGCACTTCGCGATGTCCAATTCCGAACATGCCATCCGACGGCGTCTTGACATGCTGTCAGGGATCATTGGATTGCTGACGGCGGCCCAGGATCCCTTCCGTGCCCGCGAATTAGGTGAACGGGCGCGGGCGCTCATTCGGCAAATAGCTGGCGAACTAGAACAACTCGCGCCTGAAGCGGAACGTCGTTTCGACTGGATTACTTAGCCGTTGCGCACCCGAGTGCGCGACGGCGCGGGCGTCCTTTCTAAAGGCGCAGCATGGCCTTGCCTACACAATTGTCGGCGGTCCGACAGCCGCTGCGCGGGCGACGTCAATATCCAAAACTACCGCCGTAACGTCGTCAACGTGCTCTGCAGCCCGCTCGGCACCTTCTCTGATCGTGCAGTCATCAACGCGTCCCGCGAGTTTCACCACTCCGTGATGCACCTCGACACCGATGGTGCCCGCAATGACATTTTGTTCCCGATCAAGCGCCGCGAGCACGTCGTGTCGAATTTGCATATCGTTGGGCATCAGGCAGTTCCTTCTTTAGATCGAGGGCCAAATCAAACGCATGATGGCCAATCGGCACAGGTTTGTCGGTGCGCTGCCGCGCTTAGCTAACCCAGAAGTCCATGGCCGGAAGACAAAACTCGAGTGTGGTGAAATCCCGCGGGGCTACTCGACTTGCTTTGCTTTGGTTCGCAGCTCAATGAGTCCGAGTATCAATTCGTCTCGCTCCGCCGCCAGTTCGTCAATGGAGCGCGAACCGACTTCTGCCCGAACGCTGTCGATGAGCTTCTGCTTCACTTCTGGCGTCAACACCGGCTGCCCGAGAACCTTCCACCAAGCTGTCATGGGACCCGTGAATTGCTCGAAGAAGTGTTCAATGCCGCCTTGGCCGCCGCCGAGGTGATTGAGAAGCAGACTCCCCATGATGCCCCACCTCAGCCCGGGCCCCCAACACAACGCCGTGTCGGCGTCGGCAGCGCTGATGACACCCTCGGCAACGAGATGGTAAACCTCCCGTGAAAGAGCGGCTTGCAGTCGATTGGCGACATGCCCCGGCACTTCCTTGCGCAGCCGGATCGTACGTTTCCCCATGGCGGCATAGAATTCCGTGACCCGTTGAATGGTTTCCTCGGACGTCTTCGCACCACCCACGATCTCGACCAACGGCACCAAATGCGGCGGGTTGAATGGGTGTCCGATCACGCAGCGCTCTGGATGCGAGGGGCAACCGGCCTGAATCTCGCTCATCGTGAGGCCGGAGGAACTCGAGGCGATGATCGTGTCGGCGGGCAAGAGCTCATCGAGCTGGCCGTATAATTTCTTCTTGAAGTCGATCCTCTCAGGGCCATTCTCCTGGACGAGGTCCGCGCCTTTGACCGCGCTCGCCAGATCGGCAGTGAAGAGCAGTTTCGATTGGGAGGCGCCCGGCGAAAGACCCAATCTCTTGAGCGCCGGCCAGGCCGCTTCCACGAAACGCTTCAGGGCGGCCTCGGCATTCGGCGCGACATCGGTTGCAACGACCTCAAGGCCTCTTGCCAGGAACAACGACGTCCAGCTTGCGCCAATGACACCCGTACCGATGATCGCGACGCGGTTGATGGGCTTAATAGTTGACATGCTCATTTCCTCGGCTTCAGATCTTCAGTTTTCGACGCCGTACGCGCGGCCCACACTGCATATGTGCAATGAGGTCTTCTAACGGGGCGTCACGACTTGATAAATGCCAGAAGGTCGGCGTTGATCACGTCGGCATTGGTGGTCATCATGCCGTGCGGGTAGCCGGGGTAAATCTTGAGCGTGCCATGCTTGAGCAACTTGGCCTGTAGCAAAGCGGCGTCCTTGTAGGGCACCACTTGATCGTCGTCCCCTTGCATCACGAGGGTCGGCACCGTGATTGCCTTCAGATCGTCCGTTTGATCCGTCTCCGAGAAGGCCTTGATGCCTTCGTAATGCGCGAGCGCGCTGCCCATCATTCCCTGACGCCACCAATTCTGGATGATTCCCGGAGAGGGCTTTGCCCCGGGTCTGTTGAAGCCGTAAAACGGACCCGAAGGCACATCCAGAAAGAACTGCGCCCGATTCGCCGCGAGCGCCTTGCGGAAGCCGTCGAAAACCTCGATCGGCGTCCCACCGGGGTTCTTATCGGTCTTTAGCATGAGCGGCGGAACTGCGGCGATGAGCACAGCTTTCGCTACGCGGCCCTGCGGCTGACCGTACTTCGCGACGTAGCGCGCCACTTCGCCACCACCGGTCGAGTGGCCGATGTGGATGGCATTCCTCAGGTCGAGATGTTCCGCGACCGCTGAGGCATCGGACGCATAATGGTCCATGTCGTGGCCGGTGGCCACCTGCGTGGAGCGCCCGTGACCGCGCCTGTCATGAGCGACGACGCGATAGCCTTTGGAGAGGAAGAACAGCATCTGCGCGTCCCAATCGTCAGCCGACAGAGGCCAGCCATGGTGAAACACGATGGGCTGTGCGCTCTTCGGCCCCCAGTCTTTGTAAAACAATTCAACGCCATCGCTGGTTTTTACAGTTTGCATATCTTGGTCTCCGTTGTCGGGTGAACGCTGTGAGTTTGTGGATGAAGAATTCAATTCTGCGAACGATGGCCAACCGCCCGTTAGCGCGAGTCCGGCCGCGACTGCAACTACGGTACGTCGTGACACGGTGCCGGTTTGCGCAGACGCCACCGCTTGACTAGGTCGAGTGATACGGCACGTCATATTGACTCATCGCTCTTCAAAGGTGCCGCCGCCACCCAGGTGAGCAACATCAACGACGAGCACGAAGTGTGCGGTTTCTGGACCGACGCCAGCAACATCAGCCACGGCTTCGAGGAAGTATCAGAGTACTTGGCTGTCCTTGGGCATCCCCCAAATTGGGGGTCGCGGCGGCGTGATCAGGCGCACGCTCACAAGCCGTCCGTATCCGTGGATCACGGGCGGCCCAACGGCTGCCCGTGACTTGGATCACCATGACGTTTGCTCACCATTGAAAATCTAGCTGAACTCGTACGTAGTTGCCATCGTGCCCGCCCGCCTGCGACCCGCGCGCGATGCGACGGTCGGGTCTCAAGGCAGATCGAACACCAGAACTTCCGCCCGTCGCCCGCCGTCGATCCGCACGGCGGGCACGTCGGTAACCTTCAGCGCATCGCCCGCACCGAGCTCGACGCCGTTCACCCGGACCTCACCGCGGGCCACGTGCACGTAGCTGCGCCGGCCGGGCTTCAACTCGAGCGTGGCGTGCTCTTCGCCGTCGAATCGTCCCGCGTAGAGCGAGGCATCCTGGTGAATCAACACCGAGCCGTCGCGACCTTCCGGCGAAGCAATGAGCCTCAGGCGTCCTTGCTTGTCGCTATTGGAGAAGTGCTTCTCTTCGTAGCTCGGCTCGATTCCGACGACGTTGGGCTTGATCCAGATCTGCAGGAAATGCAGCCCCTGGGTGGCGGAGGAATTGAACTCGCTATGCCTCACACCCGATCCCGCGCTCATTCGTTGCACGTCGCCGGGGCGAATCACCGAGCCGGTTCCAAGCGAGTCCTTGTGCACGAGCTCGCCCGACAGCACATAGCTGATGATCTCCATGTCGCGGTGCGGATGAGTGCCGAAGCCGGCGCCGGGGGCGACTCGATCCTCGTTGATCACGCGCAAGGGTCCGAATTCAACGTGCCCGGCGTCGAAATAATCCGCAAAGGAAAAGCTGTGATAGGACTCGAGCCAGCCGTGTTCGGCGTGCCCGCGTTCGTTGCTGTGTCTGACGGTATTCATGTTTGACCTCCTGTTGCAGTCACTATAAGGTTCAATATTCGAATTAAAAAGCGCGATTTTCGAATTGTACCGATCTATTAATCGAATTGATCGAGGAGAAACTCGTGACCAGAACGACGCTCGAGCAATGGGCCGTCTTGGCATCGGTGGTCGATGAGGACGGCTTCGGTCCGGCCGCCCGGGCGATCCACAAAAGCCAATCGGCGGTGAGCTACGCGATCGCGAGGCTCCAGGAAGCGCTCGGCGTCGACCTTCTGGCGATTGACGGGCGCAAGGCCGCGTTGACGGCGCACGGCAAGACGCTGCTGAAACGCGCCCGGCCGCTGTTGCGCGACCTCGAGTCGCTCGAGGCGCTCGCTCAATCCTTGAAGCAAGGCTGGGAACCGGAATTGAACCTCGTGGTGGATGTGGCATTTCCTCGGCAGCGCTTGCTTTCCATCGTCGCGGAGTTGCAGCAGCTCTGTCCGAACACGGAGATTCAGGTATCGGACGCCGTCTTGTCCGGCGCTGAGGAGGCGATTACGGACAATCGTGCCGATGTCGTCGTGAGCTCGCGCCTGCCGGCCGATCACCTCGGCGAGCTGCTGCTCACCGTCACCTTCGTTGCGATAGCCAATCCGAGACACCCGTTATTCGAGCTCGACCGGCCGCTGACATCGAATGATCTCAGCAAGCACATCCAGGTCGTCGTTCGGGATTCGGGGCTCAAGCATCCTAGGGATGAGGGCTGGCTGGGTGCGGAACGCCGCTGTACGGTCAGCAGCATGGAGGCGTCCCTCGCGATGGTCAGAGCGGGTTTGGGCTATGCGTGGTTGCCGGAGCACCTTATCTCGGAGGCGATCCATCAGGGGGGCTTGCGCGCACTGCCGCTCGAGATGGGCAGCTCGCGCCCGGTGTCCTTGCATCTCGTTCTGGTGCGCCCGGAGACTGCGGGGCCGGCATCACGGGCCGCCGTTGAACTCTTTCAACGCCATCGTCCTTATCACGGCTGAGGGGCAAACCCGCGCTACGGCCACCAGGTTCGTCCGAGGTGGCGGATAACCCATTCGGGGGATGCCACCACTCCAAAGAGACAAGGACACTCGCTTCATCTGAGCCATGGCGTTCCGACCCGCGCACTGCAGGTGACTCATGCGAATCGCTCATTTCGAGAAAGGTGGAGTCGCCGGAATTGCCGCGGATGAAGGTTCGGGCTGGCATGGCCTCACGCATCGCGACGGGGAATTTCCAGGCACTCTGCCCGAGCTGATCGCACAAGGCGCAGACCTGTTGCGCGCCGGCAGAAGCCTCGGGCAATCGCCGGCAATCGACCTGAACGCTGTCCGACTGCTGCCGCCGGTGCCCGTACCGCCCAAAATTCTGTGCGTTGGTCTCAACTACGATGATCACCTGGAGGAAAGCGGGCTGAAGAAGCCGGCCTATCCGGAAATCTTCGCCCGCTTCGCGACGAGTCTGATCGCTCATCAACAGCCGATCCGACGGCCCCGCGAATCCATTGCGCTCGACTATGAAGCCGAGCTGGCCGTGGTGATCGGCAAG
>JBEKHO010000074.1:0-11648 GCA_050012215.1 Steroidobacteraceae bacterium
CGAGCGCGCACTCGAGCAGGCGCGCTCTCGCGGCGCATCCCAGGCGGAGGCCGCAGTGAGCCAGAACACCGGCTTGTCGGTCGGCGTGCGTCTGGGAGAGGTGGAAACGCTCGAGCACCAGCGCGACCGCAGCATGGGCATCACGGTCTATTTCGGTCAGCGCAAGGGATCGGCGAGCACCGCCGATTTCTCCCCCGAAGCGGTGGAAGCCACCGTGGCGAAGGCTTGCAGCATCGCCCGGTTCACGGCCGAAGATGCCTACGCGGGTCTGGCGGATGCAGCGCTGATGGCGCGCTCGCAACCTGACCTGGATCTGAATCACCCCTGGGACGTGAGTGCGGAGCGGGCCATCGAAATCGCCAAGGCGGCCGAGTCGGCCGCGCTCAAATTCGATGCGCGTATCAACAATTCCGAGGGCGCGTCGGTCAACACGCACCAAGGGCTGCATGTCTACGGAAATACGCATGGATTCATCGGCGGCTATCCGACCACATCGCATACGGTGAGCTGCGTCGTGCTGGCCGGGAGCGGGGAGGACATGCAACGGGACTACTGGTACTCGACCTCGCGCGATTGGCGCGATCTTCAGGATCCGGAGGCCATCGGTACGGAAAGCGCGCGGCGCACCCTTGCGCGGCTGGGACCGCGCAAGCTCACCACGCGGCGCGCCCCCATCCTGTTCGTTCCTGAGATCTCGCGCGGTCTGATCGGTCATTTCGTCGCGGCGATTCGCGGCAGCAGTCAATATCGTCAGTCGTCCTTTCTCCTGAATGCGGCGGGCGAGCAGATATTTCCCCATGGCTTCTCGATCGCGGAGCGACCGCACATACCCAAGGCCATGGGCAGTGCTCCCTTCGATGAAGAGGGCGTGGCCACTTTGGATCGTGAGCTGGTCAGCGACGGGGTGCTCACCGGCTACATGCTCTCCAGCTATTCGGCACGACGACTCGGACTGAAAACCACCGGCAACGCCGGCGGCTCGCACAACCTCATGGTCGCCCCGAACACGGCGGGCGGAGCGAGGGCGATGCTCGATCGCCTGGGCGAGGGCTTGCTGGTGACAGAGCTCATGGGTCAGGGCGTCAACGGGGTGACCGGCGATTACTCCCGGGGAGCGGCCGGCTTCTGGGTGCAAGGAGGCGAAGTCCGCTACCCGGTGTCCGAGATCACCATCGCCGGAAATCTGCGCGACATGCTCAAGGACATCGCTGCGGTCGGCGACGATGTGGATGCGCGCGGCGGCATCCGAGTCGGGTCGATCCTGCTCAAGGAAATGACCATCGCCGGAGAATAGGGCCGCTGCGCGCTATCGGCCGCCGCCTCATTCCGAGCGGATCAATTCCCTCAGCGACCGGTCGCCGAGACTGTGCTCGAGCGCGGCTTCCACTTCGCTCATCACCCGCGCCGCGGGCTCCGCGGCGTGGCCCGCGGGAGCGAGGCTGCCCTTCTCGTGCGCGCGCACCGCCCCGATGATCGAGGAGATTTTGATGCTCTCCGGATCGCGGCCCGGCAGAAAATGCTCGTGTTCGCTCGCGACCAGCAGTCCCGCCTTCTCGAGGCTCGCGAGCACCGGCGCGAGCGAGGTGCCGGGAATGTCGAGCTCTGCGGCGAGGCGCACGGCATTCCAATGCGTGATGCCGAGTGCGTAATCGCGGCCGATCAAGTACATCACCGACAGGCCGAGCTGTTCGCGCACGCCGCCCGCAAGCGCAATCGATTCGCGGCCATGCGGCAGATACTGTGGAAACTGCACGTAGAAGGCGAGCTCGGCGCCGATCAGCAGGATGAGCCAGCTCAAGTACACCCAGATCAGCGTGGTGAGCACGATGGCGAAGCCGGTATAGACCGCCATCAACCGGGATGAGTACAGGATGAATGCGGTGAACACCTGACCCATCAGCGCCCAGATGATGCCCGCCGTGACTCCCCCGATCAGCGCCGGCCGCAACTCGACCCGGGTATTGGGAATATAGGCATACATGAACGTGAATACGACGGTGACGATGACGTACGGGACGAGCCGCCCGATGGCGTGTACGAGCCAGCCGAAGTGAGCGCTCGAGTTGAGCCACTCGGCCGCGGAGCTGTGCAAAGCGGAGCTCAACAGGCCGAGCGCGAGCGCCAACAAGATCGGCCCGATGATCATGACGCTCAAATACTCGGCGAAGCGGCGGAGCAGCGTGCGCGGGCGGTGGACCCGCCATACGAAGTTGAAGCTGGTTTCGACCTTGTGAATCGTGCTGATGACCGTGTAGGTCAGGAATAGCAATCCTATCGAACCCAATACGTCGCCGCGCATGTTCGACACGAACTGCATCACGCTCTCGGTGAGTTGATTCGACGCTGCGCCGAGCGGACGGAAGAATTCGCGCAGGATGAAGTGCAGGTCGCTGCGTGCGCCGATGCCCTTGAGGATCGCGAAGCTGAACACCAGCAGCGGAACGACAGAAAGAAGCGTGGTGTAGGCGAGGCTCATGGCCTGCACACTGATCTGGCCGGCCAACCAATCGCGCCCGATGGCCACCGGGTAGCGGAGCGTGCGCAACACCGGCCCCCAAGGAGGCCGCATGCTCCGCGATCTCTGGAAAAGTCCCTCCTGGAGGCGTTCCAGCGCCGTGGGCATGCCGCGATCTGCCGTCAGGCCGTCAACAGCTCTAGCGCGTTGCGATAATTGTCGCTGGTGCGCGTGATGATATCCGGCGGGAGATGCGGCGCCGGCGGCTTTTTGTTCCAGTGGAGCGATTCGAGGTAATCACGCACGAATTGCTTGTCGAAACTCGGGGGGCTGATGCCGGGCTTGTAGGAGGCCATCGGCCAGAAGCGCGACGAATCGGGCGTCAACACCTCGTCGATCAAGATCAGATTGCCCGCCTTGTCGGTGCCGAATTCGAACTTGGTGTCCGCGATGATGATGTTGCGCGAGCGCGCGTGTGCGGCGGCGAATGCGTAGAGCGCCAGCGTGATCCGGCGGATGTTCTGCGCATGTTCCCGCCCGACGGCTTTGACGATGGTATCGAAGTCGACGTTCTCATCGTGCTGACCCGCCGGCGCCTTGGAGGCCGGCGTGAAAATGGGTTCAGGCAGCGCATCCGCCATCTTGAGCCCCGGAGGCAGGGAAATGCCGCAAACCGCGCCCCGCGCTTTGTAATCCTTGTAACCCGAGCCGATCAGATATCCGCGCGCGACCGCTTCGACGGGCAGCGCGTTCAGCTTCTTCACGACCATCGAGCGGCCGGCGAGTTGGGCTAGCTCCTCGCGGTCGGACACCAGATCCTCGACCTTGAGCTGCGTGAGTTGATTCGCGACGAGGTGGCGGGTCTTCTCGAACCAGAACTCGGAGATCCGTGTGAGCACTTCGCCCTTGAACGGGATGGGGTCCGGCAACACCACATCGAAGGCCGACAACCGATCCGTGGTCACGATGAGCAGGTGCTCCGGGTCGACATCGTAGATGTCGCGTACCTTTCCCTGGTGGATCTTCTTCAGGCCGCGGATTCGACTCTCGAATAACGGCGGCGATTGCGAAAGCGGTTGCATGCGTCCGGACTGCTACCATTGTAGGTTGGAAGGTCGGCGATTGTGGCGGGGCGAATCGGATAGGTCAAATGGCGTGGAAAGGTACATTTTTCGGCGCGTTGGTGGGCTTCTTGATCTCCCGATCCCTCTGGGGCGCGGTGGTCGGCGCCATCATCGGGCAGATGTTCGATCAAAGCGGTGTGTTCGGGGCGCTTTCCGCGGGACCTTCCGCGAGCGCGTCGGTCTCCGAGGTGTTTTTTCGCACCACGTTCGAGCTCATGGGCCACGTCGCCAAGTCCGACGGCCGGGTGTCCGAGGCGGAGATTGATGCGGCGCGGAGGCTGATGCAGGAACTGCGGCTCGGCCCGGCCGAAATCGCCGCCGCCATCCATTGCTTCCGGAGCGGAAAATCCGCCTCCTACGATGCGAACTTCAGCGTGGAACAATTGCGCGAGGCCTGCGGACTGCGCCATGACTTGAAGTCAGCCTTCATCGAGCTGCAGCTGCGATCCGCGCTCGCCGGCAACGGCATCTCGCCGCCCGCACGCAATATCTTGATGCGGGCGGCCGAGCGCCTCGGCCTGTCGGGGCTGGAATTTGCGCGCATGGAGGCAGGGGTGCGCGCGCACACCCGCGGCTATTCCCATTTTGGGGGCCGGGCCGCGTCCGCGCCGCCCGAGAGGCCGCTGTCCGAGTGCTATGCGGAGATCGAAGTGAGCCCCCAGGCGAGCGATGCGGAGGTCACCAAGGCCTACCGGCGTCAGATGAGCCGCCATCATCCCGACAAGCTGGTGGCCAACGGGCTGCCCGAGTCCATGGCAGAGTGGGCGAAGGAAAAGACGCAGCGAATCCAGGAGGCTTACGAGTCGATACGTGCGGCGCGCGGCATGCGTTGATAAAGTGGCGCATGGCTACGATCATCGCACCTTCGATACTGTCCGCTGATTTCGCCCGGTTGGGCGAGGAGGTAAATGCTGTGCTCGCGGCGGGCGCGGATTGGATCCACTTCGATGTGATGGACAACCACTACGTGCCGAATCTCACCATCGGTCCGATGGTGTGCGAGGCGCTGCGCAAGGCCGGAATCAAGGCGACACTCGACGTCCATTTGATGGTCTCGCCGGTGGACGCTTTGGCCGCAGATTTCGCGAGGGCCGGCGCGACGCGCATCAGTTTTCATCCCGAGGCGACGCTGCACGTGGATCGCACCATTCAGCACATCCGTGAGGCCGGGTGTTCTCCGGGATTGGTGTTCAATCCGGCGACCCCGCTCAATTGGCTGGACTATGTGATCGACAAGATCGACACCGTGCTCATCATGTCGGTCAACCCGGGCTTCGGCGGCCAGAAGTTCATTCCCGAGGCGCTCGTCAAGCTCGGCGAGGCCCGCAGGCGCATCGATGAGGCGGGACGCGACATCCGTCTCGAGATCGACGGCGGCGTGAAAGTGGAGAATGTTGCAGAGATCGCCCAAGCGGGCGCCGACGCATTCGTGGCGGGCTCGGCCATCTTCGGCAGCACGGATTACGCCGCCACCATCGCGGCGCTGCGGCGGGAGATCGAGCGCGGCACCCAGCTGCGCTGATCAGGTCGCTTTATTCGTCGTCGTCGTCCTCATCATCGTCGTCATCATCATCATGCACTTCGACGCGTGGTCCCTTGTTTGGGGCCGCACCCGCACCCGCACCGGCTTTCACGGGCACGACCAGGGGACGCGTCTTGACCTTCGGGCGGGCGTTGAACACGACGATGGTCTTACCGGTCGCGCGCAGCAGCCCCTGTTCTTCCAATACCTTGAGGACCCGACCCGCCATTTCGCGGGAACATCCCACCAGGCGCGACAGCTCCTGACGGCTCACCTTGATCTGCATGCCCTCCGGGTGGGTCATGGCGTCCGGTTCTCCGCACAGGTCCATGATGGCGTGGGCGACGCGGCCGGTGACATCGACGAATGCGAGGTCGCCGAGCTTGCGATTGGTGCGATCGAGGCGCGTGGCGAGCTGCGTCGCCAACTCGAAAATCAGACCCGGACTTTCCGCGGCAATTTGCCGGAAGCGGGGATAGGTCATTTCGGCGAGCTCGGACTGCTGACGGGTGCGAACCCAGGCGCTTCGGGTCGGCTGCTCGTAGAACAAACCCATTTCGCCGAAGAATTGGCCTTTGTTGAGGTAGGCCAGCACCATCTCGTTGCCGTCCTCATCCTCGATCATGACCTCGACCGAGCCCGAGATTATGTAATAGAGAATGTCAGGCAGGTCGCCCGCGTGGATGATGACCGTCTTGGAAGGGACTGTCCGGATCCGGCAGTAGCTCAAGAAACGATTGATCGCGGGGATATCGCTTAAGGCTTTTGCCACTTCTTCCATGGTCTCTCCCAAAAAAATGAGGTCGTGAAAACGCCTGTTCTGGCGCACCTTTTATTACATAAGTCCCGGAATCGCAAGCACTCAGGGCAATTCGCCTATACCCACCGGGAGCCGCCGGTCATCACTCTCGAGGCCAGATGCATCGCTCCTTTGATCCAAAGCGCGGGCTCCCGGCCGCCGAGCGAGGCAGCTTTGGCCCCATGCCGCACCTCATCCTGGGTCATTTGTTCTACGATGGCGCGGCTCTGCCGGTCCGCCGCCGGCAACCGGTCCAAGTGACCGCGAAGGTGCGACTCGACCTGGCGCTCGGTCTCGGTGATGAATCCCAGGCTGGTAGCATCGCCGGAAAGACCCGCCAGCGCACCGATAAAGAAAGAGCCGGCATACCAGATAGGATTCAACAGGCTCGTGCGACCCTTCAACTCCTTGATTCTGATCTCGCACCAGGCCAGATGGTCCAATTCCTCAGACGCGGCCTCCCGCAGCGCGTCGGCCGTCGCCTCGGTCCGGGCCGTCAATGCCTGTCCTCGGTACAGGGCTTGGGCCGACACCTCGCCGGCATGGTTCACCCGCATCAGCCGGCAAGATTCCAGGGCGTCGGCCTCGTCCGGCACCAACTCGCCCGCAGGCGACCCCGGAACCGCGCGCCCGGGCGCGGGCGAACTGCATAACACATTGATTGCCTTGTCTATTTCGCCAATTAACCGGTCGGCCAGGCTGAAGGTGCGTGCGCTCATGTACACATTATATTATAGGAGACCATTTTCACGTCGGACTGGTCACCAGACGCAGGGTTCTGTACACTCTCGCGCCTTTCGTCTGGGGCGCGACTCGAGTAATTCCCATGCAAACCGTATTTTCCAAGCCTGATGAAACCCGCAGCGACTGGTATGTAGTCGACGCGGCGGGCAAAACCTTAGGCCGCCTGGCCTCCCAAATCGCCCACCGTCTGAAGGGCAAGCACAAGCCCAACTATGCGCCGCATCAGGACCTTGGCGACCACATCGTCGTCATCAATGCCGGTACGGTGCGCGTCACCGGCGCCAAGCTCACCGACAAGTGGTATCACCAGCACACGGGGTATGTGGGCAACTTGAAGAGCATCGCGCTCGGCAAGCTCCTCAAGGAACACCCCGAGCGCGCGATCGAATTCGCGGTGAAGGGCATGTTGCCCAAGGGCCCGCTCGGCCGCCGCATGTACAGGAAGCTGCACGTGTTCGGTGGCAACACTCATCCCCATCAAGCGCAACAGCCCAAAGAGCTGTCGCTCTAAGTCAGGAAATCAGCCATGGCATCAAGCTCCGCCAGAAACAACACCTTTTACGGCACCGGGCGTCGCAAGACCTCCAGCGCCCGGGTCTATCTCAGCAAGGGAACCGGCAAGGTCTCGGTCAACGGACGCTCGCTCGAGGAGTTCTTCGGACGCGAAACCGGCCGGATGATCGTGCAGCAGCCGTTCGGCGCGGTCCAACTAGAGGGCAAGTTCGACGTGGATGCGCACGTCGAGGGCGGCGGAATCACCGGTCAGGCGGGTGCGATCCGTCATGGCATCACCCGCGCCCTGATGTCCTATGACGAAACCCTGCGCTCTCCCCTGCGCAAGGCCGGATTCGTCACGCGCGACGCGCGCGAGGTCGAGCGCAAGAAGGTGGGCCGGCGCAAGGCTCGGCGCGGAACCCAATTCTCCAAGCGCTGATCCGTATGGCTGCAGCCTTCCGGTACGCGATCGATCGAATTTGGGGGATCGTCTAGCGGTAGGACAACGGTCTCTGACACCGTTTACCTAGGTTCGAATCCTAGTCCCCCAGCCAACCCAAGGGCCCGCTTCGAGCGGGCCCCTTTCCTCTGAAGACTCGAGATCGTAAGCAACCGCGGATAAGCATGTCGGGCGAGCACAATTCGAGCGGACGCATTGCGCCTTTGGCGGTGGCCGCACTGGGTGTGGTGTTCGGCGACATCGGCACCAGCCCCTTGTACGCGATGTCCGCGTGCTTCACCGGGCCGAACATCCATGTGACGCCGGATCACATCTTCGGCATCCTGTCGCTCATCTTCTGGGCGCTCGTGCTCGTGATCCTCCTGAAGTACGTCGCGGTGGTCTTGAACGTCGACAACAAGGGGGAGGGCGGCGTGCTCGCCCTGACCGCTCTGGTCGTCAATACCGAGCGCGCGAGTCCGCGCAAGCGCATCTACGGGATGCTCGGCATTCTGGGGGCCGCGCTGTTCTTTTCCGACGGCGCGATCACGCCCGCCATCTCGGTATTGAGTGCCGTGGAGGGGCTGCACGTGGCGGCACCGGATGCGCAGATACCCATCCTGCCGATCACCCTGGTGGTGCTGGTGGGCCTGTTCCTGATTCAGCGGCATGGCACGGGATCGGTCGGCAAGGTATTCGGGCCGGTGATGCTCGGATGGTTCGCGATCCTCTCGATCATGGGGGTGAGCTGGATCGTGCGCGAGCCCCGCGTGCTGGTCGCGCTCTCGCCCGTCTATGCGGTGCAATTGATCACGCAACATCAGATCGGCGCGCTCGCGGTGCTCGCAGGCGTGTTCCTCACCGTCACCGGCGGCGAGGCGCTCTATGCCGACATGGGGCATTTCGGTAAAACCCCGATCCGTTTGAGCTGGGTGATGATCGTCATGCCCGCTCTGGTCTTGAATTACTTCGGGCAGGGCGCGTTGCTCATCGAGAACCCGGCCGCGATATCGAATCCGTTCTATCTCATGGCGCCCCAATGGTCGCTCCTGCCGCTCGTGGTCATCTCGACGGCGGCGACGGTCATCGCCTCGCAGGCGGTGATCTCGGGCGTGTTCTCCGTGACCACACAGGCCGTGAGCCTGGGGCTTTTCCCGCGCGTGCGCGTCGAGCACTCCTCAGCCGAATACGCGGGTCAGATCTACGTGCCCACCATGAACTGGATCATGATGCTGGCGACTCTGGGCCTGGTGGTGTGGTTCGGCAGTTCGGCGGCGCTCGCGGGTGCCTATGGCTTGGCCGTATCGGGCGCCATGACCATCGTGACGCCGCTCACCTTAAGCCTGATCAAGTCGCGGACCGGGAAGAAGAGCCGCTGGCTGCGCGCAGGGCTGTCGCTGTTGTTCATCATCGACCTGGCATTCCTGTTTGCGAACCTGACCAAGCTTCAGGACGGCGGCTGGCTCCCCCTCACGTCGGGCTTCATCATCTACTGGCTGATGCAAACCTGGGCGAGCGGGCGGGCATCGGTCATGGCGCGCCTGTTACGGGAACAAAAGCCGGTCCGCGACTTCCTGGTCGACTTGAAGCGCGATCCGCCCGTCCAAGTTCCCGGCACCGCGATATTCCTGGATGCCAAGGCGTCGGGTGTCCCGCGCGCGCTGCTCAACAACATCAAGTTCAACCGCGTCATCCACGAACAGGTGGTGCTGCTCACCGTGGTCACCCGCGAGCAACCCCGCATCGTCGAAACCAAGCGCCTGACCGTGACGCCGGTATGCGAGGGGATCGTGCGCATCGTGGCCCAATTCGGCTTCATGGAGAAGCCAAATATCGTGGAGATCCTGCGCGACGCGGAGGAGTTCGGCATCAAGTTCGAGCCCGAACGCACCACCTATTTCCTGAGCCGCGAGGAGCTGCTGCCGGGACAGCGTTCGGATCTGCCGCCGCTGCGGCGCCGGGCATTCATGCAGATGCAGCGCAGCGCCCAGGTGATCGCCGACTATTACGGCCTGCCGTCGGGAAGGGTCATCGAGATCGGCACGCGCATCGAGATCTAGCGCGAACGCTCGCGCGGCACGATCGTCTCGATGCCGCCGTCCCCTGCCACCAGCAGCACGTCGGCGCCGCGGTGTGCGAACAGACCCACCGTCACCACGCCGGCAATCCCGTTGATGGTGTCCTCCATCGCTTCGGGGTCCGTCAGCTTCAAGCCGCGGACATCGAGAATCGCATTACCGTTGTCGGTGATCACTCCCTCACGCCAGGCGGGCTGTCCGCCCAGCTTCGAAAGCTCGCTCGCGACGTAGCGGCGGGCCATGGGTATCACCTCGACCGGCAGGGGGAAGGCGCCGAGCTCATCGACCAGCTTGCTGTCGTCGATGATGCAGACGAACCGCCGCGATGCCGCCGCGACCACCTTCTCGCGAGTGAGCGCCGCGCCACCGCCCTTGATCAGCAGCCCCATCCGGGTTGCCTCGTCGGCTCCGTCGACATATAGATCAAGCGTACCGGCGTCATTCAGATCGAGCTCCGCGACACCTGTCGACTTCAGCCGCTCGGACGTCTGACGGGAGCTCGAGACAGCGCCGCGGAGCCGTATTTTGCGGTCTTTCAGCACCTCGACGAATTCGCCGACCGTGGAGCCGGTTCCCACGCCGAGGAGCATCCCGTCCTCGACGAATGCCATGGCGGCCTCTGCCGCGCGCCGCTTCTTCTGCGCGGGTGAGAGCTGATGTGAAGAGCCAGAACACATATTCGGGTACCCCAGAAACAACTGTGCCCGCTTACGCGGGCACAGTTGATTATTTACGAAGGCCTATTTCTTCTTAGCGGCCTTTTTCTTAGCTGCCTTCTTCTTCGCCTTCTTTGCTTTCGCTGCCAGAGTTCACTCGAGAGTGAGAATGAAATCCCACTCCGCTTGGGTCACCGGAGTCACCGATAAACGATTCCCCCGACGCAAGACCACGAAGTCCGAAAGCTCGTCGCTCGCATGCCGACGCAGCTCATCGAGCGTGATGATGTGTTTGAACTTGCGCTCGAGCTTAACGTCGACGACGTACCAGCGCGCAGCGTCGGGCTTACTTTCCGGATCGTAGTGGTGGTGCTTGCGGTCGAAGGCAGTCTTGTCGGGATAGCCGCCCTTCACGATGCGCACGATGCCGGCGATGCCCGGAACCTCGCAGCTCGAATGGTAGAAAAAGGCGGCGTCCCCTTTCTTCATGGAGTCCCGCAGCATGTTTCGAGCCTGGTAATTGCGCACGCCGTCCCATGCGCTGGTCTTGCCGGGCTGGGCGGCAAGGTCGTCGATGCTGAAGGTGCCGGGCTCGGATTTGAGTAGCCAGTGATTCATGGAATGTCCCTCGAGAAGTGCTGAACTCCGGATTCCGTCGCGAGCGCGTCCAAGCTCACGTCGAACGGTTGCGCGAACACCGATTCGGCGCGCTGGCAATCGAAGGCGAAGCCGACCAGCGCGGGCCCCCGCCAGTGACGCCGGTGTCGCCGAAAGCTGAGCGAGCGATCGTAGAATCCTCCGCCCATCCCCAGCCGTCTGCCGCCCAAGTCGACGCCGACCAAGGGCACGACGATGAGGTTGAACCATCGCGGACCCAAGGCGCGGCGGTGAGAGAGGACATGCGGAATGGAAATACCGAAGATTGCGCGCCGCGTCCTGCCCTCGAGGGGGTAGAAGCGCAAGCGGCGATGAGCAAGATCGACGACCACCGGCACATAGAGCCGGATGCCGCGCCGCTGTGCCGCGGCGACGAGCGCGCCCGGGTTGGTCTCGCCGTCGAATGGAAGATAGATGGCGACCCGGGCACCGGACTTGAACGCCGCCAAGCGGGCGACGAACGCGGCGGCGATACGGGAACGCCTGGCGTGATCCGCCGGGCTCAACGAGCGCCGGTTGCGGCGCAGCTCCCTGCGCAGTTTCGCTTTCATATGATGGGGATGGCGCCGCCCGCCTGTGCCGTTTTGGACCGTTGCTCCCGACCTGAGCAACAGGTGGGGCTAACTGCCGACACTTAAGGCTTTCCGCTCGAGGCGGACTTGCACAATGCTGCCAGCAA
>JBEKHO010000075.1:0-10273 GCA_050012215.1 Steroidobacteraceae bacterium
AATGAATCGTTCTCTTCCCGAGTCTGTTCGTCTTGTGCAAGCGAGACGGGGCCGAAAGGTGTCGCAGACCTCGGAATAAGAAGCTGGATCTGTTCTGAGTGTGGCATGTCGCATGATCGTGACATCAACTCTGCTCGGAATATCCTCTTCCGTTCGGGACATCCGAACGCCTGCTGAGGGAATCCCCGCCCTTTAGAGCGGAGAGGATGTCAACGCTTCATGCCGTTCAGGCGGCCAAGTGTAGCGACTCGCTATCCCCGCCCGGCCTCGACTTGATAGATTTGCGGCCCAGTTCGTCAATTGGACCGATACCGAGGCAAGCCAATGACCGTCATTCGCGAAGATGATCTCATCGACAGCGTCGCCGACGCCCTGCAATACATCTCCTATTACCACGCGCCGGATTTCATCCGGGCGATGGGGCGTGCGTATGCCCAGGAGCAAAGCCCCGCGGCGCGCGACGCCATTGCGCAGATACTCACCAACTCGCGCCTGTGCGCGGAGGGCCATCGCCCGATCTGCCAGGACACCGGAATCGTGGTGGTATTCGTCAAGGTCGGCATGGGGGTTCGCTTCGAGGCAACGCGCGATCTCGAAGCCATGATCAACGAGGGCGTCCGGCGCGCCTACCTCAATCCCGACAACAAGCTTCGGGCCTCGATCGTGGCGGACCCGGCGGGCAAGCGCACCGGCACCAAGGACAATACCCCGGCGGTGATTCACACCGAGTTCGGACCCGGGGACAAGCTCGAGATCACGGTGGCCGCCAAGGGCGGCGGCTCCGAGAACAAATCCATGTTCGAGATGTTGAACCCGTCGGATTCAGTGGCGGACTGGGTGGTCGCGAGGGTGCCGGAAATGGGTGCCGGCTGGTGCCCGCCCGGGATGCTGGGCGTGGGCATTGGCGGCAGCGCCGAAAAAGCCATGCTGTTGGCGAAGAAGTCGCTCATGGAGCCGATCGACATCGGCGATCTGATCGCGCGCGGACCGGCCAGCAAGCTCGAGCAGCTGCGGCTGGAAATCTTCAGGCGCGTCAATGAGTTGGGTATTGGGGCGCAGGGCCTGGGCGGGCTCACCACCGTGCTCGACGTGAAGGTGTCCGATTATCCGACCCACGCGGCATCACTGCCGGTGGCCGTGATTCCGAATTGCGCTGCCACCCGGCACCTGCATTTCACGCTCGATGGTTCGGGGCCCGCGGTGCTCGAAGCGCCGGATCTGACGCAATGGCCCGACGTGCACTGGAGCGCCGATGCGAGCGCGCGCCGCGTCGCGCTCGACGGGCTCACACGGGAGCAAATGGCCACCTGGAAGGCGGGGGAACGGCTGTTGCTGTCCGGAAAGCTGTTGACCGGGCGAGATGCCGCGCACAAGCGCATCTGCGCGTTGCTCGAGGCGGGCCAGCCGCTGCCCGACGGCGTCGACTTTCGCAACCGCGTGATCTATTACGTGGGGCCGGTGGATCCGGTCGGCAACGAAGTGGTCGGTCCGGCCGGTCCGACCACCGCGAACCGCATGGATCGATTCACCGAAACCATGCTCGGCAAGGCGGGCCTGCTCGCCATGGTGGGCAAGGCGGAGCGCGGACCCGAGGCGATCGAGGTCATCCGCGCGCACCGTTCGGCGTATTTGATCGCGGTGGGCGGCGCGGCGTTCCTGGTGTCTCAGGCCATTCGCTCGAGCCGCGTCGTCGGCTTCGCCGAGCTCGGCATGGAAGCGGTATACGAATTCGAAGTTCGGGACATGCCGGTGACGGTGGCGGTGAGCTCGGACGGGGAGTCGGTGCACGACTTGGGGCCGAAGGCCTGGCAGGGGAAATTCGCGGGCATCAACGTCGCGGTGGAATGAGCTAGGCAGGCCCGCGCGTTGGTGGATCGCGCCGACGGGTTTAAACTGCCGGGCTGTTCGGCGAGGTCCTCCTCGGGAGCCGGCTCAAGACTATGCGTTTCGCAACGGAATATGACGTGATCGTGATCGGCGGCGGCCATGCCGGGACCGAGGCCGCGCTCGCGGCTGCCCGCATGGGGCGGCGCACGCTGCTGCTCACGCACAACATCGAGACGCTCGGGCAAATGAGCTGCAACCCCGCCATCGGCGGCATCGGCAAGGGGCATCTGGTCAAGGAGATCGACGCGCTGGGGGGCGCAATGGCGCTCGCGGCCGACCAAGCCGGCATTCAGTTTCGAACTTTGAACGCGAGCAAGGGGCCGGCCGTCCGCGCCACGCGAGCGCAGGCGGACCGCCAGCTTTACAAACGCGCCATCCGGCGGATGCTCGAGACTCAGCCGCGCCTGGAGATTTTTCAGCAAGAGGTCGCGGATCTCAGGATGCACGGCGAGCGCGCGGCCGGGTGCGTCACCGCGAGCGGGGTCGAATTTCGCGCACGCTCAACCGTGCTCACGGTTGGAACGTTCCTGGGCGGCCGGATTCATATCGGACTCGACAGCCATGCGGGCGGTCGGGCCGGCGATCCACCGTCCAACTCGCTCGCTGCGCGGCTGCGCGAGCTTCCCTTGCGGGTCGGCCGATTGAAGACCGGCACCCCGCCGCGCATCGACGGGCGCAGCATCGATTTTTCGGGATTGCGCGAACAGTGGAGCGACGAGCCGCGCCCGGTGTTCTCCTACCTCGGGACTCGCGCAGCGCATCCGCGGCAAATTCCCTGCCATATCACCGCGACGAACGAGCGCACCCACGACATTATTCGCGGCGCCAGCGCCCGTTCACCGATGTTCACCGGCCTGATCGAGGGCACGGGACCGCGTTACTGTCCGTCGGTCGAGGACAAGGTGATGCGTTTCGCGGACCGGACCTCGCATCAGATCTTCATCGAGCCCGAAGGGCTCGACACGCACGAGATTTATCCCAACGGCATTTCCACGAGCCTGCCGTTCGATGTGCAGTATGAGTTCGTGCGCACCATCCGCGGCTTCGAGCGGGCGCACATTACCCGGCCGGGCTATGCGATCGAATACGATTTCTTCGATCCGCGAGGGCTCAAGGCCAGCTTGGAGAGCAAGCTCATCGGCGGATTGTTCCTCGCGGGCCAGATCAACGGCACCACGGGCTACGAAGAAGCCGCCGCACAAGGCCTGCTGGCAGGCGCGAACGCGGCGCTGGCTGCGGCCGGGCGCGACCCCTGGTGCCCGAAACGAAGCGACGCCTATCTCGGCGTGCTGGTCGACGATCTCATCACCCGCGGCGCTCCGGAGCCCTATCGCATGTTCACCAGCCGCGCCGAGTACCGGCTCTCGCTGCGCGAGGACAACGCGGATCTGCGCCTCACCGCGCGCGGCCGCGAACTCGGCCTGGTGGACGATGAACGCTGGGAGTTCTTCGTTCGCAAGCGCGAAGCGGTCGAGGCCGAGATCGGCCGCTTGTCCGCCGTGCTGGTGCGGCCGGACAAGGTCAACGCTGCCCTGATCGCGAAGCTCAAGCAGCCGCTGCAGCGGGAGGTCAGAGCCTTCGAGCTGTTGCGCCGTCCGGAACTCGCCTATGACGATCTGCCCGAGGATGTCGCGCAAGGCGACGGCGGCGCTTGGCGCAGCGACGAGCGGATGGCCCAGCAGGTCAAGAACCAAGTCGACGTGCAGGCGAAGTACTTCGGTTATCTGAAGCGCCAGGACCAGGAAATCGACCGGCAACAACGGCACGAGGACATGCGGCTGCCCGACGACATCGATTATTCGAGCGTGGGCGGTTTGTCGACCGAAGCGCGCGAATCGCTCGATTCGGTGCGGCCGCAGACGCTCGGGCAGGCGGCGCGCATTCCCGGTTTGACGCCCGCCGCACTATCGCTCCTCCTGGTTTATCTCAAGAAGCACGATCACGCCGCCTAGCGCACGCTGGTCAGGAATTCTGTCAAGGTGCGGTAGTAGGCGTCGAGATTTTCCCGCCTGGCGAACCCGCGTCCTTCGTCGTTCGCTTTTAGGAACCACACCGTTCCTCCGCGACTGCGCAGCCGGTTCGCGAGCTCGTCGGATTGGGAAATCGGTACGCGCGGGTCGTTCTTACCATGCACCTCGAACACCGGGCGCACGATGCGGTCCGCGCCGGTCAGCGGCGAGATGCGCCGCAAGTACGCGCGCGTGTCCACATCGCGCTCGTCGCCGAAATCTGCGCGTTGCTGGCTCTGCAGATAGGGCGCAGTCGTGCTCATGAGGCCGACGTAGTCCGTGATGCCGGCGAAGTCGACGGCGCCTCGCAGCCGCTCGCCGTAGTTCACGAGCGTTGCGAGCGCCAGATAACCGCCCGATGCCACGATGTGCTTGGCATCGAATTTCGGGTCGAGGCCGAGCCACACCAGGAGCGCGCCCACGTCCTTGACCGCATCCTCGCGCAGCATCCCCTTGTCCAAAGCGAAGTAATTTTTCCCATAACCTCTGGAGCCGCGAACATTGGGTGCGACCACCGCGTAACCCAGCTCGTTCACGACGTATTGGATCCAAGGATCAAACCCCGGGCGAAACTGCGAATCCGGCTCGTCGTGCAACACGAGCAGCACGGGATGCGGACCTGCGCCCGTGGGTTCGTACAAGTACAGGGGTATCTCGCGCGACTTGCCGTCGGTCCGGTCGAAGGTCGGAAATTGCGACAGGTGCGGCACGATGAATTTGCTCTTGTCCAGCGGGCCCGCTTCGCTCGCGGTCCATGCCTCGAGGCGGTTTGTATCGATGTCGAGCACATACGCGTCGCGCGGCTGATTGGCCGCCGACAGGCCGAATGCCAGGCGCTTGCCGTCGCGGTCGAAAATGAGCGAGTCGATGACGCCGGTGAACGGCAGCCGCGGGGGTGTCAGGTCCTGGTGCGTTCGGAGGTCGACCAGATCGAGCTTGCCGAGGCCGCCCTCGTTGGTCACATACGCCAGGTAATGCCCGTCATTGGAGAGCGCAAAGCGCTCGACATCCCACGGGCTGCGCGCCGAGATGTCGTTCTTCTCGCCTGTGAATATATTGATGTAGCGGACCTTGGCAACGTCGCTGTCGCGATCCGACAGGATGTAGACGCCCGTGCCGTCGCGCGAGAACCTGGCCCCGGAGATCGCCACCTTGGAGGGCGAGGGATCCACCTCGCGCCTCTGGCCGCTGCCCAGGTCGACGATATACAGGTAGTCCTCCTGAGCGGACACGTGCTTCTCGACCAAGAGCTTGCGATCGTCGGTCGACCAATCGAGCGGATACCAGGCTGCGCCGTCGCCGGTCACCGCGAGATGCGGCAGTGCGCCGGATTCCGGGTCGACGATGTCGATATCGTACGAAATCCCGGAGCGTGCCGTCGTGAAGAACGCGATTTCCCGCCCGGCATTGGACCAGAGCGCTGCTCCGTTCACCGACTTCCCATCGGTGAGGCGCCGCGCAACGGCGTCGCCGGCGCGCTGGTAATAGATTTGCGTGTTACTGTCGCCCGCGGTATCGCGCTCGTAGATGAAGGCGTTGCGATTCGGATCGGGCGAGAATGCCGCCTGCGTGATAGGCTCGCGCAGGAAGGTGATCTGGCGCCTCTCGCCCAATGGGCGATCGACGAGATGCAGCTGATCGCTCTCGCCAAAGCGCGTGACGATCAGGAGCTGGCCTTTCGGGGTGAAACCCAGGGGAGTCGCCTGTCGCGCACTCAGATAGGCATCCAGCGTGTCGGACGCGTCGAGGGCGCCGCCCGGCGGCCGATCCGGAATTCCGTCGTAGATCAGATTGCCCCGGGTCGTGGGCGGCGCAGCATCGGCGGGGCAAGCAAGCAGGAGCGATGCCGCGATCAGCGGCGCAAGAAAGATGCGGGTCATATGGCCCGCGAGGATAATGGATACGATGGCCAGCTTCGAGCACCTATTACAATCTTGCGACGTGGGCGACATGCTCGACGAGATCGCGAGCGCGGATCCTCCGTCGTACCTGCGTCGGTGTTTCGCGGAAGGATGCTCGTCCCCGACCCTGTCCTGGTCGCGCGTTCAAGAGCTTGCGGTTTGCGCCATGGTGCTCGACTCGATCCTGAACAATCGCGAGTACGAGGGACTGGAACCCGAATTGGTTTCCGATTGGCGCGTGCATTTCTCGCACCCCTGCTCGCAGATGCGCACCATCGCTCTGGAGGCGCTGCGCCACGCGGGCGAGATGCCGGCAGTACCCGCCGATGCAGCACCGGAATTGGCCGAGATCGAGCATCGCCTCGCTGCGGCTTGAGGCGCATGGCTCGCGCACATCGCGGTTGTGCGTCGACACTCGCCGCGGCGGCGGCATGCTTGGCGGCCATGCTCGCCGCGTGCGCGTCGTCGAATTCGGGCCCGAAAGCCGCACTCCGAGCCTCCGCTGCAGCGACGACGGCGCCCACCGACGATTGGCACGTACTGATGATGCTGCCTTTTGGGACGCTCCTCCGGGATGTGCCGTTTCGGCTCGACGAGGTCGTGGTGTTCCATGATTCGGCGAGCGTGGCCGCCGGACGGGAAGACCGGGAATGCTACACGCTGCAGGGAACCGCGCCGCCGCGATTGTTCGGGCGGCGGGTCGAGGATTACTCCCTTTGCTTCTCCGCTGATCGGCTGAATCGCATCGAGGCCTCGGTGAGTCTATCGGCGCAGTCCGCGTCGGCGCAGTTCGCGGCGGCCTGCGCCGAGTGGCAGCGTACCGGCATCCCCGGCACCGCGGCCGCCGATCGTTGCCAGATGAAAGACGGCACCACGGAGCTCGACGCCCGGCTGACCCTGCCGGAGGATTCTGCGCGGCCCGCGGTTTCGATCGCCCTCATCGACCAGACTCCGGTGCGCGAAGGCGGCCGTGAATAGAAGCGAAGAGCTCGACTCATTGCGCGAGGGCGCGCGCAGTTTCGATTTGACCCTCGAGACCGCGCAGGCCGACGCGTTGCTGCAGCTCATCGACGAGCTGGAGCGCGCGAATGCCGAATTCAACCTCACCGCGATCCGCGACCGGCCCGGCATGCTCACCAAGCATGTGCTCGACAGCCTGAGCGTGCAGCCTTACTTGCGGGGTGCGCGCATCGCGGATGTGGGCACCGGCGCCGGCTTTCCCGGACTGCCGCTCGCCATCGTGAATCCCGCTCGGCGCTTCACGTTGATCGAGGCCACCGGCAAGAAGGCACGCTATGTGGAACAGACGGCGCAGCGGCTGAAGCTGGCCAACGTCGAGTTCGCCAACACGCGCGCGGAGCTCTATCGGCCGGCGTCGCCGTTCGATGTCGTGATCGCGCGCGCACTGTCGTCGTTGGCCGACTTCGTCGCCCACGCGGGACATTTATGCGCGCGGGACGGGCGGCTTCTGGCGATGAAAGGCAGGCGCCCGGATCAGGAGATTGCCGCACTGCCGAAGTCATTCCGGGTGACCGCCGTGCATCGGATCGCGCTCCCGGGGCTGGACGACGAGCGCCATCTTGTGGAACTCTCCGCTGCCGGTCATCGATCGCCGGCCAAGCCGAAACCGAACACCACATGAAACGGGTCATCGCAGTCGCAAACCAGAAGGGCGGTGTCGGCAAGACCACCACGGCCGTGAACCTCGCAGCGTCGCTCACCGCGACCAAGCGGCGCGTGCTGCTGATCGATCTGGATCCGCAGGGCAATGCCACCATGGGCTGCGGCATCGACAAGAACACCCAGGCCTGGACCAGCTGCGACGTGTTGCTCGGCGACTGCACCGCCGCGGACGCGCTGGTGCTGGTGGAATACGGCGGTTTCAAGCTCATGCCGGCGAACCAGGAGCTGACCGCGGCGGAAGTGCGGCTGCTCACCATGATCGCCGGCCGGGAATTCAAATTGCGCAATGCGTTGAAGCCGCTGCGCGATGAATTCGATGTGATCCTGATCGATTGCCCCCCCGCGCTCAACATGCTGACAGTGAATGCGCTCGTGGCCGCCGATTCCGTGATGGTGCCCATGCAGTGCGAGTACTACGCGCTCGAGGGCTTGAGCGCGCTGGTGCAGACCATCGAACAGATCAAGACCAGCATCAATTCAAACCTGGAGATCGAAGGGCTGCTGCGCACCATGTTCGATCCGCGCAACAACCTGGCGAACGCCGTGTCCGCGCAGCTGATCGAGCACTTCGGCAACAAGGTGTTCCGCACCCTGATCCCCCGCAACATCCGTCTCGCCGAGGCCCCGAGCTTCGGCAAGCCCGCGCTGTTCCACGACAAGGAGTCGCGCGGCGCGCTCGCCTACCTGGCGCTCGCCGGCGAGATGATCCGGCGCGACGAGTCGCCGGACGCGATCGATGCGCTGGATGCAAACGAGGCGGCGGATGCGCCGGCGACGTCCGAGGTGCCGGTGACGCCCGAGGCGCATGCGACGCGCGCGGGGCCGCCCACGTCCGAGCCGCAGTCAATGCCCGAAGCGCCGGCGGAGGCGCCGAGCGGGCAGGAGCCCCCCATGTCCGGCTCGTATCCTGCCGCAGCGCCGGACCCCGACGGCACGCCGCCGTCATCTTCCGCCGCCGATTCGCCCGAGACACCTGAAGCGCCCGTGACGTCCGTATAATCGCTGTCGGATTGCGCGGGTTCGGGCGGGCGGCCTTCGAGGATTTCCAGTATGACGGTCAAAAAACCGGCCTTGGGTCGAGGACTCGCGGAGCTTTCTCCGTTGTTCGCACGCGGCAGCGCGGTGCCCGACGCCCAAACCGCGGCGCCGCAACCCGCAGGCGACCGGATCGCGAGCCTGCCGCTCGATCTGCTGCAACGGGGCAAATACCAGCCGCGCACCGACATGCGACCCGAGTCGCTGCAAGAGCTCGCCGATTCCATCAAGGCACAGGGACTCGTACAGCCCATTTTGGTCCGGCCGCTTCCCGGCCGAAATCCGGGCGAATCACAGCGCTACGAGATCATTGCCGGCGAACGCCGCTGGCGCGCGGCCCAAATGGCCGGCCTTGCCGAGATATCGGTGGTCATCCGCGACGTGCCGGACGAGGCCACCCTGGCCATGGCGCTCATCGAAAACATCCAGCGCGAGGACTTGAATCCGCTGGAAGAGGCGCGCGCGCTGTCGCGGCTCATCGAGGAATTCGGGCTCACGCATCAGGAGGCGGCCGAGGCGGTGGGCCGCTCCCGGGCGGCGGTGAGCAATTTGCTGCGGCTGATGGAGCTCGCGGATGAGGTGAAGGAGCTTTTGGAACAGCGTCGCATCGAGATGGGACATGCCCGCGCGTTGCTGTCCCTGACCGCCCGCCGGCAGCAAATCGAGGTCGCCGGCCTGGTAGCCAGGAAGTCGCTATCGGTTCGGGACACCGAATCGCTGGTGCGGCGGCTCCTTTCGGCGCCGAAAGCGGGCAGCGCGCCCGAGACCTCGCCGGATCCCGACATCCGCCGCCTGGAGCTCGAGCTCGCCGACAAATTGGGCGCCAAGGTCGCCTTCCAGCACAGCACGTCGGGAAAAGGCAAATTGGTCGTGAGCTACAACAGCCTCGATGAGCTCGAAGGGATCCTCGCGCATATCCAATGACGCGCACCTAAAACGCGCGCATCCAATAACTTGAAGCACTGCAAAAGGGCCCCTATAATGCGCCGGCTTATTTGGGCCAAGGCCGCCGGGCCTCGCGTCGGACTCTCGAAGGCTTCCTCGGGCGTCCAAGGCGATATGGCAAATTAAAAGCGAATGGCTCGCGTTCCGGATGACGGACCCGGGAATGCAGGCGTCGCTCCATGTGTGGGATCTAATGTGATCGCGATCGACTTGGCCCTAGCGCGGCGGCTGGCCCTCAGCGTCGTACTGGGCCAGGCCGCCGTGACCGCGATTTGCGCACTCGCGGCCTGGTTGATCGCCGATGCGCATGCCGCGCTGTCCGCGGCGTTGGGAGGCGGAATCAGCACCGTGGCGAGCCTCGCGATGGCGTTTCTCGGAGTCGGCGGCCGCTCCGCCGTGGACCCGCAGCGGGCGCTGGGAACGTTTTTCGTCGGCGAGACGGCGAAGGTTTTGGTGATGATCGTGCTGTTCATCGTGGTGCTGAAGACGATGAAGGTGGTCCCGCTCGCGATGCTTGGCACGTATGCGGCCACCTTTCTGGTGTTCTGGGTTGCGTTGGCGAACCTCCTGCCCCCGCTGGGCGGGACACGGGACGCACGCGCAAACGCGAAAGCCGGGAATGACCTTGGATCGGACCGAACCGGCCCCAAGGACAGAGTTGACTTCGAGGCGAGACGTTAAGCGAGCGCAAAGACAGTAAATGGCAGCAGAACAGCCCACCACCGCGAACGAGTACATCCTTCACCACCTGACGTACCTGACCAACAAGGCGCCGAAGGGGATCCTCGATCTATCCGTCATCAACTGGGACAG
>JBEKHO010000076.1:0-9100 GCA_050012215.1 Steroidobacteraceae bacterium
CCATCCATCCTGCATTCACGGCCTCAAACATTTCTTCGGCAGGTGCGGTGTGGCCCTTCGGGACGCCGAATTGCTCGAACGCTTTCGCCCATCCTGCACGCGTCAACGCCGCCAGTCCCGCCTATCTGGCGCGCCATGGCGTCCCTCGATCGTTGGGAGATCTCCAGCGCCAGGAACACCGGACAATTCACTTTGAGACGACGCTGGGCGCAAGACCCCTTGGATGGGAATACCCGGACGGCGAAAGTTACGCGACACTTCAGTTGCCAGGTGCGCTGCACGTCAACAGCGCACAAACCTACGAAGCCGCTGCCCTCGCCGGTCTTGGCCTAATTCAGGCCCCACTTCTTGGGATTAGCCAATACTTGGAGAGTGGAGCGCTGGTGGAAATTCTAGCGGACTTTCGTCGCCGGTCGCTTGCCGTGTCCCTCGTAGTAGCGCATCGTCGCAACCTGTCGCGCCGAGTCCGCGCATTCATGAAATGGATCGAAAATGTGCTCGCGCCCTACCTAGAATAGCGAAACGAACCGCTTCGTCCTGCCCTCGAAATCAACATTCTGAATTTTTATCTTTACGCGACGGCACGCGCTTTCCGGTGGCCCAACCTACGGCGCGCGACGCGCTTCAGCAACGGCAATTTGTAAACCAGCGAGATCGCCGATGCCGGAGGACACATCACGGCCAACTAAAAGACCTGGAGTTCCGCGCATTCCCAGCGAATGCGCCTCAGCGTTATTGCGGGCGAGTATGGCATCGATCTGCGCGCCATGAGCTGCAAGGGTCTTTTTAAGTTCCGGCAGGTTGATGCCGGCATTCTGCAAGGCCTCATCGACTTCCGCGGCCTGCGAGAGTCGGGGAGCGCCGATCAACGCGTCGTGGGCCGTCAGGTACTTCCCCTGCCATTGCGATGCGAGTGCCGAACGGGCAGCGTAGACGGAAATGCCACCAAATATGGGCCATTCCTTAAAAACCACGGCGACCTTTTGGTCGTTCTTGACGAGAGCATGAATGCTCGGTGCCAACTTGCGGCAATAGGGGCAGTTATAGTCGAAATATTCCACCACTGTCACCTCGGGATTCGCCGCACCTAATACGGCTGTGCCCGATTCCTTCAAGATTAATCTCTGTTGCTCTACCGGAATGACCACGGCAGTTGCCGCAAAGGTGTCGCTCAACGCCAGAGTCGCCATCGTTCCGACCGCAAACAAGGAGACGAATAGGGCAAATGGCAGGGCAGTTGTTTTCATACGATTATCCAGGAGCGCATTGAAGTTGATGAGTTGCTAACCCAGCGGGACTTAAGCATTGCGGCTACCAATGGCGACACACCTCACTCCCGTGCCTGCCGCGTGAAGCGCTTCATCCACCGGTCCACCGAAACCGAACCGGCGCCGGCGATGGCCAACCATAGGAATAGTGCCAAGTATTCCGATTCATCGAACCCGACCAAAGTAACAATCGAATCCACCTGGTCCCACTTGGCCGAGACAATCGCCACAATCATGGTGACTCCAAGGGCGGCGGCGGAGATTCCTGTCAGGAAGCCGACCAAGAGAAATATTCCGCCGAAGAACTCGACGCCCGAAACAAAGGGCGCGAGGATTTGCGCGGCGGGGATATGCCAACCGACGAAATTCTCCACGGTAGCAGGCAAATTTTGCAATTTGCCCCAGCCGCTCCACAAGAATTCCCAGCCCACGATGATCCGGGCAAAAAGCGGCGCAAGCCACGCGATGTGTCGAGATACGCGTTCGGGCCATTCAAAGAACCAATCGATCAGAGTTGTCATTTCATTCCTGTATTTCTTTGGTTTCTTATTGAGAGACCGGCCGGGCGTTAGGGGTATTACGGTAATTGCATGAATAATGATTCGTTGGGTTCCCGCGTCTTGCTCAGCAGCCAAGGCGAATCGCATTCTAGGTTTGGGCATACAATTGGCGAGGGAGCAACTCAAGTCGATCCGTCGAGGCGTCGCGTGCGCGGGCGTGGCCAAGGCGACATTGAAGTCGATCAATGTGTAAAGTTGGGAGAGACAGAGAATCATTCCTATGACATCGGATTTATCGCAGCTGGGCTTTCTGCTATTTGTCTCGGCATTGGTCGCGATGTTGACGCGTCGGCTGCACCTGCCTTACACGGTCGGGCTGGTGCTCGCCGGAATGGCTCTCTATTTCTCTCATGTGTACATCAAATGGCATCTCACAAAGGACTTAATATTTTCGGTCTTTCTGCCTCCGTTGGTGTTCGAAGCGGCGCTCTTCATTCACTGGCGGGACTTCAAGAAAGAGTTGCCGGTGGTCACCTTGCTGGCGACGGCGGGCGTCGTTCTGGCGGCAACCGTCACTGCAGTCGGCATGCATTATGCGCTCGCTTGGGATTGGGGTAGTGCAATTGTCTTTGGCGTGCTGATTGCCGCCACAGATCCGGTCTCGGTTATTGCGACCTTCAAGGAGTCCAAGGCGCATGGACGCCTTCGGACGCTGATCGAATCGGAAAGTCTTTTGAATGATGGCACCGCAGCGGTGGCCTTCGTAGCGGTGCTGGGAGTTCTCGCCGGCGGCCATGAGACCGTTCTCTCGATCAGCGGAGCTTTGTTCGTCACGATCATCGGCGGAGTTCTCATAGGTGGGATCATCGCGTATCTCTTCATGCTGTTGGCGGGCCGCACCCCTGATTATCTGGTGGAAATCACTTTCACCACACTGGCTGCGTATGGTTCTTTCTTTGTGGCAGAACATTTCCGTTGCTCGGGTGTGCTGGCTGCTTTGACGGCCGGCCTGGTGGTGGGCAACTTTCGCTCATCGGGTTCGATTTCAGCGGCCGGGCGGCACGCCTTGGGGCCGTTCTGGGAGTATGTGGCGTTTGTGGCCAATTCTCTTATCTTTCTGCTGATCGGCGCGCAAGAGGCGCAGCAGCATTTCAAAGGCCTTTGGGTGCCTGTGTTGCTCGCTATTGCATTGGTAACGCTCGGGCGCGCGGCTACCATCTATCCGCTCTGCGCGCTATTTGTCCGCAGTCGACTCAAGGTTGATATGCGGCACCAACACGTGCTTTTCTGGGGCGGCCTGCGGGGCGCGTTGGCGCTCGCTCTGTCGTTATCCCTGCCAGAGGATCTTCCGCGGCGCGATCTCATCGTAGTGATTGCTTTTGCCGTCGTGGCCTTCTCTGTGTTCGCGCAAGGACTGACGATTACCCCGCTTTTACGCCGCCTGGGGCAAATCAAATAGCTACGAAGGAGCGCGGCTCTATGTGCCGATAGTTTGCGCTTTAGGTAAATGCCCCGCGTACGTGGGGTCGCGACAGGTAAAAAAGGATCACGCCGGCGACAGCGACGCCGACACCACCCTCGAGGAAATGGCCGATAAGAATCTGTCCGGCGTCGCTCAATCCGTTGATAAGAAAGATGACGACGGCTAACCACCATCCCCAGATGCGACGGCGAAACCAGCCGATGCTTGCCGATGCCATGACGATCGCGAGTATCAAAAATCCAGGGCCGAGCCATACTCGGTAGGGCATTAGCACGGCGCGTCGCGCCGGATAGAGCTTCCAAATGACTTCGAGCTTTGACCCAGGCAACAAGAGAGCCGTCCCAACGCCAAGTAGAATGCACGTCGCGATGGCAAAAAAAAGCGCTATAAGAAATACTCCCAGGGATCTTCTTGTAAGCATAGCTTCACGCTACCGGAATCGAGTCATGGGGCGCATATATTCCCTGTTGATTTGATGGCCCTCGAATTCAACCGAAGTCTCTCAGGGGACAAACAATGAAATCAAGTCGCGCGAGGCGCAAAGCAAAGGCGCCTCTGAGTTCCTCCGCGGCATCAAAGGTCACCGGCCGACCGCGCGATGCGCGGATCGACACGGAGGTCATCAGCGCAGTAATCGCTGTACTGCGGAAGGGTGGGTACGACGCGGTTACAATCGACGGTGTCGCAAGAAATGTGGGGAGGGCTCGCAGCAGCCTGTACCGACGATGGCCCAGCAAGCGCCATCTTGTCGCCTACGCAGTCGTTGGCGAACTAGGAGAACACCCTGCTGCGGATACAGGAACCCTTCGAGGCGACCTGTTGTCCGCAGTAACCACCTTATGGCGGGCATTCCGTGGCCCTTTGGGACACGCGTTGGCGGGCCTCGTAGCCGACATGGCGCAAGACGCAGCTCTCGCCTCGAGCATTCTACGAGAAGTCATGGTTCCGCGACGCCGATCTATGCGGGAAGCGATCGAACGCGCCTGTGCGCGGGGTGAGGCGCGCGATGACATGAACGTGGAATTGCTCCTCGACATGCTAACCGGTCCTTTTTACTTTCGGACGCTTTTCCGTCACGCCTCGATGAGCCTCAAGGACACGGCGCAGATTGTCGACTACATCGTGCGGCTGATCACGCCGCACGGTCAGGAAAGAGCTAAACCGAGGCGCGCGGCGTAGTCGTCAGTGTCGGCTCTTAGGTCAAATTCAGTTTCAGCGCGGCGGCAGCCGATGCAACCTTGCCTTGAGCATCCTTAGCTGCGGTCACCGCATCTGCCGGATTACCGGCTTTGAAAGCCTCTTGGGCTTTGTCCCACGCCGAAGTGGCATCTGCAAGTCCAGACTTTGCCGCGCCGAGATCAACGTCCTTCGGGACGTGCTTGGTTTTCGACAAAGCGTCAATCCGGACTTGCACGGCGCTAAGCGATTGAGGCACGGAAGCGGCCAGGGATCTCCACTCGTTTCCCAACGCCTTCACCATCTCATCTTTCTTGGCTGCCGCGGCGCCGGTCAATCCGTTAACCTCGGCCAGTACAGCGGGCGCGCCGGCCACGACCGCCGCGTAGTCCTTCTTTTCAAAAGAGGCGGTAAGTGCTGCCACCTTGGTCTGCGCCTCGGCGAATTGATCAGGCACGTACTTCTGCGCATCCGCCGACACTGAATTTAGGGTGGTATTGATGTTATCGAGCGCATTTTTGGCGGGCTCCATCTGGTTTGCGCAGGCCACAAACAGGATCGCGATAGAGCACAACGTCAGAAATCCTGTAATTCTTTGATTTGACTTCATAGTATGGATCTCCTTACGATAAAGACATACGCTACGCTATGTCTCGAAAGGTTTGCAAGTCACGGCGTAGTCATTGTATTGCTGATGCCCGGTCACGGTAGCTGCCAGCCGGCCTTAATCTTTAATGCGAACGATCTTGTCATCGCAATCCGAAATCCACGTGGAGTGCGATTGCGCGATCGCGCATCCGTCTCTTTCTCGACCAAGGTTTCGTTGATGGAAAGTGATGAAAGCCGCCAACTACCATTGGCGCAGATCTCTTTACTGGCGCTTGGCCTCGGCGTGGTCACTGGCATCGGCGCGGTGTTGTTCCGCGATCTGATTGGGCTTATTCACAATCTATTCTTTACGGGCCACGCGTTGCTTCACTACGACGCGAACGTTTTCACGGCTCCCGCGCCGTGGGGACCGCTGGTAATTCTGGTGCCGGTGCTAGGCGCGATAGGCGTGACGTTTCTGGTAACCAATTTCGCGCCGGAGGCCAAAGGCCATGGCGTGCCCGAGGTTATGGATGCGATCTATCACAAGGGCGGCGTCATCCGGCCCGTGGTGGCACTGATCAAGTCCTTGGCCTCAGCCTTGGCCATCGGCAGCGGCTCATCGGTTGGGCGCGAAGGGCCCATAATCCAGATCGGATCCGCGCTCGGTTCAACTTTAGGACAGATCGTTCGCATGCCTGCGGGCCAGCGAATTGCCCTGGTCGCCGCGGGCGCGGGCGCGGGAATCGCTGCTACTTTCAATACACCCATCGGCGGTGTGATGTTCGCCATCGAGCTCATGTTGCCGGAAGTGAGTGTCGACACTTTCCTTCCGGTGGCCATCGCGACCGGCACTGCCACCTTTGTGGGTCGATGGTTCTTCGGCGACACGCCGGCCTTTCAGGTACCGCCGCTGCAAGCAATGGCCGTCGATTCAAATGCCCTAATCGTGCTAATCCTGTTCGCCGTGCTCGGTGCGCTGAGCGGAGTGGGCGCAGCGGGTTTCATAAAAGGGCTGCATCTCGCCGAGGATTTGTTCGATAGGATCAAGTCGCGCTATTGGCGTCACATGTTGGGCATGCTGGTCGTGGGCGTGCTCATGTACGTACTGCTGCGGACCTTCGGCCAGTACTATGTCGATGGGGTTGGTTACGCCACTGTTCAGGCGATATTGGCGGGACAGATCTCCGCCTTTTGGCTGCTCGCACTCCTCGGCCTCTGCAAGGCGCTGGCAACATCGATCAGTCTCGGATCGGGCTCATCAGGGGGTATCTTTTCGCCTTCGTTGTATATGGGCGCCGCCCTCGGTGGCGCGTTCGCGGCGCTCTGGAATGCCGCCGGCCTGCCAATTCAGTTAAGCGTACCCGCGTTCGCAATGGTCGGTATGGGTGCAATGGTGGGCGGCGGCACCGGTGCGGTGATGACGGCTGTGACGATGATTTTCGAGATGACGCTCGACTACAGCATCGTGATGCCAATGATTGTGGCGGTGGCGATGAGCATTGGCGCACGCCGCATGCTTTCTCGCGAGACCATCTACACCTTAAAGCTCGTTCGCCGCGGACGGGCGATCCCGAAGGCGCGTCATGCCAACATGTTTCTCGTCCGCTCTGCGCGCGAAGTGATGGACGCTGATATCCAAGTTCTGCCGGCTGAAGCGAGTTTCGATGAGTACTTGCGTCAGCCCGAGCATGCAGGCCGTTTGCGCTATGTCGTGGTCACAGAGAAGGGCCATTTATTCGGTGTGATCCGAGTCAACACGGGACTGCGGCGCGGCTTGGAAACCGCGAATACGGGCGTGAGCCTAGGCGACGTTGCCAACCGTAATTTCACCGTGGTGCGAGAAGATGAGACTGCATTCGACGTCATCCGCCGCATGTGGCGGCGCAAGGCGATCATGGCAGTCGTTGTGCGGGGCCGCGGAGTGCCACGTGGCAGCGATGTCGCCGGCGTGATTACCAAGGAACACGTCGCAGACTCTGTTGCAGACAGTGTGAAAGCCTATCCGCAATAAAGTCGCGATCTCCATCGCCAATCACGAGGTTTTATTTTATCAAGGTAGGATAGGGCGTATGCATACCGGTTATGCTGGCGTGATTTTATGCAACACACTAACAACAGTCTAAATCGCATCGTGGTCAGTCAGTGATGGCAAGAAATTGGGCTGAAGGCCCACAAGAATTCCGCTTTAGCCGAAGCTGCCGTGGTGCAATAGTCGCCTTTTTCGCACTTGGGCTGGCCTGCGCGCGCGCCGACGCAGTTCGCGATGCGGCTCAGCCGACTCGGTGGAACAGGGCCAATATAAATGGGCACAAGATCTATTATGCCGTGCGCGGCAGTGGCCCGACTCTGGTCTTCTTACACGGCGGGGGCGATTCGGGCGAACACTCGTTCGCACGTCAACTGGACGTATTTTCAGAACATCATCAAATCGTAGCACCTGACCAGGTCGGGCAGGGACGTACGCCTGAGGTTCCTGGAGAATTGAGCTACACGTCAATGATGGAGGATACGGCCTCGTTGCTGAGGATGTTGAAACTCCGGCATGTTGATGTTGTGGGATTCAGCGACGGCGGTATTTTGGCGCTAATGCTCGCGGTCCGGCATCCTGAGTTGGTTCATCGACTCGTCATCAGCGGCGTTAACATTGCACCCGAGGGATTGAGACCGGAGGATCTAGAGGAATTGCGCGCGACTCAGACCGCGAAGCCGAAGACGATCGATGAAAAACTTGCGCGCCTGTGGTTCACATCTCCGACGGAAGCCGAACTGAACCTTGGGTTGCTGGCCAAAATCTCAGAGCCGGTACTGCTGATTTCAGGTGATCGCGATGCAATCACTCTTGAGCACACACTGAAGATATTTCACGCGCTCCCCGATGCACAACTGTGCGTACTGCCTGGAACGGACCATGCGACGTTTTCGGGAAGGTCAGAGTGGATAAATCCAATCATAAATGTCTTCTTAAACCGAACAGAATAGCGAACGACAGGATGCGCGAGCTGTTTGTCAGCGAACGAAATCGCGGATATCGCAATTTCGAACCGCTGGTTTTTGACAGGCGATTGGTCGCACGCGCGGGCTGTTTGAAATCGTGTGATCCTGACAGTGAAAGCCCGCTCCGGAGTGAGATAGAGTAGGAGGCCTGCCGCCTAGCCAGTGGGTCGGAAATCTGGGTACGGTCCGTTTGCCCAGCTGTTTCTCTCAAGGTGTTCCGACCTCATGGTGTGTACTGGGAAAACACCAGGAGATCGGTTTTTCAAAAAGCGCTCCGGTAGGTCGAAATGGGGCACCAGGAGATTGTGGGAGTTTTGCGGGAGTTAGTGGTGCTTTGTTGTGCTTTTGGGGTCGATTTGCAACGGACATCCCGCGAGCGAGGTTGTTGATAATCAAGAAGTTACAAAATCAAAGAACTCTCCAAAATGTCTCTTTTCACTCTGACCGCTATCTCATAACCCGAAGGTCGCAGGTTCAAATCCTGCCCCCGCTACCACACAAATTTGCAGGGGCGTTTGCAGCCCTCAAAAGTCGGGTCACGGCGTGCAATTTGTTGGAATAGAGGCGTATTTCCTGCTCATCCGCCTCGACCGTAAGCTTCCCTATGTGTTCCTCGATTTCCTGCCTGGATTTGGCAATGTCGCCTTGGGATAGGGTTTCCCGCAGGGACCGCACTGCACGGGTGGCTCGTTCGGTCAGATCGGCCAAGAGGAGCTCGGGGGCCTTGGCGTGAGCTTCGCTCTCGGCCTGGGCCCGCTCGAGGCGTGCCAGCTCCTGTTCATGGTCGGCGAGCTTGGCGCAGACCGCGGGGGAGGCGCGCGTATGGCCACTTGCGATGAATTCCGTCAGATTATCGATCCGCTCTCGAAGATCCTTGATCTGCGCCACCCAGTTCGTTGGGCGCGGTCTCGGTTGGCGAAGTAACGCCCGAACCTCGCCACAGATCGCCTCGATAGCTTCCGGCTCGAGCAGCTCAAGGGTAATACCCATCAGCACCTCATTCTCCGCCGCCTCGCGCCGAATCCTCGCGTCATTGCTGCACATGGTGCTCCCGCCATTCTTGTTGGCGGCACATCCATAGACATTCC
>JBEKHO010000077.1:0-8868 GCA_050012215.1 Steroidobacteraceae bacterium
GTTGCAATACGGTCGTAAGAACCGCGCCGGGCCGCGAGTTCCGCTTCAGCGTCTTCAGGGTCGACTGCACGTCGACATACTCGAACAGCAACGCCGCGTACGTGAAGTCCACCGGATCATAAACCAGCGATTCTGATTGCACATCGGCGCAGATGAGGTCGAGGCCCTCTAACCGGCGCGCATACCGAGCCCGGGTTCGTTCGATATAATCCGGATTCACATCCAGGGCGATGACGCGCTTGACCCTGCTGCTGGCGATTCTATCGAGTCCGTTACCCCCGGCACATCCGATGACTGCGAGACTCGTAGGGGCCCATTGATCCAAGGCGCGATCGAACTGATCCGCGATCATTTGTGCCTGCCCGACCGCCGGCAAAGACATATGGCCTTTGTAGTCGGCCAGCGGGATCTTGAGCCAAGCATTGCAACGCAGCAAATCTATTTTGTTGCATCCGCACAAATGGACTCGCCCTTGTCGAACACAATGCGCCAGGTATGGGGCGCCTCGAGCCGCCAAATCGAATTGAACCGACCTACGATTCTGTCATTCACGATCACCGGTCCGGTGCTCAGCGCCAAGTTCCCCGACGCCAGCACTTCGACATGATCGGGCGCCCAAGAAAACGGCGCCTTCGGCTCGCGGAATAACGGCTTCCAGGCAGCCGACACTTCTGCCGTGCCATGCTGAATCTTGCTGCCATCGAAGAAGACCGCGTCCGCAGATAAGTGACTGACAAACGCGTCGAAATCCCGGTCCGCCATTGCTTGGGCAAAGGCCATTTCGGTGCTGCGCACCGCCTCCTCAGCGCCAGCGGTCGCCGCGCCTTGCGGCGGGCGTCGGGTCGCACACCCACTCAAGATCGAAAGCGAAGCGATCACAACCGCCATGGCTCGCAGGCTCGTCATACTTGGGACCTCGCCGTGGTAAAGATCGAGCCTGCAGTCCGCAGCTTAGGGCGGCGCTTCATGATTCAGATAAAGACTTGCGACGCCGTGGGCGATCAGGTCCGGTTTTGCCTCGGCAAGGTTGGTTAGGACGACGACGGTGAGTTCGTCATCCACGTATCGGGAGATCTGGGTCTCGAAGCCCTGCCACTGGCCTTCGTGCTCAATCAGGCGGTGGCCTTTTTGTGTTTCGATGAACCAGCCGTAGCCGTAATGGCCGGAATTCGGTTGTCCGTTGCGCAGCAGGGCCACCGTCCACATCTGCGCCAAGCTCGATTTCTTCAAGAGCCTCTCGGTGTAGAGGACAGCGTCCCACTTGGCGAGGTCCAGAATCGAGAAATAGAGGCTCCCGTCGGCAGTCGTATTGAGCGATGGGGAAACCCATTCCTGATTTTTCACTTCGCCGTTGACCAACCGGTATCCGGCCGATCGATTGGGAATGATATCCGCCTCGCTGATGATGCGCGTCGTCGACATTCCGAGCGGGCGAAGGATCTTTTGCTGCAGGAAGTCTCCATAGAATTCGCCGGTCACTTTGTGAATGAGAATACCCAGCGTCAGATAGCCTAAGTTGCTGTAACTCCAGTTCGTACCGGGCGGATAAGCTAGCGGTATCGCTTCGACGATCTTGAGAAGCTCATCTTCCGTGTAGTCCTTTTTTTCGTCGAAACCTTTCGGATAGTCGGTGAAGCCCGCGGTGTGGCTTAGCAGCTCGCGCACCGTCACCTGCTTCCACGAGGAAGGCGCTTCGGGAAAATACCGGGTAAGGGGGTCTTCCAGTCCGACCTTGCCGGCCTCGACCAGCATCATCACGGCGGTCGCGGTGAACTGCTTACCCACGGATCCCGACTGAAATATCGTTTCCGGCTTGGCGGGAACGTTCAATTCCAGATTCGAAACTCCGTATCCCTCGGTGCGGATCGGTTTGCCGCCCTTTGACACCAACAGGGTCAAGCCTGGGATGTGCTGGTTTTGCATTTCGGTATGAACAAACGTGCTCACGGGATCGGCCGCCTGATCGGCGGCGAACAGTTGCGTCGCAATCAAAATGCCGGGAATAAGCGCGACAACTTTGAGGGACATCTGAAGCCTACCGCGGGCGCCCTATGCAGACCAGGGTAGCAAAACAATCTTGCCGCCAAGGCCGCCTTTGTCGATGCGGGAGTGTACCTCGCTTGCCGCTGCGAGCGGCAGTCGGTCGATCACGACAGGCCGAATGGCGCCGGCGCGTAACAGCTGGAACAGCGTAGTCATGTCGGTCCTATAGTCATCCGGGTGGGTAGATCGACGGGCGGTGATGCTGTAGAAGACGCCGCTACGGCCGCCGAAAAAAACCCTCAACGTACTCCACAGCTTCAGACGAGCCAAGCCAAGACCTGCGGCAATCAGGCTCTCACGGCCGACTGCCATCGTTTGCGATCCGTAACCAACGAGCAGCCCACCGGGCGCGAGGCACGCGAACGAACGGCCGAAATGCGCTCCACCCATCGCATCGAATGCGATATCAACGCCTGCCCCGCCCGGGGTGAGTTGACGCACGGAGGTCACGAAGTCACCCGCGCGATAGTCGAGCGCCGCGGCTCCGAACCGCTCAATCACCGCCAGGTTCGCCTCGGAACACGTGCCAATCGCCTTCAGACCGAGGTGGCGCGCGAGATCGAGCAATGCGGTTCCGACGGTGCCCGAGGCACCTATGACGAGAATTGAGGCACCCGACCGCAGCTTGCGGCACCGGGTCAGCATCTGAAACGCAGTGAGGTAAGCAAGCGGGATGCAAACTGCCTCGGCTGGATCGATGTCGTCAGGAACGGTCACGAGAAAGCGCGTTGGCCGGATCGCGTATTGCGCATAGCCACCCACGACACACAAGTCAGCCACCCTCTCGCCCTCTCGTGGTGTTACCACGCCGACACCGGTCTTTTCGACCACGCCAACGATCTCGTAGCCAGGCGTAAACGGCAGCGGACCTTTGAAATCCGGATACCGGCCGCGCCGAATCATCGTGTCGGTAAACCCGGTGCCGGCAGCGAGCACCCTGATGCGAACCTCCCCGGGTCCCGGCTGAGGGATCGCCGACTCCACCACCAGTTGCAGTACTTCGGGACCGCCAAATCGCGAAATACGCAGGTGTTGCCAGGACATTCGAGCAGCATAGGCACATCGTCGTCGCGCGTCGAGCGCTATGCCAGCCCTCAGCTCCCCTTGCAGCCGCGCACGAACGGCTGCTTGAAGCACGCACAGTGAATCTCAGGTTATTGGATGTAGGCCTGCCAGCCACGCAGGTACGACGGCGAGCATTGTGAGCACGAGCGGCACCGCCTTAAGAAGCTCGTTTGCGTGAAGCCTGTCATGGCAGCTTTGCTGCCGTTGCCGTCCTAATGGGCCCATGGACGATATGCCTAAGTACTGGTTCGGCCCAAGGCAATGGGGCTGGGGTCCCCGGCCAGCGCTGAACCGGCAAGGTCGGGTGGCGTACGGAGTCTGGGCCACACTGTGGTTCGTAGGCTTTCCATTTATGGGCTCGCACGAACACCCTTTTTCGAGCCTTGGCTACTTCTTCGGGATGCTTGCGGTGTTCCATGCCATGTGTTGGTGGAAGGGCCAGCCTTGATGCTGGCGTATTCATCGACCCCTCTGCTGACGGTCGCCGGTTCGGTCAGGACCATCAGGCCTTTGCCTGCGGGCGAACACGCCAGGACTCCTGGAGTTGCAGCACGACGTCAGCCAACGGAATTGCCGCGACCAGGCAGATCCAGATGATCACTTCGCCTGCGGCATTGCTGTCATCGGGCCCCAGGACTCCAGAGATGAACCGGACTTCGAAAAACACCAGAGCTACCGCGTAGCTTCGCGTCATCCACTGGCGGTGCTGCTGGATTTTGCGGTTTAGGATGAAATAGAGCGCGATCGCAGTCGTCGTCATCAACAGCACGGCATCGACGCTTGTCGCAATCGTGAAGGAGCGGCTAAACCCGAGTTTCTCGTCGAGGTACTGGATGTAGTCGCCAATCGGCGCGAGAACGAAAACGGCGCTGACGTAAAACCACCCCACGATGCGATGCATCTTTGTGAACCTGGTGCGCAGCCAGTCGAGGAATTGCAGCGGTGCAAGCAGCAGCGCGCAGGCGCCTGCGGTCCCGCTCTGCTTGTCCTCGTTGCTCAGCTTGGCGTACTGATCCTCGAGGTGCGCGCAAAATTGCTGGCGTACGAATGCAATCTCGCGGTTCCGTCGTGGCAATTCGTTTTGACTCGAAGAATGCCCGGTACCAATGCACGTAGTCGCCCACCCAATCGATTTGTCCGGTGTTCGTAAACCAAGGATGCAGATTGGGGTTGGGCGCGCGGCCCTGCAGATCGTAGAATGCCTGGACCGATTGCTTGATGAGGATGAGAGGACGCGGGATCTGCCGTCCCGCGAGCACATCTTCACCGCTCGGGTGTGCACCGCCGTAACCTTCCTTGATTCCGAAAAAGCGAAAGAGCGTACATCCTTGCAGGTCCGACGATCTGAGACGTTCGGAATGCAACGATCGGCGGGCGTCGAGTTCTAAGAATTCGGACCCGCTCACCTCACGCAGAATTCGCAATTTATTTTGGACCGCCGGGTGCGTAACCGCACCGTAGGTAGGTAAGGGGTGAGCATTGCCCACCCCTTACCTATTAGTTTCCCCAGGTAGACCACGCGTCATGCGCGCTCGCAAGAATTCCTGACCACCACGCGCGTTAGTGTAGTGTCGAGATCGCCCACGCGTTTCCGGCCGGCGAAACCGCGACGGCCGTTCCCACGTCATTTTCCAGCTTGAGCCAGGTGCCGCCGCTTTGCATTTGGTACACGCTGTGATTCCCGTCGGCAGCGCTGCCGCAGCCAGTGAACCACGGCCTCCCGTTCGGCAGAGTGCTCGAGCTCGGTCCCACACCGATCGTCGTGGCGCAGGCCGGCGCCGCGGTCGCGACAAACTTGCTTCCGTTCCAATAGAGAATACTTCCGTTCGCGGCGATCGCCCAGGCGATGCCTTCCGGTGATACCGCGACCTGCTTGGCGACGTGTGTCTCCATGTCGACCCATTTCCCCCCGGTCTGCATTTGGTAGACGGTATGATTCCCTGCAGCATCGGCGCCGCAACCCGTCATCCACGGGGTTCCGAGCGTCAGCCCGCGCGAGTTCGGACCCACACCGATTGACGTGGCGCAGCCGCCCGCGGCGTTCTCGACGAACTTGCTGCCGTTCCAATAGAGAATATCTCCATTTCTGGCGATCGCCCAGGCGTTGCCTTCCGGAGATACCGCGACCTGCTCGGCGACGCCTTGCTCCATTTCGACCCATGCGCCGCCCGTCTGCATCTGGTAAACGGCATGATTCCCGGCAGAATTGGCGCTGCAACCGGTGGTCCACGGGGTTCCGTTGGTCAGCCCGCGCGAGTTCGGCCCAACACCAATGGAGTTTGCGCAAGCAACCGAGTAGTTGTTGAAATTTGTACCGTTCCAATAGTAGACATTCGTCTGCTTCTCATCCCATGTGACGCCTCCGCTCGGGAGGGTGATCAGCAGGTGCCCGTCACCGCGCACCAACGGAGTGCTCGCCGTGGCGTCGGTTAATAATGTGACGTAGGGATCAGTCGTCGTCGTCACCGCCCGACCTTCTCCGGAATGGCCGCTTCCCTTGACCACCAACGCACTACCACGCATCGTAACCGGCGAGAAATCGGGCCACTCCAGCGAATTCTTGACGACTTCACCCGTGTCATCTTCGATAATATATTCGGCCTGAAAGCCAAGCTTGCCGTTACCTAGGTCCGCTGGCTTGAGCTTATAGGATTCGCAGTCGGAGTTTTGCGCCTGATCACACGACCAAACTACCTGCTGTGTGAGATCCACCATATACGTGCACGCGTAGCCGCCTGCAAGATCATTATGTCCTGTCGCGTCGCAGTACCACTCCTGGGCGAACACGCTGTCGCCGGGTTTCGGGGTAAACCTCGTTCCTGCCTCATCGCCTTCCGCAGGGCCTTCTGGGATCCACGGGTTAAAATTTTGTTTATGAATGCCGAACGACACAGCCGTCGCTGTCGCATTTACGTCGACGATGGCCTGGAACACGTTGTCGAGCCCGGTCCATATGGTCATCGTGGTGGTGCCCGTCCCTAATCCGCCGGGAGTGACATTGGGGACATTGAAGGTCGCTTCGTTCATCACGTAGCTGTAAGTGAGAGCGGCAGTCGCATTCTTTTGGTAGGAGCCTTTGAGGACGGGGCCGGTCCAGTAATTATTCGGTACGTCATGGACGCCGGCGTTGATCTCGGACGCCCTGTGCATCGTCGAGGGCACCCGGCTCGGCGTGCTGCGCAGCAGGTGCGCCGGTATCGTAGCCGTAGCCAGCCATCTGGCGTAGCCGTCCGGATTCGCTTTTGGATCGGGGCGCAGCCCGTAGCCCGCGCTCACCAATTCCTCCACCGTGAAACTCTGCGGATCACCGGTCAGTGCCGGCCGTAACTTAAGCGTCGTCAGCGATGGGTCAAACGGTCGAGGTGCAAACGTCTCGTCCGACCGAAGATCCACGGAATACGATTGCCCATTGCCGCTGGAATCGGTGCAATCAAGGGTCAGCTTGTCGATGCTGCTTTGCGACGTAGCACGTGCGGCCTCGAAGCGAGCCACACCATCCTCATCGACGCCCACGTGGATGGACTGCTTGGGGTCCGTGACGCCCTCGGGGTGCAGCATGCACGAGGTGCCCACGTTAACACGTACCGATGCCGACTCGAATTGAGCACGGCCTTCCGCCCCTGCTGCACCGGCGTGGGCGGACTCAGGGTGGAGGCTGAGCGCTGCTATAAGCCCAATAGAGCCGATTGATAATTTGATCCCGAATTGTTTGAGCTTACCCAAGGGGGTCTCCTTCCGTGTTGCTGACGATTGCGCAATCATTGCGGTGAGGCTTCGGATCTTGAAATGTGTCATGACATTTCCCCGTTTGTTTATTTCGCTTGCTCAATCGCAATGGTTGCCCGGCAGCCCGAGCGGCATCCGTCTGCGGCTGAGATTCCTGTCCTTCAGAGGAATATGTGCAAAGCGCGGCCGAATCCCATCATCGATTTGTAATTATTTATTTGAGGGTCTCGAGTGCCTGGGCTATAAACGAGTGCGGAACCAGACGGAGCGTTCGGCCACTATTTAAAAGTTACCCATGACAAGGCAACGGAGTTGTTCCAGCTTCGCACCGCGACAAAAGTGTTCTCTGAAATCGGCACTGCGTCGAGTACGCGCTCGGAACGGCTTTGTGGGTTGTCCAACGGAAAGGCGAGCATCTCATAGGTGCGTTCCCCGCTTCTAATCCGCGAGACGCACGCTCGATCGGCGCCGGGCTGTGCGAACACATGATCAAAAACGGCGAGGCTGCCATCCTGTAACACCCAGGCAAAGCCATCCCCTGTAACCGGAATCTGGGTGCGCCACGGCGGCGCGGTGCGGCACCAATGTTTAGGGGACCGCTGGTCGACTCGAAGGGCCCGGTTGAGGCAGACCTGATCGACGGCCGTCTGCGACCCTAGGCCGCCCAACAGCCGGCGCGCGATCAGGCTGTGGCATCCTTGCGTCGATGTTTACGTTTCGAACCCGCAGGCGACGGTGGTGGCTCGGAGCGATCGCCACGGCGCTGGTCGTAAGCCTGGCCGCGCTGTTGCTGAGATCCATGCTCGGGCACGCGGTGCGAGCGCGGATCGAGTCCGCAGCCGTGCGCCATGGCGCAGTTGCTCGAATCGGGCTGGTACACGTCGGCATCTGGCCGTTGCTGCGATTGGAGGGATTCGATCTCGACCTCGGTCATGGAGTGCGACTGCATGCCGACATGATCGCGGCCACGTGGCCCGGCCGCTTGCGACTCGCAGTTCGCGCCGCCACTCTCGCGGGGCCAGCAGGGGTGAGTGTCAGATCGCCGGCCACTGCCTGGGACATGGCGGGCATTTTCGGCGAGGACCTCCGGCTCACGCTGGTGGGGCCACAGGCAGGCCTGTCAATCCGCAAGCTGGCGTATCCGGTGGGCAGCGCGTGGAACATCGAAGCACGTAGGCTCGACGTCGGCCGTCTGCTCGACGTGCGGCGCGACGCCCACCCGCTGCTCGATGGTGGTATCGCGGACGGCCGCGTGGACCTTCAGGCCAGTTCCGATGCGTTCCGTTTCCACGTGGGCATGGATGCGCGCGGCGCGCGCTTGGGAGCGCTGGCGGATAACGCCGCCGACGGGCCGCAGCTCGGCGATCCGACGGACGTTACCATACGATTCGATGGCACTTGGCGCCGGATCGGGGGCACGATCGAGATCCCCGAGGTCCACGCGACCGTGGCCGGTGCCGCCCTGTCGGGCTCGATCACACTGCGCGATCTCGACACCGACCCGGTTGTCGATCTCGCACTCGGCATACAACATCTGGACTTCGCGCAACTGCTGGGTGCATCCGGGCTCGCGGTGCCCGATAGCTTCGGAATGGCGCCCGGCGCAGGCCGTGACCTTGGCTCGGCCACGATCGACGTGCGTGTACGCGGACGCCCGGCGGAACCTGCCTCGCTCTCGGTGAGCCAGAAGATCGACTTCAAGCCGCCACGTCAGATGCCCCCGGCGATCGCGCGCCTGCGCGGCGATTTCATCTTCAGATCCGAAGACGGTCCCGGGCCGCACCGCCCCATCGACGTTTCGCTCGCATCCCCCGACTTCATCGCCCTGCGCGACGTTCCGCCGCTATTCGTGCGCACTCTGCTGCTTGCCGAAGACACAGGCTTCTACGGGCATCGCGGCATCGACCTGCGTGAACTACCCGCCGCGCTGCTCACCAACTGGTCGCGCGGCGGCGCCGCGCGCGGAGCGTCGACAATCACCCAGCAGCTGGCCAAGAACCTGTTCCTGTCGCGCGACAAGCAGCTCGGACGCAA
>JBEKHO010000078.1:0-8826 GCA_050012215.1 Steroidobacteraceae bacterium
GGTAGTGCCAAATCCGGCCTAACAACCGGTTCGAGCGATCGCGGGTCGCGTCTTCGGTAAGCCAAGGAGGGAGTCGATGATTGGGATAAAGTGCCTTCGTTTGACGCTGGTGAAGCCCCGCGCCGCTCAACTTGGTCGTTAGGTCCTTTATTGGTAAATCGCGTAATTTTTGCCACGGTCACTTGGTGGTAAACTCACTGTATGAGCGCCGACACCATTGAAGAAGAGGCTATGTCGCTTCCGCCGAGGGAACGAGCGAAGCTTGCGGAACGGCTTCTTGAGAGCTTGGACAACCTGCCGGAACGGGACGTAGAGGCTCTGTGGCTCGATGTGGCCGAGCGGCGGGCTCGAGAGATCGATGAGGGTCGGGTACAGTTGGTGACGCCCGAGGATCTCGAGCAGCGGGTTCGAGCTCGATTGAAGTGAAGTGGCGGCTGCATCCAGACGCGGCGGTCGAGCACGAGGAGCAAGTCACGTACTACGAAGAGCGCCGCGTTGGGCTCGGTGCTCGCTATCACTCGGCAACGATGTTGGCCATCACCAGCGCCTGTCAAACACCGCTTCGATTCAGAGTTGTCCGCCCGCCTGATATTCGCAAGGTGTCTTTACGCGGATTTCCTTATTCTGTCATTTATCGCGAGGCGGATTCGGTCGTGCAGGTATTGGCCGTGGCACACCATCGACGCGAACCGGGCTACTGGGCGCGACGGCCCTAACTTACGTTGGAGCGGACACGCGTCGTCGTCTTCGTTGAGCATCGGAGGGAATCGATGAATCGGGATAAAGTAGCTTCGGTTGAATCTGCGCAGCCGCGCGCCGCTCAACTGGGACGTTAGTCGCCGCCTCAGCATGGCTTTGCTGCGCCATACATACATATGGCTAAATACCCATACATACGGTAAACTCCGCCGATATCGAAGGTCAGTTTCGAGTGGGATCCGGCGAAGGATCTGACGAATCAGGCTAAGCACGGAATCAGCTTTTCGGAAGCTCAATATGCGTTTGACGATCCGCGACGTGTGATTGCCGAGGATCTTGGTCATAGCACCGAACTTGAAAAGAGATATTTCTGTTTTGGCAAATGCGGCGATGGAGTTCTGACAGTACGTTTCACTTATCGCCAAGAGGTTATTCGTATTTTCGGTGCAGGGTACTGGACGCGAGGTTTACGCTTGTATGAAAAAGCCAATCAAGTACACAAATGAGCCTCTTGGGCGTTTGAATGTTGTTAAAGATTTTCTCCCCCCACCCAGCGAGTTGGTATTTCGTGAGGATACGGAGAAGGTCACCATCGCACTTTCTAAACGAAGCGTCGATTTCTTCAAAAAAGAGGCTCGCCTCCATGGCACCCAGTATCAGCGGATGATCCGGGCTCTTCTTGATCGCTATGCCGACGCTCACGCGACGTCTAACAAACGGTTGGGGCGATCGCGCGGCGGGTAGCTTCGGTGGGCCATGGAGGCAAGTCGACGATGCATATAAATCAACTTCGATTGACGGCACCGCCACCGCGCGTCGCTCAACCTTATCGTTAGGACCCGCATCGACCATGCACAATTTCACAGCCAGAATCGGCTGTGTAATTCTCGCGCTTGGCTTTGCCGATGGCTTGGCGGGGGCTTGGCTGTACCGTTACACACCAGTTCCGCCAAGCACGTTGGTCTTTGGGACGCGTGTATCTTCTTCGTATTCCTATGGTTTCGGGTAGATTCAGATTCGCGGTCTTATCAACGCGGCCCGCTCTTATCGACGGCGGTCGTTGGCTTTTCGATAATTGCAATCCCATATTATCTTTTCCAAACTCGCGGTTTCCGGAGAGGCTTTATAGGGACGCTGGTATTTGCCTCTTTGATGCTCGGGTACATGCTTATGGGTGTGCTAGGGCGCCTGATGGTGTTGGCGGTCCGGTCCTAACTGGCGATTTGAGCGATCGAGGGCCGCAGCTTCAATGAGCCAAGGAGAGGGTCGATGATCTGGATAATTCAGCTTCGCTTGGCGGCAACGCGAGCCCGCGTTGCTCAACCTGGTTGTTAGATTCCTTTCCCAGCGTCGCGATGTGCTGACGTTGCGTGACGTGGTTTTTGTATATACAATAACCATATGCGAATCACCTTCGATCCAGCGAAGCGGGCTAAGACGCTCGCCGATCGCGGGCTAGATTTCGCCGATGCCGCAAAGATTTTCGCCGGTATGACTCTGGAGGTTGGGGATACCCGGAAGGACTATGGCGAAACCCGCATAATCTGTTTCGGCTACCTAGAGGGTCGAATGGTCGTTGTCGGCTACACGCCGCGTGGCGCCGGGCGTCACATATTTAGTATGAGGAAAGCCAATGAACGCGAACAAAGCCGCATCGCGCCGCTCCTTGAAGTCTGATCTGGGGCGCGTCGATGCTCACGTCGTAAAGGCGCGGGAATATGACGAGCTTCCGGAGTTGACCGAACAGATGTTGAAGCGCGCCAAAATCAACAAAGGCGGCCGGCCGGTGTCAACGAATCCGCGGAAATTGATATCCCTGCGGTTGCCGGCCGATGTGATTGCACGCTGGAAGGCCACAGGACCTGGCTGGCAGACGCGTATGGCAGAGCGACTGGCAAAGGTTCGCTAACGAAATCTAACAATCGGTTGGAGCTATCGCGGGCTGCAGCTTCGGTGAGCAACGGAGGGAGTCGATGATTGGGATAAATCAGCTTCGATATCGGGTAACGCATACCCGCGTCGCTCAACCTCATCATTAGAGGCCAGCTTGGCTCTACGCAAAGTTGAAGCGCTCTTTCTAGCCATGCCGATAGTGACGATTGCCACAATCGTGTTCTCCGTAATGAACGAAGCCGTTGATTCAGGGGCAAGGTTTCAAGGCAAAGTGCTGGGCTGCTCGCGCCTCGGCAAGGGCCTGGGATTGCGCCAATGCACTATAGATATCGGTAACTCCAAGGAAATTCACGTTAGGACTCAGCGCGCAAAGCCGGGCGATGTCGTTACAGTGTTACAGTGTTACAGTGTTACAGTGTTACAGTGTTACAGTGTTACAGTGTCCAAAATGATTACAAAGATCACCGGAACCGTCTTTTATGTAATTCGCGACCAAGGCCTCTAACTTGGAGCGGACACGCGGCGCTCAATTTGGCCGTTAGCGCCCGGTCTGACCTCGCGGTAGAATGAAGGGCGGCACGCGGAGGACACAATCTATGGCACGTGCATTGGCCGACATTGAGCGGGACATCTCCGCATTGAGCCAAAAAGAGCGCACTGAGCTCCCTCGGAAATATTGACGACCTGGATGCCCCTGTCGACGCAAATTCGGAAGCCGCTTGGCTCAAGGAGTCGGAGCGGCGCCTCGGCGAAATGGAGAGCGGAACCGCTCAGACATTTCCGGCGGACGACGTGATAGAGGATGCGCGAAAGCTGTTGAAGTGATGCGCCTGGAAGTTCATTCCGAAGTAAGCGAAGAGTTTCTGCAAGCGGCTTCGTTTTATGACGCACAGGTGCCAGGCTTGGGTCTGCGCGTCATCACCGAGATCGATCCGAAGCGGAAAGCCTTCCGATGCACACTTCAGAACATGGATGTCCCGACAGGTACCATCGCATCCTTCCTCGATGGGCAAACGTGACAGCAGGACTCGTACTCTGAGTACTCCATCTCCGATAAGCCAACAGCTGAGGGCGACTACGCGCTTGTCTCACCGGCCATCGGTTCGATGCGATCCGCGGATCGCTCATCACGGCGCATAGAAGCCACCTCGCACGAGTCGTTCGAGTTCCCTGACTAACGCTCGCGAATCTCTTTATCGAGAATGACGAAGTTGAGATCGTCGCGCCGAGGCGTGCCGAATCGCCGGTCGTCGTACGGAAACGGTTGCGTTTCGCCCGTCAGCCGATACCCTCGCCTAACGTACCATGCGATCAGCGTTTCGCGCGCATTGACCACCTTGAGACGAATGACCCTAGCACCCTGCTCCTTCGCCCATTCCTCGGCGGCCCTCAGCAGTCGTCTGCCGAAGCCGGAATTCTGCAACCGGGGATCGACGCTCAGCGTTCCCAAGTACCAGACTCCATCTGCAGTGGGTTCAAGCGAGACGCAACCATGAATAACGCCTGCAGGATCCGCCCTCCAAACGAACAACGCCACATCGGGCCTCTCACCGAGTTCCGCTCGGAGCAATTCCTCGGTCGTTCGATTGCCGTCGATGATGTGGGCCTCGGAGTTCCAGCTTGCCCCTGAGCCGGTCGCTCGGAAGGCGACATTCATCAGCTCGACGATGGCGGGTACGTCCGAGTCCGTCGCTCGCGTCAACATCGATTCAACTTCCTCCGATCTATTCTTGGCCTAGTCTAAGCGCTAACATTCCCGCTTTCGCAACTTCATGTCCGCCGGCTGAGAATTAATATGAACCTAGTACTCCAGGCCCCGACATCGATGCACGTCGGCTCCGTCACCGCCCCTGATCCCATCGTCTATGCATGCCGGCGGGCCGTCCTCTGACGAAGCATCCGGCATTCTCGCCGCCGCGCGCGTTGCGCAACGGTCAGGTACAAACGACGATCGGTAACCTGCCACCGATGCAGTGGCTCACTCGCCGGCGCGGCGCGATGCTCCTTGCGAACGCGCGGGAATGGCTGATCGATTGCGGCGACGGTGTCCGCCTGCAGGGATTTCTGAGTCCGGCGAAGGGAAATGGCGGGGCGAACGAGGTGACCGTTGAACCGGGAGAGAGGCGGATCGTGCTGGTGTTGCACGGATGGGAAGGCAGCGCTGAGTCTTGCTACGTAGTCTCTCTCGGTGCGCAGCTGCTCGCAAGCGGATTCGACGTGCTGAGGCTCAATCTGCGCGACCACGGGGAGAGCCACCACCTCAACCGCGAGATCTTCCACTCCTGTCGACTGGCCGAGGTCGTCGGCGCCACACGGGCAGTCGCGGAGCGCTTTCCCCAGGCGCAGATGTTCCTGGCAGGCTTTTCGCTCGGGGGCAACTTCGTGCTAAGAGTGTCTGCCGACCCCCGCGCCCCCAAAACGATTGCCGGCACAGTCGCCATATCCCCGGTACTCGATCCGGCCGTCACGCTCGACGCGCTAGAGTGCGGTTGGTCCCTCTACCGCCGATACTTCGTGCGACGCTGGTCCAGTTCGTTGCGGCGCAAGCGGCGCGCGTGGCCGGACCTGCCCGATTTCGAGTCTTTGCTGCGCACCCAGGATTTGCGTTCGATGACCGAGGGACTCGTGCGCCAGTTCACCGATTTCACGAGTCTCGAGGCCTACCTCGATGGCTACGCAATCACTGGCCAGCGACTCGCGACCTTGCGGTTTCCGGCGGCCATACTGCTCGCGGAGGACGATCCGATGATTCCGGTCGCCGACCTCGCGCGTCTGGCGCGATCGCCACGTTTGACCATCCTGCGCACCCGTTACGGCGGCCATTGCGGCTTCGTGGAGCAACTCAACGGGCCGAGCTTCGCGGACCAGTTCGTGGTCGCACAATTCGAGCGGTTTGCACAGGACCGTGCGGCGTCGATTTCGGTGGATGCAGCGGGGTCCCAGAGCAGGGTGTCGAGTGTATCCACACGCATTTGAGTCGATTCGCCACCTGCCTCCGGCGCTTCCGCTCATCCTGACATTTCGAATGCGCTATCGCCGTGTCGATCATGGAATGCGGGCCGGCGTCGCTCACCCTGGTTGCTAGAGCGCATGTCTGCGTATAGGGACGCACTCGTCGTTGACCACAATTCGTCCGAGCAACAGCTGGCTTTAGCAGCGGCGTTGCTCGACCGCTGTGAAGGCCTCGTTTTATTCGACGGCGTGGTCGCTCTGCGCCCCACACCGCGCGCAATTATATGTGAGGTGATAGACCCGACACCCAACGCGCATCGATGCGCCGAAGAATTTAAGGTCCTTGTGGAGAACGCTACCCTGCGCCTCGCGAGCTCGCAACTTTCGAAACAGCTGCCCAATCGGCCTCTTGAATGGCTGGTGGTAGACGATTATGGTTCCGGGACGGTCGAACTATGGCCGGCGCTCTAACCAGGTTCGAGCGATCGCGGGTGGCGTCTTCGGTAAGCGAGGGAGTGAAGTAAATGATGTGGCTAGATCAGCTTAGTTTCTCGGCAACGCGAGCTGGCGTCGCTCAACTTAGTTGTTAGGGCATTGAGACAATGATTTAAAATGTCAGCGAAACAATAGGGAGAAGTCATGACTAAACGACTAACGAGAATAGCGCCGTGGCAAGCAGGCAAATTATTTGCACTCATTTATTTCGCAACCAGCTTTATCTTCGTGATTCCAATGGCACTTATCACTAGTTTCGCACCGATGCCTCCCGGTCCGGGTCCGAAGATCGGCCCAGGCATACTCATGCTGATGCCATTTCTCTACGGCCTTGCGGGATTGATATTCGTGCCGATCGGGTGTGGGATCTATAACTTAGCAGCGAAGTTTGCGGGTGGCTTGCAAGTCACGGTTACAGACAGCGCGTAACCTTCGTTGGAGCGGACGATCGGCATCGTCGTCGTCTGCCCCGCCGCGCGCCGCTCAGCTTTGACGTTAGGCGTCCGATCTCAGCGTATGCGTAATTTCCTTGCTTTGCTTGTTTTCGCAATTGGCGCGCACGCGCAGGCAGACGCTTTAACGCCGCTGGAAGCTCGGAAGATTGAGTATCTAATAGCGACGATAGAGACGCTGTCGAACGCTCAATTCATACGAAACGGAACCGCCTACGACGCTAAGAGTGCTGCCGGCCACCTGCGTCTGAAGCTAAAAGAGGCCGGTTCTCGAGTTGTGACTGCTGTGGATTTCATCCGATTGTGTGCCTCAGTCTCGTCAGTTTCCGGGTTGCCGTATCAGATCAGGTTCGCTGACGGGCGCACGATTACGTCGGAGGCCTTTCTGCGGCAAAAGCTTTTCGAATTTGAGCAGACGCCAAACACTAGGTAGCAGAGTAGAAGCGAGGAATGGTATATCTGACGGTCGAGGGCTATGGGAATGCTGCAAAAGGAGCCTGGTCTTGCGACGATATTCTGACAGCCCAGCAAGGGGTCGAGTGAGCACTACCAAAGTATGGACCACGTCGTACAGTTTTTCGCCGGAGCCCTCCTAATGCTGTCCATGCCTGCCGAGCGTAAGACCCTGTTGTGGCAATCGGAGTGAATGATTATGACCATCGCCATCCTTCGGGATTTTATGCTCTGGTGCGCCATCGTGAACTACGCAGTATTGTTCGTATGGTTCTTCGCGTTCGTATTTGCGAAGAGGTCACTCTACCGGCTCCACGATAGATGGTTCCGGCTCTCAGAAAATCAGTTTGACGTCATCCACTATTCAGGGATGGCCGCGTATAAAATCGCGGTGCTTTCATTGAACGTGGCACCCTATATCGCGCTGCGGATCGTAGCCGGGCATGGCAGTTAGCGATCGACTCCAGGGCTGCGAGCGACTCTACCGGTCGCGTAACCGACGCAGGCTATCAACGGACGGAACGAAATAATAAGAGCCGGTCAACGGTTGAGCGAAGCGTGTAAGCGCATCGCGCTTGCCATTGACCAAGCCGGCCATGCTCTCGAGCATTCTGGAAAGCCGCTTCTGCTCTGCGCTCAGGCCAACGAACATGGTGCCGTGCTCCTGCACAGTTCCGTAAGGCATGTTGCGACGAAAGATATGCCCGAACTCATCCTGATCGGTGCGCGCGACGTGCGACTCCGAGGGCTTGTTGTCGAGTTCGACGCTGTCGAGCTTCGTGCGTCCCATGATGCGCTCCTGCTGATCGATCGGCAGGGCCTCCCACTCGGCCGTCTTGTGCTTCCACTTTTGAAGCAACAGCACGCTGCCGGCCGCACCGGGAATTCCGCCAGGCAGGAGTGCTGCGATCGGCGCGTCGAGCAGCGTCGGATTTTCCGAACCATCGATGAAGCCGGTAAGGTCGCGATCGTGCTGATAAGACCAACTCGAGGTTTCTTGAGCGAGAGAGGCCTGTCCTTCGAGGTCATGGATGACCGAGCGGGCCATGTCGAAGACCACGTCATGGGCGCTGCCGGACAGCCACACCAGCGCATCATGTTGAGTGCTCGGCATGACGAATCCTTCCACCCCTTGGATCGGGGCGTTGAAGCCCTCCACTCCTGGAGGCGCGTCCGCTGCAAGGATATCGCGCCACAGTTCGGGCCGAAACCCGATGACGAAGTTCACTCCGCCGGTCGTGGTTCGCGGCTCACGAATCGCGGAGATGGTGGAGGCGAACTTGCTGCATGTCTTCGCGTTCAGGAGATCGAACTCCAAATACGCATGTGAAGAGGTTCCAAGAGCGAAGATTCCAGCCTGAGGCGTGTACATGCGGTGATTATATCAAGTAAAATCTCGATCTCTACGGAGGGAGTCAATGGTTGCGCCAAGCGGCTTCGATCAACGTCGACGCAAGCTCGCGTCACTCAACTTTTGCTGAGCGCCAAGTCAACGTGAACGCTCTGATCCTGTGGATTCCCACTATTTGGGTTCTGGGAGAGATCAATGACTGCACATGGCGGATTCGCGCCCTCAATTCATACGCGACCTCGCGTCGTCACGGGCATTCGCACATTATGCGTCTGCGCCACGCTCCAATTCGTATTGGGCGGATGTGGGAAATCGACCAACAGCACCGATTCTGCACCCCTCGCCTCGCGGCCGGACGTGACCGTCAAGTTCGACGGTAAGCGCCGCAAATGCATCGTCGCGCTCCCCAGCGAGGCTCAGGGAAGCACAATATCCTGCGACGAGGTGGTGTCTTTCATCAAGGACGAGCTGAGGGTCCCCAGCAACTCCATATATGACGTGGACGCGATTCCGGATTCTGACTCTGATTCT
>JBEKHO010000079.1:0-8452 GCA_050012215.1 Steroidobacteraceae bacterium
CGCGGCCCAGCGCTTCTGCGTTTGCGTCGTCGTCACCGCCGGTGACTTCCAGGTTCTCGAGATCGATGTCGTCATCGGTCAGGCTTGGCATGACCGCTTCGGCTTGATCGATCGCCCGGTTTACCGCTGCTTGAAGCTTGTCGTCCTCGACGACGACGAACTCGATGCTCATCGAGGTCTGGAAGCGGATTTCGTCGAGAGCGTGCAGGTTGGTGGGGTCTGCGACGGCGAGGAACAGACGCTTCCCGCGCTTCATCAAGGGTAGCACCCGATGTTTCTGCAAAAGCTTGTCGCTGACGGCCCGAATCGCATCGACGTCCGCGGTTACCGCGTCTAGATCGAGCAGCGGTACTCCAAACTCGTTGGAGGCTGATATGGCAATGTCGCGGGCGGCAGCCAAGCTGGAACTCACCAAATGCGTCACCAGGTTGACCCGCTTCTCCCTCGATTTGGCAATAGCGTCCTGCATGGCCTGCTCGTCCAGCAAGCCATCCTGCACGAGGCGCTGAGCCAGGCCGCCCAACGCCACGCGATTCGTGCTTCCCACGGCCGCAATTGCATTATCATTCATGGGCTTACGTCGATCCTCGCACTCATCCCTGCGATACTATTGTTAGCCAGTCGGGCAATTGTCAAATCAGCGATAGATGGTCGCACATCGCGGACCGTGTGCTCGTGATACTGATCGCAAAAAGCACGACCTCGGACCTCGGATGCCAAAAGAAGAAGCCCCTCCGAGGAGGGGCTTCCAGAGCTCAAAGTGAAAATCTAGCTCTTACTTACACTGCGTGGGCACATACTTGGCAACGACAGGAGTCGCCGGAGCCGTGACGGGCAACCCAGCGGACGCTGCCGTCTGGCTCTGGGACGACGCACAAGCCCAGTCGATGTTGCCGGCCAGCGTCGCGTTCGCCGCCGAAAGGCCCAGTTTCGTGATGCTCGGGGTGAACGTGATCTCAGTGCCAGCACCCAGCTGCGCAATGCCGCCGGTTGCGCCGTTAGCGTTATACGTCACCAGGATGACGCCTGTGGCCGCAGTAATCGTGATGTTGGTCACATACTTGGTCGGGGCGAAGGTCCAAGCGCCCGCCGCTGCGGTCAAACCCACCGTGCCGCCGGACTGCCAGCCCTCAGCGATGGTGGTCTCGGCCGCACCCGCCAAGTTGATGCCTTCCGAAACTTTCGAGCGAACCGTGTAGTCGGTATAAGCCGGGATCGCGATTGCGGCCAAGATGCCGATGATCGCAACGACGATCATCAACTCGATGAGGGTGAAACCCTTTTGAACTTGCTTAAGCATGTCTTCTCCTGAAATGAACACAACAGACCTGTATCGAACAACGGCGGGGCCGGTAGCGGTAATGGAGCAAGCGCTGTGCCAGAGGGTATGCCATGTATATAAGCATCTGAAAACAAAGAAATTCTATATGAGGGGCCTGCCCTTGGTTGACATAAATCCGTCGTCAACTAACGCCATGGGAGGCTCACTTACGTCACTTTGTGACAATTTTCGTCCGGATGAGCGGAGAGCGGCCCGAGTCGTTCCGGTGGTTTCAGCGATCCAAGTTCTTTAGGGGTAGCAGTGGGCCAATGAATTTTTCGTAGTTACGCCAGCGCACCACCGAGTCCTTGTACACCTTTTGGCGCACCTGCCAGAAGCTGCTGGTGACCACGGCGCGTTTCGTCTGATGAAAATTCAGGCACCGCTCATCCCATTCGAGGCCGATGAACGCCAGGATCTTGCGGGTCCAGCCTTCCAAATCGGCGACGAGGTCGGCGTAGGGTACGTCCAAAATCGTTCCCGGCGGCAGCACCGCTCGCCAATGCGCTACCAAGCGCCGATGCTCCCGGTAGTAATGCGCCAAATCCGACATGTCCGTGGTGAAATTCATCGAAAGAGAGAACTGTTGGAAGTAGCACGACAAGCAGGTATCGATTGGATCTCGCTGCATATAGATGAATCGAGCATTGGGAAAGACAGCGTGAATCAAGCCAAGGTAGTCGGCGTTGGTAGGCGTCTTGTCGACGATGCGCAAGGCATCGTGGGAGTGGCTGTCGAGGACCCGTAGGTAGCCTTCGGCCAAGCCTTTCCTCGTCGCTTCACCCAACTGCCCTTCACGGATCTCCGCTTGATGTATCTGCATGGCGTCGTTCCAAAACGCCAGTTCTCCGGCTCCCCTCGCCTGAGGATGGGAGGCGATGATCTGCTCAGTCAGCGATGTGCCCGACCGGGGCATGCCGACGACGAAGACTGGCCTTGCGGAGGCAGAGGTTCCACCATCCGCGGTAGCGACCGTCTCGCGGGTATGCACACGAACAAGGTCATCGACGAACTGCGTACGTGCATCTCGATCATAAGGCTCGGCCATTCGCTTCAGCAGATCGTTGCCGCGTTTATAATTGTCGAAGGCGCGGCGGAAGTCGCCCACGTCATCACAGAATTTACCCATGGCGAAGCGCAACTCGGCCTCGTTGATGGGTGCGATGCTGCCCTTCGCCATCTCCTCCGCTCTTTCGAGCCACTCAGAGTCAGCGGAGGTCATCTTGCGTAATCCGACCTGAGCTGCCCATGCGCTGGATAATCTTGGTTCCACGTCCAGCGCGCGCTTGAATAGAGCGGCAGCGTCGTCGAAGCGGCCCTCCGTCTTGGCGACAAATGCGAGACCGCAAAGGGCATCGGCGTGGCGGGGCGAGGCTTTCAGCACCTTGTCGAAATAGGTCTTCGCGTCACGAGTACGGTTCATGAAGGCAAGAGTCAGGCCAAGATTCACCCGCGCATCCTGTAGGCGCGGGTTCAACTTGATTGAGCGGCGCAGTAAACGCTCGGATTCGCCTATTTGTCCATTCAATCTCAGCAAATTACCGAGATTGCTATGTGCGTCCGGATAATTCTGGTCGATGCTGACCGCCTCCCTAAAATGAGTCTCTGCTTCCTGATAGCGCCCCAACTTGGAAAGGGCCGCTCCGAGGTTGTTGTGCCCGATGACGTGGCGGGGCTCCAACCTGATCAAATCCTCATAGAAAGAGATCGCCTCGGGATAGTCGCCCTGCGCGATGCATTTATTGCCTTGGGCCAGAAGGTGTTTGCTGTTTCCGTCGCGGGGCGGATCGGCCGGCGGGTTGGTGCCGCTACGGCTCGGCCCCGAACCTGCCGTGTTCAGCGACAGATGCAGAACTAAACGCTGGGTAATCTCGTCGGCCAGCCCCTTGTCGACGCCGTTTTCGATCAACCGCCACTTGAAGGCATTGCCGAATTTCGCCTTCTTGTAGAAATTCAGCTGCAAGCCGCGGATTTCGCGATCGGCTCGCTCGAATAGCTCATTCAGTCCGTTCCCCGCATCCCCCGGCGTCTTCCCACTCGGAGCGGCCGACGCGGCGGCTGCCTGAGGCGTATATTCATCGGCCAATGCAACGCCTATCTTGGCCGCATTGCTCGCGTTGAACCAATTGAGAACCATCGTTTCATTCCCGTGATGAAGCTGCGCAAATTCGTGAGCTCTTTTCGAGCCAAAGGGATACTACTACACTGCATGGGGCCCGCTGGATGCTATCCACTTGGCGTCAGCTGTAGCAAAAGCGCGGAGTGGTTCTCATTTTTTCGGCAGCTTGCCCAGCGGGATCCTCACGGGTTGCGGTGGCGCAGATTCACGGGACGTCGAGCAGTGCGTATCCAATGACCAAGGTGAGAAAACTCGCCGGCTCGCTCAGGCGCATGTTAGGTAGGTTCCGATCGAATCTCTCGAACAGTGAGACGGGTCGCGCGGCCGGAGCGCCGATGCCCGCTGCATCCGCCGCATCGGTGCCGACGGCGGCTGAATTGATCAACGAAGGCTTGCGAACGAGGCAGTTGCAGGGTGTAAAGGCTGCGGTTTCCTTTTTTGAAAGGGCTTCCCAGCTCGAGCCAGATTCGCATCTGCCGTTCTTCATGCTCGGCAATGCAGCCAGTGAGTTGGACGACCTCGATTCCGCGGTGCTTTATTACGAACGTGCCCGCGATCTCCAGCCAAACGACCATGTAATCCGCTATAACCTCGGGCTGAACGAGCTATGGCGGGGATACATCGACAAGGCAATCGAGGAGCTGCACGTTTCCTGCAAGCTCAATCCCACATATCTCCCAGCGCAGTCCAGTTACATGATGGCCCTGCACAGTTCGGACCGCAGGCGCCCCGAGGAAATCATCGCGGCGACCCGCGATTGGGCGACTCGATTTGCGTTGCAGCATCCGGAAGCAATTCCCGTGCAACGCCCGACCCCAGCACTGGGGGGGAAACCGCGGGTCGGATTCATCTCCGGCGACTTCCGCGCGCACTCCGTGGCTCATTTTTTTGAGCCGATCGCAAGCGCTCGCGACCGTGACGCCTTCGAATATTTCTTCTACAACAACTCGCCCTTTGGAGATGCAGTCACCGATCGACTCCGCTCGTACGCGGATGAGTGGCGCGAAGTTTCGCAACTGGCCGACGATGCGCTAATCGAGATGATACGCGTGGATCGCATCGATCTCCTCGTGGATCTATCGGGACACACCGTCTTCAATCGGCTGGCTGTTTTCGCAAGGCGCGCGGCGCCGGTGCAACTGGGTTACCTGGGCTATCCGAACTCCATCGGCCTGCCGACAATGGATTATCGAATCACCGATGGCGTCACGGATCCGTCCCCGTTGGCCGATAGCTGGCATAGCGAGCGACTACTGCGATTGCCTGACTCCCAATGGTGCTTTCGGCCGTTCGCAGCGCTACCGAACCCCGGCCCGTTGCCCGCCCGCAAAGCCGGCTTTGTCACGTTCGGCAGCTTCAACAACCTCACCAAGGCCAGCGACACGATTCTCCGATGTTGGGTGCAGATCCTGGTCAATATGCCGACTTCGCGCCTGCGCGTGGCTCGAGTTCGGAGTCCGCAACGCGCCGCGGAAATTGTCAACCTGTTTGGAAAATCAGGAGTGGCCCCCGAGCGTATCGAGTGCGTACCGTATCAACGCGATACTCCCTATGGCTTGCAGTTTGCGGGAGTGGACATCTCGCTGGACCATTATCCCTATAACGGTGTCACTACGACCTGCGAGTCGATTTACGCTGGCGTCCCCGTCATTTCGCTCTACGGGGAGAGCAGTGTTTCTCGAAGCGGACTAAGTCTACTGGGCAGCCTCGATCTCGGTGAGCTTGCCGCATCCACGCCAGAGCAGTACGTGAGCATAGCGCTTGGGCTAGCCGGTGACCTGACGCGCCTCGAGCAGCTGCGCGCATCGTTGCGCACCCGCCTCGAGAGGTCCTCTGTTCGCGACGAGAAGCGCTTTGCCGCGAATTTTGAGGAAATATTACGGATCGCGTGGGCCCGTCACGTCGCGGCTCCCTAGTATTTGCCGTAGATCTTGATGTCGGTAAGCTCCGCAATCAGAGAAAGCGATCACATCTCGCCGGCAACGGTCCGGCTGTACCAGCAAAAGCCTCTATAATCGGCAGGGCGCGGCGCGGATGCGTCGATTCGCAAGATAGGAGATTTTTTGAAATCTACCGGGACGCCCTGGCTCACCGTCATCATTCCATCTCACTGCGGAGAAGAGTGGATCGATACCTCTCTTGGGTCTCTGGCCGGCGAGGCCGATGGCGGGGTCGAAGTCCTATTGATCGATGGCAGCCCGACGTCCGCAACGCGCGATATCGCGCGACGATATTTGGATCGCCTTCGCCTGCGTTTATTCGAGCGTTGTGACCTTAAATCCTGGCAAACCAAGACAAATTTTGGAGTCCAAGAAGCGTCCTCAAGACACATTTGTTGGCTCGGGGTGGATGATGTGTGGCTGCCGGGCCGTTGCCTGGCCGTCAGAAGCTGGATCGACGCGGACGCCGAGATTCCATTGCATCTCGCTCCGTGCGCCATAATTGATGACCACGGTCGAAGACTCGGCTCCTGGCGTTGTCCATTGCCCGCCGATGTCGCGCTGCAATCGGCTGCCGTAACCGAGCGATTACTCGTGCAGAATTTCATTGCGGCCCCGGCACCGGTCTTCCGAAGGGATGCCTGGCTGGCCTGCGACGGCTTGGACGAGAACCTGTGGTATACGGCGGACTGGGACCTATGGCTCAAACTCGTGGCGAGGGGACCGGTCCGATATCACGATCAGATTACCGTGGGCTTTCGCATACACGAAAAATCGCTCACGGTGACCGGAAGTCGTAACCGGGCGGATTTCACAAATCAGATGGATACGGTTCTCAGGCGGCATTTGTCCAAGTTGAGTGACGGATCAAGGCGTGTGGAGCGCGCCGCTCGAGCCTCCATTGCTGTAAACGCCGCCTTGGCCTCGGCTTCCGCGGGTGATGGTGGCCAACTGCTGGGCGCTGCGTCTCGTATCTTGGGTCTCGGACCATTTGGCATGTATCGCTACTTGCGTGATTCGCGAATCCTCGATCGAATCATTCCGCGATTACGCGCAAAGCTGGCCGGTGTGTTATGAAATTGGGACCGTCCATTCGAAGGATGTTTGGTCCTTTTGAGCGGCAACTCAGCGACGCTTACCGTTCAATCTATATAGATCTCGATGCGTTCATCGAGCTGATTGTCCGGTGGAAGCCAAGCGCGGACAATGTTCTGGAAGTGGGATGCGGCGAGGGTGCGGTGACCGAGCGCTTAAGCGCCGCGTTTCCGGCGGCGAACATCACCGCGATCGACATCAGTTCCAACGTAGGCCGTCTCTATCGAGGTCGGCCCGATCGAGTGAGATTCATGCAATGCACCGCGCAGGACGTGGCGTCCGCCGATGCGGGACGCTACGACCTGGTGGTCCTCAGCGACGTCCTGCATCACGTGCCTTTGCCGCTCAGACAAGGTCTGCTTGAGGCGATTCGAACCGCTCTCGCTCCGGATGGAGCATTGCTATTCAAGGACTGGGCGCGATATCCGACGCCAATTCACTGGCTCTGTTATGCCTCAGATCGGTGGCTCACCGGAGATCGAATCAGCTATTTGAGCCGTCGGGAGCTACGCCAGTTCCTGGCAAGTGGCTTCGGTGAGTCGGCGCTGGTCGCCGAGGCGACGGTCCGACCCTGGCGGAATAACCTGGCGATTTTGGTCGAACCGTGAGATCACACCCGGCGCACAGGTTTGCGATATAGGGCCTCAAAGAATCGCGTCTGTATCGGCGCCTCACGGGAAAATTCCCTGTGCCACGCGGGAGGGATCGGATAATCGGCCTGGCGTATCACGACGTCCTCGAACAAGACTTTCGTTCGCTTCCATTGCTTGAAGTAGAAAGCTCCGCCATCCTTCAGCAATCTGTCGAACTGCAAAAAATAGAAGGCTATTTGCTCAGGGCGCATCTCATGGAGCGACGAGATATTGATCGCGAAGTCCGCGATGCCGTCCGGCAGGCTGGCGATCTGCGTCGAGAGGAAGAACGCTATATCGCACTCTAAGAACTCCTTTTCGATCTCATCAAAGCGCGAGAAATTCCTGTAACGAAAGACTCGAAGGTCCGGGAACTGGTGACTCAGGTAGGTTTCCGCAACCCACAGCGCGGGAGGAATATCGATGATGACATACTTGATGCCGGGGTTTGTAGCAAGGATTGCATAAGCGTCGCGACCGTAACCGGCTCCGAGCTCAAGTACGACCGAGCCCGGCGCGATCGAAGGGCCGAGGGAGCTCAGCTCGAGAATCGAGCTCGCGAGATCCTGGGACACAAGCGCGCCGGTGTCGTCGTAAATCGCGGCTGGATTCCCTTCTGCAGGCTCGCGTAATCGCAGCAACCCAGGGTCGGACAACGCAATTCTCGTATATGCCCAGGCCGCCAACGCCAAAAAATTGTAAATGACAGACTGGACGACATTGAATGCGCTGAAGTACTGATGTTTGCGTGCGGCGAGCGCGCGCTTGAGGCAGCCCAGGCTCACGCTCCCCGGCAGTTGTCGCAGCAAGAAGCGAATCTGTTCGTTCCAAGGAAGGATGCGCGCGAACGTGAAATAATTGAGCGCAACGGTACGCTTGAAATTTTCGTAGCCATGTTCCTGAAGTTGGGCGAGGTTCATCTTGTTGAGCTCGACCCAATACTTCGACGGACGCGCACGGGCATCCCCGGACTCGATGGCCGCGAACATTGCCGCGAGTCGTTCAGTATCTTCGGCAGCCAAGCGCCGGGCGCCGGCATCCTGGTGCCGCGCGATGATCGATTCTTTGAGTCGTGCAAAGACCATTGGCGTCTTTAAGAGGTATGAAGACTAACGCAGGTCACGCCCAGGGTGATTAAACTCATCCCGAGCCATTGCAGTGCTGTGAGCGATTCGCCGTACAAAGCCCAAGCGCAGAGCGGCATCAGTATATAGAAACCCGCTCCTACGCTTGCGGCCGCAACACCGAGTTTCTCTCGGGACATGAGCAGTAGCCAAAGAAGGACGCCGAGCGCCTGGATCGCCAACGTGGTGTATATCCAGGGTGATTTGACCACAGCCGAGAG
>JBEKHO010000080.1:0-8406 GCA_050012215.1 Steroidobacteraceae bacterium
AGATCACCATCGTTGCCATTATCATCGAGCGGCGACCGAACAACGGCTTACCCGAGAATGTCGCGACTACCTCCGAGAACACTCCGAACGCCGGCAGTATCAAGATGTAAACCTCCGGGTGGCCCCAGCACCAGATCAGGTTGACGTACATCATCGGATTGCCGCCAAGATCGTTGGTAAAGAAATGAAAACCGCCATAACGATCGAGCAGCAGCATCGCAAACGTCGCCGTCAAGATCGGAAACGACGCGACGATGAGCAGATTCGAAGCGAGCGCGGTCCAGCAAAAGACGGGCATTTGCCGGTAACCCATGCCCGGCGCTCGCAACTTCAAGATGGTAGTCAGGAGATTGATGCCTGATAACAACGTTCCTAAACCCGAAATCTGCAAGGACCACAGGTAATAGTCGACACCAACCCCCGGGGAGTACGCGACTTCACTCAACGGCGGATAGGCAAGCCAGCCGGTGCGGGCGAACTCGCCGACCACGAGCGACACATTGACCAACAGCACCCCCGCCGCGGTCAGCCAGAAGCTGACGGAGTTAAGCACCGGAAAGGCGACGTCGCGCACGCCAAGCTGTAACGGCAAGACGAAGTTCATGAGCCCGACGACGAACGGCATGGCCACGAAAAAGATCATGATGGTCCCGTGTGCGGAGAAGATCTGGTCGTAATGTTCAGGCGGCAGATACCCCTGCGCGTGCCCGGCGGCAAGGGCCAATTGGCTGCGCATCAACAGGGCGTCCGAGAAGCCGCGCACCAGCATGAGCAGCGCCAGAATGATGTACATCACGCCGATGCGCTTGTGATCGACGCTGGTGATCCATTCGCACCACAAGTAAGGCCACCAGCCTTTGACCGTCACCAGCGCCAACAGGCAAAAGATGACAAAGCCGACGCTGCCGGCGGCGATCATCACAACCGGCACATCGAACGGAATGGCCGCCCAACTGAGTCTGCCCAGCATATTATTGCCCTCGCTGCGGCGCGACCGCCGCCCTGGGACCCGATGAGATGTTATCGAACAGTCCCTCACTCACTTGCGCATAGCTCTGCACACCATCGGCCTTGGCGGGCTTGACCAGCTCCTCGAATGTCCTCTCGTCAAGGACGCCACCTTGGGTCTTCGTCGTGCTGACCCAGGCCTTGAAGGCTTCCATGTCAGTTGACACCAGATCAAAGCGCATATCGGAGAAGCCATCGCCGCTGAACTGTGCCGAGAGACCCTCGAAAGTGCCGGGTTGGTCGGCCTGCAAATTGAGCTGAGTGACCATGTTCGGCATCGTATAAATCTGACTGCCCAACTGAGGCACGAAGAAGCTGTTCATGACGGTCGTCGAGGTCAGACGAAACCGAAGCGGCACTCCGGCGGGGACAACCACGCGATTCAGGGTTGCGATCCCCTCATGCGGATAGATGAAAAGCCAGCGCCAGTCGAGAGAGATGACCTCGATATCGATCGGTGCCACAGACTCTTCCAGCGGTGCCGGGGGATCCAGATCGTGCGACCCCGTCCACGCGATACCGCCAAGAAATAGGATTACGAGGGCTGGAATGGACCAGATGATCATCTCGATCCGACCGGAATATTCCCAGTCCGGTCGGTAGTGCGCGTGGCGGTTACCGGCTCGAAACCACCATGCGAATACCAGCGTGAGCACGATCACTGGAATGATGACGGCGAGCATGATCGCCGTGGAATCGTAGAGGATGACTCGCTCTGCTTTGCCCACGGGACCGTGCGGGTCGAGGACGCCCTCGCTGCATGACGCCATCGACATTGCGGCGCTCGTCATCGAGATTACTCGCAGCCACGTTACGGACGAACTTCGCGTCCAAGGGATCTCCGGAGACATCCGATCAGGGCAGGCGGCGTGCATCACGGACTCCATCGGGATCCACTCGCGTGGTTAGACATGCCCGGGAATTCTGTGGAAATCCGTCGCCCTTCTCCATCCCCCCAATGGGGGTCGTGGGTTATCGTGAGCGTGCCTACACCGAGGAGCGACAACGGACGCGCGTCGCAGGTGATCAGTTCATGACCGCCCCCCATCGGGGGGATATTCTGTAGCGGGCGCATCGCCGAGGCTGCGGGTAGCCGTCCCAAGGGACCTAATGGAGCCCGCCAATGAGCAAGAAGGTCGCGCAAGTCATCATTGAGGCACTGAAGGACGCCGGCGTCGAGCACTGCTACGGCATTGTCGGGGACACGCTGAACGCGTTTGCCTCCGGCCTGGCGCCGGCCGGCATCAAGTTCATTCACATGCGACACGAGGAGGCCGGCGCCTTCGCTGCGCAGGGTGAGGCGCTGCTGCTCAATCGGCTCACGGCCGTGGCAGGTAGTTGCGGTCCGGGGAGCCTGCACTTTATCAATGGCCTGTACGAAGCGAATCGAAACCGCGCGCCCGTGATACTGATCGCAAGCCAGGTGGTCCGACGGGAGCTTGGCTTTGACTTCATCCAGGAGGTGGATTTCAAGGCGGTCTACCAAGGCTGTAGCGTGTTCTGCGAAATGGTGCTGATTCCCGAGCAGGCTCTACGCCTGACGGTGATGGCGTGTCAGGCGGCGATCACGCGCCGCGGCGTGGCGGTATTGATCCTGCCGGTCGATGTGGCCGATTCCGCGGCGGTGGACGAGCTGCCCTATCGTGTTCACACCAACGTCCCCGTCATTCGTCCGAGCGACACCGATTTGGACGAGATGGCCAGCCTGTTGGCGAAGGGGTCCAACGTCACGATCTATGCGGGCGCCGGATGCGCCGGTGCGCACGATGAGGTCGTGCAGCTCGCCAAACGCCTGCAGGCCCCCGTAGCGCATACATCGCGCGGGAAGGACGTGCTGGAGTACGACAACCCGAACAACGTCGGTATGACGGGCGTCCTCGGGCTGGAATCCGGCTACCACGCCGTCCTCAATTGCGACACGCTGCTGTTGTTGGGGACCAATTTCGCCTGGTCACAGTTCTATCCGAGCCGCGCCACGATCATTCAGGTGGATAGTGATCCGATGCATATCGGACAGCGCCATCCGGTGCACCTTGGTGTGGTCGGCGACATCAAGGACACGCTACAGGCCCTCCTGCCCCGGGTGGCACAGCGGACGGACTCGGGTTTTCGTGATGCCTATGTCGAGCGACACGAGAAGGCGCTCAAGGCGCAGGCGGCGAGGTCGACGCCCGGTAAGCACGGCTTGATATACGGCCAGTATTTGTCGTCGATCATCAATCGCAAGGCGGCCGAGGATGCGCTGTTTGCGTGCGATGACGGCACGTGCGGGGTCTGGATGCTGCGCATCATCGCAGCGAATGGGAAGCGGCGGATGTTTGCCAGTCTGCTGCATGGGACCATGGCGAGCGGCATCGGTACGGCCATCGGATTACAGACCTGTCAGCCGGGTCGGCAGGTCGTGTGCGTCGCTGGGGATGGCGGACTGACGATGCTACTCGGAGATCTGATTACCATTGTCTCGGAGAAGCTGCCGATCAAGATCGCGGTCTACGATAACGGCAAACTGGGCTTTGTGGAACTGGAGCAGAAGAGCGAGGGGCTGCTGCCGGCTTACACTGATCTGAAGAATCCGGACTTCGGCAAGGTCGCACAGGCGATAGGCCTATGGGGTCGTACGGTCACCGACGCCGCCGAACTCGAATCCGCGGTTGACGAATGGTTGGCGGTGAGCGGTCCCGCGTTACTCAATGTCAAAGTGGCACCGGTGGAGCTCGTGATGCCACCGTTCATCGCGCCGGAGGCGGCTTATGGTATGGCCATGTACTCCGTTCGAGCGATCCTGCACGGTCAAGCGGGCGACGTATTTGAAATGATCCAGGAGAACCTCCCTAAATAGGTCGCGCGACCGGAAGGGGGCGATGCTGCTAGGGGCACACGTTAACGCGGCGGCACTCACCGCTGAGTCACGGCTTGATGCGCACGCGCTCATAGCCCGCTCCCGACTGAAGCGCAGACCGCCCGCTCCCGCACGCTGTGATAGAGGGCTTGCGTCTTTGCGTTGGGCGGTACTCCGAGGAAGCGCGTCAGCAACTCCCGGCAGCGCCGGTAGGCCTTCAGAGCCTCGCTGTGATCACCGAGCTCTTGGTGGCAAAGCATCAAGCCCCGATACAGACCCTCGTTGAGGGAATCGAGCTCGATGCCGGATCGATACAAGCTCGCGGCATCCTCCCAACGGCGTGCGTGCTCGCACTTACGCGCCGCGTCGCGGATAGCGCACAGCAATCGATCGCGCAACTCCTGGCGCGTCCTCAAGACCCAGAGCTTTTCGGTCTCTTGCTGGAGAAAATGCCCTTGATAGAGGAATCGGAGACGCCCGATCCTTTCCATGTCATTTCCTTCCGGATCACGAGGGCGCTGCAGCTCCGCCTCGAACTCCCACATGTCGACCCACAACTGATCCCGGTTCAGGCTGAGCTTGCCGCCCTTTATGAGTACCGCGTCCCGTGTTGCGAGCAGCTGGCGAAGCCGATGAAGTGCCATCTCGAGCGCGTGGTGCGCGGCATCGCCCTCAGAAGCCGGCCACAGCGCATCGGTCAGCACGCCCGCGCTCACTTCGGTTCCACCAAACGCGATCAGAGCCTGCAGCAGCTCCTGCGGTTTGCGTAAGCGTGGAGGGATGGTGACAGGGGTGTCCCCCGTGAGTAAGCGAAAGCGTCCCAGCACATGGACCCTGAAACGTTCGCGAATTGACATAGCGGTGATCGTCGATGCCGCTAGCCTCTCTTCAGCGTAGGTTTTCATTCGTGTCCTCATCCGGCGTGCCTCGAGAAAGAAGGTATCTGTCGTCCTGGTATGCATCGTGGAACCAGTTGCCACCAGCGCGCAGCCCCAATTCGAGTGGTGTTACGGTCATATCGGAACGACTGGTGGCCTCTGTTGAGCTGCGAATGAGCTTCGTCTGGGCCAAAGGAATTCCCACTTGAGGGTGTGAGAACTCAGTCATCGGGGAGGCGAGTCCTGACTCTTTCGATCGCGAATCTCGAGTCGCCTCCAACCAAAGAGGCGTGCATCGACGGACCACGCTCCCGGCCCGATCAGTGCCAGGGCGGCGCCCAGGGTTGCCAGCATGATCCAGCGCCAGGGATGTTGTCCGTCCGAATAGATATTCCATAGCGCCAGGGCCGCCACCAGCGTTCCCGCCACCGGCGTCCATAGTCCCGCGAGAAAGAGTAGCCCCAGACCAATCGAGAGCGCCTGAAATGGGACTGCTCCCAGCGCCGGCTCGGCCAACAGCGCCGAGACCCCTTGAGCGACCATCGCCATTCCGGCCGACAGGCGCATAAGCAAGAGTCCGACGCCGGGCGGGCCGTGGGCAAAGGTGGAGAATAATCGACGCACAGCCCCACGAGGTTATGGGCTAACCGCTCCCGGTGGAAACCCTCGATCGGCTGATTTCAAGGACTCTTTCGAGCGATCAGAACTCGATGATCCCGCGCTTGAGACCGATCATGGCGGCGTGGGTCCGATCTTTGGCGCCCAGTTTGGAGAGGATGTTCCGGACTTGGCCCTTCACCGTGTCTTCGCTGGTCGAGAGCTGCGCTGAGATCTCTTTGTTGGCATTTCCCTCGGCAATGAGACGCAAGACACGCACCTCAGCCGGAGTCAGCGCATCGTCGGTGGCATGCTCGGCGAGTTGGAAGGAGACCTCGGGGGAGATGGATTTTTTACCAGCTTGCACGGCTCGTATAGTGGCGAGGAGTTCCTTGTGCAAACTGTCCTTGAGCAGATACGCCCGCGCACCGGCCTTAAGTGCCCGCAGCGCTTGAACGTCTCCGGCATAGGTGGTCAACACAATGATGCGAGCTTCGGCATAGTTGCCGCGAATCGCGATGATCGCATCGAGTCCGTTCATCTCCGGCATCTGTAAATCCATCAGCGTAATATCCGGACGATATCGATGAAACTGCTGGATGGCTTCACGCCCATTCGCGGCTTCCGCGATCAGACTCATATCCGCTTGAGCTGCGACGAGACCCGCGATACCTTGGCGGAAAAGGGGATGATCATCGACCGATAGAATCCGAATCGGGCTGGGATCACTGCTCATGACTAACTATGCGCGCTTTTGCTGGAGAATTTATCAGTAAACCATGAACGACGTGGTGGCACGGCATAAGCGTGGGCCGCCGGAATGATGAGCTCGATCTCCGTTCCGGATTCCGCCGCAGTCCAGACGGTCATCTTGCCGCCCATAAGCTTGGCGCGCTCGCGCATACCATGGAGGCCGAAGTGCCCCGTACGCCCCTCTGCCGTCAAGAACGTGGCATCGATCCCCTTGCCATCGTCTCGAACCCGCAAGCGAAGCTGTTGCTCATCATAGCGGAATTCCACTTCGATCTGATACGCCTTGGCATGTCGGAATGCATTGTGCAGCGCCTCGCTTGCGATCCGATAGATCTCGTCACGCACGATCGGATGCAGGTTCCGCGGCGTGCCTTCCACCTCCACATGCAATCCGACCGAAGTAGCACTGCCTGCTTCGGCCGCGAGTTGTTCTCCCAGAGCCGTGATGGCCTGGGCCAGGTCATTGCTCTCGACCGTCGAGGCCCGCAACCCCTGCACGGCCTCCCGTCCCTCGGTGATGGCCTGCGCCGTCTGATCAATCGAGCCCCCAAGGACCTCCTTGGCGTCGGCCGGGCGCGTATCTAATAGCGCGTATGCTGTTTGGAAGCGGAGCAGTAGACCTTGAAAGCTCTGTAGCAGAGTGTCGTGCAACTCCCGCGCGATGCGTGTCCTCTCGCTCACCCGCTCTTCCAGGCGCAGACTGAATTGTCGTGCCAACTGCCGCAGCCGAAGCTGATACAGCCCTGCAAGCGTTACCAAAAAGAGGATCACGCATAGCGAACGGAACCACAGGGTCTGGTAGAAGGCCGGCAGGATCGTAAAAGCCATGTTTGCGGGCTCGCTGGACCAGACACCGTTCGTATCTGACGCCTCAACGCTGAAATGGTAGGAACCGGGAGGAAGGTTGCGATAGGTAACCGGAGTGGCCGACGTCGCTTCGTGCCAGTCCTTGTCTGTTTCCTGCAGCTTGTAGAGGAATCGGATGGCCTCGGGATCCGAGAGGCTAACCGCGGTGTAGCTAATCTGCACGCTCGACGTGTGGGCTGGTAACGAGAGAGGAGAATCAGGCGCGTAGCCTTTGTCGTCAGCAGAAACCGACTGGATGGTGATCGCGGGCGGCACTGTCCGTTTTTCTGAGTAAGCTGCCGGGTCGAGCCACACCACTCCGTTGCGCAACGTGAACCACAGCCGCCCATCGCTGCCCTCGATCGCGGTTGGCAACGGATGCACCTGGCTGGGAATCCCTGAAAGCCCCTCGCGCCTGCCGAAGTGCTCGCCTTTGACCCGATACGCAGAGTCTTTCAGGGCTTCGGAGATTTCCGACTTGCGGATATGGAAAATCCCTGAAATCGCGTTGAGCCATAAATCTCCCTCGGGTGTTTCCACGATTCCAGAGATTCCGCGCAGCCATTGGTCATCCAAAGCGGCGATCTTGTGGAAGCGTCCCGAGTCGAACTGCTCCAGACCAAATTCGCCCCCGATCCAAATCTCCGGCCCTCGTCCATAAATCGCCGTGATATTACCCACTTGAAGATCGTCGCCCGGACGGTATACGCGGATCCGATCGCCCTCCAAAACCGCCAGCTGGCCGTTCACATTGCCGAACCACACACGGCCGAGACTATCGGTGAACGCAACCATTATTCGCCCCGTCTTTGGGAGATCGTTGCGGCCACCGAAAGGTGTCCAACTGCCATTGATCAACCGGTATAAACTGCGGCGGCCGAAGGAGACCCACATTCCCCCTTGCTGATCCTCTGCGATCGTCTGCAGGAGTTCTGATTGGTTCACCATCTCCGGGGGAAGGTCCACGCGAATGAAATCTTTTCCGACAAGATGCCAAAGACACCCCTTCCCGGAGAACCAGAACGTCTTGTCAGGTGCGCGGTAGGCGAATGACGATGTCACCTGCGGGAGACGATGCTCGACTTTGCTGCCCAAAATATGAAAAAGGTCCGCTTCGAGGGTATTGCCACTGTTGAAACTGATCCATACCGCCCCCTTGTCATCGGCAACCAAGGCGAAATCACTGCCCGGCGTTTCTTTCAGGAGTTCCTGTCTGATCAACGGAGTGTAGAAGAGTCGATGTATGCCCCTGCTGTCTCCAAACCAGATGTTTCCTTCCCGGTCCACCAACTCTGCCATCCGAAATGGGTTTATGTCATAGGTCTCGGAACCAACCGGGGGCGCTGTGTTTGGGTCATCTCGCAGGCCTTCTTTTGGAACGCGCATCACAACGGTTTTGCCCGTGGGTGAAACCCAAACACTGTTATTGCGATCAACCATTTGAAGGTTTTTTGAGGTGATCGGATATGCAGCAGGGCGTCTCTC
>JBEKHO010000081.1:0-7608 GCA_050012215.1 Steroidobacteraceae bacterium
ATGGAACCAGTCCGAAGGCCGGCGGACGGCACCACCGCGGCAGCTTTGCCAGCGAGCGCACGTTGACGATGAATACGACGGCGACCGGCGACAACGCCGCTGTTGAACCAGGTAACCTGAGGAAGAATCAGCCTCGTCGAAGACGAAAAGCAAAGAGCAGCCGGTGCTGCCGCCGCCGAACAGTTTGCTGCGAAACCCTGGAGGGAGGCGATGGCCGCTCTGGCGCCGCTCTGTCTGCCTTTTGCACATCGATTCCAGTCGCTACTGGAGGTGGCTGCGCCCGAGGACGCGCCACTCATAAGGTTCATGATTGATCATGAACTGTCGGTATCTCGGATGGCCGAGCGTGAGGCACAGGGTGAGTCGGCGTTCAGCTCCGACCTCGTGGTCAAGCTCGAGCACCCTTTTGCCTACGTCGGCGCGTCCCGATAGCCGACCTTCCCGGAAGGCAGGTGTGGGTCGAGGGCCGAAGTACCGCCGTTCTTCCGAGGCGACGGGCTGCCCGTGGTCACCGGCAGCTTTGCGGACAGCCACCCGACGCTCGATCTATTGCTTTGACGGCACAGCAAAGTGAAACGGCTGGACCTCGATTGCTCGCTCGGGACCCGCAGATCGTTCGGCGGGGATGAAGACGAATTGCCGCATGGCCCAAGCCTCCCAACAAGGATACTTCGGCACAGCAATGCTGATGATTCTTATAGTTTTGGTGTATGAGCAGGGCTTTAACAAGTGCGATGCTTATACGGGGCGTGCAACAAACCCATAGGCAAGTTTTCAACCTGCACGCGCTATATACTCGGCGGCGCGAAGTTTCGGAAATTCCCAAAGCGCCATCGAGGGCGCACGTGGCACATTAGCCCGTTGATTGACTGAGGCTGCGGACGACGATGATGCTAACCGACGGATACAGCGACGTAGCGCCGGGAAAGGTAGCCACCGTGGTGACTTGCCTCGAAATGCTGGAGCGCGTACCCCGGCGTGCCGAGCGCGACGCCGCTCCCTGGCGGCTACGCCGGGTGCAGCGGCCCGACGCAGCGTGGTATCGCGAACTGTATGCGCACGTGGGCGTCGAGTGGCTCTGGTTTTCGCGACTCGCGATGCCACTTCCTGAGCTCGAGGGAATCATCAGGCACCCCGATGTCGAGATCTATGCGCTCGAGGACGCGGGTCGCGACGAGGGGCTGCTCGAGCTCGACTTTCGCACGGCTGGAGAGTGCGAGCTCGCCTTCTATGGTCTCAGCGGGGCGCTGCTCGGCCAAGGAGCAGGTCGGTGGCTGATGAACCGTGCGATCGAGCGCGCGTGGGCGCGGTCGATCCGCCGCTTCTGGGTCCACACCTGCACCTTGGACCATCCTGGAGCGCTCGGCTTTTACCTACGGTCGGGATTCAAACCCTATGCACGCCGGGTCGAGGTCGCGGACGACCCGCGGCTGATCGGTCTGGCACCGCGCTCGAGCGCGCCGCACGTCCCGATCATCGAGCCACGGCCGACACCGTGAACACCGCCATTGGCCCCTTGGCTGACGTCGTCAATCCCAAGTGATGGCGGCATTTCTCAGGGCGAAACCCCGGCCATTTGGCGAAGACGCTCGTTCGCGAAATACTGAGCCTCTCCTTCTTCGATGGCTTTCAGCACCAGGCCGGCGACGAATTCGGGCTTGTCTCCATCGGCGTAATTGGCTGCCGGACCGCCGCCGCTGGGCGAATTGGCCATCCGGTTCTTGCCAAAATTCGTCGCCGTGATAAACGGGTAAATTTCACTGACGGCGATGCCGTCCTTTTCCAGTTCGGCGCGTGCCGTCATGGTAAATCCAAGAAGCGCGCGCTTCGAGGCCGAGTAAACACTGTATTGCGGCACAGTCATGAACGCAGTTCCCGAATTGACGTTCACGACACTCCCGCCGCCTTGTGCCCGCATCAGCGGAATCACGGCCTGCATCGCGACAATCGGCCCCAACACATTGAGATGGAAGATTTCGTCGAAAATTGCGGGATCGATATCCTCGACTGCAGCCGCATAGCTGCGCCCTGCATTGTTCACGAGTCCATCAACCCGCCCGTAGTGCCGTTGCACTGAGCGCACCGCTTCGCGCACATCCTCAAGCTGCGTCATGTCTGCAGTGACGGGCAGGCTGCCCGGAAGCTGCTGCGCCAGTTTTTGCAACGCTTCGGTGCTGCGAGCGAGCAACGCGACTTTCGCGCCGCGCTCAGACAGCGCCATCGCCGTCGACAGCCCGATCCCTGACGAAGCGCCCGTAACAATGAAAACGTGATCCTTGATTTGCATCGCTCGCTTCTCCAGCAATACCTACCACATGCCACCGAGCGCCACGGTGATCGCCTCACCGTTTACAGCTCCCGCCGCGTCGCTGCATAAGAACGTGATGACCTGCGCAACCTCGCGAGGTTCCAGCACCCGATTCTGCGGGTACGTGGCAGCACGTTCGCTCCACACCTGCTCGACGCTGATGCCGCGTCTGTCGGACTCTGTCTGCGCCGATCGCTCGGCCATGGCCGTTCGCACCCAACCGGGCAGCACCGCGTTGGACGTAACTCCGAACGGCCCCGCGTCCTGGGCGACCGCGCGTGCGAGCCCGATGACTCCATGCTTGGAAGCAGTGTACGCACTGCCGCAGCGCTCCGCTTTCTCACCGGCGGTCGAACTGGTGAATACGAGCCGGCCGAAACCGCGCTTGCACATTCCGCCCACCGTCAATCGCGCGAGTTCGAACGGCCCGTCGAGGTTGATGCGCATTGTCTCGCGCCAGACCTCAGGATCCTGTTCCCAGACGAGCCGTTCATGGGCCGAGCCGATTCCGTGATTCACGACCAGCAGGTCAATGGGTCCCAGACGCCGCTCGGTCTCGGCAACTGCCAGCGCGCACCCCACGTTAGTGCCGAGGTCGGCCGCGACGTACTCGAGGCCGACGGCGGCCAGTTCCGTAGCGCTGCGTGACACGACCATCACACGCGCTCCCGCCGCCGACAACAGCAGCGCGACCTCGCGGCCGATCCCTCGGCCGCCGCCCGTCACCAGCGCAACACGTCCTTTCATGACTTGACTCCCGTAGGCTCAATAATTCGATCGAGAAATTCACCTGCCGCGGCGACGTAGGTGTCGATGTCGCGGTCTGAGTGCGCAATCGAGGCCTGCGGCCCGGCCGCAGCAACGGCATCCCAGATTCCACGGTTTGCCATGAACACGCGTCGCGCGTCGATCAGCTCGTAGTCGAGCGAGCGAAAGCCGTCTGAACCCGTTCTGGGCAACTCTGGATCAAGGCAATATCCCGAGCGCGGGCCACATCTAAATGCCTTCCATGGCAATCCGCGCTTGAGGAACTCGCAATCCAGGCCATTCGCCAGCCTTGCCCCGAGCATTTGGACGCGCTCATAGGCCTCTGCCGTCATTACCTTCTCAAGCACGACTCGTGCGACCGCCAAAGCAAGCGCGCTTGCATACGTGGTCCCTCCGGTGGCGATACCGCGCGGACCAATATCCACATCGATGTGCTGTGTGAAGCAGTGGGCCACTTCCTCGCTCATTCCGTAGAGCCCGAAAGCTACGCCGCTCCCGAACCCCTTCCCGAGTACGATGAAGTCCGGAGACAGTCGCCACGCATTGCTCAGGCCTCCGAAGGCGAATTGAAAAGTATGTGCTTCGTCGATGCACAACAAGGCGCCGTAGCGGCGCGTCAAATCCCGCACTCCACGATGGAAACCAGGATCCGGCATAACGAGATTGCAGTTCGTCATCACGGGTTCGGTCAGCACCAGCGCCACATCGCCGGCCGCGAGGGTCCGCTCGAGCGATTGCAGGTCGTTGAAGGGAACGATCACCGTATGCGCCGCCGAGCCGGGGGACAATCCGTCGGTATCCGGAACACAGCGTCCGCCTTCTTCGCGGACGAGGGTTTCCTCAATGTGCCCATGATAATGACCCCCGAAGATGACGACCCGTGACCGTTTGGTCATAAATCGGGCGATGCGGATGACTTCGGCGTTGGAACCTGAGGCCGACAGCGTGAATTGCCAGAAGGGCAGGCCCGTCCGTTCAGCCAGAATCGTGCTCACCGTGATCGCGTCTTCTGTCGGGAGAAGGTAATGGGCGCCGCGCCTGGCCTGCTCGCCGAGTGCAGCCGCCACGGCTTCGTTGCCGTATCCGATCGTCATGCTGAGGTCGCACAGATTGAAATCGAGATAATCGTTGCCGTCTACATCAGTGAAGAACGCACCTTGGCCTCGGTCGATGTAAATCGGCGGGGTTCGGTAGAGGCCGAACATCCAGGACATCGGCACTCCCAAGGGCAGGTGGCTGCTGGCTTGTTTGCGCAGCGATCTTGACCGGTCGGTTCGCCGCTCGAATTCTTGATCCTCCGAGACACGCAGTGCAGCCAATCGCCCGCGGTCGAGCATCGCCGTGTGAGGGTTGAACGTGTTCATTGCGACAACACAAAACAGCTGGCGAAGGACCAGGACGTGCGTTTGACGGGTGCGGTTGAAATTCCCGAGTCCATCCGATCTTAGTTTCCGGCTTTCCGAAGTTATTGAAAGCACGTTACCCTATTGAGTGACTGGCGGCTATCCGGCTAATTACTGCAGCGAGGGAGATCAACTGATGACATTGCCCTACAGATGCTGGCGGCCGAAGATCCGCGGCTGGACGCTTGCATGCGTCGCCGCGCTTTGCGCCGTTCCTGCGCTAACCGTTGCGGCGACCGACACGGCTCCCGCACAAGCCGCGGACGTCGTGGATTATGCCGCTTTGACCCGCGATCTCACTTTGACCCGGAATGTGGACGGCAGATTGACGATGACCATGTGGATGCCGGAGGAGTTCTGGCGGGCCTCGTTCAAGAACGGCGGCGGGCTGACAGACCAAGGTATCGCCCAGTACATCGCCGTCATACACCCCTATACCTTGGTGGCGGTACTGGACGCTCAAAGGGGAATCACCGCTTTTCGATACACGGACATGGACACGATAGTCAGTGAAGTCACGATCGAGGATGCTCACGGAACGACGTATAGCCCACTTCCTCTGGATTCGGTCGCAGAGGACATGAAGAATCTCATCCAGATAATGCGACCGTTGTTGTCGAACATGATGGGCGCCGTGGGCCAGCACATGGAGATTCTGGTGTTCCCAAGCATGGACAAAGCCGGGCAACTCATTGCCGATCCGAAAAAGGAGGGTTCGCTGACTGTTCATTTGGGCGATATAGCGCTGCGCTATCGACTTCCGCTCGGAAGCATTTTGCCGCCGTCGCTGGACCCCAAGACGGGCGAGTCGTTTCCCGGCAGCTATCACTTCAATCCGTATACCGGCAGCAAACTGGTACAACGGCCATCGGACAATCACGCCAGATCCACGCCGAAACCTTAATGAGACTTAGTCGGGAGATTTCGGATTGACCGTGTTGGCAATGCCTGGAATGGCTGCTTCGAAATGGACATTTCGGTGTGCTGTGCGACAACGATTACTGCTGTTCGCGATGGCATCGCTCGTGGCGCTGCCGGCCGCCGCGCAGCGCACCGAGGACAACGCGGTGACCGCCGCCGCCGACGCGTTCGGAGTCACCGTCGGGTTTCAAACCATCGGCCTTTACAGCCCGACCAATGTCCGGGGTTTCAATCCCGCGCAGGCCGAGAACCTGCGCATAGAGGGCCTGTACTACGATCAGCAGCCCACCTACAGCAATGCGTTCCTCTTCAGCCGAAGCGACATACGGATCGGCATCGCCGCACAGTCATACAGCTTTCCTTCCCCCACCGGAATCGTCGACTACAAGCTACGAATTCCGGGAGACGCGGCGCTCTACAGCGTGCTGCTGACCCGAGGTCCGCTGAACATGGCCACCACCGAGATCGACGCCCAGTCTCCGCTAATCGAGGATGTGCTGAGCGCCGGCATCAATGTCGCCCATTGGAATAACTTCGACTACAACTACGCGCGCATAAGCGAATCGCTGGGATTCTCGATGCTGCTGCGCATTCGGCCGAATGACCGGTCGGAAATCGTGCCGTTCATCGGCTACACCCACAACGGAGAACACCACGAACTGCCGAGCGTCTACGCAAGCGGGATTAATCCCCTGCCGACGTTCAACGAGCAGCAACTGGCGGCGCAGGACTGGACCTCTTGGGGCTGGAACCAGCTGACCGCCGGGGTCATCGGCAGCAGCACCCTCGGCAGTTCCTGGCGCTTGGCCGCTGGCGTGTTTCGCTCGCTGGCGCAGGATGCGCGGAACTTCAACGACTTGCTGCTCGGCCCGACAGTCGCCGGCATCGGAGATCACATTGTCGATGCCACGCCGCCGCTGAGAGCGGGTTCGTACTCCGGCGACCTGCGCCTCACGCGGCTGGCCGTTGACGGTGCGCACGAGCGCGAGCTGACCTTTGACGTGCGCGGCCGGACCGTCGAGAGGGAATACGGCGGCGACTCGGTCCCCAACCTGGGTTCGGTCTCGATCGACCACATCGAAGGCGTCGCGCAACCGGTGCTCGCGTTCTCGGCGGAGAGCCTGGATCAAGTCCGTCAGGTTGGCGTTGGCGCCAGCTACAACGAGCGCTGGACGGGCGTCGGCACGCTGAGCCTCGGTCTGCTGGAGACTGAGTATCGCCGAACGCTCAACCTTCCCGGGCTGCCCGGCAGCACAGAACATACGTCGCAGGCATTGCCAACGGCGAGTTTCACCGCCGACATCGGCAAGCAAGCGACGGCATATGCGAGTTACACGCGGGGACTCGAGGATTCTGTGAATGCGCCGGCCTCGGCGGTCAACCGCGGAGCACCGGTGCCGGCCACTCCGACGTGGCAGGTCGACGCTGGGCTGCGGATCGTGCCGCACCGTGACCTGCAATTACTACTCGGCGTTTTTGAAGTCCACAAGACCTACTTCAACGTGGATTCCGCAGGTCTATACAGGCAGATCGGCGACATCAGCAGCCGGGGAGCCGAAGGATCCGCAACCCTGTCCACAATGGACGGGCTTAAGGTGGTCGCCGGACTCGTATTGCTGAGGCCCGAGGTGAACCAGCAGACTGCCGCGTCGGGTGGCACCAGCATCGTGCCGGTGGGGCCGGTGCCGCGCACGATCAATATCAACCTCGATTATGCGCCGGCGCGCTGGGGTCGCTGGGCCGCTTCACTTCAGTGGACATCGCTGTCCTCGCGCGTCGTGACCAACAATGATCAAGTTGAGCTGCCTCCGCTGTCGACGCTCAATGTCAGCCTGCGCTACAAACTCAGGCTGTTCAATCGGCCGTGCTCTGCGCGCCTCGACGTGGCTAATGTGACCGACGATTCCGGGCTGACGATTTCTCCCCTCTATGCGGTGTTTCCCGTGTTGCGGCGCAATTACACGCTGACGCTCGCAACCGACATCTGATTTTCCGTTTCCGTGCTCCCTAGTCCCCAAAGTCCGATGAGATTGATGCGCGCGCTCCGATGGTCGCTGCCCATTGTGTGTGCCGCCGGGTTCGGCTGGGTCATATGTGCGAGCGTTGGTCACTGCGCGCCCTCGCTGATTGCTCGAGCGAAGAATGTGCAACCCGGCGACCCTGACTATCCTGCATTGAATCCGCACGCCGCAGCACTGTTGGCGCTTC
>JBEKHO010000082.1:0-7377 GCA_050012215.1 Steroidobacteraceae bacterium
TGGAAGAGTCTTGGACAAGCGTCCTCAAGGTTATCGAGGGCGAGATCTGCCAAGCGCTGGGCGGCGACCTGAGCCGAATGATCGGCGGAATCCGGCACCACATGACAACTTATCAGGGAAGTATCGTCCTTCCGCCTCGGCGCGGCGGCATTAGAGGTTTTGCGGGTGATTTCAGGTTCCGCACGCAAACCACGGACCGTAATAGTTGTACAGTCCTCCGTATCGACGCGAAGGCCGAAGCGCTGCAAGGCATCGTCGATGTGAGAGAGGCGAGGTGCACGCCACGCGTCATCCTTATATAGCTGCTCGCCACGCGTCAGTACGCGCAAATTCGGTGCATACCGGCGGATCAGGGCCTCGACCCTCGCCCCATTCGCTCCTCCGCTAGTCAGCGTATAGCCGCCGGAGAAGTTAACAAGTCCTGAACCGGCTGCGAGGTAAGGAGCAATAAAAGAATTCGATGCCGCACCTTCGGTGAGGTACAGGTTCGGCTGCATTGCCAATCTCTTCTGCATGGCGATGTCGAACCACGGACCGCCCCATTTCGCAGGCGTCCATCGAAGCTCCGCACCCATGCAGAGTTGAATGCCTTGAGTCGCCAAAATGGTGATCAAAATGTAGCTGAGCACCTTCGGTCGATCGGTGAAAATCCGAAACAGAAGGGCCACCATCACCACGGCGGCGACACATGACATCGGAAGAAAATACCGGCTGTTGCCGGAGCCTGCCATCCAGAGGATCCAGTCGGACAATAGTGCGCAACCAACCGCCGCCAGCGTGCGCGCTTCGGCTGCCGCACGCGCCGGTGCGGCTGGCCTGGTTCCCGCAACCCGCCGGTGCCATAGCCAGCTCACGCAGCATACGGCCAACGCGATCGCCAATACCGCGTAGCGAGGATCCGGCGCGCGCACCTCTGTATGGATCATGCGAGTGGGAGAGATCATCGCAAACGGCCGCCACAGCGCATCAGCGAAACTCTCCGGAATAAAGCGAAAGTGGCGAAGTGCTCCGGAGGGAAATTCAGGCGATCGAAACAAATTGTTCAGCAACGGAAAGAATGGATTGCCAAACATCTGCGCCATCCGGTACGCCCACGGAGCAGCCACGATCGCGAATCCAACTCCAACGGCGAGGGTGCACGCGAGCCCGGCACGAATTCGCTCGCGGGGTTTTCCCGGCACAAAGATTATAATCGTAAGCGCGGAAATCGCATGCACGGCGTTGGTCGGCTTTAGCGCGGTCGCCGCACCGAGAAGCAAGCCGCCGCAAACGACGCGTACGACACTTGGCCTATGAACTGCGCCGGCGAGCAGCAGCAATCCACCAAGAATCAGTTCCCCTGTAGTGATGTCGGCAAAGCTCGAGCCGAGCTGCTGCATCAGGATCGGGTTCATATACGACATAGCTACAGCCGAGGCGCCAAAAAGCAGCCGCGTGCGCGTATCATGCGAGGGGCACACCAGGATCGCGAGTTCGAAAGTCAGCCAAAAAATTACGCTATGTACCGTCGCGAGCAGAGTACCGATCGCGAGTGCGGGCAGTCCTACGCGTACCATCGAGTAGAATGGGACGTAAGCGTACGGATTGAAGTAGGACTGGGGCCCCGCAGCAAAATAATCCTGGTTAAAGCGGTCGTTTACGGCGCTGAAGCCGGCATACAAATGATAGTTCAGCGTGTCCCAGGCCATCTCCTTGCCAAGCAGGTAATTGGTAACGACAGCCAATAGGGTGCATCCGATGTAGATGGGCGCGCGGAAGGGCACCGCTCGGGCCAAGGTGGTGGACGGCGCCCCGTGGACGCGAGTCGCACAAGCACTGCTACTCGAGATCACGGGAACGTCCGCCTGTGCCGTTTGGCACAAGAGGCTCGGCAATCTCCTCGTGGTAGTCACTTTCGGCGTTGACAAGCCAGATGCTCTCTTTGCCTCGCCCGTGGATGATCGAGCTGACGGCGCTATTGGCAGCCAGCATGGAATGATCTTGATTGTTGTAGCGATGCATGCCGTTTCTGCCGATAGGGTAGAGATTTGAGATCTGGTCCAGGTATGCGCGGACCTTGCTGAACTCGCCGTAGGTTCCAAAATACGCAGGGTACGCTTTGGGAACGCGCACTAAAGTGCCGTCGATCACGTCTTTGCGATCGATCAGGCCTATTTTTTCGAGCTCCCTCGCCGCAAAGTCGATGAACTGGCCACGTTCCATGGCCCATAGGTCGTCGCCCTCGGCGCAAAAGTACTCGAGACCCAGCCAGATCGTATTGGGGTCGGCAACCAGCGCCGGGCTCCAGTTGTTGAAGACCTGTAGCCGGCCGATTCTAACGTCCGGCTCCTGAATGTATATCCAATTATCCGGAGGCATGCCGTTGTTTCGGCCTTCATCTACCCGGGCGGCAGCGAGCTTCATCCGGCGCAGCAATAGTCCGACGGTCATGAAGTCCCGGTATGGCAGCCCGGCCGCGATGGCGCTGAGTTGCGAGTCGGCAGGCTTCAACAGATCGATCAAATCCCGAACCGGAATGCTCGAGATGAAATAATCGCACGGCACACGCCTGATCGATCCGGTGTCCTCATCGCGCACATTGACTGCGCTGACCTTGGATCCCGTGCTCTCTATCCCGACTACTCGATGGCGGAGATGGACATTTGCCCCATGTGAGGTCACTCGGCGAGCTACTTCTTCCCACATCTGACCCGGCCCAAACTTGGGATATAGAAACTGCTCGATCAGACTGGTCTCAATTCGCCCTTGACAGCTGAAAGCGGAGTTCCGGAACGGACTCGTCATCGCGTGTGCAATTGCCTTGGTAATGGACAAGCCCTTGATGCGCTGCGCGCCCCACTCGGCGGAAATGTCCTCGCACGGCACCCCCCACACCTTTTCCGTGTAGTCCTTGAAAAACGTGCGGTAAAGTCTGTTGCCGAACCGGTTGACGAGGAAATCGCGCAGAGAAATTTCCGGATCGACCGGTGCCACTAAGGCCCGGCCGTAGCTCAGCGCAATTTTCAGGGCTTCGGTGATTCCCAAATTGCACAAAGTGCGCGCATTCATGTTGAGCGGATAATCAAAAAAGCGTCGCCGATAGAAGATTCGGGACAACCGCTGTCGGACCAGCATGACCTCGTCGTAAGAGGTTGGCCCGCGTGCCTCAGCGACGAACTCGTGAGATGCACGTTGATAGTTGATGCGAATTGTCGATTGCGGCGGAACCTCCCCTTCCGCTACCGGCAGGATCTGCTGCCACCAGCGCATCACCCATTGCGACTTGGAGAAAAAACGGTGACCACCCAGATCCATGCGATTGCCGCGGTAGTTGACGGTCTTTGAGATGCCTCCGACTTGAGCATCGACCTCGAACACGACGGGCATGATATCCGAGTGGCGCAGCAGTTCTAAAGCCGCAGTCAGCCCAGCGGGACCGGCGCCGGCAATAACCGCGGTCTTTTGTCGATCGCCCCCCAGCGTCACGGCGAAACCGCAGGGTGCAAACGCACCCTTCCACAGTCGTACAGGTTCCACCCCTTCCAGGCATCCGGACGCTCATGACGTAAAGGGTCGAAACCGACATCTTGCGGCGCTAAGACAAAGCCCAGTTCGGGGTCGCGGCATACCTCCACGAGGTTGGCGGCGGTCAACGGTCGGCTCGACGGAACAGCCTTCGACCCATTCGTAGCCGAAGCCCGCAGCGCGCTGCGAATTTTCCAGCTGGGATCCATCAGGGGCAGCAGCACTTCCGAGCGTCGCTTGATCTCGAGGGCCGTCGCTCGCGAGAAGACCACGCCTGACGATTGATCCACCGACAGATAGTTAGGGCGACCTAGCTCAAACCAGACGAATTCACCTACATCGCGCTGTGGCGCAACGAGAACGGAACTCGTCGATGGAATTGCATTGATCCACTCTGGGAACTCTTTGCGCCCCGAGCGTGGGTCGAACGTTGCGCGTGACTTGAATGCCACGGGCCAAACCGAGGCGGCCAAGGCGGCGAGCATGGCGCAGGTCAGCACCGGCCCCCACGAGGTGCGACTGGTCTGAACCACCCGCCAGACAATCAATGTCAGCAGCAAGGCCGGTATCTTGAGCGCAAAAATATCTCTGAGGTGCTGGGCCTGCGACGCCGGCGATTCGACGATCGTCCAGGATCTGGCCAGCGCCCAGGCCAACACGCCAACAGCCAACAGCCCGGCAATCCAGCGCGCTAAGCGGGCAGTCTTACAACCGATGTGCGAGCGCTGGGTCCAAATCGCTAAACTCAGGACAACGCCGGCCGCGCTCGCCGGCTCAGCCCATCCCACGATTAGTAATATCACGCACAAAGGTCCGCATGTTGCCTCTCGCCAAACGGCAAAAATCGTGATTGGCAACAGCATCGTCGCGGTGAACCCGGCGATCCATACCCATCTCCAGGCCTGGCCCTGTACCAGCAGGGCAATCGGGCCCACAAGGCTTGCTATGAGTGCAATCGCTAGTCCCGCGACGCCGACCACGATGGCGGTAAGGCACAATTTTCGAATTCTTGCGTCTTCAACAACGATAGAGGTGAAGGCGAGATAAAGAAATGGCCTCAGATTCAAATCCCAATCGCGGGTCGACCAGATTTGCAAAAGTAGGAATTGAGATCTTTCGCGCACGACCTCGAGCCACGAGTTATCCATGACGACAAACACGCCCCCCAGCGCGTGGCTGTATGACGCCGCGGCGGCTAATCCAAGCACTGCGATAACGCACGCCATTGCGGTGAGCGCACTGGTGGTCAGCGGAAGCCAGAGGCAAAGCAATACGAGTAGGCCGGGGAGCGCGATCAACGGATGAACGAATAGGCTTCCACACGCGATCAGAAGGGCTAGACGCCTCTTTCCAAGAAAATGACATGCAAGAGCGGTGACAATCAACGCCTCCGCCATCAGACGCGCCGTCAAGAACCGCTCCGTAAAATGAAATACGCCAGAAGCTCCATAGTCCGACGGAAGGATCATGATGAAGGCCGTCGCCAGCCACGCGTTGCGATGATGGCCCAGGGCACGAGCAAGGCTCCAAGCCGCAGCCAGCAGCCAGGTGGAGATCACCAAAGTCAACAGTCGAGCCGCCTTCTCCACTCCGAATATTTCGATGAAGAAGGCGTAGAAGCAGGAGAAAATCGTGAATTTATCTTGCGAGGTGTTCCTTAGATAGAGATCCGCGGCAAGGTTTGGAAAAATCCTTGCGAGAGCCTGAAAAGCATAAAGCTGCGCATCGCCGGTCAATCCCTGGTAGCCCCGCATGAGCAGCCAGATCGTGGACAGAAAAACGAGGATGCAGAGTATTCTTATTTTTTGTTGGGCGGCGCGCGGAGCGCCCGTAGGCAAAGATATTTGCATTAAGCAGTCATTATGACTGAACTCTAACCTCGTGGGTCTCGGCGAGACCTCGCTTGAAGATGCGGCAGGGGAGGGCCGCCCGGCGTGCGCCGTTATCTGTACGGCGCTCCGAATATTCGAGGCGCGGCTGCCGCCAGAATCAATTGCGATCCGCTTACCGTCAGGTGATCTCGATCCTGAAACAGCCAGTCGGGCGGTGATTTCCCGGTGTCACCCAACACCCGACAACCCTGCGGATTGCACAGTTCCTCGAGAATCGACATGTACTCGACGCCATGTGATCGGGCGAGGGCGGCCATGCCGGCGTCCAGATTCCAGACCTCCGCGGTGACCGTTCCGAATCTTCGGGGAATCTGGGGGCTTGGCCGAAATCGCATGGATCGGAAAATATCCGTGGGCAGCGACGTATCCCAGGTTGGGCCGGGTCCGAATATGACTATGCGCCGCGCCCGGATTTCTTGCAGAGATTCTATGTCATCCTCAACCGCCGCCAGAATGCTCTTCTGAGAGCTCCCGGCATCCATATAAAGCTCCCAGGCGCTCGATAGGATGACAATATCCGGTGCAGCGTCGGTCAGCCCTTGGAGGGCAGCGGCGCGGCGTCGATCGCAGGATCGCTCTTCTTGAGCCAACGGTACTCTAGTCGCGGGACAACCCGCTGCCGTCCACTGGATAACATCGAAGGCGGCTCTGCTTTGGCGTTGCTGGGCGGCTATACCCGGATACAGGTGGGCGGCGTGCGAATCTCCCCACAACAGAACTCTAATCACGCCGGGGCGCTTTGGCGGCGTGCACGCCGGCGCGAACGCCTCGTGGCCGCCGGGATTGTAATAGCATTCATTCACTCTCCACGCTGCGTGAGAGTCCTTGAGCGACCAATTTGCAATAGCGCGCAGCGCAGGCGGGAAGCGGGTTGGATAGCCTTCAGTTGCGACGGCTGAGGCTCCCAGAGCGCCGGCGACCAACAGAGCGCCAGTGACCGTCCAAGTCGGTGGGCGTGGAATCTCCCATGACCAGAGCTTGCCGAAACGCACGGGATTCTCGACAAGGTTTCGGGTGACCCACGCCAGAAGAACGGCCGCACCCACCTGCACGAGTTCATTCATCACACCGGCGTGTAAACCCATCATCCTGCAAAATACAATGACCGGCCAGTGCCAAAGGTAGAGCGGATAGCTAATAGAGCCGAAGAATGCGAGCGGCCGTATCGCCAGCAATTTGTTCACGAATCCGTCCGGGCCGGCAGTGATGATGCACGCGGTTCCCAGGACCGGAAACAGCGTCTGTGGGCCCGGCCAATCTTTGGATGTCATTGTGAACAGCGACGCCAGGATCAACGCGGCGCCCGCTGAGCCGACTGCGTTCAATATAAGCTGGCGGTGCTTTCCGGACGCATCCATTAACCGCAAGTAAAGCTGCGGTTGCCGATCAGATGCCGCCCAATGCGCCGCCATGGCCGCCAAGACGAACAAGGCTACCGATCCGCTGGTTGCCCAGCGATTCTCGTTCGACCATGGACTATCCTTGGACGCGAAGGAGAGTGCGGCGGCAAACATCAGGGCCAGAGCAAGCGCGCCGATTTCCCAGTGACGCCTCCCGCGCGGCATGGTTGCGAGACGCGATACGGCGCCTGGCAGCGAAAGATAGCCGATCGTCACGCCCGCCCCCAACTCCCAGAATCGCGTATCGAGGAGGTAGAAGGACGCAACCGGCCGTAAGCAAGTCACGATAAGCGAGATGGCGCTCGCGATTAGGGCCACGCGGATGGATGCGTGCCGGTTCCGCGAACTCAGCCAGAGAAGCAGCGGCACCAACAGGTAGAATTGCTCCTCTATCCCGAGAGACCAGAGGTGCAGCAAGGGCTTGGTCGCAGAGGGGGCGTCGAAATAGCCGCTTTCCGACCAGAGTAAGAAGTTGTTGGAGAATATCGTTGCGGCCGCCACATGCTTGCCGAGTGCGTTGAACTCCGGTCCGGTAAGAATCACCCATCCTACGATCCAAACGGCGACCAACATCGTCACCA
>JBEKHO010000083.1:0-7224 GCA_050012215.1 Steroidobacteraceae bacterium
CGGCGGTCAGTCAATGGCCGGGGGCCCTGCGCAGAGGCGCACCGGCGGCCCGAATAGCCCAAGCAAGCCACGCGGCCCCTAAGCTTGGACGCAACATAAGGCTGGTTACGCGCAACAAGGTTATAGAGGCCAAGTTGAAATGTCCGCTTCTGGCTAAGTTCAAATGTCCGCTTTTGTGAGGCAAACGAGTAGTTTCTGGGTCCCTTTCCGGGGTCTGGAGACTGCAAATGCGGCAAAACACGAGAGTGACATTTGCAATGCGCGATCTAGATCGGTTGAAGTGCATCCAAGCCGTGGTCGATGGCGATCTGAAGCTCGTCAGGGCCGCTGAGCGGCTCGGCCTCACGACACGCCAGGTGCGTCGACTGGCGCGCCGCTACGCGGCCGCCGGACCGGTCGGTTTGATTTCCAAGCGTTTCAACCGTCCCAGCAATAATCGCCTCGATGAGGCCTTGGCGGACCGGGTCCTCAAGATCCTAAAGTCAACGTACGCGGATTTTGGACCGACTTTGGCTAACGAGAAGCTCAGAACCAAGCACGGCATCGATTTGGCCAAGGAGACCATACGGCGCGTGCAGATCGAAGCCGGACTCTGGATCCCGCGCAAGCTCCGGCCACCGAAGGTGCAACAGCCGCGCGCGCGACGCGCGTGCCTAGGTGAGTTGATCCAGATCGATGGGTGCGAGCATCACTGGTTCGAGGATCGTGGTCCGAGTTGCACGGCCATTGTGTATGTGGACGACGCCACCAGTCGGCTGATGGTCGTGCGTTTTTCCGGTACCGAGTCGACGTTTGCATATTTTGAGGCGACGCGCGAGCACCTGACTCGCTACGGCAAGCCGTTGGCGTTCTACAGTGACAAAGCGAGCATTTTTCGAGTCAACAACCCACAGGCCATCAAGGGACCTGGGTATACGCAGTTTGGGCGATCGCTTTTTGAGCTCAATATCGACGGCATTTGCGCCAATACCGCAGCGGCCAAAGGTCGTGTGGAACGGGCGCATCTGACCTTACAGGACCGCTTGGTGAAGGAGCTACGTCTGGAACGCATCTCGAGCATCGAGGCGGCCAATGCCTTCATGCCGAGCTTTATCGAAGACTATAACGCACGTTTTGCCAAAGAGGCTCGCAATCCGCACGATGCCCACCGACCGCTCAGATCCGATGAGGATCTCGACCTGATTTTCTGTTGGCGGGAGCTGCGCAAGGTGACTAAAGCGCTGACGCTGCATTATGAGCGCAAGCTTTACATGCTTGCAGACACCGCAGCCAATCGTCGGCTGATCGGCAAATATCTGGAGGTGTTTCAGCATCCGGACGGGCGCATCGAGATTCGCGTCGCGGGCGAGTCACTGCCCTATTCCATTTACGAGAAGCTTGGCGCAGTCGATCAAGGTGCCATCGTGGACAACAAGCGCTTAGGTCATGTACTGCAGATCTCGCAGCTCGTGCAGGCCAAGCGCGACGATCGTGTCGTCAACGTTCCCTCGACGGCGCACCGATGCGACGGCACGGCGGTGCCTCGCAATAAGCTCGCAGGCAGCAAACGTCAACGCGAACTCGGTCCTGAAGATCTCGAATCGGCGGTTCAATCCAAGGCCTCCATCGCACAAATGCGTCGACGCTTACGGGAAGCCGGCTTGTCACCGGACGCGGTTGCAGCCTCAGAGGCTTCTGCCGCCCTTCGGGCGCCAGACCGCGTTTCGGTTAACCCATGCAAAGGATCAAAACACCGGGAACAGCGAGCAGTCCAGGCGGACATTTCAACTTAGCTGCAAGGTGGACATCTGAACTTGGCCGAGGCAAAGATTGTGGGCAGCCTTGGACCGGACGGGCGTTTGAAATTCCTATCCGCCGTTTCCACGTTGCTGTTCGCACCCGATCCCTCGTTTCATACATCTCTCTTGCGGTTCCGATTCTAGCGCCGTCCGCAGACGCGTTCGAGAACGCTGATGCCGGAAAGCCGGCGAATCTCTTCCCGAAAACGCGCTGACGCCAACTTCAATAGCACTCTGCCGAGGATCGGCGCGTTTGAAGACCGACCCAAGCGGCTAGCCTCCGTTTGCGAGGATCGATACTCGGTTTCCCGCCAACCGAACTGGCCAAAGAAAGCAGCTGCATTCGCTGGGGCAAAGCGCAACGAGATCCACTCCAATAGGGTCTGGGCGTGCAATGGATGTAAAAAATGCGCCCACTGAGCGTGAAATCAGCTCGTGCGTCTTACAGTTCTTCGAGAGATCGCGGCGCGACGCGTCCGCAATCTCTTTGCCGGCGGATTCGGAACGCCTTGATCGAGCGTTCCAGCGATCGCATCGCGCTTGCATTCACACACGATGAGCAGAGTAGTCAGATCGGTGAAGGTACGGGGCTGAAGACCCGTAAGTTTGAAGATATGCTGAAAGCGCGCGTAGAGGGTATTGGCGTGTACACCCAGCGCATGGGCCGCCTTGAGCACGTTCATATCCGCATTGGCATAGGCGCGCAGCGTTGCGGTGAGCGCGCCGTGCGCACGATCGTCGGCGGTACGAAAAGTGTTCACCCAGCCGGGCAGTACGCGCCGGAACTCTTCGCCAGCCAAATACAGCAACAATTGCTGCATCGGAAGCTTCGCGAACTGAACTACGCGGTGGGTGACATCCGCCATCTCCAGCGCCGCGAGGGCTTCGCGGTGGGCCGTCGGAATGTGCGAGGTGGAAGGGACGTCGTTGCTCACGCCGATGAGCGCCGCGTTACCCACGAATGAGAGGGCCTCACTGATCCGCTGGGCCAGCGAACTGCGCGGCGCGGTCCAACCCGATTCGCGGCGCATATCGGCAAACACCATGGTGATTTTATGCTCGTGGACATCGATGATTCGACGCACTGTTGATCCCGCCATCACTTGCTCGATCGCGTCGGCCAGACGGCGGGCCCGTGCCACGTTTAGCATTTCTGAAGCATCCACCGAGCGAGCGAGCGCCACGCAGAACATCTGCTGCCTGTTTGGGAAGCCTGCGTCCCTTAGAATGCGCGCTACGCGCAGATCCGCCTCATCGTGACCCTCGAGCAATAGTCGCAGCAGTTCGGCGCGCTGATCACCAGCCACTTCGGCAAGCAGTAGGGTATGGGCGGAGTAGGCACTGGCGAAAATTGTACTGATGGCGTCGGTGTACTCCATCGCAAAGTCGATGATGGCGGTGCCGTCGCGCTGCGACACGCCGCTGCGCGCGCCGTGAGCCTCTCCTGAACCTCGCAGCCAGCGCGAGAGAACCTTGTGGCCGCAGCGATAGGCGTGCAGCGTCGCTTCGAGTGGAAAGCGTTGCTCGGCTCGGCGACGCGCATGCTCTCGAACGAATTCAAAGGGCCCGGGTGTCCCCCCGCGCAGGAGTCTTGCGATTTCTTCTGGATGCTGAGCGGCATGGCGCGCGGTCTCGGGCAAGATTTCAGGATTCATCGACGCCGACAATTGGGGCACTTCTGCGAGCACAGCCTGGGTAAGTTCTGCGGTGACGACCGACGCATTGTCGGCGAGCCTCCGCACCGCGGCTGCCGCAAACGCGCTGCCGGACAGCCGGCGAAGGGCTTCTTGCAGCGCATTATCGTGATAATCAGACACGGACAGGATTGTAGACTCTGCACAATTGTTTTGCACTTTCGGGTGGTATTTCGACCAATGCGGGAGAATCTCACCAGTGATAGCCTGCAGTCGTCCGTCTGATCAGCAGCAATTCCGTGGTTCTGAGACTCGCAACAGGAGAATTCTAAAATGACGAAGTATTTGTTTGTGTATCACGGTGGTTCCCACCCCGAAACGAAGGAGGCCCAGGCCAAGGTCATGGCCGCCTGGGGACAGTGGTTTGGTTCGATGGGCAAGGCGCTCATCGATGGCGGCAATCCGGTCGGCAAATCCTCGACCGTGCGCAGCAATGGCACCGTCGCCAAAGACGGCGGCGCCAATCCCGCCACCGGCTACAGCCTGATCGAGGCCCAGAGCCTGGAGGATGCATTGAGCAAGGCCAAGAGCTGTCCGCTGCTTGCTGCGGGCGGGTCCGTGGAGGTCGCGCCGGCAATGGACATGTGACGGGACGATATGGCATTCCCTCGACTCAAAATTATCGAAGCGAAAAAACCAAGGAGTTCTTCATGAAAATCATTACCTACGCCCGGCTTAAACCCGGCGTGACCATGCAGGCCATCGCGCCATATTTTCCGGAAGAGTTGGCAAATACTTGGCGGCTCTCGAAGGCCGGGATTGTGCGTGAGAGCTACGCACGCACAGACGAACCGGGAGTTGTTCTTGTCTTCGAGTGCGAAAGCGTTGAGCAATGTAAGCGCTACACCGATGATTTCCCGCTCGCCAAGGCTGGCTACATCGAGTGGTTTCATCTGCCGGTCCAAGCCTTGGTGCCGCTCGAAGCCCTCTTCCGCACAGAGATTGATGTCAACGAGCCATACGATCGAACTATAGCTGCTGTTCCTAGTGGCAGACAGGGCCAGCAGCCCCAAGCCGGGGCACCGTCTGTCGCTCACTAAAGTAGAACGTAGATTAACTACGATGCAACACGCCAACGGACTCGACATTCCGACCGACGGCTAGGTTTAACCACTGTTAGTTGTACCGTTGAGTCGGTGGCCGGCGCGTAAGTACGTGGAGTTCTGCCATGCGAAAGCACGGGAGAACTCCACATTTCTGCCCGACATCCGCCACATCCAACCGACGAGGTCAGCACCATCCAGGAGCAGCCATTTAGTCTTCAAGTGACCAAGGAATATTTTGCATGAGTTCCGCGCCGTTACGAACCGCAGAGGACGAACGTTCATTCGCGGTCGTGCTGCATGGTGCATAAGCGTTATCTAATGGCGGACCCGTTGTTGAGGGTCAGGAATGACCGCTTCCCGGCGCCATTCTCTGTCTGAATAACTCGTGATCAAACCGAACAGGCTCCGATCAGCTCGCTATCAGCGGCACAGGGAGCAGCGATCCTACGCCGTGCCAGTCGACGATGCCGCAGCACCGCAGGTTCCACATCGCGGGTGTGCATGCCGTTGATCCTGGGCCAGGCGTTGTTCCTGCGCTTTGGATTCTCGCAGTTCATTTCTGTCGTTGCGGGTGAATTGTATCGCCGCGCTCCAGCATTTCGACGAAAGCCGCAATCTTCCTCCGCCGTCCAGCCAATCCAGAGCCGATAGACCGCCCCAGACCGTGCGCCGATCGGTCCGGGTTTGACCCTGAACCGCCGCTCACCAATGACTGCCTGCGAGCGGGCCGCCTGAGCAACTGCCAAGAGGTCACCACAGTCGGGGAACCGGATCGCGACGAAGACGGGCGAAGGAGTAAACATCGTGAAGCTGGTCAAAACCACACCTAAAGTCGCTCCTATGGAGCCCCTCGCGTCTAAAGCCGAGCTTCTTCGCCAAACCCACGCTTTCTATGTTGGACGCGATGATTCGAAGGAAGAGTCTTTCGAAGTGCAGCGCATCGAAGGCCGAAACCACGACCGCTTCGAGTGCCTCCGTAGCAAAGCCCTGCCTATGCGCGAATCGGGAGATGAAGTAGGAAAGTTCGGCCGCGGGAATTTCCCATGCAATATTCTTGATTTTAATCTGACCCACAAGTTCATGCGGCGTCCTCTGCCAAACGCCGAAGACGTACTCCTTTCGCGCCTTCCATTTGTTTGTGCTCTCGGTAACAAAGTTGGTCGCGCCGGCCAACTGAGCAAGGGCCTTAGTGAGTGGCGCAAAGTTTCGTTGCAGCAGATCTCTGTTGCCCTCAATAAGCGTCCAAAGCATGAGCGCATCGGCATTGACATATGGGCGCAGATCCAAGCGCTGTGTCGCTAAAAATTGGGGAAATTCTTTTTCGGCAGTCACGTGTGGGATCCACGATATATGGCGACTTCTCCGCATCTTATGGGCAATTTCCCAGTCTGCGCAACGTTGACCCGCCGCTGCCGTTCGCGAGCGGTGGTGGCTTTCGGGGGGGTGACTAATTGTGTTGCTGCACAGGCTCCGGCCTATATCCTGATCTGGCACCCTGCGTCCACAGCTCTGGGGTCAGGCGATAAATGACATGTAATTGCCCCCAGCGTGGCGATTCCTCGGCACCGGAGAGCTGTGCGCCGAGCTTTTCGACGGCCCGGCGTGATCGACGGTTGCGCTCGGCGACCGTGAAGAGCACCTCCCGTACGTCCGTGAAGGCGTGTCGAAGCATCAGCCGCTTCATCTCTGCGTTCACCGCGCCCCCCCAATGACTTCTGGCGAGAAAGGTGTACCCGATCGTTAGCCTCTCAGCCGGTACGTAGTTGCTGTACCGAGACCAGCCGATAATCGACCCCCGAGCGGCATCGATCGCAACCAGGCAACCCTTGGAGGCCAGAGATCCGTCGAAGAACGATGGAAAGCCCTCGGGCGTGCCGCGCACGGGATCGGGGTGCTGGGCCCAGATCAACGGATCTGATGCGACGGCAAACACCCCGCTGAAATCTTGCGCGGTAAGTGGCCGCAGCGTGATGCGGTCGCCAATGAGCGTGGGCTGCAAGTCGAGCATGGTGCGGGCAAGCATCGGCTAACCAGCGGCATCCGGTCAACGTCTACTGAAGACGAAGGGCCATAGTCGGCCGCGAAAGCGCATCACTGACCCGAAGCTGACGAGTACGAGAGGCGGTTACCTGGCGGCGCATAGATGGTCAGCGGTTCGTTCACGACGAAAGCTCAGCGCCGCGCCTCGGTCGCCATTCGCACGGCAAGCCCGGCGAGAACGGTCCCCATCAGCCACCGCTGAACAATTGCCCACGTTGGCCGTGTTGCCAAAAACCCGGCAATGCCACCTGCCATGATGACAATCAATCCATTTACGCTGACACTGATAGCAATCTGTGTGGCGCACAGTACAAGCGACTGGGTAAGGACGCTACCATGCGACGGCTCAATGAATTGCGGCAACAGCGACAGGTAAAGAACAGCAGCTTTCGGATTCAACAGATTGGTAAACAGCCCCATCAATAACAGGCGCCGCGGTGAATCGCTCGGAAAATTGCGCACTTGAAACGGCGACCGACCGCCGGGCTTAACGGTCTGCCATGCGAGATAGAGCAAATACATCGCGCCCGCGACTCGCAACGCTTATGTGAGCCGACCGCCGGTGGCCAGCGAGCGCCTGGCGCTGACGGCATCGGGCCAGGTGCGCTACACGCTGAAGACGCCCTATCGGGATGGCACGACCCACATCGTGCTCGAGCCGCTCGA
>JBEKHO010000084.1:0-7096 GCA_050012215.1 Steroidobacteraceae bacterium
GGCCATCACAAACCGGCGATCGCGAACGAGGCAAGGGCGATGAAGAGCGAAACTGAGCGGCGACTCGCCGTCGCAGGTGCGACGGTCGAGTACAATTCATCAAAGATACTGCTCAACAGGATGTAAGTGGCCCATGTCTGCTGAAGCGGGGTTGATGCGAAGTCCTATGCCGGCTGACCGGTCTGCGCGAGCTATTTATTTCAACTCGGGCGAACACCGCCTGTTCGCCTGGCTGCACCCGTCGCTGAATGGGCTGGGCCCAGACATCGGGGTCGTAATCTGCAGTCCCTTCGGGTACGAAGCGATCTGCGCGCATCGGGGTATACGTGCGTTCGCGGAGGCCATCGCGGCGGCAGGCATGCCGGCGATCCGATTTGATTATTTGGGCACCGGAGATTCTGCGGAGATCGACCCGGATGGCGATCAGGTGCAGATCTGGACTCGCGACGTGCTGGCCGCGGCAGACGAGCTCAGGCGATGGAGCGGCGTCCGGCAGGTGTGTCTGCTGGGATTCCGATTCGGGGCACTGCTCGCGACGCTGGCGGCTTGCGAGAGCGATTCCATCGGTGCGCTCATTGCGATATCCCCTATCGTCACGGGGCGGCGTTATCTGCGCGAGCTGAGGACGACGCGCATGGCGGCTTCCCTGGGGCTCGATCCCGCAGAGCCGCCGATGGACAAGCAAGGGGCGCGCACCGGGGGAATGGAGGTGAGCGGCTTCGCGTTCTCTGCAGCCACACTTGAAACACTCGCGAAGGTGGATCTCTCCACGCCCAAATCCCGGCTGCCGCAAATGCTCATCGTCGATAGTGCGACGATGCCGGCCACAGACGGACGGGGCGCCTCGAACGAGGCGCACGAGCGAACGACGCGCATGGCGCTGCCGGGCCTGGTCGAGATGCTGATGACCCCCCCGCAATTTGCGTCGGCCCCGAAGGAGATCATTTCGGCGACGGTCGAATGGCTCTCGCACCGTGGGGGGCACCTTGCCAGTATCCCCGATCGAACCGCCGACCGGCGGGCCGGCGCATACGATTCTGCCAGTCCCACCCAGGAATTGACATTGGTGGCGGATGCGTCCGCTCCGCAGTTCATCCGGACGGAGAGGCCGGTGTTTTTCGGCAGCGATGCGTTGCTGTTCGGGATCGTCACGCGGCCGCCTCCCGAAGAAATCCGCCGGCGGGCGGTCATTCTCCTCAATGCCGGCGCGGATCACCACATCGGTGCCAGCCGGGTGTACGTATCGATGGCGCGGCGCTGGGCGCAGCACGGTTATGTCGTATTGCGCATGGACCTGGCGGGCCTGGGCGACAGCGGAACCCGTCCTGGGCGGGCGGAGGATGACGTGTTTCCGCAGGAAGCTTTGGGCGATATCCGCGCTGCGATCGAGTTCCTTCGCACCACCTACGGCGTCCGTGATGTCACTTTGGCAGGCCTATGCTCCGGCGCCTACCACGCGCTGCGAGCAGCAGTCGCAGGATTGCCGGTGAATCGCATTCTCATGATCAATCCGCAGAACTATTTTTGGAAACCCGATGAATCTCTGAAGGACCTGCAGCTGGCCGAGGTCGTGCACAATCCGGGGGTCTACCGGGAGCGGATATTTTCGGTACATGCGTGGAAAAGAATGTTCACGGGTCGCGTCAACGTTCTGCGCATCGTCAAAATCTATTTGCAACGTCCCTTGCTGACGGCGCAATCCGCATTGCGCGACATCGCTCGACACTTGCACATCCGTCTGCCAAATGATCTCGGCACCGAGCTCGAGGCGCTCATCGCGCGCGGAGTCAGGGTGGTTTTCGTGTTCGCTCGCGGCGAGCCGGGGATCGGCCTATTGAAACTGCAAGCCGGCAGTTCCGTCAAGCGCCTTGCCGAGCGTTGCCGCATCCATACGATCAGCAGCGGTGATCACGTCTTCACGCAGAGCGGTCCTCGCGCGGCGATGGAGAAAATTGTCAGCGATGAGCTATTTGCGCGACCCGAATGGCTCGATCAGCCGAGCGCAAACCTTAAAACCGGCGCCCCGAAATGCGAATAGCAAGGCAGCTCTGAAATGCGCCCGCGCGGTTTAGCGAATCGACAGCAAGAAGGTCGATAAATGACTCTGTATGAATACTTTGATCGCATTGCGATAATCCATTTGCCGCATCGGCTGGATCGGTTTCAGTCGATATCGACCGAATTGCGCGACCTGGGTATCGATATCGATGAGGCCAAGGTGCAGATTCCTCATGCTCCCGTTCCCAGCGACTGGAAGGGGTGGCCTTCACGTGGAGTCTATGGCAACTTCCTGAGCCACCTCGGGATCCTCCGGCAGGCGTTGGAGGATGGTCTGCAGACCGTATGGGTTCTGGAAGATGACGCCATTTTCAGCAGGCGCATGCGCCGGGAGCAAGAAGCATTGGTTGAGACGCTAAAGGGGCGTGAATGGGATCTGTGCTTTTTCGGACACTCGTTGACCCACGAATTGGCTGACCAGCCAACCGGCCTTGTGCCGCCGAACGCCGACTTCATCTGGGCGCATTGCTACGCTGTCCATGCGCGCGCCCTGCCGCGTCTCGTGGCATATCTGGAGCGGGCAGTCGCGTTGCCCGAGCACCATCCGGAGGGTAGCAGACTCTATATCGACGCAGGGTTCACGCTATTCCGTCGGCTCAATCCCGATGTGGTGGCGCTCGTTTATAACCCCGCATTGTCGATCCAAAAGGGCTGCGAAAGTAGCCTGAACGATCGTAAGTGGTACGACGCCGTGGCGGTCACTCGTTCTTTGGTTTCTCTGGCGCGCAGTGCGCGCGATCATTGGTGGAAGCTGCGGGCATGAGTGTCGACGCGTAATCGAATTTTGTCTCGCGATGCTCGTCCGCGGTCGGCGGAGATGGCCGAAGTATTATGCGGCGGCAGCGCCATTGGTTCCCACGCGACGTTCCTCCAAGGTATAGTCCACGATGATACGTTCCGACGGATCCGTTCTCGAGCGACCACCGATTTACATGCGTTCTAATGCCAATTGACGTTGTCGAAAATTTTATCGCGCGCGGTGCCAACGACAAGGGCTCCAGCACGCAGCTTCTGCGTTGGTTGAAGGATCGAATCAAGGAAGGGCACGTCGATCTTGCTGCTGATGTTCTGCCTCGCCTGTTGGTCCCGGGCCTCGATTACACTACGACCGTTTCCCTATGTCGCGTTCTCCGGTCGATCAGAGGCACCCGTTCGAGTCCCAATCAAGGGCCCAAGATCGCAGTTCTGGGCAGCGTGACGACACATCAGCTCGTGGAGTTTCTCGATCTCCATCTACAATCCGGCCGGATTGACGCCGAGTTCTACGAGGCCGACTACGGCACGATCAACCAGGAATTCCTAGATCCCACGTCGGGCTTGCGCCGCTTTCACCCAGACTTCATCCTGATTTTTACCTCCTGGCGGGATCTGAAGTCGAGACCGTCGTTGACAGACGGCAGCGATGAAGTCGGGCGCCGAATTGATGCCGAAGTCGCGTCATGGTCCAAGTTATGGAAAGTAGCGCGTGAAGATCTGCGCTGCCAAGTGATTCAGAGCAATTTTGCGGCCCCTCCATGGAGAGCTCTGGGGAACCTCGACGCACATCACCCGGCCGGTCTTAGTCGATTCATTTCGTTGGTCAATCAAGCATTGGTCGATAGAGCTCCCCCGGGGGTCACGATTCATGACGTAGACCGGCTCGCTGCCGAATCTGGCCGCTGGGAATGGAGCGATGAGAGATTTTTTTATCAAGCAAAGCTGCCGTGCTCGCCGGAACAACTGGTCGACTATTCGCATAGCCTCGCGGCGCTGCTGTTGGCTCAGTTGGGCGCCGGGAGAAAGTGTCTGGTACTCGATCTCGACAATACCTTGTGGGGCGGCGTTATCGGCGATGACGGACTTGGAGGAATCCGCCTGGGGCAAGGAGAACCGGAAAGCGAAGCATTCGTGGCGTTTCAAGGCTACGTGAAATCGTTGGCGGACCGTGGCATTCTGCTCGCCGTTTGCAGCAAAAATGACGAAAAGATCGCCCGCGAGGTCTTCGAGAAGCATCCGGAAATGGTCTTGCGTCTCGAGGACGTCTCCTGCTTCGTGGCGAATTGGGACGACAAGCCTGCGAATCTTGCGCGTATTGCGGAACGGCTGAATATTGGCCTCAATTCGCTGGTGTTTTTCGACGATAATCCCGCCGAGCGTTCCATCGTCCGGCGTCTGCAGCCGGAGGTGGCAGTTCCGGAAGTGCCAGAGGATCCCTCCTACCGAATACGGGCGCTCGATCGGCATCGCTACTTCGAAGCTTTGGCCATCAGTCGCGAAGATCTACAGCGAAGAGATTTCTATCGAGCAAACTCCGAGAGGCAGGCGCTCGAATCGTCGGTCGAGAGCCTCGATGACTTCCTCAGGTCACTCGAAATGCAAGCGCGGATCGAGCCCGTGGGGGCCTTGAACGTCGAGCGTACGGTGCAGCTCATCAACCGATCAAATCAATTCAACCTAACCACCAAGCGTTATACGAACGCGGACGTACTGGAATTTGCCAACAACCCCGCTTGGATCACGCTGACTGTTTCGTTGAAGGATCGCTTTGGCGATAACGGATTGATTTCTGTGCTGCTTGCAAGAGTCGAATCGGACTCGCTCGTCATCGACACGTGGCTGATGAGTTGCCGCGTACTGAAGCGAGGCGTTGAAGCGTTGCTCCTGAATTGCGTGTTCGCAGCCGCAAAAAAGCGCGGATTGAACCGGTTAGTAGGCGATTACCTTCCGACGGCGAAGAACGATCTGGTGCGCGAGCATTACCCGACATTGGGGTTCGCGCGCATTGGCAGCTTGACGGATGGACAGACGCAGTGGGAACTTCGAGTGGATGAGCAATGGAAAGTACGCCTGCACTTCATCAAGGAGATCGAATCCGATGAGCCAATTGCAGTCTGAGCTCCAGACGGTCTTTCGGCAGGTGTTTGACGATGACTCGCTGGTCGTCACGGAGGCCACGTCGGCGGCCGACATCGACGAATGGGATTCGATGGCACACATCAATCTCATTATCGCCATAGAAAAGCAGTTTGACGTCAAATTCTCCGCCGCCGAGATCGGCGCGCTTGGGCGCCGCGGCCAAACGGTCGGCAATCTGATGCAACTGCTCCAGAGCAAGATCGGCTGACGATCAGCTTGAACCTGCCTGCGTGTCGCAGGCGCAGATTCGCACTCGGAGTTGAAAAAAATGGTTCGCAAATTGCTCCGATATCTGGCAATGGAGCACAACAAGGCCGTGTCATTATATCGGCGAATCAATCGTCCGGGAGGCAAGGAATGGGCGGCGTATATGCGCCGTCACGGCGGGTTTTACCACTTTGGTACCGATTGCAGCATGATTCCGTCCACCGTCGTGGTGGATCCCCAGTACACGTGGATCGGCGATCGAGTATGCATGGGAAGTTGTACCTTGATATGTCACGATGGTTCGATCGAAATGCTCAATCAGCGCTACGGTGTACGCATCGATCGAATAGGTCCCATCGTTGTTGAGCATGATGTGTATATCGGCGAAGGCGCGACGGTGCTGGGCGGAACTACGATCGGGGAGGGTTCTATCATCGGTGCGGGCGCCGTGGTTCGGAAAAGCGTCCCCGCCGGTAGTGTGGTTACCGGGAATCCGGCGCAAGTCGTCGCGAAGGTTGAAAACGTGATTCGTTTTTGGGAGGCGGAGTCGCAGCAATATCCATGGGCCGACCTGATCGCCCGCCGCCAGGGGGCGTTCGATGCGGCGATGGAGCCAGAACTGTGCCGTCGACGACAGGAATACTTCTTCAGGGATATGTCTTGAGATACATCATTGCCGGTGGTCAGGATCTGCGGCCAAATGTTGAACAAGAGCCGTCGCGAGGGAGTCCACCACCCGCTCTTGAAGCATGCTCGAGTGGCCTCCAATGACATCGACGACTTCGAGTCGACCGGCGACGCGGCGCCAGCCAAAATCCGCATCACGATAGATGTCACGATATGGGGTATCGGGTCCATCACCGGCGGAGGCCCGCACCAAAAGAACTGGTACGTCTGCCATAGCGGGCGGTGTGTAGCGAGCTTCGAGCGCGTTGTAAATCTCCATCACGCTCAATTCCGGTAGTTTCCGGGGCCACGCGGCGTTGCGCCTGATCAGATTTCTCATGAGCGCAAAGCGCAGGCGAACGGATAGTCTCCCGGCCGCGGACGAGAGCTCGTACGCGATCACATTGTAGACCTTGCGTGACACGGTGGAGGCAAGCGAAGTCCAACGGGAGAGTGTGAAAGGGGCGGACCCTCGAGCGCTGGCCATGGCGGCTTCCAGGCTTGATAACCGGTTACGGGTCATTCGTCCCGCGCGCTTAGGGGCTTGTGGCGTGGCTCCATCGAGTATGGTGACCAGTTGAGCTCGTTCTCCCAGCCTTTGCAGGCAAGCGGCCATTTCGTAGGCGATGACTCCCCCTGCGCACATGCCACCGACCAAAAAAGGGCCATGCGGTTGAATCGATCGGATCTGGTCGACATAGAAGGCCGCCATCTCCTCGATGCTCGCATGCGCGAGTGGGATTCCCGGAAGGTGCCTTGGCTCGATTCCATAAATAGACATGTCTAACGGCAAGAGCTTCGCCAGATTGAGGTAGAGCAGCGTTTCGCCAAATCCATCGTGTACCAGAAAGAAGTTGCGGGGGCCGCCAGGCCGCAGGCAAACAACGCCGCTACGCACATGATCTGCGGATGGTGCTGCATGAATAGCCAACAATCGCACCGTGGGGGCTTCAAGAATCGTGGTCAGCCGCAGTTGTGCGCCGAAGCGACGCGAGATTTCTGCGAACAGCTTGACTGACTGTAAAGATGTACCGCCGAGGGCGAAATAATCGTCCTCGACCCCCAGGCCTTCAACCTCCAGGACCTCTTCCCATAGCAGAAGGAGTTGCGCCTCGAGGGCCGATGAAGGTCTCACAGCGGGTCCAGCGATAGATCGCGATCGACGCCCGCGGGCCGACATGGCATTAACCACCGCGGCGCCCGAGACCCATATGTTCGCCAACCGAGAATAGCGCTCGGAACGGTCAGGAATATCGGCGGACGCGCTCAC
>JBEKHO010000085.1:0-7019 GCA_050012215.1 Steroidobacteraceae bacterium
GAGCGCTCCGAACGTCGAGCCGGGGACGATCGGCAGGTAGGGGTTTGCGAAGGTGATCGACTCATTGTTGTCGTCAAACCAAGATCCCAGATAGCTTACGCGGAGGCTCGCTCGGCGCCCGGCCCATGCGACCCCTGCCTCGAGAGAGTTCGTGACATAGTCGAACGGCTGCGGCAATTGCACGGCCTCGGTGAGGAAGCTTGCACCGGTGAGTCCGGTGCCGTCGTGCTCCTGGCGGCGAAATTCGCCAAAGACCGTCCAGTTGGGACTCGCAAAGTAGCGGGCGAGCAGTGCGACCGTGCGGCGCTCCGATTCGATGTTGACGGGGGCGAGACTCGTGCCGAGGGCGCTCATGCCGGCGGTGCCGCCCGCCGATATCCAGCCTGCCGGCAGTCCCAAGGTCGAGCCACTGGTCCGGTACGGTGTTGCACCGGTGTCGTAGAGGATATTGGGCTGGCCGTCGTAGCTCACGCGCAGATCGTAGCGTCCTTCGCGACCTCCCTCGACGTAGCCATCGCGTGAGGCGAGCCCCAGACGATCGAGCTCGTAGTTCGCGTAAGAGCCATCGTTGCTTCGATATTGCCCGGAGGCAGAGACATCAGCATACGCACCGCCGTGATCGATACCCGTATAGCGCCCGAAGGTCGCGTTCGCACCGCTCGCGCCGAGCACACCGATTTCTGCATCGCCCGAATAGCCCTGCGCGAACGGACATTGCGTGCATTTCCAGTCGCTCGTGTCCGTGGCCGGCGGCTCGTCGGCCGCTGCGGTCGACAAAGCGAATGCGGCCGAGACCCCTGCAACCAGCCACGCGCGCTTGGATCGAACGATGAGCTTCATGGTGTGCGCCTACCGCATGAACGCCCGGCCCGACGGATGGTTCGAGCCGTGTATTTGCGAATGACAATTGATGCAGCCGCCGGCGAGCAGGAACGCGCTCGCGCCTGCGCCCGGCAGGCCTTGTGGAGAGTTGACGACCGACGGGTGGCCTGCGCCCTCGTGGCAGGTCTGACAGAGAAACGGAGGACGCAGCTTGAGGAGTGCGGGCTGCGACGAGCCGTGCGCATCGTGGCAATTGCTGCAGTCCTCGGTGACGGGCTGATGCTCCCAGAGAAACGGCCCGCGATACTCCGTGTGGCAGCTCGTGCAGGTTTCATTGACGGTGTTTCTCACGAGCTGCGCGGGAGCGGTCGAGCCGAGGGGCGAGTGACAGGAGGTGCACGCCATCTTGCCCTCGCGCAGCGGATGCCTCGACAGCTTGTCGAGGTCGGCATGTTGGGCTTGGTGGCAGCCGGCACAGACTTCGATCTGGCCGGCCGAGGTCTGAACGGGATCTTTGGCGGCATGGAGGCGGTGGCAGCTTGTGCACGCGACATCACTCGCCGCATGCGCACTCGAGGCCCAGTCATGCGCTGCATTCGCCTGGTGGCACCCCAGACAATTCGCATTCTGCTGCAGTACGGTCGAGTGAGATTTGGGACCGAAAGCGATGATCTTCGAGGTATCGCCCTTCGCATCGACATGCGCGCCGCCGGGCCCGTGACACGCCTCGCACTGCAGCCCGCCGTGGCCGAAAGGGCCGTTCGCATCAGCGGGGCGCGCGTGCTTGGTGTGGAAAATAGCCATGACGGTCGCGTCGCTGCCGTGACAAGTGAGGCAGGTATCGGCTCCCTGCGAGCTGTAGACGGGCGCGGGCGGCGCCGTGCGCGCTGCGCGCGCGTCCCCCGCACGCGCGTCGCGGGCAGGCGCGGCGACGAGCGCCAGGATGAGGGCGGGGAAGATCGGCGGGGCGCAACGCGCGATTCGCGTCGCTACGTTCGCGGCCCACCGCGCCGATCTGCGCCATTGCAGCGGCACGCGCGGCCTATTGATACGCGGCCACGTTGTGGACGACTTTCACGTCGGCGATGGCGCCGGGTCCATGACAGATCGAGCAGGTCTCCGTGGACACCACCTGACTGCTGGCATTTTTCAGGGCCGTGAAACTGCCGCCATTTTGCATCATGTGCGTCTTCTCCGTGGCCGCCTGGTGACAGGCCGAGCAAGCGGCCGTCGCCGCCGTCACGGCCGTCTGGCCGGTCGGGCCGCTGTTGCCGACATCGTTAACGTAGGTGCTGATGGTGGAGGCGAGCACCGTGGAGCTGCTCGGGTCCGGGGGATAATAAGTATCGGCGTCGTGACAGGCGAGACAGTTGTTGGTCAGGCCCGAGAACCCGAGCGTGCTGAAGTTATGCACGCTGCCCATGTGGTACAGAATGTAGGGTGTCCCGAAATCCGCGGTCCTCACGGCGCTCGCATGGATGGCGTGGATCATCACCTTCAGGTCCATGGATTGCTCCGCGAGCCCATCGGTGGGATCCGGGTGCGCCGGGGTGATGCCCGCCGTAATCCGCGCCACGACATCAGTGGCATTGGGATTGTGGCAAAAGGCGCAGGCTTGCACGCTGTCGACGCGATTGTTGCCATGCCCATTCAACTGGAAGTGGCAGGTGTTGCAATTTGCGACGGCAGCCACTTCGCGTCGCGGGACCGGCGTCGAATCGGTGATCGAAGCATAGGACACAGCATTGGGCACCGGGATTTCCTGCGCGCCGTTACCGTCGCCGAAGTCATGTGCCGGATGACCCTGGAAAAGGATTCCGGCCGAGCCTTTGATGCCTACCGGAATGGCGGTGGGGAAGGTGATGGTATAGCTACCGTCGCCGTTCGCGGTGGGCGGCGTCGCCGCGCACGTGACGGGCGCGCTGATCGGTTCCGCCGCCTCGGTGATCACGCCGCTGCCCACGTTGGTGTAGTCGGTCGTGCTCCAGGCAATGGCGAGGCTCAGGTCCGCCTCACCAAAGTTGGCGTTCGTACAGTATGTGAAGGGCTCGCCCGTCGTCAGGCTCCACGGCTTGTTGCCGTTGGTCGGGTTGGTGATCGAAAATTGAACTACCGGTTTCTGACCGGGGCCGGTATTGGTCGCCTTGATGATGTTGTAAGCGATCTGTTTCTGAAACACCATTTCCGGAATGATGTGCGCGGTGATCACTTGCAATTGACCGTTGTCGAGTGTCGATGAGGGTCCATGGCAGGTGCTGCATTGGCTGTCATTGGCGATGATGTTGGAGCTGTGGTTTGCGCCTGTGGCAAAGTCCACGTTGTCGTGGCAGGCGCCGCAGGCTTCCGCGGTTGGCACGGTACTGTAATTCGCCGCCTGGGTAAGAGTCGGGTCGATTTGATTGTGGCAGGTGGTGCAGTTGCGCGTGTCCTGCGGGAACACCACCGAGTTGAAATTGTTGAGAGACTGCTGGTAGCCGACGATCCAGTAACCGCTGCCGAGCGTCGGAGCAGGGCTGTTCGCCGTTTGGAGGCTCGGCAGGCTGCTGCCGGTGTGAATCTTGTGCAGCATCACCTTCATGTCCAAGCTATTCCCGCTATAGGGGTCCGTGGTGCCAGGGTTGTGGCACATCACGCAGTACTGCACTTCGACGCGCGCTCCGCCATGCTCGCTGAGTTGCGTGTGGCAGCCGTCGCAGGTGGCGGTATTGACGATCTCCCGGCTGAATATGCCGGTGGTTGCGCCGGTCGACGGCTGGAAGGTGTATGAGCCGTTGTTCGCCTGCGCAAGGCCGCGGATTTCAAACCCGACGCGATGCGTCAGGGCGGCGTTATAGACCACGCTCGGGATCTTGGTGATGTCGGTCTTGAACGTATACTGGTAGGTACCATCCCCATTGTCGACCAAGGTCCCCAGCGTCGCGCTCTCGACCGTCGCTTGGATCTTCGCTGTCGAATCGCAGGCCGCTACGCCGGCTGGGCACCCCAAAGGGGTAACGGTGCTGAAAATGTACGAATTCCATTGACTGGACGCTCCGTTCTGGCCCGGAACGAGCTGTGCGATTGCAAAGCCGAGGTCGGCCGCGGGCAACCCCTTCAAGGGATTGCCGTTCTGATCCGCAAGTTGAAACTTCACCACCGGCGGGCCGCTGATCGCGACGCTGGTGACCTTGCCGCTGATTGCACTCGCGGTGCTGATGCTTGCTGCCGAAACACCCGATCCGGACGGACCCGTGGAGCCGGTCGTGCCCGCCGGTCCGGCGGGACCTGCGGGTCCCGTGCTGCCGCTGCACGCCGCGAGCAGCGCGCAAAGCAATGCCATTCCGATCACACCCATGTCCCGCAAGACTCGGCGTGGTTCGCGAATTCCGTTCACACGCGGCATATCTCTCTCCCTCACGATTCGATCTCGAACATGACATTAGGCCGCCGTGCGCGCGAGGTCTGTGCGACAACGTACAGAGCGCGATCGGGGACCCATGTAGTATTTTTCATCGTCCCCGGATCAGCAGTTCGGCTGAGGAATTGCGCATGATTGCATCGAGAGGTTCACTGTGAATTCGCCGGAGCCGCGCGGCCCTGGGTTTTTTGCGTGGCTCTGGCGCCGTCCCCGGCGCTGGTTCCTGCTCGGCATACCGGCTGGCGGGTTGCTCGCCTTCATCGTCGGCGTGGTTTTTACCGGAGGCTTCGTCGGCGGTCTCAAATTTACCGAGACCAACAAGTTCTGCACCTCCTGCCACGAGATGGAGCCGGCTTTCCAAGAGCTCACGCAGAGCGTGCACTATTCCAATGAGCTGGGCATCCGCGCGGGCTGCGGCAATTGTCACGTGCCTCCCGGCTTCCTGCCGGGTCTGTGGCGGCACGTTCGGGCGGTGACCGAGCTGTGGGGGCACTTCAGCGGCGAACTCGATACGCCGGCGAAGTACGAGGCGCATCGACTTGAACTCGCACAGAAATTCTGGGCCGAGCTGAAGGCGAACAATTCCGCCCAATGCCGCAGCTGTCACACGCCGAGCGCCATGGCGCTCGCCAAACAGCCCGCGGCGGCCGCCGATGCACATTCCTCGTTGGCGAAGAGCGGCATGACGTGCATCGACTGCCACAAGGGTGTCGCGCACACGGCGCCCCAAGGAAGCTGACGGGGAGCTGCTTCGCATCCCGCATCGGCGCCTCGAGCTAGTGAGCGCTCTGGGTCATCCGTGCTCGAGAGCGCCCGCTGACGTAGCGGCCAAAAATGCGCAGGATTTCGCCGATTTTGAAATTGATCACGCGTCTCGGCCAGAACAGCTCGCGCTTGTCGCACACGGTGGAGATGCTGAAGCGGGTGATCTCTCCCATCAGCGCGTCATCGGCAGCGCCGATACGTCCCTCGGCCAGTCCCTCGTCGAGCCGGGCGCGCAGCGCCCGCGCTTCGGCGATCCCTTTGGCCACACCGCGACCGCGCCGCTTGGAAATTCGGCCGTGCTGTACCTTCAATTCATTGAGCCGCTCGGCCGCGTCATAGGTCGCATCGACCAATTCGCGGCGCGTCATCCATTTCGTCTCGTAATTGAGAATGTGCTCCCAGCTTGGTTGGACGAGCAGTTTGCGGTGCTCCTCGAGGGTGCGTGCGAAAAGACGGTAGCCGAAGCGCTCGGGCTCCTCGAAGCCGCGGCTGCCGGGATCGATGAACGGGCCCATCGGGGATATGAAGCAGGAGAGCCGCTTGTCTCCCAGCTGAAATAGACGGCCGCAGTACTCGACCGCGTCGCGCACCAGGGCTCGGGTCTGCGCCGGCAAGCCGATCATGAAGTAAATGTCGATTCGCGAGCAGCGCAGGCTGAGCGCCACCTTAAGGAGGGCTTCCATTTCCCCGGTGGTGTAGCCCATTTCACCCTCCTGCGCGTCGCGCACCCCTTGATCATGGCTTTCAGGACTGAATTCCATGCTCCAATGCCGCACGCAGCGGTCGATATCCCGCAAAAAGGAGGCTGGCGGCAGGGCGAAGAACTCGAACATTATTTCATTCTCGAAATCCGCCTCACCCAGGCGCTCGAGAATCTCTGCCGCATGTTCCGGCCCCGCCATGAGCAGATCGCCGATCAACACGATGGGTCCGTGCGACAGGCGGCTGAAGGCCCGCATGTTCTCCACCAGGCTCGCGGGACTTCGGTATACCGGCCTTTGCCGCTTCATCAGATGCGTGCAGCTGGTGTGCGAGGCGCCGCAGGTGACGCATTCGAATGCGCAACCCTTGACGGTGAACACCGTGGTGATGGGATTGCTCCACCAACCGTTGAAGGGCAGGGTGCTTTCCAGGTCGCGGTAGCGCAGCACCATCTCCACCATGAGATCCGGCCGCAGATCGACATAGTCCAGGCTGGCCGGTACGAAGCTATGGGCATTCACGTGAACGCCGTCGCGATCCTTCCACGTGAGATTGGGAATCCGGTGAACACTTGCGCCGCTTTGCAGCGCCAACAGCAGCTGATGCAGCGGCGGTTCGGTGCTATCGCCGCGCAAGACGAAGTCCACCTGCGGGTAGTCAATCAGTTCCCGGTGGTAGTAGCTCGACGACAAGCCGCCGAAGATGACCGGCACCTCCGGATGCAGTTCCTTCACGATGCGCGCGATCTCCAACGCGCCGTGGGCATGCGGCAGCCAGTGCAGGTCGATGCCCACGGCCTTGGGCCTCTGGCGCGCCAGGAAGCGCGGCACGTCGAAGCGCCGGCTGTTCATCATGCGCAGCGCCAGATTGACGATGCGCACGCTCATGCCGTGCTCGTGCAGGTAGCTGGATATGGTCGCAAATCCGAGCGGGTACATCTCGAACACGGTCGATGAGGGGATGAGATCGCTCACCGGACCGTACAGAATCGCGTGCTTGCGAAAATCGTAGACGCTGGGCGCGTGCAGGAGCAGCAAATCCACATCGGCGCGCGATGTTCGCATGCATCTCTCGTCGGCGCTTACTGGACGCGAACCCGGATCAGCTCCTCACCGTCCGGATCGAGCAGATGTACCGCGCAGGCAAGGCAGGGATCGAAGCTGTGGATCGTGCGCAGGATCTCGAGCGGCTGCTTCGGGTCGTGCAGCGTCTGCCCCTTGAGCGCCGCCTCGTACGGGCCCTCGACGCCGGCGCCGTCCCGCGGGCCGGCATTCCACGTGGTCGGCACCACGGCCTGATAGTTCGAGATCCTGCCATTGTCGATCACGATCCA
>JBEKHO010000086.1:0-6416 GCA_050012215.1 Steroidobacteraceae bacterium
TTACCGCCGTTCTGCGTCATATGGTTGATGGCCGTCGTATCGGTGTGACAGCTCGAGCACGCTGCGGAGTTCGGCGAGATGACCACGTCATCGGTCAAGATCTGGCGGTTGTTGGCATGGATCGTCGTGCCCTGCATCGCCGTCGTGTCCGGATAGTAAGTCCCGCTGTTGTGGCAGGCCTGGCAGTTGCCGAGGCTTGCATTCCCCGAACTCGGGTACAGCACCTGGAAGGTGGTCGCGTTGCCGCCGTACGAGCAGATGGTCACACCGGTGGTGCCATAGGCGTACGGGTCTCCGGAGGCATGGATCTTGTGGATCAGGACCTTGAAGTCGATGGGATTGTCCGGAGTGCCGACTGCACAGGCGCCGGAAGCGGCCGTGTGCTGGACCGCATCCGTGGCATTCGGGTTGTGGCAGGAGGCGCACAGATTGATGTCGTCGGTGCGGTTCTGGCCGTGCAAGGTCAGCACCTTGTGGCACGTATCGCACTTGGCGATGTCGACGATCGCCGTGCGCGGCACCGGAGTCGGGTCGGTGATCGCATAGGTGAGACTGGCGCCCTGAACCCCGAGTTCGGCGGCGGTGGTGCCGGTCGCGACCGCATTGGTCATGCCCGAAATATTGGGCAGCGTCACCACCGCGCGACCTTCCAGTGAGGCGACTCCGGAGCCGGTCATGTTCGCGGGGATGGGGATGGTCGCGGGCATGGTGAACGAGCCATCCGCGTTCTTGATCAGGGACGGACCGCCGGCCTTGAAGTTGATGGCCACGGGCTGATTGGGTGAGCCGGCGCCCGGGCCCGTCGCGCTGCCCGAGCCGACGTTGTTGAAGTCGATCGTATTCCACGCAATGTCGAGATTCAGGGCCGATCCCGCGGCCTGAAACGGCCCGGTTGTGCTGGTGATGTCGTAGGGCGCATTGCTGTTGGTGGGGTCCGTCACCTTGATGGTCGCCACCGGGGTCTGGCCGGGCGCCGTATTGGTGATGCTCACCACGGTGTACTGGAATTTCGCGATGGCCGCGTCCACCGGCGTGTGGTGCGCCGCCACGACCTGCAGCGCGCCGTTGTCGATGGTGCTCGCCGGGCCGTGACAGGTGGAGCACTGGGTGTCGTTCGCGACGATGTTCGCGCCGCTGTGCCCCTCGCCCGTCGTGAAGTTGACGTTATCGTGACAGGAGCCGCAAGCCGCGGCGGAGGGCGCGCTCGCAAAGTTGCCCGCCTGGGGCGTCAGCGGGTCGCTCGTATTGTGACACGTCGTGCAGAAACGCTGGCCCGTACCGGACACGGCCGTGTTGTTGTTGCTGGCATCGGCTTGCGGATATGCCACCGTCGAGTAATCGCTGATCGCATTGCCGTAGGCGAAGATGTAGTAGTTGCTCTTGGTGGTGCCGGTGCCGGTCACGCTGGGCAGATCCTGGCCCATGTGGATCTTGTGGAACATCACCTTGAAATCGAGCGTATTGCCGCTCGAGGGATCGAGCGAGCTCGGGTTGTGGCACATCACGCAGTACTTGATCTCGGTGCGCGCGCCGCCGTGCCACTCGAGCACCTGATGGCAGTTCTTGCAGGTTTGGTCTTCGACGATGTCGTACTGGGTGATGCCCGTCGTCGCGCCCGACGAGGGTTGAAAGGTGTAGACGGGGCTGTTCGCCGCGATCGTCGTGCCCGCCGCGTTGGTGACGCCGCGAATCTCGAAGCCCACCCGGTGAGTCAGAGTCGGAACATAGGGGACGGCAGGGTCGGCCGACAGGTTCTTCGCGAAGGTGTACTGATATGTACCGTCGCCATTGTCGACGAAGGTTCCGGCCGTGCCAGCCTCGATCGTGCCCTGCGGTTGCGGCTTGGTGCCGACGACCGGATCGGAGGGCGTGCCGGCGCTCGTCGGCGCGGGAGTCGCTGTCGTATAGATGTAGTTCTGCCATTGGCTGGACACCAGAGGAGCCGGCGCGACGGTCTGCGGCGGTACGGCCGCGAGCTGGGTACCCGGCGGCACGAGCCTGGCAATCGCGAAGTACACCTCACCCGCCGTCAATCCCGAGAGCGGCTCGCCGCTCTCATTGACCAGCTGAAATTTCACCACCGGAGTGGCCGGCGAGGTGGCGGGGACAGTCACGCTGGTGATGGTCGCGGTGATCGACGCCGCCGTGGTCAACGCCGACGCGCTCCCTGAGCCCGTGGGGCCGGTCGGGCCGGTGGCGCCCGGCGCTCCGTTGGCACCCGCGGAGCCGGTGGTGCCGCTGCAGGCCGCCAATAGCGTGCACAGCAGAGTCATTCCGGCCGCGGCAGCGCCCCAAGAGGTCCGGCCTGACTCGCGAATCCCGTGCGCACTCTGCATATCGATCTCCCTCAAGGACGCCGACGGTCCCCTGGATCCGCGGGAAGGTGGCGACGAGTTCAAACAATGGCGGTTTCGAGACGAAGTTAATCCGCTAAACGTGCGCGGTCTGTACGTAAACGCACAGAGCATGAGTGAGGCCGGCCTGTAACATCTTTTACACAGAAGCATGCGCATGGTCGCAACGAGAGGTTCACAGTGAATTCGCCGGAGCCGGTGGGTGGAGGTTTTTTTGCGTGGCTCTGGCGCCGTCCCCGGCGTTGGTTCCTGCTCGGCATCCCGGCGGGCGCGCTCGCGGCATTCATCGTCGGCGTGATTTTTGCCGGAGGTGTGGTCGGCGGTCTCAAGCTGACGGAGACCAATGCGTTCTGCACGTCGTGCCACGAGATGCAGCCGGCCTTCCAGGAGCTCACGCAGAGCGTGCATTATTCCAACGAGTTCGGCATCCGGGCGGGCTGCGGCAACTGTCATGTGCCGCCGGGATTCTTGCCGGGTTTGTGGCGTCACGTTCGCGCCGTCACCGAGCTCTACGGTCACTTCAGCGGCGAGCTCGACACGCCGGCGAAGTACGAGGCTCATCGACTGGAGCTTGCACAGAAATTTTGGGCGGAGCTGAAAGCAAACGACTCCGCCCAGTGCCGCAGCTGCCACACGCCGAGCGCGATGGCGCTGGCCAAGCAGCCGCCGATGGCCGCCGACTCGCATTCCTCGATGGCGAAGAGCGGCATGACGTGCATCGACTGCCACAAGGGTGTGGCGCATACGGCGCCCCAAGGCAGCTGAGGCGGGGCATTGCCGCTGGACAGCTCTGCATGGCGCCGCCGGTGCGCGGCGCTATTGAATTCTTTGCGGCGCCGGTGATCGTGAGCGCCCGACGACATAGCCGCCGAGGATGCGCAGGATCTCGCTGATCCTGAAATTGATCACGCGTCGCGGCCAGAACAGCTCGCGCTTGTCGCACACGGTGGAGATGCTGAAGCGGGTGATCTCTCCCATCAGCGCGTCATCAGCTGCTCCGGGGCGGCCCGCAGCCATCCCCTGATCGAGCCGGGCGCGCAGCGCACGGGCCTCGGCGATGCCCTTGGCCACCCCGAGGCCGCGCCGCGCGGAGATCCGGCCGTGTTGCATTTTCAGCTCGTTGAGCCGCTCGGCCGCATCATAGGTGGCGTCGACCAGCTCGCGGCGCGTCATCCATTTCGTCTCATAATTGAGGATGTGCTCCCAGCTCGGCTGGAGCAGGAGCTGGCGGTGCTCCTCCAGGGTGCGGGCGAACAGGCGGTAGCCGAAACGCTCGGGCTCCTCGAACCCCCGGCTGCCGGGATCGATGAAGGGCCCCATGGGCGAGATGAAGCAGGACAGACGCTTGTCTCCCAATTGAAACAGATGACCGCAGTATTCGACCGTCTCCCGCACCGAGGCCCGGGTCTGCGCCGGCAGGCCGATCATGAAAAAGACATCGATGCGCGAGCAGCGCAGGCGGAGCGCTTCCTTGAACAGCGCTTCCATCGCCTCTGTGGTATAGCCGGCCTCGCCTTCCTGGGCATCGCGCACCGACTGTTCGTGGCTTTCGGGGCTGAACTCCATGCTCCAGTGACGGACCGAGCGGTCGATGTCCTTCAGGAAGGAAGCCGGCGGCAGCGCAAAGAACTCGAACATGATTTCATTGGGGAAATCCGCCTCGCGCAGCCGCTCCAGCACCTCCGCTGCGTGCTCGGGGCCGGCCATGAGCAGATCGCCGATCAGCACGATGGGCGCATGCGAAAGGCGGCTGAAGGCGCGCATGTTGGCCACCAGACTCGCGGGGCTGCGAAAGACCGGCTTCTGCCGCTTCATCAAGTGGGTGCAACTGGTGTGCGAGGCGCCGCAGGTGACGCACTCGAAGGTGCAGCCCTTGACCGTGAACACGGTCGTGATGGGATTGCTCCACCAGCCGTTGAAGGGCAGCGTGCTCTCCAGGTCGCGGTAGCGCAGCACCATCTCGACCATGAGATCGGGCCGTAGATCGACATAGTCGAGGCTCTGCGGCACGAAGGTATGCGCATTGACGTGAACCCCGTGAGCGTCCTTCCACGTGAGGTTGGCAATCCGGTCGACGGCCGCGCCGGTTTGCAAGGCCAGCAGCAGCTCATGCAACGGCGGCTCGGTGCTGTCGCCGCGCAGCACGTAGTCCACCTGCGGATAGCCGATCAGCTCGCGATGGAAGTAGCTCGACGACAAGCCGCCGAAGATGACCGGCACGTCCGGATGCAACTCCTTCACGATGCGCGCAATCTCCAGGGCCCCGTGGGCGTGCGGCATCCAGTGCAGGTCGATGCCCACGGCTTTGGGCTTCTGGCGGGCGAGGAAGCGGGGCACGTCGAAGCGCCGGCTGTTCATCATGCGCAGCGCCAGGTTCACGATGCGCACGTTCAGGCCACGTTCGTGCAGGTAGCTGGATATGGTCGCAAAGCCGAGCGGATACATTTCGAATACGGTCGAGGAGGGGATGAGATCGCTCACCGGCCCGTAAAGAATCGCGCGCTTGCGAAAGTCGTAGACGCTCGGCGCGTGCAGCAGCAGCAGGTCCACCTCGGCGCGCGATGTTCTCATGGCGCTCGTCGAGGGCTACTGCACGCGAACCCGGATCAGCTCCTCTCCGTCCGGGTCGAGCAGATGTACCGCGCAGGCAAGGCAGGGATCGAAACTGTGGATCGTGCGGAGGATCTCGAGCGGCTGCTTCGGATCGTGCAGCGTCTGCCCCTTGAGCGCCGCCTCGTACGGTCCCTCGATGCCGGCGCCGTCCCGCGGGCCGGCATTCCACGTGGTCGGCACCACGGCCTGATAGTTCGAGATCCTGCCATTGTCGATCACGATCCAGTGCGCGAGCGCCCCTCGGGGCGCTTCGGTAAATCCCACTCCTTGCGCATGAGCGGGCCAGGTCGAGGGGTCCCAGAGACTCTGGTTGAAGGTGGTCACGTCGCCCGCCTTGATGTTCGCCATGAGGGCGTCGTACCACTGCGGCATCACGTCGGCGAATATCTTGCATTCCAAGGTCCGGGCCGCGGTGCGACCCATGGTCGAGAACATCGCTTCGAGGGGCAGATCCAGCTGGGCGAGCGCTTTGTCGGCCAGCTCCCGGGTCGGCTCATTGCCGCTGGCGTACAGCATGAGCACCCGCGCGAGCGGCCCCACTTCCATGGCATGACCCTTCCAGCGCGGCGACTTGAGCCAGGAATAGCTGGCCGAGGTGTCCAGGTGATCATAGGGCGGCTTCGGTCCCGAATAGGCCAATTTCGTCTCGCCGTGGTAAGGGTGCAGCCCCGCCTCCTTGCCGCCGCTGTAGTCGTACCAGGAGTGCGCCACGAACTCCTGAATGTCGCCCTCCGCGTTCAGGTCGACCTCCTCGATGTGGGAAAGATCGCGGCCGAGAATTACCCCGCGCGGCACCAGGAAAGTCTTCGGGTCGGCGTTGCCCATGGCCGGGAAATCGCCGTAGGTCATGAAATTGCCGACGCCCTCACCATGGCCGCTCTTGAACCAGTCCTTATAGAAGGACGCGATCGCCAGCGTGTCCGGCAGATACACCTCGTCGACGAAGCTTCGCATCCGCTCGATGATCGCCGCCACCCTCTGCAGGCCAACCACGTTGACGGCGGTGGTCGCAGTTCCCGGTCCGGTATGAACGCTGATCGCGGCGGGGGTGCCGCCGACCAGGAAGTTCGGGTGCGGGCTCTTGCCGCCGAAAATGGTATGCAGCTGCGCGACCTCGCGCTGCCAGGCGAGCGCGTCCAGGTAATGCGCCACGGCCATGAGATTCGCCTCGGGCGGCAGCTTGTATCCCGGATGGCCCCAGTACGCGTTCGCGAAAATCCCGAGCTGTCCCGACTCGACCAGTTTCTTGACCCGATCCTGCACGTCCGTGAAGTAGCCGGGCGAGGAGCGCGCGTAGCTCGAGATCGATTGCGCCAGGGCCGAGGTCGCCTTCGGATCGGCCTTGAGCGCCGACACCACGTCCACCCAGTCGAGCGCGTGCAGATGATAGAAGTGCATGACGTGGTCGTGCACGAATTGCGCGCCGATCATGAGATTGCGGATGAGCTG
>JBEKHO010000087.1:0-5997 GCA_050012215.1 Steroidobacteraceae bacterium
TATCCGCGCCACCGATCCGGCGCTGATCATCTATACCTCCGGCAGCACGGGATATCCCAAAGGCGCCGTCATCGGGCACCATGCGCTCGTCGTGTGCTGCCGCATACAACACCGACATTGGGCAACGCACCCGCTACGTACGCTTAACTTCTTTCCGATCAACCATATCGGCTGCGTCGGCGACATTTCCTGCTTCACCTTGCTTGGCGGCGGGTGCATCGTGTTCCTCGAACAATTTGATCCCGCTGCATGCCTCGCGCTGATTGCCGCGGAACGGATAAGCTTTTGGGGCGGTGTCCCCACGACGTTTCTATTGACCCTGCAAGCGGCTGCCTTTGAGAGCGCGGACCTCTCCACGGTGCAGAGGATCGTCTGGAGCGGCGCGGCGGCATCCGCGGAATTGATCCATGCGCTCGCCGCACTCGGCAAGTGGATCGGTACCTCGTACGGCCTGACCGAGACCGTTGGCTCCGTCACTTTTACAGCACCCGACGCCGCAATCGCCACGCTGATCGAAACCGTTGGGCGCCCCCCACCAGAATATGGGTTGCGGATCGTCGATGAGACGGGTCGACCGGTACAGGGCGGCATGGCTGGCGAAATTCAAGTGCGCGGCGATTGCCAGATGATCGGCTACTGGCAACGGTCGCAAGCCACCGCGGAGGCCTTCGATACTGACGGGTGGCTTAAAACCGGCGATCTCGCGGAGATACGCCCCGATGGGAACGTGGTACTCCTCGGACGCCGCCAGGACGTCTTCAAATCCGGAGGCTACAACGTCTTTCCGCGCGAGATTGAGCAGGTCTTGGAACGTTTTTCTGGCGTACGACTCGCAGCGCTCATCGGGGTTGCCGATCCGCTGTACGGGATGGTGGGACACGCATTCGTAGTCCCGGAGCGCCACGCAACGATCACCATAGAGGACCTTGCGTGCCACTGCCGTCAGCACCTTGCGAATTACAAAGTGCCGAAGGAGTTCACGGTGACCTCGGACTTACCGATGCTCCCCATTGGCAAAATCGACAAGCGCGCGTTGGTCGTACGCTGGAAGGCCTAACGTCGGGTTAATTCGACTCGACCATCGAGGACGGCTGCGAGCATCTGCTGGAGCATCCGTCCGCTGACCACCAAGTCAACCTCATTGGGCGCGACCGAAGCCTGCTCGGTCAATCCATCGACTGCGGCCTGCAACAGGTCAGCTAATGGCTCGACTGGGAATTTAGGTATTTCCTTGCTCTGCTGCGCCTGGCGTAGCAAATCGCAAATGAGATTGCGCATGCCCGCATCGGCCCAGGCCATAAACCGCTGCCGATCGAGCGGTTTGCCGAAGCTGCCGAGAGTATCCAAGTAAACCAGATAGTCCGAAGGGTGCTTTTGCACGAAATCGATGCAGGCAGCCGGCAGCTCGAGCAATTTCTCGCGCGCTGATCCTTTCGATTCGAGGCGCACACGAACGAATTCGCCGTAGCGGCGCAGCATATGGCGCAGCGCCTCTGCGCCAAGATCGCCCTTACCTTGGAAATGATACGAGATGACACCCTTGCTCACTTCCACTGCAGCTGCAATGTCTGACAAGGAAGTCTCGTTATAGCCGCGCTGTGCGAACAATTGCAGTGCCGCATCGAGAATCTGCCGGCGTCGCGCCTCCTCGATGAATGTACGCTTGTCGACCGCCCCTGCGGCCGCAGGCGTGCGGGCAGGGATCTGTGCTCGCGATACTCGATTTTTTTTGGGTGCCAACGCCACTGCTTATCTTAACCTTCGATCAGCAATTCAGCCACTGGTCAGGTGTTGCTACGGTCGCCAAACCGTCAAGCAGCGTCAACCGCCGAACCACGCTAGGGCGTCGGCTTAGGGGTAGTCCCGGCTCCCCTATTTCTGAAAGGCAGGAAGCGTCCCGCCAGAGCGCCCGTGGGTTCACCCGCATCGAGCGCGGGCACACCGTTGACAAACACGTATCGCATTCCGACTGCATAGGGCGTCGGATTTTCCCAGGCGGAGCGATCTTGGACGGTTTTCGGGTCGAATACGGCGATATCGGCCGCTGCGCCCACCCGCAGCACGCCGCGATCCGACAGCTTAAGGTATGCGGCCGATAGTCCGCTCATTTTGTGAACCGCCTCCTCGAGCGAGAGGACCTGTTGATCTCGCACATAGTAGGCGAGCACGCGCGCAAAGCTGCCTCGGTAGCGCGGATGCCCCTGGCCGCCCGCGAGCCCCCCTTCGCGCCCGTCGCTCGAGATCATCGTCCACGGCGTATGCAAAAATGCCCGTACCTCGTCCTCGCGCATCGATCCTACGGTGAGCTTGATGAAGGCACCCTGCTCGATCAAAAGATCGACAAGTACGTTAAAAGGGGATTGGCCCCGCTCCTTGGCGATATCCACAATCATCCGACCATTGAGCGCTGGGTCGGCACTGCGGGTGATGCGAAATGAGTCATAACCGACCGCCTTGACCCAACTGAATTCACCCTCGGGCGGTTCTTCGGTCAGCGCTTTGACTTCAGCTCGGGTGGCGGTATTCTCCAGTGCCTTGCGCCATGCCGCTGCAAGGGCCAACACGGCGTTGGCATGGCTCGCTTCTCCGAGTTGCGGGTCCTCGAGCGCATGCAGATCACTGGCCATTTCGGATTGTGCCGGCGGGATGAGAATTTCAGCGACCAGCCGGGTGGTCGCGCCATCATACGGATACACATCCGCAGTCACCCGCTCGCCCCGTGCCCGTGCCGCATCAATCATCCGGATCAGGTCCGCGCTTCGGCCTGCGTTATGCAGACCTACCGCCTTGATATGAGCGACATGCGCCTCGATGCCCGCTCGTCGGGCAATGGTCAGGCATTCGGCGACCGAACCAAGCAAGTGAAAGGCCGGATCGCGGTCATGCGAGTCGTAGAGACCACCGTAAGGGGCGGTCTCCTTTGCCAATTCCACCACTTCGTCCGTGGTCGCATACAGGCCCGGCAGATACATAAGGCCGGTGGAAAGACCCAGGGCACCCTCATCCATCGCGGCGCGAACGGCGCCCTTCATCCGTGCCAGTTCAACGCCTGTCGGAGCGCGATTCGCCATGCCGAGTTCCTTCTCGCGCAATCCGTTGTGACCGATATACGCGGCGAAATTGACGCCGACGCCGGACGCCGCTAGCCGCGCTTTTAGAGCCCGAAACATTTCCAAATCGAGGCTGCCATCGACACCAAAAACGGCCGTGGTCACGCCTTGGCGAATCATTCCGGGAGCCGCCCGATACGCGGGGAAAACAACATCCTCGTCCGAGTGGTTGTGGACATCGATGAAGCCGGGGGCAACAACGAGACCCGTCGCCTCGATCCGACGACGGGCTGGGGCCCGAGCCAGGTCGCCAATGGCGACGATTCGCCCTGCCGTGATGGCGAGGTCGGCTTCTTTAGCGGGCTCTCCCGATCCGTCGACGATCATCCCGCCCTGCAGCACGATATCAAATGGTGCGGTCGCCGCCTGGGTCTGGATTGCAAAAACAACCAACAACACCATAGCGCATTGGATTTTCAGCCGCATATTCACCTCCGCCGGGTACGCAGTGTAGACTGTGAAGATTACGTCGGTCAAAATACTATCCGGCGGTCAATTCGGAGGGCAGTTATGGATCGATTGAATCTTTCGAGGGCGCTCGCGCTTTTTCTGTCGCTGGGGTGTATTGCGACCGCCCAAGGAGGGCCGCGGGCCCGGGAAGCTGGCGTCCCCTTCGAAGGAGACGCCGGGCCGCTTGATGCGATTACGGACGTTTCCGGGGTCGAAGTCGGTCAGGCGACTCTCATCAGTGGCGACGGAGCTCTAGTTCTCGGAAAAGGGCCTGTCCGTACCGGTGTTACGGTCATCTTCCCGAAGGGCAAGGCCTACCCCGGATTCGTGTACGGGGGAACATTTGTGGCCAACGGCACGGGGGAGATGACCGGCCGCGCGCTCATTGATGAACTCGGCGAGTTCACGGGCCCGATCGTCTTGACCGGGTCCGGGAGCGTGGGTGTGGCACACGACACCGTGCAAAGCTGGTATGCCCGCCGCACGGGCGGTAATCCGGAAGACACGTTTGCCTATACTTTGCCGGTCGTTGCCGAGACCTTCGATGGTCAGCTAAATGACACGTTCGGTCAGCATGTGAAGCCCGAACACGTCCTTCAGGCGCTCGACAGTGCACGAAGCGGACCTGTCGAGGAGGGCAGCGTCGGCGGCGGCACTGGCATGGTGGCCTTCGGATTCAAGGCGGGCATCGGCACCGCCTCGCGGGTGGTTAGCCTCGTCGGCCAGACTTACACGGTTGGCGTTCTCGTGCAGGCGAATTTTGGCGGTCGAGATCAACTGACGATTGCTGGTGTACCCGTCGGACGCCGACTCGCCGCAAGTCCCGTTGCGGCAGCGCCCAAAAAAGAGGGATCAATCGTCATCGTGGTAGCAACGGACGCACCGCTCCTGCCCAATCAGTTAAGGCGGGTGGCGCTGCGCGCCACGCACGGTATGGCGCGAGTCGGCGGTATGTCCGGCACCACCTCGGGCGATCTTTTCCTCGCTTTCAGCACCGCGGGGCCGGGAAAGGCCGAGGGAGCCGAGCTAAACACTCGCTATATCGACAGTTTGGCGCTCAACCCCATTCTCGCCGCGACCGTGCTCGCCACCGAGGAGGCTATCGTGAACTCGCTATTCGCGGGCCGCACCATGAAAGGCATCAACGGGCACGTCGTCGATGGCCTACCAATCGATCGCGTCCGCTCGATTCTTCGTGAAGCTGCGCGCTTGCGCGAGCCATGAGTCCTGATACCTCCGTTCTGACCGGCCGGCGTACGCTCTACCCGCCTATTGAACCCTATCGAAGCGGGTGGCTACGTGTCTCGGATTTGCATGAAATTTATTACGAAGAAGCCGGACACCCGGACGGCATCCCCGCGGTGTTTGTTCATGGCGGACCGGGGACGGGTGCCGACACGCGCGCGCGACAGTTTTTCGACCCCCAACTCTATCGAATTGTCGTATTCGATCAGCGCGGCGCGGGACGCAGCCGTCCCCATGCGAGCCTCGAGGATAATACGACCTCGGCGCTGATCGCAGATCTGGAAAGGCTACGCCAGCACCTTCAAATTGATCAGTGGCTGCTGTTCGGCGGGTCGTGGGGGAGCCTCCTTGCAATCGCGTACGCGCAGTCGCATCCGCAGCGCGCCCGCGCGATTGTTCTCCGGGGCATATTTCTCGGGCGCGAGCATGAGATTCGGTGGTTTAACCAATGGGGCGCCTCAGAAGTATTTCCAGAGCCGTGGGCCGTGTACCTTAAGGCGATTCCCGAAGCAGAGCGCGACGACCTCGTTGCCGCATATTACCGCCGGCTGACGAGTCCCGATCCCGACGTGGTGAACGCCGTGGCTCGCGCCTGGGCTTACTGGGAAGCCGCCACCAGCTTCCTCGAAATCAACTCCGCACACCTGGCTCGTTGGAGCGAGGATCGCCTGGCTCTTGCGGTTGCGCGCATTGAGTGCCACTACGTTCATCACCGTGCTTTTCTTCGCTGCGATTCCCAGCTCTTGGGCGATATGCCGCGCATTTGCCGCGTCCCCGGAATCATCGTTCATGGCCGCTACGACATGGTCTGTCCGGTGCGATCCGCGCTCGATCTACATACCGCGTGGCCCGGATCGGTGCTGCGCATTGTCCCGGACGCGGGCCATTCGGCTTTCGAGCCAGGCACCGTGCACGAGCTGATCGAGGCCACTGATCGCTACGCTGAATTCAACGCATTCAGTCCACCTCACGTGGCATAAGCATCACCTAGGACATATTGGCTAACCGCGTGATGGGCATCCTGATCACATCCCCGGCGTTTATCGCCTTTTTGTTTGCCAGCTTACTCTTGGCGGCCACGCCTGGTCCGGGCGTGCTCTACATCGTCGCTCGCACACTCAGTCAAGGCCGCAGTTCCGGGCTCGCCTCCGTGGGCGGAATTGCCCTAGGAGGGATCTGTAACGCCGTGGCT
>JBEKHO010000088.1:0-5950 GCA_050012215.1 Steroidobacteraceae bacterium
AGAATAAAGCGGCGCATTTCCTGATAAGCGACATGCTCCAATTCGCGCAGCAGGTGAACTTTTTGCTGGCGATCGGCGTGCTCAAATCGATGGCTGAGCGTGCGAACGGTGGCTGAGTACCACTTGTAGCGCTCGGCGTCCGCCCCAAACAGCAACCCCTCCTTCAGCGCGCGCATTGCTACGACGCTTGAGCTCGAGAGGGCGGCCCTGTTAAGCATCAATGGAAAAAATTAATTTAATACAACGAGAATATTGTGATCGTTAAGTTCCCTCCCTGCACCAATCTTTTCAGGTCTGCTCCGCGCAAAGGGGGATGCGAAAAGATCTACGGATCTCTCGTTCAACTCGCTACGAAAGTGCGGCTCACTGCTTACAGGACTGACCGCGATTCTGGCGGTCCCCGCTTACCGCTTGTACCAGGAATGTGCCCCTTGGTGAGCCAGGGAAGAGGGGTGGCAAGCGCTGCAAGTGATTGATTTATAATCCGCTTGAACACCCCTCTAGCGGCTGAAAATCCGCGTGTCGCGGTTCAATTCCCTCCCTGGCCAATACCCATTTTGGGTAGTAAAATACCCACAATGGGTACTAAGAAACGGAAGCCGCATAGTCGAGCGCCGGTACGTCTTGGCGTTGCCGACGCCCTGTTTACGAAGGTACAACAGCGCGTCTTGGCCCTCTTGTTTGGACACCATGCGCGAAGTTTCTATGCAAATGAGCTGATCGCCTTGGCACGTTCTGGGTCAGGTGCAGTTCAACGTGAACTAGCTCAGCTCGAAGCAGCCGGCTTGGTGACCGTCAGCCGAATCGGTAATCAGAAGCACTACCAGGCTAATGCGTTGGCGCCCATCTTCGTGGAGCTTCGCGATTTGGTTTTAAAGACACCGGGTCTCGTGGATATTTTGGCGCCCCGCTTGATGGTCCGTGAGCGCCGCAATGAGAAAGCGCAGCAATCCGTCGCTGAAGGGATCGCAACACGCATGACTGGCTCTCCCGGGGCAAAACATGCCGTTTGTATATTTCCGGCGATGATCGAGCCCCTGCGCGGAGACATCGCGCAGCTGTGCAAGCGTTATGGGGTCCGCGAGCTCGCGCTGTTTGGTTCCGTTTTGCGCAGCGACTTTAATCCGACGTCGAGCGACGTCGACGCGGTTGTGAACTTTGGGCCGGCCGCCGACGATTCTTTGGCGCGTCAATACTTTGATTTCAAGACAGCGTTGGAGCGCTTGCTCTCGCGGCCGGTGGATCTGGTGGAATTGGAGGCGATGCCTGATACGCGTCTCAAACGCATCATAGAGCGCACGAAAGTGCCTATATATGCCACGGCCTGATGTTTTTCTGGAGACCGCGCTACTCGCATTGCGGCGAGTCTCCAATTTCCTGGTGAATCGCTCGCTCGGAGAATATCTTGCTAATGAGTTGTGTCAATCGGCGGTGGAGCGCTAGTTGGAAATCGCCGGCGATGCTTTAGGTCAACTGCGAAAACTCGACGCAGTGTTGTTTGGCAAAATTCCGGACGGCGACCTGGTCGTGGCGTTTCGCAACGTTCTTGCCCACGGCTATGCGACGCTCGATCATCGACGCGTCTATGAGATCGCCTCAAGTCGAGCCGGCGAGTTGCTCAAGACCCTGGAGACACTCCTAGCGCAGATGCCAGAGGCGTGAACGGTAATGAGGATTCCAGGCACTATGGAATCCATAAATTTGAGTGCTGCGCAGTATGAAATCCAAAAATAGGGACAGGTGCCTCCGCCGGCGGCCGCCGGTCCGCACCGCTGGCGATCATCGGTGCTTTGGCCCACAATCGCTTTCCCATGAGCGTGCATCCACCCCGCCTAATCGAGACAACTCTTCTCCTGTTGTTGGCCGGCTGCGCCGTGGGCCCGAATTTCAAGAGGCCCGCGCCTCCCGATGTCGCGGATTTGACCTCCCCTCCGGTCTCGGCCACGGCCGCCGTCCCGGGAATTGCGGGAGGGGACGCCCAGCGCTTCACTCAAGGTACCGACATTTCCGGAGAATGGTGGACGCTGTTCCATTCGGCCGCGCTCACCGAGCTGATCGAGCGATCGCTCGAGAACAATCCGGACCTCAAGGCGGCGCGGGCGGCCCTGTCGGTGGCGCGAGAGAATGCCCTCGCGCAACGCGGTGTTTACTACCCCAGCGTCGCGGCAAGCTTCGCTGCCTCCCGGCAGCGGCAGTCGGGCCAGATCGCGCCGACGCTCAACTCGAACGCGTTTCTCTACAACCTGTTCACCCCCGAGGTGACCGTCTCGTACGTTCCCGACGTTTTCGGCTTGAATCGCCGGACCGTGGAATCGTTGAAAGCGCAGGAACAGGAGGCGCGCTTTCAGATGATCGCGACGTACACCACGCTCACTGCCAACGTCGTGGTCACGGCGATTCAAATGAGCTCGCTGCAGAGGCAGGTCGAGGCGACCCGGGGGCTCATCGACAGCAACACCAAGGCCCTGGAGATTCTCAAGTATCAATTCTCCAAAGGATATGCGAGCCGGCTCGATCTGGCTGCGCAGGAATCTCAGCTCGCGCAAGTCGCTGCAACCCTTCCCCCGCTCGTTAAGCAGCTGGCCCAGCTTCACGACCTTTTGGCGGCACTCACCGGCCGGTTTCCGGCGCAGGTGCCGGACGAGAAATTCGATCTGTCGAGTCTTAAATTGCCGGGCGAACTGCCGGTGAGCCTGCCCTCGGTGCTCGTGGAGCAGCGTCCGGACGTCCTCCAGGCCGAGGCGAACTTGCACGATGCCAGCGCCAAGATCGGAATCTCCATTGCGAATCGACTGCCGAGTTTCCCCCTGGTCGCCAACGCCGGCAGCTCGGCCGCTTTCATGGATCAGCTGTTCACGGAGGGCACCGGTTTCTGGGGCGTGGGCGTGAATGCAACGGCGCCCCTCTTCCAGGGGGGCCAACTCCTGCACCAGGAGCGCGCCGCCAAGGCCGCGTACACCGAAGCCGCCGAGCAATATCGAAGCACGGTTCTCGCCGCATTCCAGAACGTCGCCGACACCTTGACGGCGCTCGAACAGGATGCGGAGGCCTTGCAAGCGGCCAAGACCGCCGCGGATGCCGCCAAGCTCACCCTCGACTTGGCGCAACGCCAATGGCACGCCGGCTACGCCGGCTATCTGGCGCTGCTGAGCGCCGAGCAGGCGAATCAGCAGAGCCAGATCAATCTGGTCCAGGCCGAGGCCAGCCGCTATGCCGACACCGCGGCATTGTTTCAGGCCCTGGGAGGCGGATGGTGGAATCGCGCGGAGCTGGCCGTGGACTCTCGTGAACCCTAGGCATTCGTGGACGATCGCCCTCGCGACGATCGCGGCCGCAGCATCGGTGAGCGGTTGCTCGAAGAGGGACGAGCCGCCGGCCGCGCCCGTGCTGAGCGGCAACGTGAAACTGACCGCGGCGCAGCGGCAGAGCGTGAGCATTTACACCGTCCAGTCGTCCAGTTTCCACGACACGGTCGAAACCACCGGCGTGGTCGATTTCGACAACGATCAAGCCACGAGCGTGCTGTCACCGATCTCGGGCCCCGTGTCGCGCCTGTTGGTATCCCTCGGTCAAAAGGTCAAGAAGGGGGAGCCGCTCGCGACGGTCGACTCGCCCGACTTTGCAGCGGCCATCAGTGGTTACCAGAAGGCGCTCGCCACGGCCAAGACGGACCGCCACCTGGCCGACCTCGACAAGGATCTCCTCGAACACAATGGGGTCGCTCAGAAGGAAGCGGAACAGGCCGAAACCGACGCGGCCAACGCCGAAGCGGACCGGGACGCGGCGCTGCAGGAACTCGTTTCGCTGAACGTTTCTGAGCAGGCCATCAAGGGCATCCAGCGGGGTCTGCCGATATCGCACGCCGAGGCAACGATTCGCTCGCCGATTGCCGGAACGGTGGTGGAGAAGCTGATCACCCCCGGGCAACTCCTGGCAGCGGGCACGACGCCGTGCTTTACGGTCGCCAACCTCTCCCGCGTCTGGGTCATGGCGCAGATTTTCGGGTCGGATCTCACGTCGGTCAGCTTGGGCGATACCGCTGAAGTGACGAGCGGTTCAGGCTCGAACGGCTTTTCCGGAAAAGTGGACAACATTTCGTCGCTGGTCGACCCCGACACCCGATCCGTGCCGGTGCGCGTGGTAGTCGACAATCCGGGCGATTTGCTCAAGAAGCAGATGTACGTCCGGGCCCGGATCCGGAGCCACGCGGAAAGCAGCGGATTGCTTATACCCGTCTCGGCGGTTTTGCGCGACGAGGAAAATCTGCCGTTCGTGTACGTCGTTGAATCCGATGCCGGCTTCGCCCGCCGGCACGTCACCTTGGGTAATCGCACTGGCGATCAATACGTCATCCCCGAAGGGCTCGCGGCCGGGGAGCGGATCGTGGTCGAAGGAGGCCTTTTCGTCCAATTCATGCAGAATCAATGAGCGAAGAGCCTCAGCCTCGCGCGCCCAGATCGTCGATCATGAATCGGATCGTCGCCTCCTCGCTCCGCCAGCGTTTTCTCGTCCTGCTCATGACGGTCGTGCTTCTCGGCGCAGGGACATGGTCGCTGCGGCGGCTCCCGGTGGATGCCTACCCGGACCTGTCGCCTCCCATGGTCGAAGTAATCACTCAGTGGCCGGGCCGCGCCGCCGAGGAGATCGAGAGGCTGATCACAGTGCCCGTGGAGCGGGAAATGAACGGCATCCCGCGGCTGTCCACCATCCGCTCGATCTCGCTCTACGGTTTGTCCGATGTGATCCTCACGTACGACAACGGCACCGATAATTATTTTGCTCGCCAGCAGGTTGAGAACCGGCTGCCCGATCTCACCATGCCCACCGGCGTGAGTCCCTCGCTGTCGCCGATGTCCGCCCCGTCCGGTCTTATCTATCGCTATGTGCTTCAAAGTCCAGACCGCTCGCCGATGGAGCTCAAGACCTTTGAGGATTGGACCGTCGAGCCCCAGTACAAATCCGTGCCCGGCGTCGCCGACGATTCCGGCTTCGGTGGAGGAACCATGCAGTACCAGGTGCTGCTCGATCCGACCCGGGTTGCCTCGGTGGGACTATCGGTGGCTCAGGTGGAAAGCGCGCTGACGGCCAACAACGACAATTCCGGAGGCGGGTTCTACTCGCAGGGCGGTGAGTTCTATTACGTCCGCGGCTTGGGCCGGCTGGAGACGCTCGAGGACATCGGCGACGTGGTGCTCGCGGTGCATGACGGCGTTCCCGTGCTGGTCAAGGACGTGGGCAGGGTGGTCATCGGCATCGCCCCGCGGCTCGGAGAGTTCGGCTATGAGAAGCAGGACGACGCGGTGGAAGGGGTCATCTTGCTTCGCACGGGAGAGAAGACGCAGGACGTGCTGAAGGGGGTCGAAGCGAAGACCCGGGAGCTCAACGATCAGATCCTGCCGAAAGACGTGAAGGTCGTGCCTTTTTACGATCGGAGCGACTTGGTGGACCTCACGACGCAGGTCGTGGAGCGAAACCTTTTGCGCGGCATGGTGCTGGTGATCGTGGTGCTGATCTTTTTCCTGTACGACCTTCGCGCGGGGTTGATCGTGGCGGCGAGCATTCCGCTCGCGCTGCTGTTCGCCTTCATTTGCCTCGATCTCCAAAACGCCTCGGCGAACCTTCTCTCCATCGGCGCGATCGATTTTGGAATCCTGGTGGACGGCGCGGTGGTGATGGTGGAGAACATTTTCCGTCAGATCGTCGCGCGCAAGGGGACATCGCTCAACGTCAAGGACATCGTTCTGGATGCCGCGGCGGAGGTGGACCGCCCGCTATTCTATTCGGTCGCGGTGATCGTGGCGGGGTTTCTGCCCATTTACGTCCTGTCCGGGCCTTCGGGGACGCTGTTCAAACCGATGGCCGACACGATGGTCTTCGCGCTCGTCGGCTCCTTGATCGTGACGCTGACGCTCTTGCCGGTGCTCTGCGCATGGTTCATGCGCAACGGCGT
>JBEKHO010000089.1:0-5845 GCA_050012215.1 Steroidobacteraceae bacterium
GCGCAGCCCCGCCCGCGTCGAGCCCGCCGCGTCCTGCGCCGTGACGGTCTCTGGCAGCCGCAGCGCCTGACTCAAAATCGCGGCATTCTGCAGGTCGGCAAAAGGAGCCGTCGTCGATGCCAGGAAGACGGTGTGCGGAACTTCGGTCCGTCCGGCGAGACAATGCCGGGCGGCCTGAACGGCCAGGGTAATGGGGTCCTCATCCCAACTGCAAAAAGCCCGTTCGCCGCGGCCCAAGGATTTGAGCCCCGGCAAGGCCCACGCATGCGCGTCGGCGATCGCGGCCCGGGAGATGCGGGCAAGCGGAACGAACACTCCAAGCGATTGTATGCCGATGACGCCGCTCACCGCCCACTCCCATGCTGCCGTCTAGATGCTACGGTACCATACGATATGCATGTATTCTATATGCGAACGGCGAGATACGCATCGAATCGATGGGCGGGCGCCGCGCCGGTATGCGGCCTGCGGCCGATGGCGCTGGCGGTCAGCGCAAACTGGCGCGTTCGCGGGCCTCGCTCTCGCTCGCCGCCGGGTCCGCGGGGGCCGAATCCAGGGTCGAGAGCAAATTCGACTTCATTTTCTCCAGCGTGCGCAAGGTCGTCTCGAAATCGGCTGCGGACACGCCGTTCAAGGTGGTCTCGTTGACCCGCTTGTCGAGTTCCTTGTTCTGACTGACGAGCTTGCGGCCATCCTTGGTCAGAAACACGCGTTTCACCCGTCGATCGATGGGATCGGCACGCCGTTCCACCATCCCCGCCTCCTCCAGGCGATCGACCAGACCGCCCAGGGCCACCTTGCCCACGTCGAGCTCATCCGCAAGATTGGTCTGGGGTGATCCGTCGTCGCGCGACAGAAAGGCCAGCACCCACCACTGCGATCGAGAGGTGCCCAGGGTACGCACGATCCGGTCGAACATCACGCGCCGCAATCGTGAGACATCATGGATCAAAAAAGCGAACCGTGTTTCCTTGTCCAGTATCCGCGCCAACGTTCCTCCGTCCGGATAAATACCGATCGTTGCCTACTATATGATATCGAAGTCCCGCACGCAGGATAAATTGGAATCCGCCAGGCGCTCGCGCCCCGAACGCCTTCACACCGGCTTCTGCTTGAGGATCTCGGGGACCGAGGCGCGGTGAAAGCCCTGAAACGGCTTGCTGTTCTGGTGCGCGCGCAGCGTCCAAGTCGCACGAGCATTGGGTGCGCCGCCGTCGACCCGGATGCACGAGCCGGTGATGTAGGCAGCCGCCGGGGAGAGCAGAAACACAATGGCAGCGGACACCTCGGCTTCCGTGCCGTAACGCTGCAGCGGGACCCGCCCGGGGTAGGCCAGAATTTTGGGCACGATTTCGGGCGGGTAGGTATCGAAGCCGCTGGAGGAAATCCCGCCGGGCGCCACTGTATTGACTCGAACCCCGGAGGATGACCATTCGCAGGCGGCGGTTTCAGAAAGAGTCAGCATGCCGCCGCGGGCGGCTCCGGAATGCGCAAACTCCGGCCAACCGTTCCATATGTCCGCAATGATATTGACGATCGAGCCGCCATGCTCGGCCATCCAGCGGTTGTACGTTTCGCGCATGAAGATAAAGCCGCCGGTCAGGTTGTTGCGCACCACCGAATCGAATCCCTTGGTCGAAATGGTCTTCATCTCGACGCGGTACTGCCCGCCGGCATTGTTCACCAGCCCCGAAATGCTGCCGTACTTGGCGAGCGTCGCCTCGATCACGGCAATGACCTGGGGTTCCTCCCGGATATCGCAAGTCAAGGCCATGGCTTCGCCGCCATCCTCGACGATTTCCTGGCGCACGGCTTCCAGCTTGTTTTCCTTGCGGCCGACGATCACCACGTTCGCGCCAAGCGCGGCCAATTCGTGCGCCGTGCATCGTCCAATACCGCTGCCGCCGCCCGTTACGATGAAGGTCTGATTCTTGAACAAGTCGGCGGCAAATACGGACTGGTACTTCATCCTTTGCTCCTCATGGTGACCCGAATTCAAACAGTCGCGCCGATGGCCTCAACCCCGCGGCGCGCATAGGCCAGCGAAAGCCGGCGGCCGATCGCGGCGGACGCCGCCGACTCGGCGGCAGCGCCGCGCGCGGCGATTCCGGCACTGCCGACCGCCGCCCGGAACATCGCAAAGGCCATGTGGAAGGAGCTCACGCGCTCTCTTGCGCCGGCAAACGTGTAGTACGCCTCCAGATATTCCTCCTCGGAAGGAATGCCCAGATGGCGCCAATCGAGTCCTCGAATTCCGCCATTCTCGTCAGGGGTCATACGCCATGCCTGAACATTGAATGCAACGTCGGCCAGCGGGTGACCGAGTGTGGACAGCTCCCAGTCCAACACTCCGACCACCTCGGGCTTGGTCGGGTGGAACATGAGATTTGGCAGCCGGAAATCTCCGTGGCAAATCGCGACCACATCGCCGTTGGTCGGCTGCTCTTGCAGCCACGCAATCAGCTCGTCTACGTACGGGTTGTCGGGGAACTTCAGCTGCTGCCACTGTTCCGACCAGCGTTTGATCTGGCGCTCGAAATAATTGCCGGGCCGGCCGAAGTCAGCCAGACCGGCTGCCTGCCAATCGAAGCGGTGGATCGCAGCCATGGTACGGCACATCGAGTCGTAGCACGCGCGTCGCTCATCGGGGGCAAGTACCGGAATGGCGTATTCGAAGAACACCCGGCCTTGCAGCCGCTCCATGAGGTAGAACGGCGTGCCGACTATGTCGGCATCCTTGCAAAATAGAATGGGCTGCGGCACCGGCACTTCCGAGCCGTGCAGCGCGCTCAGCACCCGGAACTCGCGGTCGATCAAATGGGCGGATCGGGACAAGCTCGAGCCCGGCTGCTTGCGCAACACCGCGGACCAATCGCCACAGCTCAAGAAATACGTGGGATTGGACATGCCTCCCAGCGCCTGTTCGCAACGCAGCGCCCCCCGCAACTCCGGAAACCGCTCGCGCAGATATCCATCCAGCCGTTCCGTCTCGAGACGCACGGCGACCGAAGCGCTGCTCACGCGCGACTCGAGCCAAATTTGAACAAGTATTGGGCGACGCGCCGGATCTGGATTTCCTCAGAGCCCTCCGTGATGCGGTAGCGCCGATGATGCCGGTAGATGTGTTCGAACGGATAGGCTCGCGTGTAACCCAGGCCGCCGTGCACCTGCATGGCCCGATCCGCAGCTTCGCACACCAATCGATTCGCCCGGAAATTGCAGATCGATACCTGATCGCTGATCTTAAGCGGATCCTGCCGGTCCATCTGCCAGGCGGTGCGGAATATGTAGTTACGGACCAATTCGCACTCGGCATGCAATTCTGCGATCTCAAATTGCACGGCCTGCTGTTTCGAAAGCGGTCCGCCGAATACGTGTCGCGTATTGGCATACTTGACGGCCTCCGCGATGCAGTAGCGTGCCGCCCCGGCACTCGCCGCAGCTTGACGAATGCGGTTCTCGTGCACGAACCGTTGCGCCACCATCAGCCCCTGGCCCTCGGCGTGCAGGATCGCACTGTTTGGCACGCGCACATCCTTGAAGCCGACCTCCGGATGATCGCTCGGCATGTTGAAGGTCCAATGGTTGTAGAGAATCTCCACTCCCGGGGTCGACATGGGAACGATGAAGGCCGTGATGCCATGCGCATCGCCCGGCTCGCCGGAGGTCCTCGCAAACACCAGATCGGCGCTCGCCCGATAGGCCTGGCTGTTGTAGCGCTTGCGCCCGTTGATGACCCAAAACTCGCCGTCGCGACGCGCCGCAGTCTCGAGCCAGGTGGCATCGCTGCCATGGTCGGGCTCGGTCAGCGCGAATGCAAGGTGATTACCGCGGCCGATGATCCCTTCGATGTATGTTTCTTTTTGCTGCGGGGTGCCGTAGGCATCCAAGATGGGCACCAGCGGGAAATTCCCGACGATGGAGGACTCATCCTGCAGGTCGTTGTGCAGGCCCAGGCCCTTCGCAGCCAGGTGCTCGCGAATCGCGGCGATCGCAAGCGTGGAGGCGGCCTGCCCGCCGCAACTCTTCGGCAAACCGTAGCGCAAATGGCCCGCCTTGTCCGCCAGGCGCTCCATCTGTGCGATCAAATCGTTCCATTCCTTGCGAGGTTGTCCGTCGGCTTCCCAATCGGTGCGGGCGTACTCACGCCGATGGTCGAAGTACTGAATGTGCCTCGCCTCGAGGGGCTTGATCTCGCGCTCGATGAACTCGTCGAGTTCGCGCAGTTTGGCGGGAATCTCCGGGGGTAGCTCAAAATCCATCGAGGTGCGTCCTTTAAGTTTAGAGTGCGACCCGCGCGTAAGGATGTGTGCTGCTGAAGCCTCCGTCCGCCGCGATCATCTGTCCGTCGATGAAGGAGCTTTCGTCGCAGGCGAGAAAGGCGGCCACCGCCGCAATTTCCTCGATCCTTCCGGGCCGCTTCAGCGGCGTGATGTGTCCTATCTTGCCCTCGACCCCGCGTGCCCGGGCCTGCTCGAACGTGGCACGAGTCATCTTCGTCTCGACCAGACCCGACAGAATGGCGTTCACGCGCACGTTGGTGCCTGCGAACACGTTGGCCGCGCCTTGCATCAGACTGTTCACCGCCGCCTTGCAAGCGCTGTAAGCCAATGTGCCGCCATTGGCGCGCAGCGAGCCGGAAGAGGACATCAAAATGATCGATCCACCGCCGCGTGCCACCATGGGTGGGCCGGCGTGTTTGACGGCCAGGAAGGACGTGATGACGTTGCCCTTGAAGACGAATTCCCAATCCGCGATGGTCTGCTCCGCCAGGGGCGTATTCTTATCGGTGCAACCGGCATTGGCATAGAAGACGTCGAGGCCTCCGAACTCCTTGACGCAGAAATCCACCGCCGCCTTGATCTCTGTCTCCGCCGCCGCGTCGGCACGAAAGCTTCGGGCCTCCCCGCCTTCGGCGCGTATCAACTCCACCGTTTCATCGATGTTGTCCTGGCTGCGTCCGACGATGAGGACGCGGGCACCCTCCCGCGCAAACCGCTGCGCGCTGCCCCGGCCGATGCCGCTTCCCGCCCCCGTGACTATCGCCTGCTTGCCTGCCAGTCTGCTCACGTTGTCGCTCCCGTTGGTCGCCATGCGGTAAAAGACCCCACGTCCCGCGCGACAGGGCTCACGCCGCCGAGATGCCGCCGTTCACGCTGATTGCCTGGCCGGTGATCTTCGCCGCCCCTGGACTTGCCAGAAATACGATGAGCTCCGCCAGATCGTCCGCCACGGCCACTCCGAGATTCGCAGCCTCGCGTGCCTTCTCGAATAGCTTCGTGGCGAACGGCTGCGTCATCATGCGGGCGTTCGTCAGAGTGCCTTCGATCAGCGATGGGGTCAGAACATTGACCCGAATTCCGTTGCGCTTCGCTTCGATCGCCAGTGTGCGTGTAAACATGATGATACCCGCCATGGCGGCGCCGATGACGGTTTCACCCGGGGTGGCGAGCTTGCCTGCGTCGGAGGCCACGTTGATGATGACCCCCGTAGCCTGCTCGCGCATGTAGGGAAGCACCGCTCGACACATGAGCAGCGGCCCCATGATCTGGGCCAGTAAGATGGATTCGATGTCGCCGATTGGGATCTGGTGCAGCACCGTCGGTCCTGCCGGTCCGACGGTGCTGTTGACCAGCACGTGCACGGCACCGAAGCGCTGATGCGCGAACTCGCAGATGCGGGTCGCTTCGCTGGCCCGATTCGCGTCCGCCGACAGGAACTCGATATCGATTTGCGGGTGCGCGGACTTGACCGCCGCTCGAGCGTCAAGGCCGCGAGCGGCATCGCGGCCGACGATCACGAGTTTCTTGACCCCCTGACCGGCGAACTTGTGCGCGGTCGCGAG
>JBEKHO010000090.1:0-5629 GCA_050012215.1 Steroidobacteraceae bacterium
CTATCGCTTTCGCCCGGATCGAAGAACTCGAAGCCGTAATTACTGAAGGCTCGATCGCCGTGGAGTCCGTTCCACGAGAAGCGCTGTTTCTCGCCGGCAAGGTGTTCCTAAGTTATCGGCGAGGCCGCGGCACCAAACACAGCGTCTTACCGGACTTCTATATCGGCGCTCACGCCGCCGTCATGCAATGGCCGATTTTGACCCGCGATGCGGGTCGATACAGAACGTACTTTCCTAGCGTCCCGCTGATCACACCTTAAGAATCGCATGGTCAATTTGACGCTCACGGCCTCCGTCGAGCTTATCCGACGGCCGAGATCCTCGACGGAGCCGGTTCTGAGGGGCGCTCAGCAAACGGGGAACTCCATTGCTTCCTGCTATTGGCAGATCGGAACAGTCTTCCGCAGACGGTAACGGGTTATGAGCCGTACTAAACGGAATACACCTGAACTCGAGTTTCGCTGAATCGCCACGAAACTGGATATTCAATTTTTCCGAGTCCGGGGGGCGATAAGGATAATTTGCGATCAAGGCAAGAACATTCGTGACTCTGGAACATTTCGCGCCGCCGCACGCAGTTTCTGCCGCACCTTGTTTTGGGCGTCAAAAGTGCCGCTACGTGTTTATCTGCTCACCCATCGGCGAGCGCGAGCGCGGCCCGCAACAGCACATTGGCTCCGGCCACCACGTCATCCGGGGTAGCCGCCTCCAACTCATTGTGGCTCACACCACCCTGGCACGGAATGAAGATCATCGCGGTAGGTGCAATTCGCGCCAGATTCGCAGAGTCGTGCCCAGCACCACTCACGATCTCCTCGGCCGCCAATCCGAGTGACGTGGCGGCGCTCCATACTGCACCGACGCAGCGTGGATCGAAGTGCATCGGCGGGGAGAGAAACACTTCTATCATTTCGATGGGCGTGCGTGCGATGTCTAGACTCGCTCCGAAATCACGCAGTTCTCGATCCATAGCAGCCAGTTTCAGAGCGTCGGGATGCCGAAAATCGATCGTAAATCGGCTCTCACTTGGCACCGTGTTGCGGGATCCCGGTCGGAAAGCCATTGTGCCAATCGTCGCGCGCGCCTCCGGCGCACGCGCCTGCGCAATGGCGTAGGCGCGCTGGGCGATCGCGAGGGTCGATGGCACGGGATCGCGTCGCATTGACATCGGCGTGGGACCCGCGTGCGTCTCCTCACCTCGTACACAGCAGTCGTACCAACGGATGCCTTGCACGCCGGTCACGACGCCGATGCGTGAGCCATGCGCTTCGAGCACCGGACCCTGCTCGATGTGCAGCTCGAGGTGCGCTCCGACCGGATGAGCGGCATAAGAGGCCTCGCGGCGTCCTGCAAAATCGATCCGTGCGAGCTCATCGCCGAGCCGAATGCCGTTGCAATCCCGGCAGTCGAGAGCCGAGGAGAGCACTAACTGACCTGCGAATACGGCCGACCCCAAGAGTGCGGGAGAGAAGCGCGCCCCTTCCTCGTTCGTCCATACTGCGACCTCGATCGGCGCCTCGGTCAAGCGACCAGAGTCGCTGAGCGTACGTATCACTTCAAGACCAGCGAGTACACCGTAAACACCATCGAACTTTCCACCGGTCGGCTGGGAATCAAGGTGACTGCCAATTACAATCGGTGCGCGGGTCGGATTGCGACCCCCATAGCGCGCGAATAGGTTGCCTATCTCATCAAAGTGAACCTCGCATCCCGCCATTCGAGACCACTCAAGGAAAAGCTCGCGCGCTATCCGATCCTCATCACTGAGCGCCAGCCGACAAACACCGCCGCGCGCGGTAGCGCCAATCTGCGCCATCGCCATCAGCGAGTCCCAGAGACGATTACCATCGACGCGTAATGATTCATCCATATAGGTCTCCTGTCAGCCGGGATCTCGCCGCAATGCCTGACAGAGGCAATGCACTCCGCCTCCGAAGATGGTTATCATTGAAATATCAGGATCAAACACTTCGAGTCCATGTGCCTGACAGGCGGCGCGCAGGTTGCGGCTGGATTTCGGAATGAGCACGCGATCACCTCCCAGCGAGATCACGTTGCATCCGAGGGCCATCATGTCGGGAAACGTCACCGGCACGAAATCAATGCGCTTCAGTCGCATCCATTCAACGACACGAGGCGGCAGTACGTCGAGGCAAACGGCCGCCAGGCGGTCCGTGAGCATCGCGACGGCGACGTCCAAGTGCACGAAAAATGCATCGAGGTACACGAGCTGCACGTCCCAGCCTTCGGCCTCTAGCCAGTTCTGAACTTGATTCGCCCCGGCCAATTGGGTGCGCTCCTCGGAGTACCCGAGCAGAAGCGATTTCGGACGCAGGACATTGAAGTCGCCGCCCTCGAAGCCCCCGGCCGTGACGATGTCGTAGATCGGGATGCCTTTGTCAAGGAAAAAACGTGTCACCGGCGCGTGCTCGCCCCGTCGCCACCCCTGGGACATCTGCGTGACAACGGCACCATAAGGGGTCATGACCGAGGAATCCCGTGCGAACACTTGGTACGGAAGCGAAGCATCTGATTCGAGGTAATGGACGCGGACTCCCGCCGTGACAAACGCTGCAGCGAGTTCCCGGTGCTGAGCCGATGCAATCTCCGAATCAAAAATGACGCCGGATTTGAGCTGCGATCGCGACACCGAATTGGTCGGGAAGAGCTGCATGTACTGCGGGCGACCGAGCAGCACATCACGCAGGAGCCCGTATTCGCAGTCCGCGCCCCACTGCGTCAACTCCGGCGTCCCGCCGCCTTCACACCGCGTACGCATCGCGGTGGACACCCCGGGCACGATCTTTTTAATTTCGTTCGCCACCATGTCAATGCCCTCAGCGGATGACAAATGGGTCGCCCATGGGCGCGCCCGCATTCAGCCAGATCGTTTTCGTTTGCAGGTACTCATCGACCGCCTCGGCTCCGTTTTCGCGGCCGATCCCGCTGCGCTTGTATCCGCCAAAAGGCGCGAGATAGCTGACGGCACGGTAGGTGTTGATCCAGACGGTGCCCGCTTCCAGTCGATCCGCGGTTCGCACCGCGCGCGCGATATCTTGCGTCCAAACGCCTGCGGCCAGCCCAAAGGAAGAGTCGTTCGCGATGGCGACGGCCTCCGCCTCATCGCGAAACGGAATCACTGCCAGAACGGGTCCAAATACTTCCTCGCGGGCGATGCTCATCGTTGGGGTGACCGAAGTAAAGATCGTGGGCTGAACGAACTGGCCGCCGGGCAGGTTGGTAGCCGGCTGGCCGCCGAGCGCGCATACCGCCCCTTCGGCAGCAGCCTCCTTCATGAATTGACAGACTTTCTTGAATTGCACGGGAGTGGTGATCGGACCGACCTGAGTCGTCGGGTCCTTGGGGTCGCCGAGGCGTGCCTGCGCGGCGCGCCCTACCAACTGAGCGACAAATTGGTCGTGAATGGATCGCTGAACCAGCAGGCGGGAGCCTGCAATGCAGCTTTGGCCGCTTGCAGCAAAAATTCCGGCGATTACGCCGTTAAGTGCCGCCTCAAGATCGGCATCCTCGAAGACGATATTCGGCGATTTACCTCCCAACTCCAGGGTAACGTGCTTGAGCCCCCGCGCGGCCGCTTCATAAATGTGTTGACCACGCGAATCGGAGCCGGTGAAGGCGATTTTTGCGACACGCGGATGCGTAACGAGCGGAGCTCCCACCGCCTCTCCAAATCCGGTGACTACGTTCACCACTCCGGGCGGTATTCCCGCAGCCGCAACCAGGCGAGCGAAATCGAGGGTTGAAGCGGAAGTAAATTCGGATGGCTTGACGACGACCGTATTGCCGGCGGCAAGCGCTGGTGCGAGCTTCCACGCAAGGAGCAGGAGAGGCGAATTCCAGGGTGTGATGGCCGCCACAACACCCAGCGGTTCGCGTCTCGTGTAGGCGATCATGTCGGGTTTATCGAGCGGCAGACTTCGCCCATCGATCTTATCAGCGAGCCCGCCGAAGTATGTGTACCACTGGGGTACGTACCGAAGCTGAGTACGCATTTCCGTGAGCAGCTTGCCGTTGTCCCGAGTTTCGACAGCGGCGAGGGTATCAGCGTGTTCGGCCACCAGTTGAGCGAGACGTACGAGGGTTGCTCCGCGATGCGAGGCGGTCATATTGCGCCATGGCCCATGAGCGAAGGCGCGATGCGCCGCGTCGACGGCCGCGTCGATATCAGCGACGCCGCACTCGGGTACGCGAGCCCACGGTTTGCCGCTATACGGGTTAATGCTCTCAAACCACCGCCCGCTGACGGGATCCCGCCATTCTCCATCGATGAGTATTTGGTATTGCTTCATGATCGAGGGCGCAGGTGTTATCCGGTCATCACAGGGGAAGACATTTGTGGTGCGAAGGGCAGCCCGGCAGCTGTGCGCACATCAATCAGAATGGGTTCGTCTGCCGAGAATGCCTCGGCGAGTGCGGATTCAAGCTCCTCGGGATCACGAACCACTCGAGCGCGACCACCAAAGGCCCGTGCAATGGCTGCGAAATCGGTTTGCCCGAGGTCGGTGCCGAATTCGGCACCGTATCGATCAAGCTGGAAGCGTTCGATGATTCCGAACGCGCTGTCATTGATGACAATCATCACGCACGGCCCGCCCACCTCCAAGAGCGTCCGGTATTCACCGAGCGCCATCGACAGGCCCCCATCGCCACAAATTCCGAGACAACCGGTGTTCGGCCGTGCGAGTCGGGCACCGACCAAGGCCGGCAGAGCGCCACCCATTCCTGCCCAATTGCTCGCACCGATTTGCGAGTGCACGCCGGTGACCGCCAACACCGAGTGGGCCCACACTTCATTGGCGCCGACGTCCACGCAAACCACTGTTGTCGAATTGAGATATTCCGCGACGCGGCTCAGCACATATCCAGGATGAAGCGGTCGCGCTTCGATCTGTGCCGCAGCGTATGCCCGACAGCTCTCGCGATATTCTAGGAAAGGCTCGAACCATCCGGTTGTTCGAGCCCGGGGTGCGATCTGCTCTTCCAGTCGGCCGATGGCCGATGAAAGATCGCAGGCGATGCCATCCTCGAACTCCGCCGGCTGATCTTCCGTGTAAAAGCTGAAGTGGGCGCCGCCCGCCAGTCGATAGAAAAAGTCCTCGTTTGCGCTACCGCGACCTAGACCAAATCCAAAGGCAAAGTCGGAAGCCTGAAGCGCCTGGAAGGCGGTGGTTCCGAAGTAGAAATCGTTGGCGACGCCCACATAGAGTGGATGATCGTCGGAAACCGCACCGATAGCATCGAAGCTCACGGTAATTGCAGCGCCGATCCGTTCGGCGAGAGCGACGATGCGCCGTTGTTGCCCATAGCGCACCGCGCAGCGGTCTATGCAGAATATGATTCGCTGCGAGGCGTTTACGGCACCAAGCACACGCGCAATGCAATCGTTTGGGCATCCCATGACCCGCTCGGGCCGCAGGGGTTTATACGTCAGAGCGCTCGCGGCCGGCCCTTGCGATAAATTCCAGGGAATTTCGACATACACTGGCCCCGGCCTGCCGGAACGGGCGATCTTAAACGCTTGTGCGAGAGTGCCCGGAAGCGCGGCAAGGGACTGCACTCGAAATGCGGCCTTCGTGACCTGCGCAGCGGCTAGTCGGGTGAACTCCAT
>JBEKHO010000091.1:0-5499 GCA_050012215.1 Steroidobacteraceae bacterium
CAGGCTGGACTGCAGCGGCGGCCCGCGCTTCCTAAGCGGCAGCTCGCTCTGATGCTGCTCCGGCGCAGCACGCTCCAGGTGCGACAGTATCTTCGCAGCCGAGGCTCTGCAGGGATTTCTCCCCGACCCTTCCGAGAATGCGCCCTCGCCTCGTAAAGCCTCCAAGGAGCAACGAGCCGCCACGCTGTCGGCTCTTCTGCTCGCGATCTCCGCTGCAGGAACCCATGGCGCGAGGGCCGAAGACGTCGGTTACGGAGGTCCCGCGCAACTGTCGATCGTCCCCGAGGAATCGAGCGTTCAGGTCGGCAGCACGATCACCGCCGATGTGGGTTTCTCGAATTTGAACAGCCAGCTGATTGGCGCCTACGACCTCACGATCGACTACAATCCGAATCTGCTGTCGATCTCGAGCGTCGCCTACAACACGTATCTCGACGGGCCGCTGAATTCCATTCAGGGCTCGACCTCCTCATTGGGATCGCTCGAGGTGTATGAGGTATCGCTGGGATCGCTCGCCAACCAGAGCGGCTACGGCGCGGTGCCGCTGTTCGACATCACGTTCGATTCCCTGGCAGCGGGAACGTCGGCATTGTCGTTTGACACCGTCGCCAATGGCGGCCCGACGATCAGCGATCAGATCGGCAACGCATTTACGAATTTCACGCTCGTGGACAGCGCGGTCAGCATCACCGCCCCAACCGTAGCGGCTCCGGAGATCGACTCGAGGTCCGCAGGCGGCGCGCTCACGCTACTGATGGGCGGGCTGCTGGTGTCGAGTGCTCGGCGCCGTCAAAAATCGGACGCATAGCGCAGCGGTCCCGTTGCCGTCGACGCACGCGGATCACCGATTCCGCTAAAATGCGTCTCAGTTCATGGTGTTGGCAAATCTGGGCGGCGTAAGCTGTGGTCCGCGCACCGGACGATCTTGCAACCGGATAGCCGGCTGCGACGGTCGAAGCCATGTCGCGGCCCAAGGGAGTGACTTTGAGCGAAGTCAACAGAGCACCGTTCCTCGCGATTCTTGGCGCGATATTCGTCCTCGTCATTCCGGCGTGCAGTCAAGGACAAGGACGCGCGCCCGCGGAGGTGCTCGCCGGCCGGGCAATTGATTGGACAACCCGACAGCCCGTTGCGGGCGTGAAAGTCGTCTTCGATTGCTCGGCAGACGCCACGAACCGCATCGAGGGGCATGATCATTTGCGCACCGTCACTCACTTGACCGATTCTGACGGACGCTACGAGTTTTCATCCGACGACTTGAAAGGATGCACGCTCTTTACTTTCTTCGGATCCAAAGAGGGCTACAGCGGCTCGTACCCAAACGGTGAAGACGTGCTTGCGGGACGGCATATTCCGCGTCTTCTCATCCTCGTCCAGCAGTCGGACCAGGCATTCTTCGATTTGCAGGGCCGTGCGCCCGACCCCAATTTGCATGTCAGGTTCGCGAACACCGGAGAAATATCCCTGGTCGGCGACTACCACCAGTGGTATCGAGCGTTCTTCGAGGCAAAACGAATTGCGACGACGGACCGCGAAATTGCATTCGTGCGCCAGCAATTTTGCGCACCCATTGCGGCTCTCTTCGCCAAGCTGAGCAACGAGGACAAGCAGAGCCTCGAACAATCCCGGGTTAGCTTTGCCTACAACGGGAAATCTTGGACCGGCCGCATGAGCGACTACGATCAAGAGGTCGTGCCCTATTGCTCCAAGCCCTGAGCGAGTCCGTCCGGATCCCTGCGTCGGAGCCTAAGGACTCGTCCCGGAGGCTGGTCCCGTTCCCTTGAGCGTTGCCTGCTTGCGCACATGGCGCATCACCACAGGACGACCCGGCTGGAGGCCCCCTGGCGGTGAGCGGACAAGGCCAACGGATGCGTGGCTCGCAGGCGATGCGGCGTCGCTCGCGGGTGCTGCGGCGTTGCTCGCGGGTGCCTGATTCGGCGGGTTCGCCTGCGCGGTGGCCGCAAACGCGAGCCCACAGCTGACTGCCACCGCGAAGAGCGTCGGCGCTCCAGTTGATCTCAGTACCATGATTTCTCCCTGTCGATATTTGCCACGACTGACATCGGATTGCATCGTATCGCGACTAAGGCTTCGGCGCGGCGGGAAACTCCGCCGCCAGTTCGGTCGCACAATTTGATCTAAATTCCATGAGATCCTTGGCCTGCGGCACCTCGTGCGATGCCGACGCGGAGGCCGTCGCCGTCAAGGCGTCTCGGATCCCGAGCAATGATTCAGTACGCTGACGCTGAAATTCCGGTTCCGACTCGAGACGCGTGATCGTTCGGGCCCTGGGCTCTCGCCAATGCCGGTAGGCAAGGCGCACGCGTTGCGCGTAATTGCTGTCCGCCAGGTCGCAGCCCGCTTTCAAGATCAAGACCTTGCGAATATGTTCGACCTCGCCCGGCTGCTCGTATTGCGGCAGCGGTCTGGCCGCCTGTATGGCGGCGTTGAGGCCCACGGAGCCGAACGCATAGGCGTAGTCCCGTGCCGAACGACCGTCGCCGCCTTTGATATCCGGATCGGCTCCGTGCGCCAGCAGCCAATCCACCAGTTTCGCGGCGCGCGTCGACATCTGTATCGCTTCGAGCAGCGCCGTGTTGCCGGTCCGAGTTCGGTGGTTGACGTCCGCACCGGACTCGACCAGCAAGGCAACCGCCTCCAGGTCACCGCTGCGCGTCGCGACGATCAACGGCGTTTCGCCCTCGCTGCCACGCTCGAGAGACTCCGCATTGATATCCGCTCCGGAACTTCGCAAAAGTTTCAAGAAGACGGCATTGTGAAGCCGCGCCGCTTGGAACACTGCACTTCCTTCGGCTCCTGCCGGAAGGCGCAACCGACCGGCGCGCCACACATTGGGGTCGACGCCCTTCTTCAGCAAATAATCGAGCATCGGCAAAGAGCCGCCTTCGATCGCCGCAAACAAGGCGTCCGCCTTGTCGGCATCCGCGCCGTTCGACATGAGAGTTTCGACGGAGTTGATGTCGCCGGCACGCACTGCGGTTCGCAATTGCTTGTCGATGTTGCGCTCGGCGTGCGCGAAGCTGCACCACAGAGTCAAGGCCGCGACCGACACCAGCTTGCCGCCACGGGCACTCATTGCAGGGTCCCATATCGCTTCACGGGGCCGTCAATTCTCGGGAAAATTGTTGGGCAGGCTGGGAACGGCCACGGGATAGATACTGTTGCCGGTGAGCACCGACATTTTGCTGGTGTCCCCGGTCACTTTGCCCGACCCATCGCCATCCCAGACACACGATTGCCATGTCCACCCGTTGATTCCGCGGAAGCTCGTGATCTCGCTGGTGTCCTCCAACAGAGTCGTGCTCGGAGGCGAGGTCGTGTAGTCGACATTATCGATCAAGAGCGCGTTCACGAGTCCGTCGATCGTGACCGTCGGTGCCCCGACGTTGCAGAAGGACGAGTTCTTGAGCGTCGTTCCGTTGTTCGGGTCAGTCAACAGGATCACCCGGCTATACGTTGCGGCGGGCAGCTGCGGGGAATAAATGAGGTTCGTCGAGGCCTGCTGCGCATTGCTCGCGTCGTAGGAAAGCAGCGCGGTCGCAGTCGAGGAAAAGCAACTGGCGACCAGGGAGAGCTCGCCGCCGTCGTTGATCACACAGGAAGCCGGCTGCACCAGCGCCAGCAAGGATTGGGAGCCCGCGAGCGTGGGGCGGTCTACGATTTGGCCGCCGATGCTGATGTAATCGAGCGAATTGAACAGTGCCAAATAGCTCGGCTCGGAAATGTCCAGCGTGGTTGACACCACGGCATTGCTCTCCGCACCCAGAGTGCCTTGCCACACGATCTCGACGCGAACGTCGGTCGAATTGATCGGCAATGGTTGATTGAGGACGAAGATGAACTCTTGGCCCACCGACGAGCCGGATTGCCCCGACGGCGGTAGATTGAGCGATACGCTATTGGGCGCGATCAGATTGGTGCCGGTGCCATCGTAGACGGCCGGCGCGAGAATCACCTCGTCCGTGCTGCCCCGCACCGCCGGCGACCCCACCAGCCAACTCACTCCCTGTGAGCCCGGCTCCTGACTCAAATCATCCACGTAATTCAAGTTCCGCCGAAATCGCACGATCGCCGCGAGGGTTCCCTTCGTCATCGGCTCCTGGTCGGCGGATGCATTCCACAAATTCACTTTGATCTGGGTGAACCCTGCGGTCTTGCTGGTCGGGTCGGTGGAGGAATTCGGTCCGTATTGGGACGCGTGGTCGAGAATGGAATAGACGCCTTCGTGGGGCAACCCGATTCCGATGTTTCCGCGAAAGAAATAATTGAGCAGACCGGCCGAGTAGCTGATGACTCGCGGAATGAGCAGGCTCGCCGCCGCATTGGCGTTGACTCGATTGTAGGAAAATACCTGGGGAAGCTGGGCCTGATCAAGATAGAAGCTATAAATCGAAAACGTACTGGTCAGGCTGTCCGGCGCCGCGACCGATAAATACGGCGCGAAATAGTCCGTGATGGGCGTTCCGATGAAGCTCATCGTTGGCCCATTGGCAGGTGCCAAGTTCCCGAGAATGCGCGGGTCGCTCATCGGCAATACATTGACCAGTGCGCCGTTGCCGTTCGGCGACGGAAGAGAATTGGCCGGCGCGGCATTGCTCGGCTGTATGTTCGTCAAGGATCCGGTCAGATTCGTGTGCACGCCGACGAATCCGGCATTGGCATACTCCGCCATCCCGAACCCGAAGGCCCCGTTGTTGCCGCCGGTGGTCGACGTCGTCCAAAACGACCTAGGCGACGGGAAATACTTGATATTGGTGACCCCGTTAGCGGGATCGTTGAAGTTAAACGCGTTGTTCGCATCGTTCACGGAAACCATGGCGCCCAGGGGATAGGTGGCCGCGTTGAAGACGGCTGGGCACGGGAAACCCGGCGTGCTCGTGGTCGCGTATCCCAGAATGACCAAGTACTGGAAAATCGTGCAGTCGAATACGTAGCCCTCGTACATGCTCGGGTGGTACTGGTTGAGCGGCCCGGGCCATCTGCACCATCCAATCGAGCTGCAATGAGCCTCGTCCCTGGCGTGTTGGGGTTGTGCCATGTCCTCAATGTGGTGAACGACCTGGCCGAGAATTTGAAAGGTGAGTCCAAAATCCGTGTTACGCGTGGTCGCATCGGCGTTGGTCAACGCCTGCCAATAGTATTTGCGCGCATCCGCATAAGAATAGGATTGCCCGATGGCCGAGCCTTGATCCTCGAGCGCCCAACTCGGCGATGTGTAAAACACCGGAGACAATGCACGGTTGTTGACCGGATTGAAGAAATGATTGACCGATCTCAATCCGGTGTCCTCGTACCACGACCCGATGCGGGCGGATAGGAATTTCAAACGCCCGTCCGGTCCAAGGCTGCCCACAATCTTGTTGCGCGTAACCAGCCTTATGTTGCGTCCAAGCTTAGGGGCCGCGTGGCTTGCTTGGGCTATTCGGGCCGCCGGTGCGCCTCTGCGCAGGGCCCCCGGCCATTGACTGACCGCCGACC
>JBEKHO010000092.1:0-5492 GCA_050012215.1 Steroidobacteraceae bacterium
TCGCTCAGTGAAGATACATACGCTCTCACGCTATCATTTGACGCAGCCGCCGCGCGCGGGACTTGTGTTTGGCTACGGCGCGGTGGATCGGCCCGAGATCGAGCGCGGTCTAGGTGAGTTACATGGCGTTCTGAGTCAATGAGGTGCGGGAGATTTCGGGTCGTTCCTAAATGGTGCAAGTCTGGCCTACAATCCTCGGCCGGACTGACCTTCGTGTTAACTCGATACGTGGAACGAGAATCGAACAAATGACTACGACGCGACGCGAGTTACCTCCCGATGGGATGACGGTGGCAGGAGCGCCCGTGCCTTCGAATGCGACTCAAGCGACAGAGGCGCCATACCATCATGATTCTGATCATGCGCACCAGGCCAATCCGTCCGACCCGGCTCTTCGCGTCAAGGCGCTTGAGTCACTCCTTATTGATAAAGGGCTAGTAGATCGGGCCGCTATGGATATGCTGATCGATACGTACGAGCACAAGATTGGCCCACGCAATGGTGCCCGGGTGGTCGCACGCGCGTGGACTGATTCCGATTACAAGGGCCGACTGCTCGCCAATGCGGATACCGCCATCGCCGAGCTGGGGTATGGCGGAATGCAGGGCGAGCATATGGTGGTCGTTGAGAACACCGTCGCCGTACACAACCTCGTCGTCTGCACGCTCTGTTCTTGTTATCCATGGCCCCTCCTCGGGTTACCGCCGGCCTGGTACAAGTCGGCGCCCTACCGCTCGCGAGCTGTGATCGATCCGAGGGGCGTGTTGCGCGAATTCGGCCTGGCAATTGGGGGCGATGTAGAGGTTCGAGTTTGGGACAGCACCGCGGAATTGCGCTACCTGGTGCTTCCAGAACGGCCGGCCAATACCGAGACTCTGACCGAAGCGCAACTCGCGGCGCTGGTTACGCGTGATTCGATGGTGGGCGTCGCGAAGGTCCACGCCATTTCCGGGGGGTCGACTACATGAACGGAGTTCATGACATGGGCGGCATGCACGGAATGGGTCCCATCGGGCGGGAGGAGGATGAGCCCGTGTTCCACCATGCGTGGGAGGGTCGAGTCTTTGGACTCCGACGCGCGATGGGCGCGTGGCGCCGATGGAATATCGACGTCACTCGGCATGAAGTTGAACTGGTTCCCCCCGTCGACTACCTTCGCATGAGCTATTATGAGAGGCAATTGGCCGCGTTTTTGGTGTTACTTCAGAAGCGAGGCTTTGTCACTGCCGCCGAGCTCAACGCCGGTGTACCCGCTCCTGGCTCACCCGTCGCGGTACCTACATTGACTCGCGAAACGGCGGCGCAGCTGGTGGCTCATGGAGTCCCGACAAACCGGGATGTGTCCGTGCCCGCCAAATTTCAGCCAGGGCAACCGGTACGAGCGCTTAATGCCAATCCTTTGGGACATACGCGCGAGCCGCGCTATGTGCGCGGTAAGCTCGGTACCATTGACCGCGACCACGGTGTGTTCGTGTTTCCGGATACCAATGCTCATTTTCTAGGAGAAAAGCCGCAGCATGTGTATTCGGTACGCTTCGCGGCGCGCGAACTGTGGGGACATCAGGCGGCGCCTCAAGACTCTGTCTACGTCGATCTATGGGACGATCATCTTGAGCCGGCCTGACCCGACACTTCAATCCAGAGCTCTCGCCGGTCTGCCGCACCTATCGCGTGATGAGAACGGTCCTGTTTTTGCCGAACCCTGGCAAGCCGAGTCCTTTGCGCTGACTGTTCTCTTATCTACGCAAGGTTATTTCACCTGGAAAGAATGGGGCGCCGCCCTGGCCGATGAACTGCAGGCCGATGCGCAGCTGGGTCACTCAGATGATGGGTCGCGCTACTACGATTGTTGGCTTACAACGCTGGAAAGGCTCGCCGTCGATAAGCGATTGACCGATGCGCCCGCATTGCGAGCGCGTAAGGAAGCGTGGACGGATGCCTATCGAGGCACGCGGCACGGCGCTCCAGTGCATTTGAATGCTGACACGGCCTAATAAGGACTACGCGAACGTGTTCCGGATCTTCACAGTAATGAGCTCATCTCCGCTGTCAGCTTTAACAAGCTGGCTGCCGCGGCGCGAGATTCTCCTCTCAACCCACGCAATATGCGTCCTTGTACGTATCGGGCCAATGACGATGCGGTGGTGAATTCGAGTTCGCGGTGCTTGGCGTCCATCATGGCGGCCCTGCGACCTTCATCGACCGCTCGATTCTTCGCAGTGGCCATCAGCCAAGCGCCGGGATTGTCCGGGATCCGGTCTCCGGCCAGCGCTCCATCGCGGATAGCAGCGCCTCTTGCGCCAGATCTTCCGCCCGATCGACGGATCGAACAAAGCGCGCGAGGCCCCCAATCAGCCGGGCAGCCTCGATGCGCCATACCGTCTCGATGGCGTTACGCGTCGGTTGATACGCTCCGCGCATGCGCCAACCCTTAGGAGCGCTGCTGTCGCTCAGTGTCAGCGCGCAACTGCTCTTCCTTGGCACGCAGCTCCGGGGGTAATTCAGTAAGAGATGCATTCGGGATGCCGCGCAAGGTTAAATGGGCCGCCTTTCCCGGTAGCCGCGCACGGGAACTCCTGGTGCAATGGCCCGCACTCAACTCAGGGCCGAGACCCGCAAACTCGCGCCCGAAGCGCAATCTGTGTGCATCAGCGACGTTTGCCCCAATCGCACTGCTCGTCAGCCGGCCCTGCTCATACCGAATCCGCAACGAACCGCATGATGACCGCAATTATCTGCGGATTATCGAGGAACCCAGGCGCGAGCATCCAATTTGTGGTTTGCTCGGCAGGCGACGAATGCGGTGATGACAGTGACCGGAAATAACGGCGCCTTTGCATTTCACTCTTTCCGCGAGCTAATTTCCGTCGAACTCTTGACCATAAAAAAAGCAGATCCGGCCGCGCCGAGCGATGCCAGCGCGCAAACGACTGCGGCGATGTGGAACTCCGACAAGAGATCGTCCCCCACCGCACCCAGCACTCCACCGACAAGAGCCGTTGCTACCAAGCCTCCGGTCCGCGCGACCGCGCTATTGAATCCCGAGGCCGACCCAACGTGGCGCGGATCGACGGCGGTCAAGACCGCCGTCGTGAGCGGCGCGACCGCACCCGCCATGCCGACGGCGATCACCAGCAGCGCGGGGAAAATCGTGGTCCAGTACGCGCCGTGCCGGCCGATTTTCAAGGTTAGCAAGAACCCTACCGCAACCACGAGTGGTCCTATGGTAAGCGGCACACGGGGTCCAATGCGAGCGGATAGCTTTCCCATCGTCGGCGAGAGCAGAGCGAGGACGATGGCGAGGGGAGCCAAGGCCGCGCCCGCAGCAGCGCCGGTATAACCGGCGGACCGAATCAATACGTAAGGCACGAGCACCAACAGGCTCCCGAGGGCGCCATAGAGAAGCAGCGTCAACAGTGTCAGACCAACAAAGCTTCGCGAGGCAAACAGCGCGAGCGGCATCATGGCATTTTCGCCGCGCTTCTTTTCAGCCCAAACGAAGGCCACAAATAGTGCCGCGCCGATGACCATCGAAAGGATGGCTGAGATCGTCCAGCCGCCATGTCCCGATCCGACCGTCAGACCCCACGTCAAACATCCCAAAGTGAAGGTTGCAAGCGTGCCGCCGACAATATCCAGCGGCTGGGGCTTCTTGCTAACCGCCGCTTCGCGAATGAAAGCCAGGGCCATTACAATGGCACCCAGCACGAAAGGAATATTGATGCCAAAAATCCATCGCCACCCCGCCGTGTCAATCAGCCACCCACCGAGAACTGGTGCCGTGGCGCCCATGACAGCTCCGATGGAGGCCCAAATCCCAATCGCGCGCCCGCGGGCTTCGCCAGAGAACGAATTGCCAAGAATAGCCAGACTGTTAGGCATCAATGCGGCCGCGCCGAGGCCTTGTAGCCCACGCGCGAACAACAGCACACCTAAGGTTGGGGCAAAGGCACAGGCAATCGAGGCTGCACCAAAGACCAGGGTGCCAGTCACAAGAAGACGAACGCGCCCGAAACGATCACCGGCCGCGCCGCCCAGCAGCAGCAGAGCGCTCAGCGGCAGCAGGTAGGCATTGATCACCCATTGCATCTGTTCCGCGCCGGCGTGCAAACTGACGCCGATCGAGGGCAGGCCGACGTTTACCACCGACCCGTCGATGAATGCCAGGCTCGAAGCCAGGATGGTGGTCGCGATAACCAGTTTCGGGTATTTCGTCTCCATGTGGTTGCTCGCAGTCGGGCGGGTTCAAATGTTGCGTCATCGAGAGTGTAAAGATGCTCGCGCGGCGACGCCAACCGATCGCAGAGGCTAAAATGAAACAGGAGACTCGGGCCATGACGGCCCTGGCGAGCGGAAAGGCATTCCAACTCAGGGCGGCATCGGAATGACCGATCAATATGGCGTCAGTGTTTTTGCGGGAAACGCCAGCGAGCACCGGAGGAAATGGTTCGGCCGCAGCACTTATCACGCCGATCGCTTGGCAAGTCTGGCGGGCTACTGAACCAAAGCGGCGACACGTTAGGCACGCTGCGCGGCCTCCATAATTAGCCTAGCAATCTCGTCCGGATGGGAGATCATCGAGACGTGGCTCGCCTTTACTTCGATGGTCTTGGCGGCCGCGCTACCTACTCTTTCTCGACATCGGCTATGCATTGACCCACAACTGCTTGTAGGTCTTATGTTGGCTGGCGAACAGATGCCTTAGCGGCCCTTCGTTAAGGTAGGTGGCATCCGTCAAGAAACGGCAGGCCGTACTGACTGTCGCTCACGCGTGGAGCGCCTTCAGGATTTCTTGCCTTTGCGGGAGACGAGGCGCTTCCCTCTCGAGTGCCTTGATCGCGTGACTGATCGCCGACTGTGCACGGTTCAGCTCCCGTGCAGCCGCGGAAAAGCTTCCTTGGTCACACACGGCAACGAAGGCCCGAAGTTGATTGATCGTGACGTTATCGAGCATACCTATCTATAGAGTAGATGCTACATATCGATATTCAGTCAACTGTCTTCATGAGTAACGACCCCAGATCTCCCGCAGTGCGAGCAATTCCAACGAAGGATGCATGACATGAACAGACTGAATGGAAAGACCGCGGTGATCACCGGTGGCGCTACCGGCATCGGCCGCGCCGCGGCAAGGCGCTTTATCGAGGAGGGCGCCTTCGTCTTCATCTTCGGCCGCCGGCAGAAAGAGCTCGACGCCGCTGTGGCCGACCTCGGACCTAATGCCCGCGCGGTGAAGGGCTCGGTCTCCGATCTGGCCGACCTCGACCGACTCTACGCGGCGGTGAAGGCCGAGCGCGGAACCCTCGACATCGTCTTCGCCAATGCCGGGGCGGGAAGCTCGCTTCCGCTCGGCAAGATCACCGCCGAGCACATTGACGAAACCTTCGACACCAATGTGAAGGGTACGATCTTCACGGTCCAGAAGGTGCTGCCGCTGATGGGCCAGGGCGGTTCGATCATCCTGACCGGATCGAGCGCCGGCACCACGGGCG
>JBEKHO010000093.1:0-5287 GCA_050012215.1 Steroidobacteraceae bacterium
CACTGATCGATTATATTCTTGACCGCTATATCGATCAGATTCGCAACCCTGCTTCGGCGACCTCGAGCGACGCCGGCAGCGGCAATCCGTTAGCTAATCTCGTGCGTTGGGCCATAAACGACGCGGTCACGCCACCGATAGGCCGCATTTGCCGTGAATTGTGGGCTATGGCGTGCCACCAGAAGTTTGCCGCACGGGCCATGGATGGTTTTTACCTGAAGGTCACGCAGGCCGCTGCCCAGTTGGCGCAGACTGCTTATCCGACCATGACCGACGATGAGGCGGCGCACCTCACCTATTTCATGGCGATTCTTTCCGAAGGCGCGGTTGTTCTGTTTGGAACAAACCCAGACGCTCACAAGCTCCTGCCAGGCGTTATCGAACTAGCGGTGCGGGCAATTGAGCACCTTGCGGCGCCCGATGTGTCGACTTCGGACCGAGCCAAACAAGGAAGATTCAATATCGAGCCTAAGCAGCCTCGGGCTGCGAAGCCACGGATGGCGAACAGCCCGAATTTGTAAGGCCTGTGCGCGTCGATGCGAAAGTTCAACCAATCAAGGCAGACACGCACGGCTCCTGTGCAGCAAGTAGCGCGGAATGTGCTTCTGCTGTTACCGAAAATCTCGCGCGAGTTTCTCAGGTGAGGGCCTCACTTAGGGGCCGACTCAAGCTCGTCGCAGTGCGCCAGCCTCGGCTACCAGCCGCGCAGCCACACCGCGCAAGACGTCCTTTTTGATTTTTCCAGCCGCAGTTCGCGGCATGTCATCCACCAGCTCCAAGCGCTCGGGAAATTTCTGGCGGGCGATGCCCGACCTCTCCAAGTGGCACGACAAATCGTGTAACGTCAGTCCATCGTGCCTCGCGATCACGAAGGCGCACACTGCCTCGCCAAGCCGTGCGTGCGGCATCGACACGATCGCGACCTCGCGTATCGCCGGATGCTCAATGAGGATATCCTCGATTTCCTTGGCGGAAATGTTCTCGCCGCCTCGGATGATCAAATCCTTTTTGCGTCCCGTGATGACCAGCGCGCCGGCGGCTGTTCGGTAACCCAAATCCCCTGTGTGGAAGAAACCCTCCGCGTCGAACGAAGCGTGGGTAGCGGCAGTATCGACGTAGCCGACGCATTGCGCAGGCCCGCGCGCCAGAATCTCGCCCTCTTGCCCCTCAGGCACCGCATTGTTCCGCTCATCGACGATGCGCACCTCGAAATCGACGATCAGGCCGTCCGTATCGGCGGCCGTCGCCTCATCGTTGGGATCCACGCACCCCCGACCGATCAATGGCACCTCGGTTGCACCGTATACGCGAAATGCCCGGCACTGCTTCAGCACAGTGTGCGCCCGACGAATGAGCGCCGGCGGAACAGCCGCGCCGCCACACGCGAACACCTTCAATGACGGAACCTCGCTTCCCTTGCGCAGCGCCGCGTCGAGGAACTCTTGGAGGAAGGTCGTGGCACTGATGGTCATCACGAGTCCGTGACGATCGACGAGATCCACGGCTTCGTCCGCGTTCCATCGCTCCATGAGCACCGTGGGGCTGCCCCAGCCGAACGGCGCCTCGAGTCCCCACAGATACCCCGTGATGTGGGTTACCGGCGAGGGCATCAAGATCGCATCGGTCGGAGTTATCCCCCAGAACTCCATGCAACCATGCAGCACCCTCGCGATGGTCTCGTGGGTATGCATGACCCCCTTGGCGGCACCAGTCGTGCCCGAGGTGTACAGCACGAATTTGACCGCGTCGCTTTTCACGGTGGGCCACTGCATCGACCCGGCATCCGTGTGCACCAACGATTCGTAGTCGGTGACATCCGGCCGCGGTGTTGAGCTCGTCGGACGCACGAGGACGATGTGCTCGAGCTTCGGGCAGCCGGCGCGGATATTGAGCGCCATATTCAGGTGATCGAAATTACGCAGCGTATCGGTGACGAACAGCACCTTGGCATTGCAGTCGCGAATAATCGCGGTGGTCTCGAACTCGCGATAGATGGGTACGATGGGATTGACGATTGCGCCCAAAAGCGAGGCGGCCACATCGATCACGGCGGCCTCGATCCAGTTGGGCAACTGAAAGCTGATCACATCGCCCGGCCTCACACCCAAACCCCATAGTCCGGCCGCCAGACCCTGCGCTTCCGACAGTATCTGCGCATAGGTGATCGTCCGTCGGCCGTCGCGAATACAGATGCGCTCCGGCTCGGCCGCGGCGCGGGCACGCGCGTCGTCGGCGAGTGTACGGTTCTGCCAGATGCCCGCTGCGCGGAGCGCCCGGGTCCTTTCCGGATCGAGCCGGATCTCCAAACCGCTGACGTCGATCATGCCATTCCCCCCATCTCAAGACTTCTACAGGCGTTGCGACGCCCTTTCCATCTGGGCTGCCGCTTTCTCCAAGCGTTCGAGAGCCCGTTCGAGACGATCGTCCCTTGCAACAGGCTCCGCGGCCATGCCGCGGAATACGACGTTCGCAATGCTGTCCGCGACCTCGTCAATCTTGAAATCGCCTTCGCGCCGCAAGAAGGACCAGGTTTGATGCTCGATGCAGCCGAAGATCATGTCCCTGAGCAGTGACGGCGACACGTCGTTCCGAAATTCCCCGGATTTCACGGCCTCCGCGCATACCATCCGTACGTCGGCGGTGAAGCGTCTCGTGAGCGTGAACAGCGACGTACTGCGGTAGGTGGGCAGAGGCCGCATCTCGATCAGGACAAATCGGCTGACCGCCGGTTGGGTGCGCATCAGGTGCAGCACGCGCCAGATCAAATGCCGCAGTCGATTCCACGTGCCGCGGATCGATTCCAGACCGAGATCCTCGGCCAGCAGCGCTTGCAGCCAGTCCTCAGCCACACGCAGCATCAATTCCTCTTTTGTTTTGAAGAAGCGATACAGCGTGCCCTCGGCCACGCCGGCGTGCTGGGCGATCGCAAGCATGGAAGTGGCTTCATAACCGCGCTCCGCGATCACCACACGCGCCGCTGTCAAGATCTCCGCACTGCGCTCGCCCGGCGGCAGCCGGGAAACGGATTTCAATTGCATCTTGCTCGCCATGCGCTTCCCGTAACGTCCTCAAGGATCCTTCGGCACGAATTCGCCGAGCATCAGGCGTATCCCGCCGATCGTGCCCACGATCGCTTCGCGGGCGATATCGAACTTCTCGTAAACCTTCGGCGGCGCCGCGCCGAGCAGGTGCGGGGAACGTCCGCTCACGCGCTTCACGTTCTCGATCGCCCGGTCGAGGTCGGCCACCCCGAACACCAGGCAATAAAACCCCTCGCCGTGTGCCGCCAGGTGCTTCTCGAAGGCCGGGACCTCGCGCGTGGGGCATACCAGTTCGATGCCGCTTTTCCACGAGATCCAGATGTAAATGCCCTCGTCGCCCTCCCCCACTTCGTCCCAGTCGTCGATGCCGAGCAGTTCGGTCAGCCTGCGCCTTGCGTCGTCCTGGTTCTGGCGATTGCGGTATAGAAGCAGCACGTGGTCGATCCGTCCGGCGTTGCGTCGGCCTACCGGGGTGTCTTGATTCATCGGATTGCTCCTGCCGCCTTGAGCGAGTCGATCTCGGCGGCTGTAAACCGCCAACTGCGCAGCGCGCTGTCCGTATCCTCTCCGGGTGCCGGCGGGGCTTTGCGCAGCTCCGAAGGCGTCGCCGAGAACCGGGGCGCGGGTGCGGGATTCAGCACGCCGTCAACATCCACATGAGTATGCCGCGCCCGATTGTGCGGATGCCGTACGCATTCGTCCATGTCCAAAATCCCCGCGAAGCATGCATCCGTACCCTCGAGCAGCTCGCACCATTCATCGCGGGTGCGGGTCCTGAAAACTTCCTGCAGACGTTTGCGAAGCGTCGGCCATTTCGCCCGGTCATGCTGGTCCGGCAATTCGGCGTCGCTCAGGCCGAGCCGTCTCACGAGATCCCGATAGAACTTCTCCTCGACCGCGCCCACCGCCACGTAGCGGTCATCCTGTGTCAGGTAAACGTCGTAAAAAGGCGCACCACCGTCGGTCAGATTCGAGGCCCGCTGCAGGGACCACTCGCCGGCCTGTTTGAAACCGTAATGCATGGTGAGTAGATTGACGACGCCGTCGGAGACGGCCGCATCGACCACTTGTCCGACACCCGTGGTGCGTGCCGAGAGCAGAGCCGCCAGAATTCCCATGGCCAGGTACAACGCGCCGCCGCCAAAATCGCCGACCAGGTTCAAAGGAATGACGGGGCCGCCCTCGGCGCGGCCGATCGCATGCAGTGCACCGGTGATTGCCAGATAGTTGATGTCGTGCGCGGCCGCCTGGCTAAGAGGTCCCGACTGGCCCCACCCAGTCATGCGGCCGTAGACCAGCTTGGCATTAACCGCCATGCAGGGTTCGGGGCCGAGGCCGAGCCGCTCCATGACCCCCGGACGAAATCCCTCGATGAGTGCGTCGGCTTCGGTCACCAGGCGCAGCACCGTCTCGCGGCCCGCCGCAGATTTGACGTCGACGGCGACGGATTGCTTGTTGCGATTGAGCAAGTCGTAGCGTGGCGGCACCGGAATGCCGATATCGGCCGCTGCGAGACGATCCACGCGCAGCACGTCGGCCCCCATGTCTGCGAGCAACATGCCGCAAAATGGGGCGGGCCCGATGCCCGCCATCTCCACGACCCGGATCCCGGACAGCGCCCCCATTCTTCGATCAACTCCCCCTGCAAGCCGGACCGCCGCTAGGCGGCTCGACTGCGCTTGGCGTCTATGGCCTCGAACATCGCCTCGACTCGGCTGTTGACCAGCTCATCCTTGTAAAAGGAGTCGTCAGTCACGTCGCCCTCGAAGGTCGATGTCTGAATCCCCAATTGCTTGCTGGCTGCGTCCGCGATCAGGAATTGCGGATTGGTGAAGGCGCGGCAAGTGCGCGATGCGTGCAAAACCATGCCGTCGACCTCGTATTGTCTGCACAGCTTGAGAATTTGCCCGATCAGAATCGGCGCACTGTGATTGTTGGGGCAGACCAGATAATTCTGCGCCATGCCGAGCACCGGATCCTTCGGATCGATGAGATCGGGCTCCTGCCAGAAGGCCATGTGGGTGTAGCGGCCGGCCACCACCGCCGCATCGTATTTGGCAAACTTTTCAGCCAGCCAGCCGACCTTGTTCCAATTCATGATGCCGTCGAAAAACAATCGATATTTTTCTTTGTGGACCGCGCCCTCGGAGCGCGTCACGCGTTCGGCCACCTCGTCCCGCACGGCTTGGAAGAAATCGACCATCGGCTTGCCCACCGGCAAATGGTTGATTGGCGCAATGCTCGCC
>JBEKHO010000094.1:0-4980 GCA_050012215.1 Steroidobacteraceae bacterium
GCTCTCCCGGGAGACGGCAAGACCTTTACCAGCATCAATCTCGCGTTCAGCATGGCGTTGGAGCGGGACGTGTCGGTTTTGCTGGTCGACTCCGACGTGGCGAAACGCCACGTGAGTGAAATATTCGGGCTCGAGGGGCGCGCGGGGCTCCTCGATGCCTTGGTGGACGAGAGCGTGGATCCTGAATCACTCATCGTACCGACGACGACTCGCGGTTTCTCGATATTACCCGCCGGCAACCGAGTGTCGGGGACGGCGGAATTGATGAGCAGCAACCGGATGAGGACGATCGTGGCGGCGCTCTGCGTCCGTAATCCGCGCCGCATCGTTCTTCTCGATTCACCGCCGCTGCTGGTGACCAACGAGGGTGCGGCGCTGATAAAAATTGCGAGCCAAGTGGTGCTGGTCGTGCGTGCCGGGCGAACGCCGCGACAAGCCGTGCAGGCTGCAGTCGCATTATTCGACGTGCAGCAAGCGGGCGGGGTGGTGCTGAACGAGGTGAGAGGAAGCACCCGCGAGGAATATTACGGATACGGGTCGTACGGGAGCGATGACGATCAGGCTTAAGTGGCGTGGTAGCCTGCTAGTTCCTACCGCTCTTGTTTCGGTGGCGCTGTCGGCGCAGATCGCCGAAGCGCAAGTTTCAGGGTGGGGCTTAAATCCATCGAACAGTTCCCTTGCCGATGATGCTGCGACGACCCCGGAGCGTGTCCAGGGCTATGCCTATGGCATCGATGCCGGGGTCGGCGAGACCGATAACGTGGCGCTCTCACCGACCAACAAGGTCAGCCAGACCATCGCAATCACTGACGCGGATTTCAATGTCGATCATCGGAGCCGTCTGTTTGACGTGAATGCGATCGGCAATTTTTCGTATCTCGAGTATTTGCAGCATGCTTATGGTAATCAGCTTCTGGGTCGCTTCGATGGCAACGCGGATGCGGCCATCGTTCCCGGGCGATTGATCTGGGTGTTGCGGGACGACTTCGGGCAGTCCGCGCTGGATCCCTATACCCCGACGACGCCAACCAACGTGGAGAATATCAATTACGTCACCACGGGCCCCGACCTGAAGGTGCGTTTCGGCGGCATTAATTTCATCGACGTGAGCGCCCGGTATGCACGCGCGCAATATCAAACGAGTCCCTTCAACAGCAATCGGCTTCTGGGAAGCGTCGCGCTGGGGCGCGAGGTTTCCGCCGGTGGGTCGGTATCGCTCAATGCGAATACCGAGCGGGTGATGTTCGATAACACGGAAGTGAATTCCGATTTCGAGCGAAGCAGTGGTTTTGGGCGTTACGAAGTTCACGGAACCCGAACGAACTTTATCGGAGAGTTGGGAGGGACCGTGGTCAGTCAAACCAGTGCGCTTGCCCTGGTGCCATCGAATTTCGTGCCTGGATCGAATGTCACCCTTGCGCCGCAGCCGATCACCGCCGCGAATCAGTCGGCCGGTTCAGGCTCGCTGAGCGGTCCCATGGCGAAGGTCGAGTTGAGCCGAATGACATCCGCATCAGCCAAGGTGATTTTCACCGCAGGCCGGGATCTTACGGACGCGAGCTCCAGCTTCAGCAATCAGTCGACTGGCCTGACAGGTATCAACTCGATCTCGTCTGCTGCTTTGACATCCGACAGCTACCGCGTGACCTATGCGTCCGCAAGCTGGCAGTTCCATCGGAACAGGACGACATTGGCAATCACCGGCCGATGGGAAAAGGACATTTATCCGGGGTTGCCAAATCTTGACGTGACGTTTCCGAGCGTCGATTTCAGAGTCGAGCGAAGAGTAACGCGTGCCCTGACAGCGCAGTTTTTTGGAAGCTACCGAAAAACGGATTATCCACGCGCTGCCTTGGCATCGCAGTTGGAGGGGAGCACCGAGTATGCGAACGGGATACTGGGCGCTGCGCTGACCTGGCGACATGGGCGCGGACTGGAGGTGCGCCTACGCTTTGACCACGATTCCTATTCCGTTTCCAACGGAAACACCGGATACCACGAGACCAGAGCATTCCTGACCGTGGGTTATCGTCCGGCGCAGGCTGCGGATAATCTCCTCGAGCCTTGAGATCGCTAGGCAGCCTGTCCGGGATTGGTTGCCATCGGCACCGTGGCCTGTCCGGACGCGGACGGGCCCAAGGCTTCTCGAATGACGGCAGGCCGGAACGTGGGCGGGCGGACCTTCAATTCAAATCGCCACAGCAAGAAAAAAAATCTAGGGCCCCGAAGCATGTATCGTTTCCACATCCGCCGAGGATTCTGCGACAGTCGATAAAACCATTCGAGCCCTGCTTCCTGCATCCACAAGGGCGCCCTTCTCTCGCTTCCCGTCAGGAAATCGATCGCGGCGCCGACGCACAGCGCGAGCCCCCGGACCTTGCCGCGTTCCTTCAACTTCTGCGCGATGATCTCCTGTTGAGGAGAGCCGACCGCGAGAAAGCAAAATCGGAATTGACCGATCGATTCGATTGCCTGAAGACACGCCTCTACCGCCGCCGGATTGTGGATAAAATTCATCGGCGGATTGACATGGTGGAGAGCCTTCAAGCCATATCTGTCGCGCAGAAGCTGTGCCTGGGCGGTGCTGCCGCCCACCAGAACCGCCACGTCCAGTGGTTTGAGGACGGATTCCAAAACCGCGGTGGTCAGGTCGCTTCCCAAACAGACGCGCAGCACCTGGCGCTTGACCAGGCCAACCGTATGAGCAAGGAAACGGCTATCGAGCAGGATGTATGAAGCCTGATCGTAGAGCGCCCGGAAATTGCTGTCGTCGTGGTGGCGGATCACGTGGTCGACGTTCGGCGTAACCAAATATCCGAAACGCTCGGTGCCAAAAACGGAGACCAGCGTTAAAGCCTCCTCGAGGTTGTAGTCGTCTATGTCCAATTTATTAGCCTAATTTAGCGGGCATAGCATTCATCCCCGCATCCGGAATAGTTGAAAATTTTATCCCGGCATGCATGGGCCAATCGCGCCGTGTGTCTCAGTTTGGCGACTAGCGCCACCTATTTTCCTCGATCTTGCAAAATTTACCAGGAAATTATTGCATGACGATGGAGGTTGGCCACGAAAAACAAATTGGGGATGCTTCTTGGGAAGGATTGCAGGTTTAACGCTCAAGTAATTGTTTATACTGTTTTTTGGTCTGTAGGCTCGCGCCAGGAGTTCGCCCGCGCCTAAGGGGATTTGGCGATATTTGACAGTCTGGCGCGCGATTCGCGACACTGCTCGGCCGGCGGAGGAACCGCGCCTGCAGAGCGCAAACCGGGTTCACAATGTGCGTCTGCTGACCTGCAAACGATCGCTCCAGTCTGATAGGCTCCGCCGGTTATTAACCGGTATCTTTGATCGGCGCTCATGGAAAATATTTCGAGCTTACAGATGGATTTTTTTCTTCCGCTTGCCCGGATGAGGCAAGTGGCTGATTCGGCCCACGCAGCCTATCTGGAGGCGAAGCCGTTTCCGCACGTCGTATTCGACAACTTTTTCAATCCCGAGCTCATCGACTTGGTGCTTGCCGAGTTTCCGAAGCCAAACGCCATCCGCTGGCAGAGCTTCGACAATGCCGCGGAGATCAAACTGGCTTCGGCTGCCGAAACGTCTTTCGGTCCGGCCACGCGGCTGCTCATGTATCACCTGAACTCGATCACCTTTCTCGAGTTCCTAAGTCACGTCACCGGCATCAGCAACTTAATATCGGATCCGCGGTTCGAGGGCGGCGGACTGCATCAAATCGTGCGGGGCGGAAAGCTCGGCGTGCATGCCGACTTCAACAAGCATCGCGCCTTCAATCTCGACCGGCGGCTGAATCTGCTTCTGTACCTTAACAAAGACTGGAAGGAAGAATATGGCGGGCATCTGGAGCTCTGGGATCGCCAGATGGAGAAATGCGAGGCGAAGGTGCTGCCGCTTTTCAATCGGGTGATGGTCTTCGGGACCACGGATTTCACCTATCACGGCCATCCGGATCCGTTGCAGTGCCCTGAGGGCATGACCCGCAAATCGCTCGCGCTTTACTACTTCAGCAATGGCCGACCGGCGGAGGAAGTGACGGGGCAGCATTCGACGATTTTTCGGCCTAGGGATGCTCGGGACACCGAGCTGACCTTTCGGCAGCGCGTGCGCAAAGTCGTCAATGATCTCACCCCGCCCATCATCGCGCGGCGATTCCGCCGAGTGATCTAGGGTTCGCGCTGGCGGCTATCATACAGCCGATCGACAATTCGGGGCGCAACGCGCAAGGCATTTGCCGCGATCGTCAGGCTGGGGTTGATTGCACCGCTGCGTGGCATGAACGAGGAATCCACGACGTAGAGATTCTCGAGGTCATGCGCCCGACAGTCATGATCGAGCACGCTAGAGGTGCGGTCGTTTCCGAATCTGCAGGTGCCGCATGGGTGGCCGTAATTCATTTCGAGTTCAGGAGAGATCCTGAGCATGCGCCAGGGCCGTACAGCCCGGGAAAACACGAGACGTAATTCATCGGCACGCCGCCGCAGGTCATCCGTGATGGTGTAGGAAAAGCTAGCGCCATCCGGCTCATCCGCATCGAGAACGATGCGGTTGTCCGGATTGGGATCATCCTCGGTCATGGCGGCAAAAATGCCGGCACCGCCGAACATCAGCGCGCCGATATGGGACGGAGCCTTGGCCAGGAAGGAAAGCAGCAACTCGTTCCGCAAGCCGCGCCGGCGCAACTGGTCCTTGACGTAAACCGCAATCTCGCCGCGGCCCGCTTCCAGACCCATACTTTGTACGTAGCCCAAGCGCCGGCCGTTATGCACGTAGAAATCACGCACCGAAAGCGCCTTGCGTTGACGGCCCTGCCTGGACAATCGACGCGGCGCCCACAGCGCAAAGATATCGGACGTATGGAACATCAGATTCCGCCCGACTTGATCGGAGCGGTTGGCAAGCCCTTGCGGCCAGAAGTCGTTGCGGGAACGCAGCAGGATATGGGGCGAATGCAGGGCACCAGCC
>JBEKHO010000095.1:0-4273 GCA_050012215.1 Steroidobacteraceae bacterium
CGCGCCTGCACCGCACTTAACCTCTATCCCTGGAAAGGAGCCCGCCCGCTCAGCCGGCGAAATTCGACAGGATGGCTGCAACCATGGTCACGCAACCGAGGGCGTGGATGGCCAAGGTCAATTCGATGCTGCGCTTCAAGCGTGGACGCGCACCTGGCTCGCTCGACATGCCAAGCACCGCGCGCAGACCGAGACAAGCGAAAATGACCGCCGGCAGCGCGTACCACAAGGGCAGTGCCCGCGTTAGGATGGCCGCAGCCGAGGCGCCCAGGGACACCGCGACGAGGCTGCCATATAACCAGCGCGCGCCGCTCACGCCCCAGCGCACCACCAACGTGCGCTTGCCGGCACGGCTGTCTGCGTCGATATCCGGGACCTCGTTCATGATCAAGATCGCTGCGGCCCACGCACTCACCGGCAAACAGAGAAGGACTGCGCCGGTGTCGATGACGCCGGCCTGCAGCCAAACGCTGCCGAGCACCGGCAGCGCGCCGAAGCCGACCGCCACCGTCGCCTCACCGAGACCGCGCCCGGACAACTGCACGCCGGGAAGCGAATAAAGGATGCCGAGCGCAAGCCCGGCGCAGCCCAGCCAGATCACGCCGGGGCCGCGCAATACCGCGAGCAACGCACCGAGCAGGAGCGCGGCAACGCCCAAACCGATCGCGAGGCGGGTCATCTGCGCTCGCGACAGAAGCCCCGCCTGGATGAAGCGCGAGCCGCCGGTATAGGGGTAAATGTGCTCGATGTTGCCGGCATCGGCGCCGGTAACGTCGTCGCCGACATCGTTGTAGACATTCGCGCCCGCCAGCGTGAGCACCATGATCCCGAGCGTCAGCCCGAATTCAAGGCCGTCGAAGCGGTGATAAGCGGCGCCCGCCCAGGCGGTGCCCACCGCCACGGGCGTCACGGCGGCGATCATGAAGGGAGGGCGCGTGGCGAGAAAAGCACGGCGTATGGCCGCCGCCTTTCCCGGTGCCGCGAGCGCCGGGGACGGCCCGTCGATCGGCCGGTGTTCTCGGACTACCCCGTCATGCATGGTCATTTCGAGGCCTGCGGCTTGGTGCCGTCGCGGCCGAATTGATAGCGCACGGTGAGAGCAAACAGGTTCACGTTGTCGCCAAAAGGCTGAACGCCGAGCGCGAGGAGATTGGGTACCGACGAGGGCCCCACGCCATCGAGTGCCCAGTCGTTGGAGCTGTAGGTTTCGCGCACATAGCGAACATGGATCTGCATGGCGGAAGTCCACCGGTAGGCCAGGTCGAGCCGGGTGGAATCGAGCTTGGTCCAGTTTTGCGGAAAGGCCTGCTGCAATCCGCCCGCCGTGGTGTCGGTATTGTCGTACGAGGGCGCCAATAGATAGTCCAGGGAGAGTGTCCATCGCTCCTGCGGAACCCAACGTCCGCCGGCACTCAGATTCCAAAAGCGCTGAGCGTCCCCGGCGAGCCACGGGATCGTATCGGGCCCGCTGTAGCCGCTCTGGAGATTGAACAGGCGCTCGTATCCGCCCTCGATGTATGCGCTCAGCGTATCACGCGGCGTCCAGGTGAGATTGGTCGACCCACGCTGCTCATGGACGCTTTGCAGGCCCAACGGCGATGACCGATAGTCGTCCTTGGCGATGGAGCCCTCCACCGACCACGTCAGTGTGGGGGTCACGGTCCATGCGCCGGTGAGCGTGTAGAACACCCGGTCTCGCGGCGCGTAGTTGTATTCGCGGATCAACGGGCTTTCATCGGGGGGCAGCGCGGCCGCATCGAAGGAGGAGGCTTTGCGCAGACCATTGCCGATCTTCAGAGTGATGCTCAAAGGTGCGATCGGCGTGATCGTGCCGCGACCCCAGCTCTCGGCGTTTTGAGTCCAAGTAACCACCTGGCCCGGTCCATAGTGGATGTCATCGAGTTTGCCGCCGACACCGATCTTGATCCAGTGCGCGAGCACATAGTCCGCGCCGCCGTCGAGGCGTACGCGATCCTCGCTGTAGCGCGGCGTGAGCGCCGTGCCGCCCGGGAACGTGTCGGTGACGACGTAGGGAAGGGTGAGCGGCGAGGTCTTGTCGTCGTGCCCGTCATACGTGGCGTTGCCGCGCACACTCAGCTTCGACAGGGGCCGCGACGCCAATCCCAGCGCGTAATGGGAGAGATGCACATCGCCGTCGAGCGAATCGGGGGTTGGAACCTGCGCACCGGGCAGCGCGCTCACCGGCAGGAATGCGGCATTTTGCTTGAGCGTGCCGATCGAGGCGGTGAAGGTCAGAGTGGTGCGCCACGGCAGCTGCGCATTGCCGGCGGCGGAGAGCTGCTGCAGCGTGTTGCCCGGCGGCGTCGCGAGCTGTCCGAGCGTCGAGCCGGGGACGATCGGCAGGTAGGGGTTTGCGAAAGTAAGCGAACTGTAGTCGTCGTCGAACCATGATCCCAGATAGCTCACGCGGACACTCGCCTTGCGCCCGGCCCAGGCGACGCCGGTCTCCAGAGAGTTCGTGACGTAGTCGAATGGCTGCGCCAGTTGCACCGCCTCGGTCAGGAAGCTTGCGCCGGTGAGTCCGCTGCCATCGTGCTCCTGGCGGCGAAACTCGCCGAACACCGTCCAGCTGGGACTCGCGAAATATCGGCCGAGCAGCGCGACCGTGCGGCGTTCCGACTCGATGGTGACGGGCGCGAGGCTCGTGCCGAGCAAGCCCATGCCGGCGGTTCCGCCCGCCGACACCCAGCCGGCCGGCAGTCCCAGGGTCGAGCCATTCGCCCGGTACGGCGTTGCGCCGGTGTCGTAGAGAATATTGGGCTGGCCGTCGTAGCTCACTCGCAGGTCGTAGCGCCCTTCGCGTCCGCCCTCGACATAGCCATCGCGAGAGGCGAGCCCCAGCCGGTCGAGCTCGTAGTTCGCGTAAGAGCCGTCGTCGTTGCGATACTGCCCGGAGGCGGCGGCATCGGCGTATGCACCGCCGTGATCGATGCCCGTATAGCGCCCGAAGGTCGCGTTCGCGCCGCTGGCGCCGAGCACGCCGAGCTCCGCGTCGCCCGAATAACCCTGCGCGAAGGGACATTGCGTGCACTTCCAGCCGCCCGTGTCCGCGCTCGGAGGGTCGTCGGCCAACGCGCCCGACGAAGCTAATGCCGCGATGAGACCTGGAACGAGCCAGTTGGATCGGTTGAGTTTCATGGAGTCGCCTACCGCATGAACGCGCGGCCGGACGGATGGTTCGAGCCGTGAATCTGCGAATGACAATTGATGCAGCCGCCGGCGAGCAGGAACGCGCTCGGGGCGCCGCCGCCCGCCAAGCCTTGCGGCGTATTGACCATCGATGGGTGGCCCGCGCCCTCGTGGCAGGTCTGACAGAGAAACGGAGGCCGCAACTTGAGGAGGGCCGGCTGTACCGAACCGTGCGGGTTGTGGCAGTTGGTGCAATCCTCCGCGACCGGCTGGTGTTCCCACAGGAAAGGCCCGCGATACTCCGCGTGGCAGCTGGTGCAGGTCTCGTTGACCGTGTTCCTGACCAGCTGGGCGGGCGCCGTCGAGCCGTGTGGCGAGTGGCAGGATGTGCACGCCATCTTGCCCTCGCGCAGCGGATGCCTCGACAGCTTGTCGAGGTCCGCGTGCTCGGCTTGGTGACAGCCGGCACAAACTTCGATCTGGCCGGCTGCGGTCTGGACCGGATCCTTGGCGGTATGCAATTGATGGCAGCTCGTGCACGCGACATCCCCCGCCGCATGCGCACTCGAGGCCCAATCATGCGCTGCGTTCGACTGGTGGCACCCCAGACAATTCGCGTTCTGCTGCTTCACGGTCGAGTGGGACTTGGGTCCGAAAGCGATGATCTTGGTGGTATCGCCCATCGCATCGACATGCGCACCGCCGGGCCCGTGGCAGGCCTCGCACTGCAGCCCGCCGTGGCCGAACGGCCCGCGCGGATCGCCCGGGCGCGCGTGCTTGGTGTGAAAAATGGCCATCACGCCGGGATTGCTGGCATGGCATCCGAGACAGGTGTCGGCTCCCTGCGGGCTGTAGGCCGAGGCCGCGGCATGCGCGGCGTCCTTGTCCGGGACAGCAGCCGACCCGACGTGCCCCATCCCGCCGAGCAGCAGGACCAACACAGTGGCGGCGCTGCGCTTAACCCGGGTCATTCAGTTCACCGCGGTCACGATCACTGGTAGCTCGCGAGCTTGTGGACGACGGCCACGTCGGCCACGCCCCCAGCACCGTGACAAAGCGCACAAGTCTCCGTGGAGGCCGGGTTGAGCGCACCGGTGGCGGTCTTCGTGGCGCTGAAATTACA
>JBEKHO010000096.1:0-4208 GCA_050012215.1 Steroidobacteraceae bacterium
AAACCAGATCTCGCGTGCGCGCTTCTCACCCACGTGGCGCGACAAGAGCGCGGTGCCCCAGCCCGGATCCACCGACCCCACCTTCGGCCCGACTTGACCGAAGATGGCCTTTTCCGAGGCGATGGTGAGATCGCACAGGGTCGCAAAGACGTTTCCTCCGCCGATGGCGAAGCCCTGCACCCGCGCGATGGAAACCTTGCGCAGATCGCGAATGGCAGTCTGTAATTCCTCGATGGGGAGTCCCACCGTGCCGCGCGGACCGTAGAGGCCGTCCTCGGACAGGTGCGCCTTTTGATCGCCTCCCGTGCAGAACGCCTTTTCTCCGGCGCCGGCCAGCACGACGGCGTTCACCGAGCGTTCCTCGTTCGCCTTGATGAACGCGTCAATGAGCTCCTCGACGGTCTGGAGCCGAAAGGCGTTCATCACCTCGGGACGATTGATCGTGATGCGCACCGCATTCGCGCCCACTTCATATTGAATATCTTTGTAGTCGGCCATATCGTTCTCCGTCGTAGTGCGTCAGCCATGCATCGTCAGACCGCCCGAGACGCTGATGGTCTGACCGGTCATGAACGCGGCGTCCTCGCTCGCCAGGAAGGCGACGAGGCCGGCATAATCCGAGGGCTCGCCGATGCGCCCGAGCGGCACACTGCGCACCATCGCATCGCGAATCTTCTGCCCCTGTTCGCCAGTGCCGACAAAGGCATCCATCGCCGGCGTATTGGTGGGACCGGGGCACACACAATTGATCAACACCTGATTGCGCGCGGTCTCGCGCGCGAGTGCCTTGGCGAATGCGATGGTGGCGCCCTTGCAGCCCGAATACACCACTTCGCCGGAGGAACCCACCCGGCCGGCGTCCGAGGCGATGAATATCACCCGCCCGGCATTGCGCTTGGCCATCAAGCTCACCACCGTGTGCGTGACGTGGATGGGGCCCATGTAATTGATGGCGACGACCTTCTGCCAGAACTCCGGCGTGGTCTTGAGGAACGGCATGGGAGTATCCCAGCCCGCATTATTCACCAGCGTATGGATGGGGCCCAGGGCCGACTCGACGCCGGCCACCGCTCGTTGCACGGCGGCGTGGTCGCAGATGTCGCACACCTCCACATGCGCGCTGCCGCCCGCGGCGCGGATCGCATCGGCGGTCGCGGTGGCAGCACCCTGATTCAGATCGAGAATCGCCACACGCATTTTCTCGGCGGCGAGCCGCAAGGCGATGGCGCGGCCAATACCGCTGCCGGCGCCCGTCACCACGGCCACGTTGTCTACCAGTCCACGCACGCGCACCCCCCTCGACAATCTTTGGATTAATAAAACGATCGTAGCGTAAAGTATATATGCTTACGAGTCACCTGATCATGCGCCCAACTGGCGCGACAGCGCCCGCTTTATTACAGACAGGGTGCGGATCATCGTCCCCCGATCCGCGACCGACAGGGCGCCCAAAATCCGATCATTTAACGATATCTCCGCCTGAGCCATTTGCTGCACCAGCAAATGGCCCGGTTTTGCCAGGTGGACCCGTTTGGCACGCCGGTCCCCGGGCGCCTCGCGCCGCTCGACGAACCCTGCTTCGGCCAACCGTTCAATCAACGAGCCAAGACTGGCCTTGCCGACTTCGAGTGCGTCGGCCAGCTCGGTCTGCATCATGCCGTCATGACGTGATAAATGCGCGAGCACCCACCACTGCGCCCGGGTTACGCCCAGCGGCTTCATCAGCTGGTCGTAGGCGGTGCGGCGCATGCGCGAGACGTCGTGAATCAAAAAGCCCAGGCGGATATCGTCATGCTCGCGCGCCGCGCGGTCTGCCGCCGATGGTTGGACGCCGGATTTCTCGGCGGTGCGCGGCGAGCTGGCTGCACGTCGCCCGGGAGGCTTGCGTGCGCTCACAGCAATCCGACTATGCTGACGGCTGCCACTCCGTTGTAGGGGACGCCACCCAGATTGTGGCTCAATCCCAGCCGCGGCTTCGGCAGCTGCCGCGCGCCGGCGCGGCCGAGGAACTGCAGGTAATGCTCGTAGACCATCCTCAGCCCCGACGCGCCCACGGGATGCCCGCAACACTTCAGGCCACCATCGGTCTGACAGGGAATCGCGCCGTCCGCGTCATAGCGTCCATCCAATACATCGGCCACGGCCCGCCCCGGCTCGGACAGGCCCAAGTCTTCCATGGTGACCAGCTCCGTGATCGAGAAACAATCATGCACTTCGATCTGGGTAAGTGCCTGACCCGGATCGCTGATGCCCGCCTCGCGATAGGCCGCCCGCGCCGCGAGCTGCGTGTTCGGCACGGTGCTGCCGTCCCATTCGCCGGTACCGGATTCGCGGCCGCTGCTGGCCGAGAGCTGCAGCGCCTTGACCGTCACCAACTCGCGCTTGCCGAGGGAGCGCGCGATTTCGGGCGTCGTGACGATGGCGCACGCGGCGCCGTCGCTCACGCCGCAGCAATCGAACACGCCGAGCGGCTCGGCGATGATCGGCGCCTTCATGATCGCCTCCATCTCCAGGGGGCGGCGCAGATGCGCCTTCGGATTACGAGCACCATTCTGATGGCTCTTCCAGGACACGTGCGCGAGCGCTCGTTTCAACTCTTCGCGGCTGAATCCGTGGCGGGCACGATAGCCGGAGGCGAGCTGCGCGAACCCCGCCGGCGCGGAACAATACGGCATCCACAAATCATTCATCGTCCCCTTGGTGGGAACCGGCAATCCGCCGAACCCCGAATCCTTCAACTTCTCGACGCCGAGCGCGAGGGCAAAATCGACCGCACCCGATGCGACGGCGTACACCGCGCCGCGCAACGCCTCCGTGCCGGTGGCGCACATGTTTTCCACGCGTGTGACCGGTATTCCCTGCAGGCGCAAAGCGGTTGCCAGAGGCAGCGCTGAATTGCCGACATTGACCGCATCGAGCGCACTGCCGAGCCACGCTGCGCCGATCAGCTTGCGCTCGATGCCGGCGTCCTCCAAAGCCTCGTTGAAAGCCTCGACCATCAGCTGTTCGCTGCCGGCTTCCCAACGCTCGCCGAACCGGGAGCAGCCCATGCCGAGGATTGCAACTTTGTCCTTGATCCCCGTTGCCATATCGGTTCTCCTGCGCGGTCCCGCGTTACGCGGCGGGAACGGCTTTCCAAAAATAGCGGCTGTAGTGCCGCAACTCGTCGTGCGCCTTCAGGCGAAAGACGAATTTCAACGACGCGCCCACCTCGATGCCGGCGGCGGGCACATCGACGATTTCCATCAATGCGCGCGCGCCGGCGTCGAACTGAACCAGCCCTACGTACAACGGCGGCGCGGGATAGTACTGCAGCCAATCGGCGCTCACCGTTGCCACGTGCGCCGGTTCATCGGCAAGCGGATACGGGGCGAGGGCTCCCGACGCAGCGCAATTCACACAGTTCGGCATCACCGGAAATTGCACCTGACCGCAACTGCCGCAGCGGCCTCCCACGAAGGCCAAAAAACTGGAAGCCGATCGATATTGCTGACTCAGGGACGCTTTGATCACGGTCTCCGAACGGGGACCCCAGTCGAGCTGCAATTCGCCCATGAAGGACAGCATCTTCATATACGAATTTTCGACGCTCTTGCGTCCGAGCGCCGCCTCCAGGCCAGACGGCGATCCCGCCGTCTGATGCGAGACCTCGAATGCCACCGCTTCGCAGCCCAGTCCGAACGCGGCGATCACCACCACATCGCCGGGACTCGCGCGTTCCAGCGCGCCGGCGAGCAGCAGCAGCGCATGCGCAGCACCGGTGTCGCCGACCGTGCCCTGCAAATCCGGGACCAGACGCTCGCGCGGTATGCCCAAAGCCGCCGCCACCAGGGCGTCGCCGCCGCTCGGGGCGCCGGCGAGGCCGAACCAAGCGACGCGGGCGGCAGGGACGTCGATCCGCGTCAGCAGCTGTTTGACGGCCTCCGGCACCAGCTTTGCCACGCCCGCATCGCGGATCCAGCGCTCTTCCCAGTAATAGTCGTAGGGCGCACCGCTTTGTCTGAAATGATCGACGAACGGCGCCGATGCGGCGTAGCTTCCAAGGTAGCGGGCGACCGGCTCGTCACGGCCGGTCAAGAAAGCCGCGGCGCCCGCTCCGTAGGTCAGCTCCTGAGTGCTCCCCGGTTTCGCGCGGCGATTGTCCGCGGCCACCACGAGCGCCGGGGCCCCGCTGCCCGTTTCCAGTGCTTGAACCAGGGCGCGCAGCC
>JBEKHO010000097.1:0-4123 GCA_050012215.1 Steroidobacteraceae bacterium
AGCTCCAGAGAACGGCAGAGTGGGTGGCTTGCGGGCGGCGCGGCACGCTTAAGGTCGGCGGTCAGTCAATGGCCGGGGGCCCTGCGCAGAGGCGCACCGGCGGCCCGAATAGCCCAAGCAAGGCACGCGGCCCCTAAGCTTGGACGCAACATAAGGCTGGTTACGCGCAACAAGATTGTGGGCAGCCTTGGACCGGACGGGCGTTTGAAATTCCTATCCGCGGTGAGCGTCCATATCGGCAGTGTCGAACACAAAGTCGAGACCGAGCCCCACATGGTCGACGCCCATGACTTGGACGGCACGATCGATGCTGCGCAGGACGGCGTCCGTGCTGACATCGTTGTCTCCTAGAAAGATGCCGACGCCACTGATGCCGAGCACGCCGCCGGTTGCGGCGCACGCATGCATCAGTGAGTCTGGCACGCAGCGCGGGTGATCGCGCAGCGAGCGTGGATTGGAATGCGAAATGTTGACTGGACGCCGGGCGATCTCGCAGACTTCGAGCGCGGTTCGATAGCCGGTATGCGCGACGTCGACGATCATGCCCACGGCCTCCATCTCCGCGATCCAGCGGCGGCCGAACTCGCTCAACCCCTCGTCGCGCGCATCATGGCAGCCGCCGCCGACTTGGTTTCTCTGATTGTAGGCCACGAGCATCCAGCGCACGCCGAGGTCGTAGAGCAGCGACACCATCTCGAGATTCGATTCCAGGCCGTGAGCGCCCTCCAGATCGAAGCAGATGGCGAGCTTCCCCTCGCGCTTGGCCTGCGCGATGTCAGCCACCGAGGAGGCCAGCGCGAATTCGTCCGCATGAGCGCGGATCGTGCGCCGAGCGAACGCGAGCTGCCTCAAGGTCTCGGCAATCGGGATATCCGAATCTCCCACGTTTGCATGGACGAGCGAGAAGCCGGCGGTGTGGTAGCGGCGCAGCGCCGCGAGGCAGCGCGATTCATCGGTGAAGGGCACGCAAGCATGGTTGTCCCACGCAATCGTGCGCTCGAGCAGTCCCTGCACCCTGGGGTTATTGATGTCCGGTGCCTGCACCTGCTGCGTTCTGCTGTCCATCCGAACGACCCCCTACGCAACTGACCGCTATCGGAGCACTCGCCCACTATGCTAGTGAAATTTGGGGCCGGGGTCACGCGGCGGCGGTGAGAGCCTGTCGGTACGGCACCCGCGAAGATGTTGCGGGAATCGATTTGGGGGGATACCAACGCCAGGGGTCGAGCGAGATCGCCGCTCCTGGAGCTTTATACACGGCCGATTTTCTGCGGACTGAATCAAAAAATCCCCTTGGAGCTTACTAAGGAACCGCGGCATCCACGGGTTGCTCCTGAGGGCGGCTGCCAGAGAATGCCCTGGCAGCCGCGGATGGCGGCACGCTGCACATACCCGGAGAAACACCGGTCCACCCAATCTCCAATTATGGTACGGTGACGGTCCAGGCGTGGCCCGCCGGCGAAACTGCTACCTCCGTCCCCGCGTCGATCTGCTTTTCGACCCATTTGCCACCAGTCTGCATCTGGTAGACGCTAAAACTTCCGTCACCCCACGCGTGGCATCCGGTCGTCCACGGGGTTCCGCGGGTCAGTCCGAAAGCACTCGGTCCGACGCCAATGGACCTCGCACACCCGCCGGCCGCGTTCTGCACGAATTCGCTCCCGTTCCAGTAGAGAATCTCCCCGGCTCTGTTGATCGCCCACGCATTCCCCTCCGGTGAGACGGCGACCTTTACGGCGGCATCGCCCTGCATGCGCACCCATTTGCCGCCGGTTTGCATCTGGTAGACGTTAAAATTCCCGTCAGGCAGTGCGTTGCAGCCCGTGCTCCAGGGCGTCCCGTTGGTCAGCCCGAAAGCACTCGGTCCCACGCCAATCGACGTCGCGCACGCGTAGATCACGCCCGGCTGTGCATTCGATGAGCCCTGCGGCGTTAGGTAGTCGTAAAAGGTGCTGCCGTTCCAGTAATGGATGTTGTTCACCAACGGGTTCCAGGCAACTCCCCCGGACGGCAGGGTGATGAGAAAATGCAGTTCGCTGTTGTACGGCGGGGTGCTGCCAGTGGTATCGGTCAACAATTGAACGCTGGGATCGGAGGCGGTGTTTACCAATTTTTGGTCGCTGTTGGCGCCTTGAACGACCAATGCCTGAGTGGTCATCGTCACCGACGACATATCCACCCACTGCTGGAAGCAGTCCGTCTTCGTGTTCGGGCAGTTGCCTTGGATTTCCCCGGTATCGTTTTCAATGATGGATTCCGCCGTCTGGCCTAGAGCGCCGTTGACGAGAAATTGCTGGGCGATCTGGTAGGACTGGCAGTTCGAGCCATTGCTCAGGTCGCACTCCCACTGGACGTTTTGGGTGTAGTCGATGACGACCGTGCATCCATAGCCGCCCGCCATGTGGACGGCTCCTTTGACGTCGCAATACCACTCCGCGACCCGGATCTGGTCGCCCGCATGGGGCGTAAAGTCCACGCCCTGCCCGTCCAACCCGCTCTCTCCTTTGGTGCCATAGAAGTTCTGTCGGTGAATGAAATAACTCCCGACGGTATTGGTCCCTTCCGCCCACACCTCGGTCTGAAAGACATTGTCGAGCCCGCTCCAGATCGACAGCTGCGTCTGGCCTGACCCGGGATAAATCGTGGGAACGTAGAAAGTGTCCCAGTTGTACACGTAACCCACAGTCTTGACCGCAGTCGGTCCCTTCTTGTAAGACCCTGAGAGGATCGCCCCTGTCCAGTTGCTGTTGCTCGGCGCCACAGAGACACTCCCCGGCTCGGGCACCTCGGCTGACTCGCCGCTCTCCCCCGGGACAGAGACACGCACCGCGTCCTTTCGATGCTGCGCCCCTGGCACCGAATGGTCAGAGGTGCGCAGCTGGTACATCGGGACGGTCGCCACGGCGAGCCATTGCTCGTATCCCTCCGGATCCTCAATGGGATCGGGACGCAGTCCGTACCCTCGTTCCAGAAGCTCTTGCACGGTAACTCGAAGCGGATCGCCGGTGAGGGCCGGGCGAAGCTCCAGACCGGCGCGGACAGGGTCGAACGGGTTGGGAGCGAAAGTCAGCTCCGAGCGGAGATCTACGGTGTAGGTGCTGTCGATTCCGCCGTCGTCGGTGCATTCGAGCGTCAGGAGCTCGACACTGCCTGGAAGAGTCGGGCGCACGGCCAGGAACCGGATCACCCCGTCGGCGTCTGCCCGCACGGTGAGAGTCGCGGCCGGATCCGCGTTGCCTTCCGGATGAAGCGCACAGGTATTGCCGGCGGGAACCGCAAACGATGCCGGCTCGAACTGACGGCGATTGGCAGTATCGATGGCCTGCGAGTACGCGCCAGCCATCAAGAGCAGGTATGACACAGCCACGGAGAAGCCAAAGTGTATGACGCCCGCGAAGCCATTGCGCGAGGACGAAGTAGTGAATCGGGTGCTAAGGTCAATCGTGGTCATTTCAATCTCTCCGTGCGCCGGTTAAACCGGCAAAGTGTTGTAGATGAAGGTTTTATAAATTGAAGGGATCGTTGCCTGCGTAACCGACAATCAGCGCTGCGCGACGAGTTCACCCCTGGACTGCAGTTGATGAATTGCGGCATCCAGTTCCTCCGCGCCGCCGGAGGTCTGATAACAAATCCGTCCGTGGGCCACTTGTGCGACGGCGGATAGCGCCGTGATCACAACACTGCTCTGATGTTGAAGCGCGTCATGGTTTCCTGGCCCCTTCTGTTGGTGTCGCCTATGCAACGGTCAATCGAAGTCGCAGCTCATCCGCCCGGTTGCCAAAGAGGCATCCCGAGGGGTGATCGATCGAGATTCCCGTCTTATGGAGGTATGTGCAAAGTGCGAGGAAATCCCCGCATCGATTTGTAAATAATTTCTGCGGCGACGCGGGAGGCCACGGCGTGTTTGCCCCGCACAGTCAGTATCGGTCGGCGGTGACGCCGTCACAGCGGGGCCGTGGTGCAGTGACGCCGCCGGTGTCTGGCGCGGATCCGACCAAGCTATCGACGCCGCGGCATGTGGCGATGAGCTGGGCACGACGGCTCAAGCGTGTGTTCGGTGTTGAGATCGAGTGCTGCACGCGCTGCGGCGGGGAGCTGAAGATCATCGCCAGCATCGAGGAGC
>JBEKHO010000098.1:0-4049 GCA_050012215.1 Steroidobacteraceae bacterium
AACGGGCCGTCGGGCTGGATACTTCGTGAGCTTGGCAACCTGGGCACTCCCGACATGGGCAACGCGGGTCCCTTTCGCGGCGAATTGGGAGAAGCGACTGAGGGTTCTATCCGGACCTTTTGTTTCATTCGTTGGCCGGGGCACGTGAAACCCAACACTACCTCCTATGCCATGTTCTCGATCATGGACTTCCTGCCGACGTTCGCATCCGTCCTTGGAGCCAAATTGCCCGCAGATCGTCCGATCGACGGCGTGGACCAGACGGCGGTGCTTCTCGGCAACAGCGAAATGGGAAACCGCCAGTCGCTGCTCACATTTGTTGGCCCTGATCTGGTGGCCGCGCGATGGAAGCAATGGCGCATCTACTTCAAGGACATGAAGCTGACAGGAACGGGCCCGCAGATGCTCGGCGGAATATTCGCAGATATTTCGGGGATGTCCTACCCGAAGGTCCATAACATCGAAATGGACCCGCACGAGGATTTGAACGTCGGCGGCATCAACCTTTGGCCAATGCAAGAAGCGTTCAAGACGGTCATCGAATATCAGGCGTCGCTCAAGAAGTACCCAAACCCGCCTGCGATCAACTTCACAAACTTTGGTGGGGGCGGCTAGGCTCTAGCACTACTTTGGCAGAATTTTTTACATGATCGGGGCGGATGGGATTCACAAATCAGATTTTCTGTGACTCATGGGTGGTCGGCTTTTTGGAGGGCCGACCATGGCAGCCGCGACGACGAATTGGGAAGACGAACTGCGAAACTGGCTCAAGCCGTTCCTGGATCGCCTGGGCCACAAGGCGCGTCGACGGATGTGTCCGCTTTACGTGGCGGGGCTGATCGGGCCTGGCGATCGCAAGAGCGTTCAGCCAATGGCGGAGCGGCTTGCGCCGGGTGATTATGATCAGCTGCATCATTTTGTTTCGGCTGGCGTCTGGGATGCGGCACCATTGGAGAGGGAGCTGCTCATCGAGGCGGACCGGCTCGTCGGTGGCAGCGACGCGGTGTTGGTGATCGACGATACCGCGGTGCCGAAGAAAGGCACGCACTCGGTCGGAGTCGCAGCGCAATATGCTTCGGCACTGGGCAAGACGGCGAACTGCCAGACACTGGTGTCACTGACGCTCGCCCGGGGCGAAGTGCCGGTGATGGTGGCGTTGCGCCTGTTTCTCCCCGAGAGCTGGACAAACGATCAGAAGCGGCTGGAGCGGGCTGGCGTTCCGGCCGAATATCGAACTGCACGGACAAAGCCCGAGATCGCACTGGCGGAGATCGATCGAATGATATCGGTTGGCGTCCGCTTCCGCTGTGTGCTGGCGGATGCCGGCTACGGGCTCAGTGCGGCATTCCGTCAAGGTTTGACGGCTCGCAAGCTTGCCTGGGCTGTCGGCATCCCCCGTCACCTCAAGGTGTACCCTGTTGGCGTGCAGCTCATTTGGCCGATTACCAAAGTTCGGGGTCGACCCCGTAAGCGGCACGTTCCTGATGTTCTGTCGATGGCGGCTGAAGACATCCTGGCCGGAGCCAGGTGGAGAACTGTGAGTTGGCGCAGCGGGACGAAAGGCCGGCTGAAAGCCCGGTTTGCCGCTGTCCGTGTGCGCACCGCCGACGGACCTCCCCAGAGGATATGGGATAAAGGCCGGCAGCATCTTCCAGGCGACGAAGCCTGGCTCATCGGCGAGCACCGCATATCCGGAGAGAAGAAATACTATCTCACTAACCTGCCCGCCGGAATGGACTTGCGCGGTCTGGCCGCCACAATCAAGGCGAGATGGATCTGCGAGCAGGCCCATCAACAACTGAAAGAGGAGCTCGGCCTCGACCACTTCGAGGGAAGGTCATGGCATGGCCTTCATCGTCATGCGCTCATGACCATGATCGCTTACGCGTTCCTCCAGCATCGCCGCCTCGCAAAAGTGAGGCGGGAAAAAAAGAATCAACGGCCCGCCACCTCAACCGACGTTACCGGCCGTCCGGCACGCCATCGTCGATCTCATCATTCGATCAAGCCCAGGGCGGTGTCCGTACTGCCGAACCTGGATCGGCCCGGAAAGGCAGCGTGAGTAAATCTGCCAAAGTAGTGCTAGGGTCTGGACTCACAACTTGATCCAATAGAGTGCGCCGACGAGGGCTGCGGCGGCAAGGAAGTTTCGGGCGAGTTTGTCGTAGCGGGTTGCGATGCGCCGCCAGTCTTTGATGCGGCAGAAGTAATTTTCGATTTTGTGGCGTCGTCGATAAAAGCGCTTGGGACAATAGGCTTCCCTGGTGGCATTGCTGCGGCTGGGGATGACCGGCAGAGCACCCTCGTCCTTGATCTGCTGGCGTACTTTCTCGCTGTCGTAAGCCTTGTCGGCGGTGATGGCCAGCGGCGGTCTGGGAGTGTCGAGTACGTCGCCAACGACCTGACTGTCGTGGACTTGGCCGCCCGTCACCGTGAAGTTCAGTGGGCGGCCTTTGCTGTCGACGATGGCGTGGATTTTCGTCGAGCGACCGCCGCGGCTGATGCCGATGGCCTGCTTTTGCTCCCCCCTTTTGCGCCGCTGGCCGCACGATGGGCTTTCACAATCGTGCTGTCGATCAGATACAGACTGTCGCGCGATTTCGATGCCAGCGTGTCGAAAATCCGCTTCCAGATGCCGCGTCGAGACCAACGGTTGAAGCGATTGTACGCCGTCGTATACGGCCCGTAGCGTTCCGGCAGATCGCGCCACGGCATTCCGGTGCGCAGCACGTAAAATATCGCGTTCATGATCTTTCGATCGTCAGCGCGGGCGCTCATTCGGCTCTTCGGCATTAGCGGCGCGAGAACAGCCCATTCGTCATCGCTCAAATCAAATCGCATGATCCACCTCCGAGCACGGTGAATCACGATCACTACGATTTTTCAAGAAGCTATGTGGGTACAGACCCTAGTCTCAAGTATGCGGAAGTTACTTGGACCGACAATCCCCGAATCGTTATTTGGGCGCGGCTGTTCATGACTATCTCGGCCCCCGGAGCGTGCGCCCGACCGGGGCCTGCTGGCCTATGGCAATGACGTAACTGACAATTACCGGGAGTCGGCAACATTCGATGACAGGGTTTTAAGGGGCGAGAAGCCGAGCGGTCTTCCCATCCAGCTCCCGATCAAGCTTGATCTGGCGCTCGACCTTAAGACCGAGAACGCGTTCGTCCTCACGGTCGCGCCGACGCTGAAGCAGAATGGCGCGACGCAAATCTGCGCGACTGGCAGCGAAGTAAAACGCCTCTAGGCGCTAACATCAATCCATGCCCTGCCAGACGATATTAATGAATTTGGCGCCGAGTTCTTGGTTGAGCCGCCAGACCACTTTGTATTTGCTCTCCTGTGTGACGTGGTGACCTGATAGGACCAGCACGAATTCATCCGGGACCTCGAACCCCTCAACATGGAGCCGCACGCCGCCATCGGAAATATCCATAACAACACACTCGCGCGGCAGTGCCCCGTTGCCGAATTGGATTCTCGCCACACGGTAGAGCGGGCGGCGCGGCTCCCGGCGCCTCTCCTGAGGTGGCAGCGCAAGCATGACCTTTGCTCCGTGTGCGGCCCTGCTTTCAGCAATTGGCTACCGCATCCCATCCGTGAACACACCTACCCTATGACAATTGCACACAAACTAACGATCCTGCTCGGATTTTCCTCGTATTTGCCTGAATGTAGTGGCCATCAGTAGAACGCAGAATTGATGGCGACGAGTGCCCATTCACGCTGCTTTTGATGAGACGTTTCGCAGTTTGTTTAACTGTTCGGCTCAGCTAGATCCGTAGATTTACGAACGCACATCCTTTTCTTCCGCTCCGGGAGGCAATGATGAGGCTAGACGCTATGCTCGTTCGCATTGCCGTACTCTACGGCGTCGACATGTCAATGTTTGATGGCCGATACATGACTTGCATTAGCAGCATGATCTCCGAAATTTACGCGCATTGGTGATAGCAATTAAATGACCTTCCGTCTGGGGCAAAGCTTTCAAGTGCCACAGCGTTTATATCTCTGGGGTATTCTAGTCTTTATGCTGGGTCGGTCCC
>JBEKHO010000099.1:0-3713 GCA_050012215.1 Steroidobacteraceae bacterium
GCGCACCCGCGCCCCATGGCGAGGCGTGGCCAGGTCCTCCTCGATATCCGCGATTGTCGGCCGCTCCCTTATGCGAGCCCGAGTCAAGTCGGCAACCCACGGTGCGCATCAGTTTCGGCACTATGTCTTCGGTCTGACTATATCTATCGACGAATCGGCACCGGCTAATTTCCTCGGGAATCTGGCTCTCCATGGTGTGAAATCCGGGTGCAATACGCGACATAGTTTTCCGGTATCACAGGTTCTTTAGGAAGGCGAGCAGTCGATCATCCGGGCGATAGCGACTCGGCCTTCCGTGATGGGGAGTCACTTTCGAAAGGGCCTTTTCTTTCATCGCCAGTGTGGCGTCGAGGTAGATTTGCGTGGTCTGTACATGCTGGTGGCCGAGCCATAGAGCGATGGTGGACCGATCGACTCCCTCCTGGAGTAAGTCAACGGCCATGGTATGCCTCAAACGGTGGACCGTGACGCGTTTTTGTTTGAGCGATGGACAAGTGTTGACACCGGCGCGGCGATGTTTGTTGAGCAAGTACTGAACGCCATGAACGCTGAGTCGACCGCCTCGGGCGTTGGGAAACAAGATATTACCCTCGCCGCGTTGCGGCTCACGCAGCCAGGCTTTGAGCACCGCGCGGGTCGCTTTGGCCAGCGGTGTACACCGCTCGCGCCGTCCCTTGCCGATCACCCTCAAGTGGGCGCCAACCCCAAGGACCAGGTCCTCTCGTTTGAGCCCTGTCATCTCCGAGAGGCGAAATCCGGTCTGCGCGGCGGTTAGGATGAATGCATGATCACGCCGGCCGGACCAGGTGTGCCGATCAGGTGCGGCGAGTAAAGCGTCCACTTCTGGGCGGGAGAGAAAGCTAACCAACGTGCGCGTGAAGCGCTTGCTCGGAATGGCGAGCACGCGCTGGATCTGCGCGGAATGCTCGGGAGCCTCGAAGGCGGCGTAACGAAAGAAGGAATGGATTGCTGTCAGGCGCAAATTACGAGTTCGGACGCCGATAGCATCGTGCTTTTCCAAGTGATCCAGGAACTTCCCGATCAGAGGCGCGGTGATGTCCTCGAAACGCAATTGGGCGGGCGCCTGATGCAGCCGCTCGTGCGTGAACTTCAGCAGCCGACAGAACGTATCACGGTAGGAGGCGATGGTGTGAGGGCTCACCTGTCGCTGCTGCATCAGTCGCTGCAGGAAGAACCGCTCGAGCAATGGCGCAAAACTGACCGTATCGCTCATGATGGCTTTCCCCAGCGATGCTCCAGGCGGCGCATGGCTTCGCGCATGAGTTCCGGCGAGCCGCTCAAATACCACTGGGTATCGGCGACATGGACGTGCCCGAGGTATGCGCTCAAGAGAGGCAGGCGCCGCTCAGGGTCTTCGTTGGAGCGGTACCAGTTGACCAAGGTCGATGTGGCAAATCGATGTCTCAGATCATGCAGGCGCGGTCCGTGGCCGTCGCGGTCCCCGCGCAGGCCGATCTGTCGGGAAGCGGCATAGAACGTGCGATGAATCGATCCGACATCCAGCCGATTGCCCCAGCTGGAGACGAACAAGTAGGGGGACACTGCCCGCCCGGCCCAGTGACGTTGGCGTCGGTCGATGTAGTCGGCGAGTATCTTGCAGGTGGACGCATGCAGAGGAAGCCATCGATCCTTACCAAATTTACCGCCACGGACCGTCAGCACGCCGGCCTTCAAATCCACGTCCTTCAGCTCGAGATTACGCGCCTCGCCCAAGCGAAGGCCCGAGACACTGAGCAGCCCGAATAGACAATAGTAGACCCGAGGCAACAGCGCACAGGCCCTACGGTCCGGACAGTGTGGCGCGAGTGGCCTATTGAGCGTCGCGTGTAGGAGTTGTCGGATCTCCGTGTTCGAATACAAGTAGGGCCGGGCTCGCTTAGGCTTAAACGGCAAGAGGCCCAGTGCCGGAATTTGTGTGCGCGGATCGCTCGCGCTGCGAAAGCGGGCGAACTGGCGGACGAAACAGAGCCGGCTCGCCCAGTGAGCCGGCTGCGTGTGCGTCGGCTTTTGCGCCCAGGCGAGCGCCAACGCCTGCGTGACATAGGAGGCGCGGCGACGTTCCATGAATGCGGCGAAGTCGAGCAAGCCTGCTCCCGCATCTCGCAGCTTGAACCCCAAGCTACGGCGCATCGCCAGGTACTCTTCAATCGCCCGCCGCAGGGTGTTCATCGGGCACCTCCCGGCCAGGGCTGAGCGAGTGTCCGCAATGCCTTCAGATCGATCTTCGTGTAGATGCGGGTGGTGTCGGGGTGATGATGCCCCAACAATGCCCCAATCTCGGCAAGCGAAGCGCCCTTGCGCAACATGTCGCTCGCCAGTCCATGGCGAAACTGATGCGCTCCATACGTGGGCGCCGTAATCCCCGCGCGCAGAAGACGATGTCGGACAATCGATCCGACGCCACTCGCACCCTGAAAGGCACGAATCGGAGCCTTGGTACGCAAAAAGACACGTCGCGAGCTACACTGCGGTCGACCGCGCCGCAGATAGGCTGCGATGGCTGCGCCCACTTCAGCAGGTAAGGGCATCTCAGTACGCCGACCGCCTTTGCCGCGTACGCCCAAATGCCCGGCGCTCCAGTCCACGTCGTCCAGTTCCAAAGAGGCGACTTCGCCCGAACGCAGACCGAGCCTTGCAAGAAGCAGCAAAATGGCATAATCACGTCGTCCCGCTGCGGTCTTTCGATCGATGCTGGCCAGTAACTTTTGGGTTTGCTCTGGGGCGATGGCCCGCGGGATCGAGGCCATCGACCAGTTGGCGACGATCGGAACAGCAGCCGCCAAATCTAGTTTGACGGCTCCGCGCAGTCGGGCGTATTGAAAGAACGAGCGCAGTGCGGTGGTCATCAGCTTGGCTCGCTTTACATGCAGGCGCGGTGCGCGGCTTTGTACAAATCGGACGACTTCCGCGGCACTCAAATGGGACAGCTTTACCTCTCCCGCACCGAATCGATCGTCGAGAAAATCTCGAATGAAAGGGACATAGTTAACGATCGTCGACTTGGCCAGAGCGCGGTCGCGCCGCAAGTACTGACCATAGGCTCGAGCGCAGCGCTGCGCCGCCGTAAAAGCTGGCGTTGAAATCCTCGGCGCGAGCAGCACCCGCTGGGTGCGCAAAAACGCAATCAAATGCGTCAGCGCGGCGGGATCTCCCGAGTTGGCCTGCCGCTGCCGATGTCGATACCTTAAATACCGTGACGAGTGCTCTGACGTGATACAGCGCGAACTGACCCGTCGGCGCATAAGCCAGTGACTGAAACACGCCGCGAGCATTACCTGTCGCCGCAGGTACTTGTGTGTATATCCCTGCTGACTCAGAGACTTCGCAAATGGACGTAGGTACGGTGCGAGAGGACCCTCTGGGCCTTCCTCGGGCATGCACAATAGGACCACTTGCTCGTTGATGCAGTGTCGCATGACCAGCTCCTTTCCCGAACAATGAGGCCGGGCAAGAAGCCAAGACTATATCGAGTAGAGAAAACGCGTTTGCCGTAAATTTAAGGGTTTTAGCGTCTCAACTAGACATAGTTGGCCACGAGAAATAGTGCCGCCTATATCTACGAAGATATAGCAGGCACTGTTTCGCCACGCATCTGCTTCAGACTGGATGCGATATTCGGACGGTGCAGGAGCTGCTCGGCCACGCAGATGTGAGGACTACGATGATCTATACCCACGTCCTGGGACGAGGTG
>JBEKHO010000100.1:0-3263 GCA_050012215.1 Steroidobacteraceae bacterium
GTCCTGTCCCCAGAATGTGACGACCATGCGGTCGAAATCATATCTCGCTTCCGGCTCCGGAAATCTCAGATCATGTTGCTCAAGGGACCATCGCACCCGCTTTGCCACGAACGCGGCGAACGGATTGATGTCCAGATCGATGCTGGCGCTGTCCAATGCCTTCAGGTAAGTGTTGCGATCTCTGACGCGGATCACCGTCCAGGGATAGCCGCCCGAGGCCAGCATCGAGTTCATCAGGAAGCGCGCCATCCGTCCGTTGCCGTCCGGGTATGGATGGATGTAGCCGAACAGCCAGTGACCAAGCACAGCGCGCACAGAAGGGTCGGGTTCCTTTTCGAGCAGATCAAACAGCGCAGGCATAGCCTCGCGCACCGACTCCCACCGCGGCGGCACGAAGCGCGATGTGCGTAGATAGACGGGATTGTTCCGATATCCGGCCAATGCCCCGGCTTCGATCAGGCCCGCCGCAACGCAGGGCTGGAACAGTTCACGATACCAATCGTTGTGCGCCGTGCGCACGAGAGCTCCGGCATTGCCATCCGCGATGATTTCCGCCACCGTTGCTTTTACCTTCTGAAATGCCTGCCAGTAGCCGCGCGCCGCCAGGGCGTCGCGGCTCTTGCGGTCGTCCTCGTGATGTTCCGGGTCCCAGCCGCCCCACCTCACCCGGTCGATCAGCGCGGGCGTGACGGAATATCCCTCGATGGATAGCGAGTGATACGCGTCACTCTGATAGATTTCGTCGATGAAGCGCAGATACGCGTCCTTGTCTTTCGGCGGTCCCGGCGCCGCCGGGAAATTCCTGATGACGGCATCGCGCATCGATTCCCACATCATCTGCACGCGTCCGACAATGGGCGACACCGCGCGGCTTGATGCGCCGAATGTTTGCCCTGCCTCAAACGGATTGCTCTCGCGCACGTCATAACCGGCGCTTTTCATCGTGCTGACGATGTCGTCCGCCAACTTCGGCCGGCCGGTCTGCCGGAACGCCCTGGCCAAATAGCCCGCTTTCGCGGAGTGGCCACCGTTGAGAAGGAGACGCAGGAGGTCCGATGCGTCGGCGAGGCTGCCTAGAACCACCTGCACCTCGATGGGGTTTGGTGCGAAGAAAGATTCCGGCACCCTCACCAGCGCCGCCACCGGCGAGAAAAGCCGCAGGCCGTCCCTCACCGCTCGATCAGCTGCCGCCGGCATCTCGGACACTTTCAGGTCGTAGAGCGACGTGCCAAACAGAAGGTTGATCGTGTTGTTCGTGCCCTTCGGGCTGTTGACCACCACCTGGGGTGGAATGACCGTTCTCTCGCCGTGAAGCAAGAGCGATTGCTCCGGCGCCAGATGCCACTCCTCACCGAAACGGTCGTTACAGTAGCGCGCGCAGAATTCCCAGAATGAGGCGTACCACGGGGTGCTGTCGCCCGCCCGCGCGCTCGGGCTGGAGGAGATCAGCCATCCGCGCATGACTTCCTGCACAAAGCCGTTGGCGACCAGGCGTTCGCGGTGAACGCGGCTCAGGTCATCCGATCGGAACACACGTCTCCCGCCTTCCTGGAGCGCTTTGAGCGCATCGAGAGATTCAGCCAGTTTCTCGCTCGGCGTTGCCATGGACCCCTTCGTCTGCTCGGGTTATCGCAAGTTTTTGGTGCCGTGCAAACACAAGTATATAATGCCGTTCAAATACAAGTTAATACTGCTGGATAACTGCAAGTAGTTAATGCGTAATTTTAATCAAATCATTCAATTACAATAGCTTATAAATACATTCTCCCACACCATCGGCTAACCCGTCTACCGTCCACAACGGTGCGAAAGTGCAGCCCCGCGCACCGCGCAGATGGCCCCGCTTGACTAGTGCAAACTGAGCGCGTAGACTTATAAAGTTACTAAAGTTTGTGAGGTTTATGAAATCAAACGAGCCAGATCCGCGCACTCTCAAGCATCGGCCTGTGGTCCTAATTGACTATGCAGGCCATGATGGATTTTACCCCGCAACTGAAACTGATTGTCGGTACCTCAGCCTTGGCTGGGCGCAATACGACCCCCGCCAATTGTCGGTGAAAACGCTCCGACACACCGGCGATCGGTGGTCACGTCAATCTGAGGAAGTGCCACTTCATCGCTGCATTGATGCGACAGCCCTGATCGCCGAGGTGGTCGCGCAATCTGCAGGATCGGACCGGGTTACCTTCAAGGAAGGATTTCTGGAACGGCAAGACCAAACGGTGTCTCTTCCGCTCGAAGTCGCCAATGAGCGGGAGCGTTCCGATTTCGAAGCAAAGCTGACCGACCCCCTCGTCATGCGCCGGCTCGGAAAGTTGGCTGACGTGCTGATCGCGCTTCGGCGCGCGGGCCGTGTCTGAGCGGAGCGCATTATGCAGAATCGTTTGATTACAGATCAGAGCCCGAACACTCCCCCCGTCGATCTTCTCGGAGGCGGGCAAGTTGTGGCCATCGTCGTAGGTGTTGAAAATTACCAGCCTCGACGTGAGGGCCAAATTCTTGCCAAAGTTGATTTTGCGCGGGATGACGCCGAGGCGTTCGCCGATGTACTGAAGAGCATTTACCCTGCCGAGCGCTTGAGCCTCACGCTATAGCGCGACAGCGAGGCTACGTGCGCCAGCCTCAAGAACGACTTGGGATTTGCGATCAAGTCTCTCGCCCCCGACGATCTCTTCATCTTCTACTACGCCGGCCATGGATTCCACGGCGCAGGCGGCAACCGAATCACGGCATGGGACAGTAATTCCCTTAATATCGAGGGCACGACGCTGCTTCTCCGCGAAGTTCTCAGGGATCCGCTCGCTGCGAGTTCATGTAAGCGAGCGGTCGCCTTCGTCGATGCGTGCGCGAGTGGCTTCATGGCGATTGGCCGCGACGTGGTTACATCAATGAATCCACACGAGCTCAAAGAATTCCTTGGCGCAGCGACTTACTCCGCAATGTTCCTGTCTTGCACGCCGGGAGAAAAATCGTATCCCGCGACTGCATTGCAACACGGGGTGTGGACGTATTTTCTTCTCAAGGCGCTAAAGGGCGACGCTGAAGAGGCTCTTGGGCCGGAGCGCTATTTGACCGATACCCGCGATTATCTGCGCTCGGAAGTTCCGCGCTACGTCACCCGAGAGATGCAGGTGCGCGGCAATCAGACGCCACAGGCGATTATCACCGCCTCGAACACTTTCGCGATTCGACAGGTACCGGAGCGGGTAGTACCAGTCGCTCCGGCAAGCGATCTTTCGCGCGTTCGAGCCCCCATCGTTCGA
>JBEKHO010000101.1:0-3189 GCA_050012215.1 Steroidobacteraceae bacterium
GGAGACATTACTCACCCTTGGCGCAGCCGCTCCAGCCGCCCTCAACCCATCACAAAGAGCAAAATCATGAAATCTCGAATTGAGCAGCCGACCGCTCTTACGGCAACGTTAGCTCTGTGCATCACGTTGTTATCACCGCCCGCCTTTTCCTCTCCGTTGACGCCCGACCAACGCGCGCGACTCGCGGCGGTTATTGCCGTCTATCAGGAGCGCGCAGAACCTCCCGCCATCAGTGTCTACGTCGATCAAGGTGGCAAAGAACTCTATCGGGCCGATGTGGGCATGGGCGATGTCGATGATCGGCTCGCTGTAGGCCCCGAATCGATCTATGCGATCGGCTCAATAACCAAATCCTTCACCGCCCATGCGGTGTTGAATCTTATCGGCGCCGGGCGGCTGCGACTCGACGATACGGTCGGAAGTGTATTGACGGACTACCAAGGGCCTGCACGGGAGGTGACCGTACGAGAGCTCCTTGACCATACAAGCGGCATTCCCAACTATGTCAATGAAATCCCGGGGCTGCAGCCACGCCTACGCCGGGGGGAATTACAGCGCCCTGAGATGGTCGCGAGCTTCTCTTCCCTGCCTTTGTCATTCACACCGGGCAGCCGCTGGAGCTATACCAACTCCGGGTACTATCTGCTGGGACTCATCATTGAGCGTGTCAGCGGCAAAAGCTACTACGATTATCTGCGCGATGAGGTGCTGAAGCCGCTCGGAATCACGCAGGTCTGGTCGGGAGACGACCGGGAGATATTGCCGAACCGGGTGCGGGGATATGATATGGGCGCGCACGGTGTCGAACACGCTACCCCTTGGTACTATTTGGTGCCGTATTCAGCCGGGTCGCTCCTGTCGACCGCAGAGGAACTCGCTCACTACCGACGCGCGGTGTTCACCTCACCGGCGATGCCGCCGAGTGTCCGGAAACTCATCACCACCGAAGTACCCCTGTCGAGCGGCGAGCATACGGGATATCTCTTGGGAGCTATGGTGCGCACAGATTTTGCAGGGCTCACTAAATATGCACATTCAGGAGAAATCTGGGGGTTCTCATCCTCCAACGCGTACTACCCGGAGCGCGACACAACCATTGTCGTGCTGACCAATCGAAAGGGCCCGCTGCTGACGCCCGTTTCCCTTGAACGCGAAATCGCCCGCATCGTGCTCGGGCTGCCCGCACCGCCCGTCGCGGCCGGCCCGCTGTCCGCGGGCACCTTGCGCCGCTACAGCGGAGAATATGCCTTAGGTCCCATGCGCATCGGCCCCCCCACCCTGTCCTTCGTCGCGAGTGACGGGCAGCTTTATTTTGGGTTCGGTGCGGTCTCGGATCCGAAGCAGATGCTGGCGTTGCTACCGGCCGGCCGTGACCGGTTCGTGCTCGCAGACGACCCGGAAACGGCGTTCAATTTTAGTGGCATTGACTCGCAGGGACCCGCAAAGCGGGTTGTGATGGACGCTCTCAACGGGAATATCCCGGCGCTACGGACACCTTAATGTTATCGGTCGATCGGGCCGCCGCTCATCCCACGCATCCAGACGGGCGGACCGGTGAAATTTGACGTAGCCATCATCGGCTGCGGCATCGTGGGTGCGGCAGTCGCGGCGGAACTCAGTTCCGATCGCTCCATCGTATTACTCGAAGCCGAAATGCAGCCGGGCTATCACTCGACCGGCCGCTCGGTCGCCATTCTCGATCGAGGCTATGGCAACCCCGTAGTGCAAGCTCTTACGGCAGCCAGCCTCGAACCCCTACGGCGGCTGCAGTCCGCCTGCGGAAGTGCACCCCTCCTTCTGCCGCGCGGCGTCCTACACGTTGCACGCGAAGATCAACGCGCCGCCTTGGACGGCTTCGGCGAACGCATCAGCACACCCGGTCATCGGGTCGAATACCACGACGGTCACTTTGCCCGCGAAAAAGTGCCTCTGCTGCGTGACGGGTATGTCGTCGGTTGTGCGTTCGAACCGGATGCCCAGGAAATCGATGTCGCGGCGCTTCTCGCCGCTCTACTGCGACAGGCGCGCAGCCGCGGCGCCACGCTGCGCCTGGAAGCGCCAATAGAGTCATTGCGTCACTCGATGGACTGCTGGCAACTGGCAATTCCCGGCGGCCACTTCGAAGCGCGATCGATCATCAATGCTGCAGGGGCTTGGGCCGATGAACTTGCCATCCGCGCCGGTGGCCGCGCTTTGGGGCTCGTCCCCATGCGCCGCACAGTCTGCACGATCCCCACTTCGCAGGTTCCCCTAAGCGCCGAATGGCCCTTCGTGGTCGACATGGATGAGCAATTTTACTTCAAACAGGAAAGTCGTCGTTTACTCCTCTCCCCAGCAGATGAGACACCACTGACTCCGTGTGATGCGTGGCCCGATGATGCCGACGTCGCCCTTGCTGTCGAGAGACTGGAGGCGGCCTGCGACCTCACTGTGACGCGCGTCGGACGTTGTTGGGCAGGCCTACGCTCGTTTTACCCTGACCGAACGCCCGCCATTGGAATTGATCCCGCGCTGCCCGATTTCTGGTGGTGTGCCGGCCTCGGCGGCTACGGAATCCAGGCCTCCTTGGGTGCTGCCGCCTGCTTGGCGGCAATAATGCGCTTGGCGCCGCTCCCGACTGACTTGCAGGTCAACGACACTTGCGCCAGCGATTTCTCGCCGGCGCGGTCAATGGATACGCACAACTGACCAAGGGCCAGTTTTCGAACTGGTGGACAAGTTCTCAAGTTAATGGTCAGATTAGGCGGTAGGCCTCACGTCACCACATCAAAAAAAGGGAAGTCGTATGTGCTCGCTTGCTCGTTCCTGGACGATTCGCTGCCTAGTCGGGGGAGCCGCCGGCGTGGTGTTCGCCGCGCCCGGCCTTGGCCAGATTTTGGATTCGACACGTCTTGAGGAAATCGTCGTCACGGCAACGCGGCGTACCGAGTCATTGCAAAACGTGCCGATTGCTATTACCGCGATTACCGGCGAAGCGCTCGCCGATGCAGGCGTCGCGCGACTCGAGGATCTAGCAACACAGGTTCCGAATACCTTCATTGACACAAGCAGCGGACTGCGTTCTACCGACGTCACGGTCCGCGGCATCTCCTCGAATCCGAATAATCCCGGCGTGGATCCGGCTGTGGGTGTATTCGTCGATGGGGTCTATCAGTCCCGGCCAACGACGCTCAATACCAACCTATATGA
>JBEKHO010000102.1:0-3173 GCA_050012215.1 Steroidobacteraceae bacterium
AAAGTCGTAGCTCACGCCCAGCGAGCAGCGGCCCTTCTCATCCGGCGGAGTCACCTGCGCCAGCGCCACGTCGAGGGGTAAGTCCTCTTCCAGATCGCGCACGATGCCGGGGTAATCGAGCGGCATGAGATCGACGCGACCGCTCGGCATGGCGGCGCGCACCGAAGGGGACATGAAGTAAGCGCGCTGCCGGGCGCTCGGATGCAGCGCCAGGTAGTCAGAGCGATTGATGCCTGGGAAATGCACTCCCACGAAGGTGATGCCGCGCGCGTGATCCGCATCGTTGCGCAACGCCTCGTAGAAAGGCAGGCTTTCCCCCGACACGCCGGGCACATACACCATTTGACCCGGGCGCAGGCGATCCACGGCGCCCGCGGCGCTGCCGAGCTCCATCGCGGCCGCGGTCATGAGATGCTCTCCACGAGGAGCCTTGCCGCTCCCTCGATGGCCACCGGGCCGCCCTCGGTCGCTGCCGCAAGCGCCAGATCGGCGACGCGGCCGTCAGACGCGGTGAGCGTCGCTTCGCAGACTATGGCCTTTCCGACCGGAATGACATTGCGGAATCGGCTCCGAAAGTGCAGCAGCGACTGCGCGGGAAATGCCTCGGTCAGCAGCCGCCCCAACAGCGCCATGCCCAGCATGCCGTGCACGATGACGTCATCGAAGCCGGCGCGGCGAGCGAACGCCGTCTCCAGATGCAGCGGATTCAGATCCCCGGAAGCCTCCGCGTAACGCCGCAAGTCGTCCCGCCCCAGCGCCGGGAAGGTCCGCTGTGCAACCACGGTGCCGACGGCGGCGAGTTTGAGAGAACCGGTCATGTCGTCACCGGGGCGGCATTGCGCACGAGGATCACTTGCTGAGTGCGCGCCACCAGCGCGCCGCTTGACTGCCGGATCAGCGTATCCACCACGACGAATTCGAGCTCTCCAGCTTTGCGTTCGTAGATATTCGACACGGTGCGCTCGACCGCCAGTTGATCGCCTGCGCGATACGGCGCGTGGTACTCGAATTGCTGCTCGGCGTGCAACACGCGTTTGAGATCGACTCCCAGCGCGGAAAGTATTTTTCTGGAACTGTTGTCCTCGCCCTCGATCACTTTGAGGTACGTCGGCAGCGCGCTGTCCTCATCGCCTCCAGGCGGCGACGCTCCGATTGCCGCGGCAAATTGCCGCAGGCGCTCGCGCTCCACGGTCACCGTGAATGGCGGGAGGCTGTAGCCGATGAATTGTCGATCGATGGTCATGTCAGGCGAGCGCAGCAGTCAGTTCTTCGAGGCGATCGGGCACACGAAATAGCGAGGCAGAGGATCCGTGCGAGGTTGCGGCAGCGTTTCGGATCGCTGCGGCGCCGCGTTGCCGCAGGTATTCAAATGGCCCGCCGGTGTAGGGCGGATGCAGGCCGGCGATCACAGCAGCCGAATCCGCAAGGCCGGTATCGAACGAGACTCCCGCACACCAGACGCGCGCCGCCTCGAGGGCCACGGCCAACAGACGGTCCTCCGAATTCGGTGCTGTGGCAGTGTTGGCCGCCGCCAGCTTCGGCAGCAAAACCCCTCCCCGAGTTACGAGAGGCGTCGCCCGCAGCCATCGAGCAAATTCCAATCCGAGCGAAGCGTCGGTCTCGCGCTCCTCGACGCTCACCTCGACCGCCCGACCATGCGTCGTCGGTTCGCTCACCCACACCCCGCTCGCCACGCCGGCGGCCCGCGGCGAATCCGTCGGAGCCTTGAGCCATGCCACGGCATCCCGTGGAGCGCTCCGCTCCGGTGAAGTGAGCAGCGTGATGGCATCGTCGCGCCCATCCGGTGGCACGACCTCGATGCGCAAGGTGCGCAGCATTGCCGCAACCGCGGAGGCATCGGCGCCAAGTACCGCCGCGCGCGGCTTGCGGCCGGCCGCGGGAAGCGTCTTGGCCGCGCGTTGCCGGTCGAGAAACAGCGACCGGATCATGTTGCCGGCCACGGGATCGCGGATCAGCTCCACGAAACAGGTCATCTCCCACTCGCCGGCCGGGGTCATGGGCAGGGCAAAACCGCCGGACACGCATGCCAGGATGGCATCGTAGGCTGGATACTGCCTGCGCTGCTCGCGACTGATGCCCAGCCCTTCCACGAAGTCATCGACGGCCGCGGCGTCGCCGAGCTCGTCCGCTGCACCCGGTGCCCGCCATCCTTGCTGATCCCAGGGGGCGACCGCAGGTTTGCCGGCGAGGGCCAGGGCGCGGCGATGCGCTGCGGCGAGCAATCGATCGGCCGGCACCACTTCGTCGACCAATCCGAGCGACAGCGCGCTGTCAGCCGCTTCCGGCTCGCCGAGAAGCGCCATCCTGAGTGCGGCGCGTTTGCCGATCAGCCGCGGCAGGCGCTGCGTGCCGCCCGCGCCGGGTAGCAGGCCGAGCTTCACCTCCGGCACTCCCACCTGACCGTTCTCGGCGATCACCCGCTGGCTGCAAGCGAGCGTCAATTCCAGTCCGCCCCCGAAGGCCAGCCCCTGAATGGCCGCGACGTATGGCGTGGGAGTCAGCTCCAGCCGTCTGAAGATTCGGCCCAAACGGCCGCACAGCTCGTGCAGCGCCGAGGCGGAATCGTGGCGCGCCCGCTGCGTGAACATGCGCACCATTTCAAGATCGGCGCCCGCGATGAATGCCGTCTTGCCGGAAGTGAGCACGACGCTGCGCACCGCGGGAGTCGCCGACACCCAATCGATGAGATGATCGAGCGAATCCATCATCGGTGCCGATAATACGTTCATGCTGCGACCCGGCATGTCGATGGTGGCGACGAGCACGCCGTCGTCGCCCCCCTCGACACGGATGTTCGGATCCTGGAATGCCTGCACGATGCCCTCTAGAGAAATTTCTTGAAGTCGGGTTTGCGACGCTCATTGAACGCGCGTACGCCCTCTTTGGATTCCTCGCTCATGTAAAAATGCTTGACCGCCTGGACACCCATGAAACTGATGCCACGGATGTTTTCGCTGTCCGCATTGAAGGAACGCTTGGCGATGGCGATGGCGGTCGGGCTCAATTGGTTGATTTCTTGAGCCCACGCCTCGACTTCCGCGTCCAATTGTTCCGGCGGCACCACCTTGTTCACCAGCCCCATTTCATAGGCCTGCGCCGCCGTATAGCGCCGACACAGAAACCAGATCTCGCGTGCGCGCTTCTCACCCACG
>JBEKHO010000103.1:0-2969 GCA_050012215.1 Steroidobacteraceae bacterium
GTACCCGGCCTGAGATGCGGGTTGCCGAGCCTGATCCCGCGTGCCTTTGCAGCAGTCAATGCAGCCTTGGTGCGTGCGGATATAGCTTCGCGCTCTGCCTGAGCCATCACCGCCATGAAACCTATCATGGTTTCGTTCGCGTCCGGCATGTCCGCCGCGACGAATCGAACGTTCGCGTCCTTGAGCGATAGAAGGAAGGCGGCGTTACGGCTCAACCGGTCCAGCTTCGCGACAAGAAGGGTGGCCCGTGTCTGTCGGCAGCGAATCATGGCCCTCTGGATGTCAACCGGCGCGCAATACGGACCACCGATCGGCGTTCAACTTTGACCAGGGTAGGCCGGCTATTTGAAGGCTCTTCGGCATTGGATTTCATCTGATGGATGGAAGAGGCGCGGTCTGCCGCGTTAGCGGCAGAAGCTCTGCGGTCTTTTAAAATCCCACCGCATAGGAAGGCTTGAGAGCGGCGATCGAGGGATGCCCTTGATCTTGGGTCCCCGGGTTTTGGGATTTCCCGACTTCATTGACGTTTCTTGAAGCGATAGCTGTCGTTGCCGGTCTCGATGATTTCGCAGCGGTGCGTGAGCCGATCGAGTAACGCAGTGGTCATTTTGGCATCGCCGAACACGGCGCTCCATTCTCCGAACGATAAATTTGTGGTGACGATCAGCGAGACGCGTTCGTAGAGCTTGCTGATCAGATGGAACAGGAGCGATCCGCCATCCGCCGAGAAGGGCAAGTAACCGAGTTCGTCCAACACTATGGCGTCTTGGTTGAGCAAGCGGTTGGTCAGATGCCCGGCGCGTCCCGCGCGCTTTTCGGCATCGAGCTGATTCACCAGATCAACCACGCTGTAGAAGCGCGCTCGTTTGCCCTGCAGGATGACGTGTCGAGCCAAGGCGGTCGCCAGATGCGACTTGCCGGTCCCGGTGCCGCCCACAAGAACGATATTGCGGGCGGTGGTGAGATAGTCTCCGGCATACAACTGCCGGAACCGCGTTTCATTCACCGTGGATTCCTTGAAGTCGAAGCTGTCGATATCGCGCGGCACGGGGAAGCGTGCGAGCCGCAACTGGTATTCGTAGGAACGGGCCTGCCGGTCGGCTATTTCAGCTTGCAGCAGCTGTCCCAGCCATGTGGTCGGGGCGAGCTTCTTCTGGCTCAACGCCGTCAGGCTCTCCTCCAGCGCGCTCGCCATCCCGCGCAGACGCAGGGTATTCAGTTGTTCGGTCAGTTGTTGGGTTTGCATGACTCTCCTCGGGTGGATGATGGATGGGGACAACGGTGATGTGGGAGCGCAGCAGCCGATCGTAGCGATCGCAGTTGGCCGCGGGCTCGAGCTTAAGCTTCAGCGCATCGGGTACCTGCAGCGGCGCGACGGGCGCCGGCGCCGCGGCCCGATGTAAGAGGTTCACGACGTGGGCGCTCGTGGCGACTTGTTCATCGAGCGCCACAGCGCAGGCCTCAGTGACGGCCTCCAGGCCGTAGAGGGCGACCATCGTGAGCACCTCCACGAACTGCCGATCGCCGTCGGGGTGGCGGGCGAGCCGCTCGCGCAGGCGGGTCATGGCGGCCGGTAAATTCCAGTCTTTGAAGGGCGCGCCGTTTCGAAGCGCACCGGGCTTTCGCTCGAGCGCCGGCACGTAATGCCAGGGGTTATATTGCACATGGCCGCGGCCAAAGAAGCGCGGATGATCACCGATCATCTCCTCCCCGCACATCAGCACGATGCGCTCGGCGTAGGCGCGCACCGTGGCGACCCGACTGGCAAAGCGGCAATCGACGCTGTAGCGGTTGCGCTCGAAGTTCACCAGACAGGTTTGGGAGATACGAGCGGTGTCTTCGGCATAGCCGTCGAAGGGCACCGGCATCGCGCGCAACGCCGCGCGCTCCTCCTCCCAGACCTCGATGACCTTGCGACTGGTTTGCTCCGGATGGTGGCGCTCACGCGCCAGCTGCAGACAGCGCGCGGCCAGATGCGCATTAAGTTCGGCCAGATCCGCGCATTTGAGCTTCGGCGTGAACAACCATTCGCGCACGTTGCCGACTTGGTTCTCGACCTGGCCCTTCTCCCACCCTGAGGCCGGTGTGCAGGCGGTCGGATCGACGAGATAGTGATTGCACATCACCAGGAAGCGCCGGTTGTAACGGCGCTCCTTGCCGGTGAAGATCGCATCCACCGCGGGCTTTAAGTTGTCATAGATTCCTCGGCGCGGCACGCCACCAAAGAACTCGAACGCCCGGGCATGGGCATCGAACACCATCTCCTGGCTCTCGCGCGGATAGGCGACTAAGAAAAATGCGCGGCTGTGGCACAGCCGCAGGTGCGCAAGCTTGACGACTTGAGCGATTCCGCCGAGCTCGACGTGCTCGTGGCTGAAGTCAAACTGGTACGCTTCGCCCGGCGCAAAGTACTGCGGGATAAAGGCGCCCGCCACCGACACCCGCCGCCGCTCGAAGGTGCGCATCTGCCGGCGCACCGCATCCACCGCGCCCGTGTAGCCTTCCAGGCACAGAGCCTCGTACATCCGCTGCGCCGTGCGCTGCTCCCGCGAGGGTAATTTCCTCTCGGCCTCGAGCCACGCCTCCAGCGTCTCGAGAAACGGTCCTAACTTCGGGCGCGGCTGGCTTGAGCGCCGGTACTCAAACCGCTCGCCCTCTGAGCGCAGCGCCCGTTTGACCGTGTTGCGCGACAGTCCCAGATCCCGCGCGATCGCGCTGATCGACTCCCCCTGCACCAGCCGCCGCCGGCGAATCTTGCCAATCGTTTCCACGCACAGCACCCCAGTTCACCCCGCACGGCCGGTAAAGCCGTACAGGGTATGGGGTGGTCAATATTGGACGCCGGTTTCACCCCGAACCTGGTCAGAATTGCACGCCGGTTCACAGGCATCAGCAACGCGGAACAGTGCCTCGGCGAAGCACCAGTGACCCATCCGACCCCAGTGGAACCACTTGTCCATACACAGCCG
>JBEKHO010000104.1:0-2612 GCA_050012215.1 Steroidobacteraceae bacterium
AACCTACAGCTGCCGTGGCGCACCACCCTGACCTTCACGGCCTCGGTCGGCACGCTCAAGCAGAATGCCGCATTCTTGCCGGTCAGCACGCTGCCTGGCTCGGAGGTTCCAACACCGGACTCACTCGACGGCGATGTGCATCTGTCGCACTACGCACTGGGCTTGGCATCGCGTCCCCTGCCGAAGCTCAGTCTGCGCGGCAACGCCACGTATGACGGGCACGACGACAAAACATCCCCCCTCGCCCTCCCGTATGTCGTCACCGACACGTTTCCGGGCGGCACCGCCGTTACGCCGCGCTACAGCGAAGATCGCGTACGCCTCGACGGCGGCGCAGACTATGCGTTGGCGCATTGGATCAAAGTCGGTGTCGGCGGGAAGCTCGATGACATCCACTATGGACCGGGCCAGGTGGTTACGTGGACTCAGAACGCCGAGAGCTGGGGTCGGGGCACGATCACGCCAATCGCGCCTTTGAGCATCACGCTGAAGATCGGCAACGGGCTGCGCAAAGCCTCCTCGTTCGATGCGGCGGTGCTGCCGCCCGAAGAGAACCCGCTGATCCGCGAATATGACTACGCGCCGCGCGATCGCGTGTTCTACACGCTCACCGGCGCATGGACCGTAACCTCCACGCTGACCTGGTCGGTGGAAGGCTCCATCGCCAAGGACGACTATCGTTCATCGCCGCTCGGGCTGCAAAGCGTGCACGAGCAGCGCGGTTCGACCAATCTCACCTGGACGCCGCGCGATACGCTGAGCACGTACCTTGGAGCCGGTTACGAGCGCCTGTTCAATCTGCAGAGCGGCTTTGACGGAGTAGACACGACACCGTGGCTTGCGGCGGATGCCGAGCGCTCTTGGAACCTGAGCGCGGGTGGGCGTTGGGTTCCCCGGGAGCGCTGGACTCTCTCCCTGGACTATCTGATGGCGCCTTCCTACGACAATACCGATACCACGGCGGGGGGTTTGCAACAGGCGTTTCCGCAGAACTCGAGCAAGCTCGATTCCACCCGGCTCGACCTGGCGTACCGATGGACATCCGCCATGCAGGTGCATTTTCGCTACGTGCGCGAGACCTACAGCTCCAACGACTGGGCTCTCGACGGCGTGGGACCATCGAGCGTGCCCAATCTCCTGGCGCTCGGCGTTCTACCCTTTCGCGACAACGTGAATCTGTTCGCCCTCACGGTTCGTTATCAATTCGGCCGCGACAGCACGCCGCGCGCGCCGCAGTGAGTTGCCCATGCATGACGGAATAATCGAAAGACGCCGGCCGATCGACCGTCCATCGCCGACGCTCGCGGGAGCGGGAAAGGCGGCGGCCCTCCGTCGTGCCTTCCTCGCCACGCGCCCGCCGTTCATGATCGCCGCCGTAACGCCGGTGGCAGTGGGCACCGCCTGGGCAGGTGCGGCTTTTCACCGCTTCGATGGCCTCGAGTTCGGGCTGGCGCTCGGGGTGATGATGCTCACGCTGGCGGGCGCGAATGTCTATAACGATGTCGGGGACGACATCAGCGGTGCAGATCCCGGCAACACCGAGCATATTTATCCGTATACCGGCGGGTCGCGCTTCATTCAGGTGGGGCTTCTGTCGCGGGCGCAGATGAGTCACCTCGCCTTCGGTCTGGGCGCCGCCGCGCTGCTTCTGGGTGCGCTGCTCGCGGTGCTGCGCGGCCCCGGTGTGATTTGGCTCGGATGTGCCGGCCTCGGCCTCGGCATTCTCTATTCGATGCCCGGCGTGCAATTGTCCGCACGCGGCCTTGGAGAGGCCACGGTCGCCATCGGCTTCGGCGCTCTGCCGGTGCTCGGCAGCGTCTGGCTGCAGACCGGCTTCGTCGACTTGGGCGCGGTGCTGCTCTGCGTGCCGGTGAGCGCGTGGGCGGCGGCGATCCTGATCATCAACGAGGTCCCGGATATGGCGGCGGACCGTCGTGCCGGCAAACGCACTTTGGTGGTGCGCTGGGGCGTGAGCGGCGCCCGCTGGATCTATGGCGGCCTCGTCGCGACTTCCCTGGCCGCCTCTGCTGCGGCCATCCTGACGCACGCGCTGCCGCTCTGGTATGCGCTGCCGGCGGTAGTATTCGCCGGCCTCGGTGTGCGTGTAGCGCTCGGCATGTCGGGCGAACCACAAGCGCGTCCGCGCCTGAAGCGGAGCATCGAATTGACGCTCGCCACTCATGCCCTCGGATGCGTGACCATGGTCGCGGCGATTCTGCTGAATGGCCTCCGCTGAATTTCCTTACTTCACGTCTCCACGGGATTGGCGACTGCGCCTTGAAGGCGCGCTTCGAAGGCGGCAACCGTGTCCTCGACGGCCGACGGCACCATACGATCGACCAAGTGCTGGATGAGTCTGGACTGCGTCTCGATTTGAGCCAAGACGCTGACCCGGCAGCCTTTGGGCGGCACCGCTTCGAACAACCAAGTCAGGCTGAACTGCCGGAATGGAGCCTGGGTCGAGACGACGTCGATGCGATCCGGCCGATGCAACACGGCCCGGGATGTGAATGGCAGCTGAATCGACCCAAACCCGACCACCTGATCGACCCAGCAGACATTGGATTCGCGCTTTAGAATGCGCGCCGAAATCCAACCCGGAAGAAAGCCGG
>JBEKHO010000105.1:0-4531 GCA_050012215.1 Steroidobacteraceae bacterium
TGAAGAAGAATGAGGCCCGTTTCATCGAATTCGTCAATCAGACGCTGCTCAATCTCGAAGCGACAGGCGAGGCGGCAAAGATTTTTGACGCCTGGTTTGCGCCCATGCCTCGGACCTTTCATATCCAACCCGATTAACGGCAAGCGTAGCCGGATGAGCGAAGCGATATCCGGGGAGGACGATTTTTCAACGCCCGCCCGACGGCCTTGTGCCCGGCGTCTTGGCTCACCCGCCAGCCGCCAAGCGTCTCGCCGCGTGATCGAGCCAGGTGAACACCGGGAATGGCGTGAACTCTTGCAACACGACGGCGACGACCAGGAGGACAACCAGATAGGTCACGACGACACGCAGGACTCGATGTGCCAGCGAAGGATAGGGCGGCTGGTTGTTCGCCGGCCAGGCGAAGGTTTCTTCCCATCGTTCTTGCGCAATGTGCGGCGGCCGGATTCGTTCGAGCGGCAGCCAGGCGCGGTAGGCTTCGATGCCGCGATCGTGCGCGATGGCGTCGCGCAGATAGAAGACGTTGTGCCGCGCCGCGAATTCGACCGCGGCCATGATGACGGCTCTGGCCAAGTATAAAATCAACAGACCGGCAAGGTAGACATAACCGATCCAGAAACCGGTGGTGAGCCATGCTCTGGTAAACGACTTCACCGCGAAAATCGCGGCGCAGCGCTCTACGGTAAACTCCACCAGCCGGTCGAGCGCGTTGTAGATCTGGCCCAGGGCGGCGTTGTCGCTGTCGGCCTGCAGCCACAGAATGACCATCACGGTGACCGCCAATTGGAACAGCGGAAAATAGATGACGCGGCGTAGCGGAGCGAGCAGGAGCTTGATGGGAGCCATCGGATTTATCTCACCTTGGAAGCTTGAGCATAACCCGCATTTTTGTGCTGCCCATCACAGTCTGGGTCGGGGGCGCGGGTAGTGTGTTCTCATGGAACCGTCATATTGGACGGGCACGGAGGGAACGATGCTGGCAGAGATTTTCATGCTTCGTTTGGAGGCTGGCGGGCGGTCTTCACAGGCTCTGGTCCCGGGGGATGCGCGGTTTGTGCCATTTTATCCGGCTAGCGGGGTTGAATTTAAGGATACGTCGAAAAGTCGCCGGTCAAAGGACGTTTGAAAGGCACCCCGCAGCGATGAGGTGATCGGGTAGTCCCGTGGCTTATCGCAGCTTCGTCTAGAGTGTAATTGCCGCCGCGGCTTATTGCGGCCTGAGGTGTGTCTTACCCAAGCTGATTTGAGGCCTGCGGAAACCTATCGCAATCCAGGTGGCGATCAGTTTCAACATGAACTTGCCGGAGCGACCAGTATAATTCGGCGCGTCATCGGCCAGCTGGACGCCGATGCGCCGCTCTTTTGTCATGACCCGCATATCAAGTGGCGGCGCACCATTGGGAAAACGGTTGCGGTAAATCGACAGCCAGTGCCCCTTGGTGAATTCGAGGAACATCGCCGAATTGCAACATGTGGCAAGGACACGTCGGGTCGGGGAATCAGGCTTGAGCCGGCGCTCTTCAAGATATTTCTGCCCCATGACGAAATGCACTCGGTCCTTTCGAAATAGGACAAAGCCGGTTCCACTATCGGGATCAAGCACTGCTGGAGCCGAAGCCCCCTGCTCGAACCGACGCCCAGCTTCTTGGCAGCTGGTGCAATAGCAGGAGACGGAAAGGATTGGTGGCCCTGCCGCCTTAAGCTTCACCTCGCCGCATTGGCACGTCGCGAAAAGCTGCTTGTGCTGCGTCTGGTTCACCGCGCCTTCCCATTCTTGGGCAGCATTTGGGAGGCTATTCTGTCGGTAACGCGAAACGTCCGCAACGGGTCATGAGCCGCCGCGAAGCCGTCGAATAGTCACGTCCGATACGCCTCCGAAAGGCGCACCCGCAGTTGCTTGCCCACCAGCGCTTCGGCTCTCGGCCAACGAGGGACATTCGTTGGAAGTGGGGATAACGTAGCGGCCCGCAAATGCAGAAATAAATAATATTCGACGCAGCTACACGTCTAACCTTGGAGGCAATGCGCCATGGTGGGAACTGCCGCACGTATAAGGTCTTTTGCCCCTCAGTTATTGGTGGATGACCTTGAGAGAGCCATTAGCTTTTACAGTGAAGTCCTCGGTTTCTCATTTGGTCCTAGGTGGCGTGGATTTTACGCTATTGGAGAACGCGACGGCTTTGCAGTTCATCTGAAATGCGCGCCAAAATCAGTCGAGGACCGCGCAAACCGGCGGCAACACGAACATTTAGACGTTTATGCCAGCGTCACCGGAGTGGAGGCGCTATATGACGCCTGTAAAACGAAAGGCGCGACCATTTTGAAGCCCCTGGATCGCACGGCCTGGGGAACACATGATTTTTATCTTGAAGACCCTGAGGGCTACATAATTGCCTTTGGAGAGACCGATCATTCAAACTGACCTCCCAAGCCCAACAGCTTATTCCTCGGTCGGGTCGGTGTCAGTTGTGGGTCGATACCGTTGAAAAAGGGCTCGTGATTTTCGGCGAATAGTGATTCCGTCGTCTGGAGGGATTCGGCGGTGGAGGCTTGCCATGATGGGTCGACAGACCGGCGACCAGAGCCAGTTGTTTTAGTTGGCGCCCTTTTACAGCGAAATTGGCCGACCTTCGATTGATCCCGAGTTGATGATCCGGATGCTAATTGTCGGTTACTGCTACGGCATCCGTTTTGAGCGGAGGCTGTGCGAGGAAGTCGATCTGCATCTGGCTTACAGATGGTTTTGTCGACTCGACCTTGAGGACAAGGTTCCTGACCACTCGACCTTCTCGGTCAATCGTCACGGCCGGTTCCACGACAGCGACCTGTTCCGTCAGGTCTTCGAGGCGGTGGTGCGGGCCTGCATGGGTGCCGAGCTGGTCAAGGGTGAAGCCTTTGCGGTCGATGCCAGCGTGATGGAAGCGGACGCCAGCCGTTATCATGCCAAGGCCCCCGACGAGATCGACTGGTCGTTGCCGGAGCGTCAGACGCGGGCGGTTGCCGAGTTTCTCGGCGCCCTTGATGACGAAGATCCCGATGCGGATCGCAAGATACCAAAGGCAATCTCTCCGGTGGACCCGTGCTCGGCCTGGACCGCCAAAGCCAACAAGCGCGTTCAATTCGGCTACGGGCTCAATTATCTGATCGACATCAAGCACGCGGTTATCGTCGACGTAGAGGCCACCCCGGCTCGCGGCTACGACGAAGTGGCCGCGACCAAAACCATGATCAAGCGTACCGAGCAGAGGCACGGCTTGAAGCCCAAACGGCTGGTGGCCGACACCGGATATGGCACTGGCAAGTTCCTTGGCTGGCTCGTCGGTGCTGGCATCACGCCGCACATTCCTGTGAAGGATATGAGCGATCGCGATGATGGAACCTTCTCAAGCAGCGTCTTCACGTTCGACCGCGAACGTAACATCTACGTCTGTCCCGCGAACAAGCTGCTCAAGACCACCGGCAAGGTCGGCAGCGACCACAAGGTGCGCTATCGTGCATCGCGGCGCGACTGCGGCAGATGTCCACTCAAGCCGCAATGCTCTCCAAACACGCCCTCGCGCAAGATCACACGCGACGTCCATGAGGATGCCCGCGATCATGCTCGCAGCTTCGTGGGTACGCCGGAGTTCGACCGATCACGTAATGAGCGCAAGAAGGTAGAGATGCGATTTGCGCACCTCAAGACCCACCATCGTTTCGAGCGCATGCGGCTGCGAGGGCTCTCTGGCGCCCGCGACGAGTTCCACCTCGCCGCCATCGTGCAAAACCTTAAGACGCTCGCCCTCCGAATCCTTGGCCCACCACCAAACCGTAACCCTGCGTTCGCTGCGTCAGTCGCATAGGCATCGGGAACGGCGTCCCATCAATGCCGCTACCCGTGTGAAAACAGTCATACAAGGCTCAATTGAGATACACAGCGATTGAGCTAAAGGCCTTTTTCAACAGTATCGGCCCTTTTCTGCCGCCCAGACCAGCCGCCTGCGAGTCCGTTATGAGGGGTGAAGCTGCCATGACTGCCCATGATCGCCGCGGCAGAAATTGACCCATTTCGTCATTTCGCCTGCGTCAATTGATGCCCTGCGAAAGGTTTGCTCGCCGCGTTCAACTGCCCAATGGGCATTCTGGAAGCGTCCATAGCCGGCGCCTAGTAGCGGGTCGCGCGCATCAAATGGAGCGCGAACATTCCGAGCGGGACGAGGTCCATCAGCATCGCCACGGCCAGGAGTGCGCGCGTGACGCGCTCACGAACCAGGAGGAAGGTCGCTCCCTCAATCATCAGCAAGACCGGGCCGAACACCATGCGTGGAATGGCGACGAAGGCGATGAACAGACCGAGCAGTTGGCTGACGGCCTGAGGCGGGTTCGGGGGATTTAAGCCGGCGGCCATGTGCACCACTGCCAACCAGCTCGCCGGCCCCATTGCAGCGACCAGGAGCACGATGACCAACAAGGCGTGCGGCGCCTTCTCGATAAACAGCTTCAGCAAGAACCAAGTCGGCGCGAGACCGAAGAACCCTGCGACGAGCAAGAA
>JBEKHO010000106.1:0-3055 GCA_050012215.1 Steroidobacteraceae bacterium
AGCAGCTCACCTACATCCTGAGCGGTGCGCTTCACTTCTGGTTCGACACCGGGGGCGTTGAGCAGGAAATCATCGTGCGCGCCGGCGAGGTGGTGGTGATTCCTTCCAACCTGCCTCATCGCGCCGTTGCGCTCGAGGATACTCTGGACGTCGACGTGTTCTGTCCCCCGCGCCAGGATTGGCTCTCGGGTACCGATGCCTATCTTCGAGGTTGAATGAACGATTACGACATCGACCCGGGAGTGCCCGAGGCGATCGAGCGCTTCAAGCTGCCCGAGAGCCTCGGCTTCGGCCTGGTCAATGCACCGGTGATGTTCGAGGCGCAGTGGAGCGAGGGCCAGTGGGGAAGGGGGCGCCTGCTGCCCTATGGCCCGATCGAGCTGTGGCCGGGAGCGCGTGCCCTACAGTACGCCGAGTTGGTCTTCGAGGGCATGAAAGCCTATCGTGTAGGACACAGCCGGCCCAATCTTTTTCGGCCCGATGAGAACTGCAGGCGCCTCCAACGGTCGGCGTCCCGGCTGTCCATGCCCGCAGTGCCCGACGCACTTTTCTTCCAGGGCATCAGTTCAGTGGCAAACGCGTGCAGCTCCATCATGCCGACGCAATCGGGACGGTCCTTGTACCTGCGGCCGTTCCTGTTCGGCACCGAAAGCGGCTACATGCTGCGAAATTCGCGCACCTTCCGCTTCTTCATGGTCATCGGCAATCCCGTGGAATCCTATGCAACCGGCCCGATGCAGGTCGTCATCGAGCGTGCCGAAGTGCGCGCGGCCGTTGGCGGCCTTGGCGAAGCGAAAGCGTCGGCGAACTACGCCGCTTCATTGCGTGCGTCCAATGCAGCGGTGGAGCGGGGCCGTACGGTGGCCTTGTGGCTCGACGGTAGCGAGCATCGCTACCTGCAGGAGCTCTCGGGCATGAACATCTTCGTCGTCCTGGACGGAGAGCTGCATACACCGGAGCTCGACGGCGCGATCCTGCCGGGGATCACCCGCGACTCGCTGCTCGTTCTGGCGAGAAGCCTCGGCTACAAAATGCACGAGCGCCGGATATCTCTCGATGAAGTGCTCGAGGGCATCGACAGCGGTCGGTGCGGTGAGATGTTTGCCTGCGGCACGGCCGCCATCGTCGCCCCGATTGCCGTGCTGGTGGAAGGCGATGGTCGCGAATACAAGCTGCGGCAAACCGATGTGGTCGCGAAGCATCTGCGCGAGGCGCTTCTGGCCATCCAGGAGCGGCGCGCACCGGACCCGTTCGGCTGGACACGAGAGCTGGCTTAAGGGCTGATCCATCGGCTTGACGGTCGAGCACATGGGCTACGCGATAGTACTTCGAGAGACCGGTGGCCCGGACAAGCTTCGCTACGAGTCAGTCGAGGTCGCCGATCCCGGACCGGGTGAGATCCTCATTCGCCACACGGTGATCGGCGTCAATTTTCACGACTGCTATGTGCGCTCCGGACTCTACGGCACCTTGAAGCTGCCGGGGATTCCGGGATTGGAGGGCGCAGCCGTCGTCGAGAAAGTGGGACCGGGAGTGAGCGGGTTCGCGATCGGCGACCGGATCGCCTACATCGACACCTCTTACGGCGCTTATTCGCAAAGGCGCCTGCTGTCGGCCGGCTTGGCGCTGCGCCTCCCGAATAACGTGACGGACGAGGCGGCCGCCAGCCTGACCATCAAGGGCTTCACCGCCTGCATGCTGCTTCGAAAGGTTCACGCGGTGGGCCCGGGCGAAACACTGTTGATTCACGCGGCGGCGGGCGGAGTGGGCCAGCCGCTGGTGCGGTGGGCCAAGCATCTGGGAGCAACCGTGATCGCGACGGTGGGATCCGAGGAAAAAGCCGCAACGGCGCGCGAATGCGGCGCCGACCACGTCATTCTGTATCGTCAGGAAAGCTTCGTGGAGCGCGTCGCGCAAATCACGTCGGGTAGAGGGGTCGATGTCGCCTACGATTCCGTCGGCGCCGATACCTTTTCAGGCTCGCTCGAGAGCCTCGGTTACCTTGGAACGCTGGTCAACTTCGGCCAATCGTCCGGCTCAGTGCCTCCGTTCGCGGTCTCGCGGCTTGCGGCCAAATCAAACACGCTCGTGCGGCCGGTGCTGTTCCATTACATCCGCGATCGAGCCGCACTGGAATCCGTGGCCCAAGAGAGTTTCGGGGCCATCGAGAAGGGGGTCATTCGGCCCCAGATCGGGTTGAGGCTGCCGCTGTCTCACGCGGCGGATGCGCACACGCAAATGGAGTCGCGAACGACCGTCGGTCAGATCGTGCTCGTCCCGTAGTGGGCGAGTGGCACCTGGCCGGCATCGAGTGTGGATATTCCGGGTCGGCTCTTTGATCTGCCTTCCTTGCCCGCCTGCCCGCCCACCGATCGACTCATTAATTTACCCAACTGCCATCCTCACGGGTTCGTCGACAGCGTGAAGGCCGACAACGTGTTGCCGGCCGGCACCACGAGCAAACCGTCGCCCGCCGCCAGTCCTGAAATGACGTTGCCGCTGTTCCCTGAAGAGATGGTGCCACCCGCATTTGCCGTCCAGAGCTGCGTTCCGGTGGCCGAGTCGAGCGCGTAGATCTGTCCGCTCGAGGACCCGATGATGACCGCCTGGCCCACAATGATGGGTGAGGTGACCAAACCGCCGTCGCCACGTCCGCCGCGAATGTGCCGAGCTGTGCACCGGTCGTTGCATTGACATAGATGTTGCCGCCCAGCGAATAGAACACGTTGTTGGCGACCACCGCGGTGAAGCCGCCGCCGCCAGTGCATCCACCGTTGTCCGCAAACAACGCCTCGCCCGTCACACTGCAGCCAGTAGAGGGGCGGAAGCAATCAACAGCGTCGGAGGTCGCGGGTAGATCGAGTTTGAACCAATTCCGCACTCTCGACGTGATCGCGATTGCTCACATCACGAAGCGCGCCTGTTTTGCAGAAAGAATAAAGCGGCGCATTTCCTGATAAGCGACATGCTCCAATTCGCGCAGCAGGTGAACTTTTTGCTGGCGATCGGCGTGCTCAAATCGATGGCTGAGCGTGCGAACGGTGGCTGAGTACCA
>JBEKHO010000107.1:0-2967 GCA_050012215.1 Steroidobacteraceae bacterium
CTTCTCGGCATGGCGGGGCACGATCTGCGTCAGCCACTGCAGGTCATTCAAGGCACCTACGAACTGTTGCGCAATCGTACTTGCAGCAAGTCGGAGCGGGCCTGGATGGACAGTGGCGAGCGGGCGCTCGGCAGGCTGACGGAGCAGCTTGATCGATTGTTGGATGCCATCCGTCTCTACGAATGCACCAAGGCGATAGAGCTGTCGTCGGTTGCGCTTGCACCGCTGTTCTGGCGGCTGCGCAATGAGAACGAGGACGCCGCTCTGCGCCGCGGTATCGACATGCGGGTGTGCTCGACGGAGGCCGTCGTCAAGAGCAACCTGGTCCTGCTTAGCGGCATCCTCCGCAACCTGGTCACCAACGCCGTAAAGTATACCGAGCCCGGCGGGCGTATTCTCATCGGATGTCGCCGGTGGGGTAATGAGGTTCGAATCGACGTTTACGACACCGGTATTGGCATAGCGCAGGAGCAGCTGCAGAGGATCTTCGACGCGTTCGAGCGCATCGACTCCTCGCGCTGCCAAGGACTGGGCATAGGACTGTTCGTCGTCAAACGGGCCGTTGAGCTGCTCGGTCACCGCATTGAGATCAGTTCGGTCGTGTCGCAAGGCTCTCGTTTTTCAGTCTTTGCACCGCGCGCTCGGTAGCGCGAACACTCGGCGACATTTCGAGCGACGGAAAGTCTGGCCCGATGATGTGGCGCCGCTCAAATCTCGAACGCGACGCGTTGGAGGGACTATTTGACACGGTAGGCCTTGGCACCAAATCGTATGCCGCAGCCCGCGATTTTCTGGCTACCGGCGTTGCGGATAATCTTGGGTGCATCGTCATCGACATCCGCTTGCCCGATATGAATGGGTTGGAGTTTCAGGTGCAGCTGACTCAGATGGGTGTTCGCCTCCCGGTGGTTATGATGACCGGATATGGCGACATTGCTATGTCGGTTCGAGCAATGAAACGTGGTGCCGTGGACTTTCTTCCCAAGCCGTTTCGCGATCAGGACATGCTCGACGCCGTCATGAGCGCCATTGAACGCGATCGGCAGCGGCGGGTCATTGACGAAGATGCTTCGCTCATTCAGCAGCGCTTCGGAACTTTATCGGCCCGGGAACAGCAGGTGATGCTGCTGGTGACCGCCGGAAAGATGAACAAACAAGTGGCCGGTGATCTGGGAATAAGCGAGATCACGGTTAAAATTCATCGCGGCGCGGCCATGCGAAAGATGGCTGCACGCACCCTGCCTGATCTCGTCCGGATGGCCGACGTGATCAAGTCCAAACGATCTTGAAGGTTCGGTGTAACACCCGTGTATAATTCCTGGCGTCCGCATCACTTGCGACAATGGCATGCCCCCGTCCAGACGTCCTCGGCCGATACCGAGGGAAAGGAGGGTGTGTGGCAGAAGAACTGTTAGTGGCGGTCGTTGACGACGACGAGCCATTCCGGATGGCGCTTGTTGATTCGCTCTGCTCGTTTGGCTACGCCGTGCGTGGCTTTGCATCCGCGGAAGAGTTCGTCGCAGCGGACGGGGACAGGGCGTGTGACTGCGTTATCACCGACATTCATATGCCCGGCATGAACGGGTTCGAACTCAAGCGACTGCTCACCTCGCGTAACTCCAAGGTTCCGGTCATCATGATCACCGCTCGCGCGGAACCGGCCTTGGAAGTGAAGGCGCTCGCTACCGGCGCGGTCTGCCTGCTCAGAAAGCCATTCGACTCGAACGCCCTGATCGGCTGTCTCGATAAGGCTCTCAATGCCGAGTAGGCGGCCGGCTCGGCGGCCTATCCGGAGAGTCGACAATCGGCGCGGACTTCTGGCAATCTCCGACCTTGGGGCGCCTAGCCGTGGTCGCGCATGAGGCCGAAATTCGTCAGTCGGCTCCGTTACTTGACCGCATTGTGGGTTGCGGGCGGCATCCTGCTGGCGTGTGTGACCTGGGCCTGCTTCCGGCTCGGCCTTAACTTTGCTACGACCGCCTTCATCTACTTGATTGTGATCGTGCTGCTGTCGCTGTTGGACAGCTTCATTTCGTCCGCCATCTTCTCCGTGATCGCCGTCAGTGGCCTCGATTTCTTTTTCACGGATCCGCTTTTCTCATTCTACGTGGCAACCCCGCAGAACGCCGCGGCGCTGGTCGCCTTTATTGTCACCTCGCTGGCCGTCACCGGTCTGGTGCGGCGCCTGGCTCGGCTCGGCGACATCCAGCAAGCGCAGACCGAATTGCTCGATCTCATCAACGACCCGATCTTTGTCCGCGACATCAACGACGCGATTACATACTGGAACAAGGGCGCCGAAGCGCTGTACGGGTGGAATAAAGAGGAGGCGCTCGGCAAGATCACTCATCAACTCTTGAGCACGGTCTTTCCCGCTCCGCTCGAGCAGATCACTGAAGCCTTGCATGGCGCCGGGCGTTGGGAGGGCGAACTGCTCCACACCACGCGAGACGGGGCGAAGGTTGTCGTCGAAAGTCGTTGGTCGTTGCGACGGGACGGCCGCGGACGGCCCCTCGGGACGATCGAGACCAATCATGACATCACCGACCGCAAGCGGGCCGAAGAGGCGCTCCGGCGGACGCAGGGTACTTACCTGGCTGAGGCGCAGCAATTGAGCCACACCGGCAGCTTCGGCTGGGACGTTTCCAGCGGAGAGGTCTTCTGGTCGGAGGAGACCTACAGAATTTTCGGCTACGATACCGAGGTTAAGACTTCGATCGCGTTGGTGCTTCAGCGGGTGCACCCGGACGACGTCGCGCCGGTCCAGGAGATCATCGATCGCGCAATAAAGGATCGTCAGGAGTTCGATGTCGAACATCGTCTGCTGATGCCGGGCGGTGCCGTCAAGCATCTCCACGTGGTGGCCCACGCTGTTAAGGATGACCCCGACAAAGTGCAGTTCATGGGCGCGGTGATGGACATCACCGCCCGCAAACAGGCCGAAGAGGCGGTGCGGGAGAATGAGCA
>JBEKHO010000108.1:0-4526 GCA_050012215.1 Steroidobacteraceae bacterium
GTAGGACCTGGCGCCCCGTCTGCGGTGATCCAGTTCCGGAACGCAGCGACGGGTCGCTGCAAGCGCCCCTCGGCATCGACCAAGTTGTCCTGTTGACTCCAAGTGCCGTCTATCAGCATGGCCATATTGCGAACTCCTACTGCCGTTTTCTTCAGGTCGAATCAACAAGCGCCGGGCGCAGTTTCAGCAGAGGAATGACCAGATCCTCCTCGTCCAGCAAGTGCCGGGAAATCGGCATGGACGAACCTTCAACTATGCCGATCACACTCTCGGTCGTGCCTCGCGCGCCGTCGCGGTCCGGATCGACGGCACGTAGAGCGCGCCCGGCTTCGGCGAGCTGGAACAGCATGCGGTCAATTTCATGATGATCCGCTTCCAAGAGATCGAATCCGCGGGACAGCCTCGGCTCGATCGCCTGGAATAGAGGAAAGTAGGCCGTGCTCTCCACACGATGGTGCAGTTGCATGCCATACAGGTACTGTCCCAGTCCCGACAAGAACCGGGCCCGGAACGGTGCGAATTCCATTTTCCGCTCGCGCCATGCCGTACCGAGGTCGGACAGGTGCCGCTGGAGGAAGCGAAATCCCTCGTGCATGTCCAACCAATGGGCCGCCGTCGAGCTGGGGCTGAGCTCAGGCCAGCGCTCGCGCGGGAATTCCCGCGCGAGAAACAGCCACTCGTCGGGCAGATTTGCCCTGTGCCGCAGACCGGGCACTTCAATAGCTTCAAGAGAGGATTGCTTGTTCATGGCTTGGCCTTCCCGAGTGCTGCGCCGACCTGCCCCTCAGCGGGTGCCTTCCTTGAGGGCGAGAAGTTGCCACTCCCAGCGCAGGCCCTGACCGAAGCCGCCACCGTGCTCGGCGAAGAGCTTGGCAATCGCATCGGCGGTCGGGCGTACCCAGTCGCGCTGCACCTCGCTCACGTAGGCGATGGTCGACAGCGCCCGCGCGCCGGCCTGAATCATGCGCTGGACTCCGCGCTCGTGGCCTTCGTTGCTACCGCCGCCCGAGGCGTCGGTGACGATGTAGACCTCGTAGCCATCGGCCAGCGCCGACAACACCGGCATGCTCAAACACACTTCGGTCCACAGTCCGGCCATGACCAGCTTCTTTTTGCCCGTCTTCTTGACCCAGTCCAGGACGCGCTTGTCGTCCCACGAGTTCAGCCCGGTTCGGTCGATCGGCTCCTGCTCGGGATGCACCGCCTGCAGTTCCTGAAACAGCGCCTGGCGTTCAGCGAATGCGGTCGTGTACAGCGTCGGCACGTCGAATACTTTGGCCGCCTTGGCCAGGAACACCGAGTTGTTGACCACGGCTTCGTTTGGGTGCGAGCGTAAGGCCAGCAGTTGCAGATATTGGTGGTCGATCATCAACAGTGCGTGGTTGTCCGGGGTCAGCAAGGTGTCGTCAGTTTTGTCGCTCATGTCCATCTCCATCGTTTGGTTACAGGGGTAAGGCCGGGGTCGCCGGCGCTCCGCTTCAATGCGTGCGGTGAATTTCCCGCCCTGCATTTCGCTGGGGATAGACTAATATTAGGAACAATAAGCTCGGAAGTGCCTAATTCAGCTATCATAATCTCAAATATGGAACAATAGAGGCCGTCCCATGCGCGACTTCAACGATCTCTACTACTTCGTCCAGGTGGTCGATCACGGCAGCTTCAGCCGCACCGCGGAGGTGTTGGGCATCGCCAAGTCGAAGCTCAGCCGCCGGATCGCCCAACTTGAGGAACGGTTGGGGGTGCGCCTGATCCAGCGTTCGACGCGCAGGTTCTCGGTCACCGAACTCGGCCAGGATTTCTATCGGCACGCGCTGGCGATGGTGGTCGAAGCCGATGCGGCCCATGAAGTGATTGAGCGCACCAAGACCGAACCGCAAGGCGTCGTGCGGGTGAGTTGTCCGAACGCGCTGTTGTACTTCCGAGTGGCCGACATGATCGCCCGGTATATGGCGGCCAATTCGCTCGTGCAGGTGCAGCTGGAAGGCGTCGACCGTCCGGTCGACGTCATTGGCGAAGGCTTCGACATTGCGCTTCGCGTGCGTTTTCCGCCGCTCGATGACAGTGGGCTTGCGATGCGGGCGCTGAGCGACAGTTCCCAGCGGCTGGTGGCGAGCCCTGCATTGCTCGCCCGCTTTCCCGATGTGTTGGCACCTGCTGATCTGGCCTTGCTGCCCACTGCCGACTGGGGGCCCGCTGGCCGGGAGCACGTGTGGCGCCTGCGGGGGCTAGATGGCGCAGTGGCGACGGTGCACCACCGTCCGCGTCTGGTCACCGACGACCTGGTGGCCATGCGTGCCGCCGCCGTTAACGGCGTCGCGATGGTTCAGCTGCCGACCCTGTTGATCCAAGATGACCTTCTGAATAACCTGCTTGTGGAAGTCCTGCCGCAATGGCTGCCGCGCAGCGGCATCATTCATGCCGTATTCCCCTCGCGGATTTCCTCGTCGCCGAATTTCAGGAGTTGGCCGATGCTGAAGCGGCCATGACGGCGGCAAGGACCCCATGACGACAGGGCGGCCCGGGTTCGAACTAAGGAGGCAAATCATGAAAGCAGTGCGATTCGATGGGTACGGTGGGATCGAGGTTCTGCAGGTCGCGGATGTGCCGATGCCTGAACCGACTCATGGCGAGGTGTCTCCCCGGCAACAGCAGGATCATGCTGCCCTTGAGCAGTATCTGCGGCGTGTCGAAGTTTTGGACTTTCCTGACGAAGCAGCCATCCACTATGCCCAGATTCGCGCTGCGCTCAAAGCGCGTGGAGCAGATGATCTGCGCGAACGATCTCTTCATCGCGGTGCATGCCCGTTCTCTCAAGGTCACGCTCGTGACCAACAATACCGGGGAGTTCGGTCGCGTCCAAGACCTCGACATTGAAAACTGGGCTGAATAGACCTGAAGGATGGCTGCACCAGCCGCTTATTGGCAACGGCGGTAGCAGCAGGGGCACTCGTATGCCACGAAGGCTAATCGTAGTTGCCGCCTTTGCCTTGGCATCAAATTGGGCTCACTGCCAGGATTTCCTAAAACCCGGCACCCCGGTGATGGTCGTGACGACCGATGGTCCCGTCGTGGGTCTCCAAGCCGAGCACGTTCAATTCTTTCGCGGTATCCCGTACGCGGCTGCGCCGATTAACGAGCTGCGATTTCGGCCGGCTGCGTCGCCCGTCAAATGGACGCATGCGCTCGATGCCCGGGTGAGTGGGGCGGCGTGCCCACAAGTGCTCGATCTGGATGATCCTGCGGAGGACGGCGACCAAAACATGTCCGAGAATTGCCTGACGGTCAACGTTTGGACCCCACGAGCCGACACAAAGGCGAGACCGGTGATGGTGTTTATCCATGGGGGCTCTCTCGCCGATGTGGGGGGTACCCGCTTCGCCGACAGCGGCAACCTCGGACTGCTGGATCAGATCGAGGCCCTGCGCTGGGTACAGCGAAACGCCGGCCGATTTGGCGGCGATCCTCACAATGTAACCGTCTTCGGAGAATCGGCTGGCGGAGCCAGTATTCACGGTTTGCTCGCGATACCCGCGGCGCGTGATTTATTCCAAAAGGCGATCATTGAGAGCGGCGATCCCGGCCAGTTTCTATCGAACAAAGAAGCAACCGCCATCACCTCCAAGTTCATGGCGCTTGCGCATGTCACCACGGTCAGAGCCCAAGCGGAACTATTTACGAAGGGGCCGATCATCTGGACCATGACCGCATACGGGGTGCGATCACGTCCGAGCCTCACGTGGTAGTGGAGGGCGTTTGTCTCCGGGATGTCGTTGCGGGAATGAGGTCAGACCCTGCCATGCGCGTCTACATAGCGCGAGTTAGCCGACCAGGAACAGGCGCGCTCATCTGGCACGACGGGCTCGAGATGTTGGAGCCAGAGAGCCGAAAGGACGGAGTAAACTGGCTCTCGCTGGATATCGTCGACTATCACCGACGCGCTCGGCCGCACGCGACGTCGGACTGTGTGCTCGTGCGCATCGAGGGTTCCGAGGGATAAAGCATCGCTGAGCTCCAGCAAGGAATAGCCTGGGCAGCGGCAAGCCTCACGGCGCCAAGGGCTCGGCTATCGCTATTGATTGCTTATGCCATTAGAGCAATGTCTCATGCCTGGCATCACCCCATTGGAGGGGGCTCCCAACCATTGTTTCTGTAAAATTGGCACGCGAGTGGAATCCCGAACTTCGCATAACGTCAGATTCCGTCAACTCGCAATTGAACGATTGCTCATCAAGACTTGCGATTGCTCATCTGACGTGGAATTTTTGGGCTGGGCTCAGGATTCGGATCGCTGCGTACGGCAGTCGCCGCCAGGTATTTGATCTTTGTAGCATCGCTGGCAGTGGGCTTCCCGGCGCAGCGCGGCGCTTGAGCGAAGTGACAACTACCTGATTTCTTTGATGGTACACCGCCGCGATCGTACGTAATAACCCCTCCTCGAAGGCACCCCGACTAGGAGTGGTAGCTCGGCAATAAACCGTTTGGCACGTTCTGCAAGAGCATTGGCGTCTTTTGCTAGTTACGCCGAC
>JBEKHO010000109.1:0-2611 GCA_050012215.1 Steroidobacteraceae bacterium
GTTTCCCGGCTCCTACTGGCAGGCGCTAGATCGCCAGCGGACTTATCCCCAAGAATTCGTAGAAACCTTGACGCGCGCGGGTTTCCTGTCGGTGCTGATTCCCGAGGAGTTTGGTGGATCGGGGTTGGGGCTTGCAGCGGCGGCTGCCATCCTGGAGGAGATTCATCGCTCCGGTTGCAACGGCGGTGCATGCCATGCGCAAATGTACACCATGGGCACCCTGCTGAAGCATGGATCCGCAGCGCAAAAAACCCACTATCTGCCGAAGATCGCCAATGGCGAGCTGCGCTTGCAGGCGTTTGGCGTCACCGAACCGACCAGCGGCACCGATACCACCCGCATCCGCACCTTTGCCCGTCGTGACGGAGACCATTACATCGTCAACGGGCAGAAAATCTGGATCAGCCGCGCCGAGCACTCCGATCTTATGGTGCTGCTGGTGCGCACCACATCCCGCGACGAAGCCGCCAAGCCTTCCGATGGCCTCAGTGTACTGTTGGTGAACCTGCGTGACGCGGTGGGGAATGGACTCACCATCAGACCGCTCCGAACCATGCTTAATCATGCGACGACCGAGTTGTTTTTTGACAATCTGCGTGTCCCTACTGAAAACTTGGTTGGCGCCGAAGGCAATGGATTTAAGTACATCCTTGACGGCATGAATGCCGAACGCATTCTGATTGCGAGCGAATGCATTGGAGATGGGCGCTTTTTTATCGACCGCGCCGTGACTTATGCTAAAGATCGCTCGGTGTTCGACCGGCCCATCGGTCAGAACCAAGGCATCCAGTTTCCGATCGCCCGCGCCTATGTGCAAGTGACCGCGGCGGCCGAGATGGTCGCCAAGGCGGCGGCGATGTTCGAGGCGGGGCTCCGCTGCGGCACTGAGGCGAACATGGCCAAGTTGCTGGCCTCCGAAGCGAGCTGGTTTGCCGCCGACATGTGCGTGCAGACTCATGGTGGTTTCGGCTTCGCGGAAGAATATGACATCGAGCGCAAGTTCCGCGAGACGAGGCTCTATCAAGTCGCGCCGATCAGCACCAATCTGATCCTGAGCCACGTCGCGACGCACAGGCTCGGCTTACCGAAGTCTTTCTGATGCGGGCAGGTAGCAAGGGCGCGCTCGACGGCATTCTCGTGGTATCGCTGGAGCAGGCGGTGGCCGCGCCACTGTGCACGCAGCGGTTGGCTGATGCCGGCGCCCGCGTGATCAAGCTCGAGCGGCCCGAAGGCGATTTTGCTCGCGATTATGATCACGTCGTGCATGGCGAGAGCGCCTATTTCGTCTGGCTCAACCGCGGCAAACAATCGCTGGTGCTGGACATCAAGCAGATGGATGATGCGGCGTTGCTCGAGACGATTCTCAGCATGGCCGACGTTTTTGTTCAGAATCTCGCGCCGGGCGCCGCTGCGCGCGCTGGCTTCGGGTCGGCGGAGCTGCGCTTGCGCCATCCGCGACTGATCACCTGCGACATCTCCGGCTATGGCAACGGGGGTCCATCGCGCGACATGAAGGCCTATGACCTGCTGATCCAGTGCGAGGTTGGCCTCGCGTCCATCACGGGTACGCCCGAGGGACCGGGCCGGGTGGGCGTCTCGGTGGCCGACATCGGGTGCGGGATGAATGCCCATGCCGCGATCCTGCAGGCGTTGTTCGAGCGCGAGCACACCGGCATGGGCCGAGGCGTCGCCGTGTCCTTGTGGGACGGACTCGCCGACTGGATGACCGTGCCTCTCCTGCACCATGACTATGGCGGCAAGGCGCCGGCGCGAGTGGGACTCAAGCATCCGTCGATCGCCCCCTATGGAGCGTTCAACGGCCGGGCAGTGGTTATTTCTATTCAGAACGAGCGTGAATGGCACACGCTGTGCGCGAAAGTACTGGGCGCCGCGGAACTGGCCTCCGATGCGCGTTTCTCATCCAACGCCCTGCGCACCGCTAATCGCACGATGGTGGATGCCCGGGTGTCCGAGGTCTTTTCGCGATTGCCCTATGTCCAAGCGGTGGCCAAACTTGCCGCGGCAAAAATTGCGTTCGCCTCGGTGAACGAGGTTGCGGATCTTTCCACCCACGCGCAGCTGCGGCGGGTCACGACCGATACCCCGAGTGGTCCCGTCGCGTTGCCGGCACCGCCGATTCAATGGGACGGCGGCGAGGCGCCCACCGGAGCCGTGCCGGCGATTGACTCTCATGGCCGGGCGATCCGCGAGGAGTTTTCCGCATCGAAGTGAATTCTTACATTGGCCGTTCGGAGACTCAGCGCGACGTTGCGGATGCACATCGCCTCGCTGGACTTGCGGCGCTGCTTGACCGCGGCCCGTCTCCGTGGAGGTCAGGGATGTTGCCGCCGCTCGGTCATTGGGTGCATTTTAACCCGCAGGTCCGCCAGTCTTCGATCGGTATTGACGGTCACCCCCGGCGCAGCGGTGATGGCCTATTGCCCGCCGTCGAGTTGCCGCGGCGGATGTGGGCGGGTAGCCGCATCCATTTCCTGCGTGATATCAAGATAGGCTCGCCGATGGTCCGCGAATCGACGGTAACGGCGGCTGAACCGAAGGCGGGCCGCTCCGGGCAACTGTTCTTTGTGACATTGCGACACGAAATAGCTGA